>NZ_JBITES010000004.1:410226-725259 GCF_044455405.1 Streptomyces sp. NPDC051243 | reverse complement strand
GGGGGGGGGCGCCCGCCCCCGGCGGGCCGGGGGGGGGGGGGGGGGGGGGGGGTGGCGCGGGGGGGGGGGGGGGGGGGGGGGGCGGGGGGGGGGGGTGTCCGTCCTCGGACCGGCGGCTGGACTCAGGCCAGGAGGCGCTGCGTTTTGACGCCGGCCACTGCGGGCGGACACTCCCCGACCCGTCCCCTTCCCGCCGTACGCGACCACCGGCCCGTAGGGGTACTCGTCCTTCCGCCGCCCCAGCTGCGGGCAGTCGTGCCGCTGGGGCAGCACGGGTGGGCGCTGGGCGACCCGCAAGCGCCGGGCAACCCACCAGTCGCGCCGCACCGCAGCTCGCGGCACGACCGACGGAGTCACATGCGGGAGACGTTGCGTTCGTAGACCAGGCGTAGGCCGATCAGGGTCAGCCACGGCTCGTGTTCGTCGATGACCGAGGACTCGCCCAGGACCATGGGGGCCAGGCCGCCCGTCGCGATGACCGTGACGTCGTCGGGGTCGTCGGCGAGTTCGCGGGCCATGCGGGAGACCACACCATCCACCTGGCCGGCGAAGCCGTAGACGATGCCCGACTGCATCGCCTCGACGGTGTTCTTGCCGATCACGTTCCTGGGCCGTGCCACCTCGATCTTGCGCAGCTGTGCGGCCTTGACTCCGAGGGCCTCCACCGAGATCTCGATGCCGGGGGCGATGACTCCGCCGACGTACTCCCCGCGCGCGGAGACCGCGTCGAAGGTGGTCGCCGTACCGAAGTCGACGACGATCGCCGGGCCGCCGTACAGCTCGTTCGCCGCGACCGCGTTGATGATGCGGTCGGCGCCGACCTCCTTGGGGTTGTCGAACTGGATCGGCACGCCTGTCTTCACACCGGGCTCGACCAGCACGGCGGGCACATCGCCGTAGTAGCGCCGAGTGACCTCGCGCAGCTCGTGCAGCACCGAGGGCACCGTCGCGCAGATGGCGATTCCGTCGATGCCGTCGCCCAGTTCCTCGCCGAGCAGCGGGTGCATGCCCATCAGGCCCTGGAGGAGGACCGCCAGTTCGTCGGCGGTGCGGCGGGCGTCCGTCGAGATGCGCCAGTGCTCGACGATGTCCTCGCCGTCGAAGAGGCCGAGGACGGTGTGGGTGTTGCCTACGTCGATCGTGAGGAGCATGCCCGTACCTACTCCGCCGCTCGCAGGTCCAGGCCGATGTCCAGGATCGGCGAGGAGTGGGTGAGGGCCCCTACGGCCAGGTAGTCGACGCCCGTGTCCGCGTACGCCCTGGCGTTGGCGAGGGTCAGTCGGCCGGAGGCTTCGAGGGCCGCCCGGCCGGCCACGATCGCCACCGCCTCCTCGCACTCGCCCGGCGTGAAGTTGTCCAGGAGGATCAGGTCCGCGCCCGCGTCCACGACCTCGCGGAGCTGGTGGAGGGTGTCCACCTCGACCTCGACGGGGAGGTCCGGGAAGGCTTCGCGTACTGCCTTGAAGGCCTGTGCGACGCCGCCCGCCGCGACCACGTGGTTGTCCTTCACCAGGGCCGCGTCCGAGAGGGACATGCGGTGGTTCACGCCGCCTCCGCAGCGCACCGCGTACTTCTCCAGCGCGCGCAGGCCCGGGGTCGTCTTGCGGGTGTCGCGGACCTTGGCGTTGGTGCCGTCCAGTACGTCCGCCCACGCGCGCGTGGCCGTCGCGATGCCCGACAGGCGGCAGAGGATGTTCAGGGCGCTGCGTTCGGCCGTCAGGAGGTCTCGGGTGCGGGTGGTGACGGAGAGGAGTTTCTGGCCTGCCGCCACCTCGGTGCCGTCCTCCACGTGGCGCTCCACCTCGAACTCGTCCTCGCAGACGATCGAGACGACCGCTTCGGCGACCCTGAGGCCCGCCACGACGCCCGCCTCGCGCGCGACGAAGTCGGCCGTGGCGACCGCCTCTTCGGGGATGGTCGCGACCGTCGTCACGTCCACGCCGTGCGCCAGGTCCTCCTGGATGGCCACATTGGCGATGTCCTCGACCTCGACCGGGTCGAGGCCCGCGTCGGCCAGGAGCTGGGCGAGCGCGGGGTCGAGGCCGCACTCCAGATACTCCTCGTCGGCACCGCAGGCGCAGTCGTCGCCGCAGCCGCCGGTCGGGGCGAGGGGAAGGTCGGGGGTGGTCACTTCTGTCACTGCTCCTGCTGTGGCATGGGCGTGCCCCCTGCTCGAGCGAAGTCGAGAGCTCGGGGGAGGGTCGGGGGGAAGTCTGCGGTTTCGGTGGTCTGCACGGCCAGTGTGCGGTCCGGGTTCAGGCGTACGACGATGTGGCGGCGCCATGTCGTGTCGTCCCGGTCGGGCTCGTCCTCGCGCCAGTGGCACCCGCGGGTCTCCTCACGGAGTTCGGCTGCGGCGACCAGGACTCGGGCCACGCACAGGAGGTTGGTGGCCTCCCAGGTGTCCACTCCGGGTTCCGCCGTCTTGCCGTTCTCGGTGAGGGCGTCGCGGGCCTCAGTGTGCAGCTGCTGGAGCTGCTCGGCGGCCTTGGCGAGGGAGTCGGCGGAGCGCAGGACTCCGGCGCCGTCGGTCATGATCCGCTGGATCGTGAAGCGGGCCTCGGGCGCGAGCAGGGGGTGCTCGGGGGTCTCCGGGTAGGGCACGGGGTGCGGCACGCGCGCGTGGAGGCCGTCGGCGGCGCGGGACGCCGCGATGTCCGCCGCGATGCGCTCGGCGTAGACCAGGCCTTCGAGGAGAGAGTTGGAGGCCAGGCGGTTGGCGCCGTGCACGCCCGTGCAGGCCACCTCGCCGCACGCGTACAGGCCGGGGACGGTCGTACGGCCCCGGGAGTCGGTGCGGACGCCGCCGGAGGCGTAGTGGGCGGCCGGGGCGACCGGGATGGGGGTGGTGACCGGGTCGATGCCGTTCGCGCGGCAGGCGGCCAGGATCGTCGGGAAGCGGTGCTCCCACATGTCGGCGCCGAAGTGGCGGGCGTCGAGGAACATGTGCTCGGCGTCCAGCTCCTGCATGCGCCGCATGATGCCCTTGGCGACGATGTCCCGGGGGGCGAGTTCGGCGAGTTCGTGCTGGCCGAGCATGAAGCGCACGCCGTCGGCGTCGACCAGGTGGGCGCCCTCGCCGCGCACCGCCTCGGAGACCAGGGGCTGCTGGCCCTCCGCGTCCGGGCCGAGGAACAGGACGGTGGGGTGGAACTGCACGAATTCGAGATCGCTGACCTCGGCGCCGGCTCGGAGCGCGAGCGCCACGCCGTCGCCTGTCGAGACGGAGGGGTTGGTCGTCGCCGAGAAGACCTGGCCCATGCCGCCGGTCGCGAGGACCACGGCGGGGGCGTGGACCGCTCCTACGCCGTCGTGCTGGCCCTCGCCCATGACGTGCAGGGTGACGCCCGCCGTGCGGCCCTCCGCGTCCGTCAGGAGGTCGAGGACGAGCGCGTTCTCGATCGTGCGGAGTCCACGCGCGCGTACCGCCTCGACGAGGGCGCGGGAGATCTCCGCGCCGGTCGCGTCACCGCCCGCGTGGGCGATACGGCGGCGGTGGTGGCCGCCCTCCCGGGTGAGCTCCAGGCGGCCTTCCTCGGACTCGTCGAAGTGGGCGCCGGTCTCGATCAGGCGGCGTACGGCGTCCGGGCCCTCGGTGACGAGGATGCGGACCGCTTCCTCGTCGCACAGGCCCGCACCCGCGACCAGGGTGTCGTCGAGGTGCTGTTCAGGGGTGTCGCCCTCTCCCAGGGCCGCGGCGATGCCGCCCTGGGCCCAGCGGGTGGAGCCGTCGTCGAGGCGGGCCTTGGTGACCACGACCGTCCTGAGGCCCGCGGCCTCGCAGCGCAGGGCCGCGGTGAGGCCGGCCACGCCGGAGCCGACGACCACGACGTCCGCGGCGATGGACCACCCGGGCGCTGGCGCGTGCAGTCGTATGCCTGTGCTGGTCACGAGGCGGCTCCGAAGGTGAGGGGGATGTTGTCGATCAGCCGGGTCGTCCCGACCCGGGCCGCGACGGCGAGGACGGCCTCGCCGGTGAAGTCGTCCTCGTGATCGGTGATCTCCGTGAAGTCCGACGGGTCGACAAGCGCCAGGTAGTCCAGTTCGAGCGGCGGGTCGAGGCGGGCGGCCTCGTCGAGGACCAGGCGGGCGGCGGCGCGGACGGCCGCCGCGGCGCCGGGGACGGCCTTGGCGACGGCGTGTGCGTCGGCCGCCGCGCGGGACTCCCCTATGGCGCTGAGCGCCTCGGCACGCGCGCGTGTGGCGGGCACTTCGCGGGCCCGCGCGCGCAGCGCCTCCTGCGCCGCGTGGCGGTCACGGCCGGCGAACAGCGCCTGGGAGAGGGCTAGCGCGGTGCGGCGTTCCCCGGGCGAGAGGTAGCGGTTGCGGCTGGAGAGGGCGAGGCCGTCCTCCTCGCGCACGGTGGGGACGCCGACGATCTCGACGCCGAAGTTCAGGTCGCGCACCATACGGCGGATCAGGGCGAGCTGCTGGGCGTCCTTCTGGCCGTACAGGGCGATGTCGGGGCGGGTGAGGTGGAGCAGTTTGGCGACGACGGTGAGCATGCCGTCGAAGTGGCCGGGGCGGGAGGCGCCTTCGAGGCGCTCGCCCATGGGCCCTGCGCTGATGCGCACCTGGGGCTCGCCGCCCGGGTACACCTCGTCGACCGAGGGGGCGAACACGGCGTCCGCGCCCGCCTCTTCGGCGATCTTGAGGTCGGCCTCCAGGGTGCGCGGGTAGCGGTCGAGGTCCTCGCCCTTGCCGAACTGCAAGGGGTTCACGAAGACGGTGACGACGACCTCGCCCTCCGGTCCGGCGATCGTGCGCGCGGTGCGGATCAGGGTGGCGTGGCCCTCGTGCAGGGCGCCCATGGTCATCACGACGGCGCGGCGGCCGGCACGCGCGCGTGCGTGCAACTCGTCGGCGGTGCGCAGCAGGGTGGTCATCGGGCGTCTCCCTCGGCGCCGTTGGTCCCGTCGGTCCCGTCGGCGAGTACCCCGAGGAGGTCCTCGGCGAGCTCCGGTTTGAGCAGTCCGTGGGCGAGCGCCCGGTCGGCGGTCGCGCGGGCCATCGCGAGATAGCCGGCGACGGTCTGCGGGGCGTGCCGCCGCAGCTCGGTGACGTGCGCGGCGACGGTGCCCGCGTCCCCGCGCGCGACGGGGCCGGTCAGGGCCGCGTCGCCGGAGCGCAGGGCGTTGTCGAGGGCGGCGCCGAGCAGCGGGCCGAGCATCCGGTCGGGGGCCGCGACGCCCGCCTCGCGCAGCAGCTCCATGGACTGGGCGACCAGTGTCACCAGGTGGTTCGCGCCCAGCGCGAGTGCCGCGTGGTACAGCGGGCGCATCTCCTCGGCGACCCACTCGGGTTCGCCGCCCATCTCGATGACGAGGGCCTCCGCGGCCAGCCGAAGCTCCTCGGGGGCGGTGACGCCGAAGGAGCAGCCGGCCAGGCGCTGGACGTCCACGGGCGTGCCGGTGAAGGTCATCGCCGGATGCAGGGCCAGCGGCAGCGCGCCCGCGCGCAGGGCGGGGTCCAGGACCTTCGCGCCGTACCGCCCGGAGGTGTGCACCAGCAGCTGGCCCGGCTTCACGGCCCCGGTCTCGGCGAGGCCCTCGACCAGCCCGGGCAGGACATCGTCCGGGACGGTCAGCAGGACCAGCTCGGCGCGTGCGAGGACTTCGGCGGGCGGCACGAGCGGCACGTCGGGAAGCATCCGCTCGGCGCGTCGCCGGGAGGCGTCGGAGACCCCGGAGACGGCCACCGGACGGTGCCCGGCGAGCTGGAGGGACGCGGCGAGCGCGGGGCCCACGCGGCCGGCGCCGACGACACCGACGGTGAGCCGCGCGGGGCGGTCCTGGGGATCTGGCTGTTGGCTTGTAGTCACGCGAAGGCGGCCTTCCCGTTCCAGTCCGCTCTGGGTACCGGACGATTTCTCGTCATGTTAACGCGATTGGTTCGAGCGGCGTTCGGTCGTCCACAGGCTGTGGGTTTCGCCACGCCGTTCACACCCGCGCGGGCGGTGGGGGCGGCGGTCGAAATGCGGGTGCCCGCGTGGGTGGGCGCGCGACATGATCCGGGACATGAGCGATACGGCGGAGCAGGGTGGGCTGACTGACGACGAGCGGCGAAGGCAGCGCCGTGAGCGGCGCATCGCCGCCTATCGCAGCGCGCGGCGCGTGCTCGCGCGCCCCGGTTTTCTGGGCACTCTCCGCGAGCGCCTGGCGCTGCTGGACGAGGCGCGTGCGCTGGAGGTGCACGACCTGGACGAGCCGGCGGACGTCTACGGCGACGGCATCGTCGAGGCCCTGGAGGAGCGGACCGCCGGGCTGCTCGGCACGGAGGCGGCCGCCTTCTTCCCGACGGGCACGATGGCCCAGCAGGTGGCCCTGCGCTGCTGGGCGGGCCGTACCGGGAACCCGACCGTCGCCCTGCATGCGCTGGCCCACCCCGAAGTGCACGAGCGGAACGCGTTCAGCCAGGTCAGCGGGCTGCGACCGGTCCGCGTGACGAGCGAGCCGCGGCTGCCGACCGCCGCCGAGGTGCGCGACTTCGAGGAGCCCTTCGGGGCGCTGATGCTGGAACTGCCGCTCCGCGACGCCGGTTTCCTCCTGCCTTCCTGGGAGGAGCTCACAGAGGTCGTGGAGGCGGCACGGGAGCGCGACGCGGTGGTGCACTTCGACGGCGCGCGCCTGTGGGAGTCCACCGTCCACTTCGGCCGCCCGCTGGAGGAGATCGCGGGCCTGGCGGACAGCGTTTACGTGTCGTTCTACAAGTCCCTCGACGGTTTCGGCGGCGCGGCCCTCGCCGGTCCGAAGACGCTGGTGGACGAGGCGAAGGCCTGGCGGCACCGCTACGGCGGCACCGTGTTCCAGCAGTTCCCGACCGCGCTGTCGGCGCTCGCCGGCCTGCGGCGGGAACTCCCCCGGCTGCCCGAGTACGTCGCCCACGCGCGCGTGGCGGCCGCAGCCCTGCGCGAGGGGTTCGCGGCGGCCGGGGTGCCCTGGACGCGGGTCAACCCCGAGCCGCCGCACACGAACGAGTTCCAGGTCTGGCTGCCGTACGACGCCGATGTCCTCGCGGAGGCGGCTGTCCGGCAGGCGGAGGAGACGGGAACCCTGCTGTTCGCGGGCGGCTGGGACACCAAGGGGCCCGGCCTGGCCTGCACCGAGGTCTACGTACGGGCCGCCGGGCTGGAGTGGACGGCCGACGACGTGACGGAGGCCGTCGCCCGGTTCGTGGCCCTGCTGACCGAGGAGGTCAGCAGCTAGAGCGGGGCCGCGGGCGCAGCCACCGGCCCAGGGCCTGCCGTAGCCGCCCGCGGGCCGGGCGGCCGGCGACGACCGCCCGGAACTGCCGGTGGTCGCGCCACTCGCGCACGACCTGCCAGTCGTGTGCGCCGGGCGCGGGCGGCGCGGGCTCGTCGAGCTGCCGTGCGCGGTAGGTGTCGAGGAGGTGGTGCTGCGTGATGCTCATGACGTATCGCCTTCTCGGAGGCATGACGTAGTGGGGATCGGGCTCCGCGGCTGCCCCGGTGCTCCCAGGCTTGCCTCCCTGCGGCGGCCACGTCGCGTCGATTGACGGCAGCTGTCAATCGGCGGCCGCGTTGTCAGTGGCCCGGTGCACCATGAGGGCATGACCGTGAGCATCGACATCGCCGGGCTGCGGCCGGAGGGGCTGGCCGTCGTGCCCTCGCCCCTGGCCGAGCTCGGCATGGCGCTGCACGCGCTGTCGGAACCGGGGCACCACCCGGGGCTGCAGGGCTGGGTGACGAGCGTGACGGCCCGGCTGGACTCGCACCTGGCCGACCGGATGTGCGAGGCCGACTTCCTGTGGCGGACGACGTCGTCGGACCTGTTCCTGCCGTTCGCCGGCATCCCGGGCGGCAGCACGCTCCCGGGAGCCACGCTCGCGGAGGAGCTGGACCAGCTGGACAAGCTCACCGACGAGCAGTTCGTGGACGCCGCGCTGGAGTTCACCTGCGCGCTGCCGTACGAGACGCCGGCGCCCGACGTACTCGCCGACGCGGGCCTGCGCCGACGTGCTCTGGAGCTGGCCGCCGCGCGCGGGCCGCAGCAGTTGCGGTTCAGCGAGCGGTTGCTGGCGGACCCGCCGCGCATCCGGTCCTGGCTGCGGCAGTTCCTCCAGGACTGCGACGAGGCGTTCTTCGCCGAGGCGTGGTCCCGCCTGCGCCACCAGCTCGCGGCGGACGCCCGGCACAAGACCGACCTGCTGCGGCACAAGGGGCTGACCGAGGCGCTGACCGCGGTGTCCCCGGCGGTGAGGGTCGACGAGACCGCCGGCAGGGTCACGATCGACAAGCTGCGCCAGGGCCACACCGTCATCAAGGACCGAAGCCTGCTGCTGGTGCCGACGAGCCTGGGCTGGCCGCACCTGCAGGTGCTGTACCGGCACGGCTGGCAGCCGGTCCTGCACTACCCGGTCGGCTCCCCCGGCCTCGCCGCGCCGCCCTCGGTCGACCAGCTGACCCTGCGGATGAGCGCCCTGTCCCACCCGGTGCGCATGCAGCTCTGCCGCAATCTCGCCCGCAGCACCTGCACCACGAGCGAGCTCGTACAGATCCACGGCATGACCGCGCCCGAGATATCCCGGCACCTGAGCGTCCTCAAGAAGGCCGGCCTGATCACCACCCGCCGCCGAGGCCGGTACGTTCTGCACCAACTGGACGTCACCGCGGTGGCACGGCTCGGCGGCGACTTCCTGGAGGCGCTGCTGAGGTGACCGTCAGTCGAACCGGATGTGCCTGATCCCGACGCCCACCTGCCGCAGCCGCGTCCGCAGCGCGCCCTCGGTGTTCGGCCGTAGCCGCAGCCCGGCCAGCACGGCGATGCGGTCCGCCGTCTTCGGCACCGTGGAGCGGTCCGTCCACAGATGCTCGGCGAACTCCGGCTCCCGCAACCGCTCCAGGCAGTGGTCGAGCTGCTCAACGGCCCAACTCTCCCGGCGCAGCCCGGCGTTCTTTGCGGCGACGTACTGAAGGAGGTGTCCGAAGCCCCGCTCCCGCAGCCGCTTCAGGACCGTCTCACGCTCGGCGAGGAGGGTGAAGTGCCTCACGTCATGGCCGAGTTCGCGCAGTCGGCCGACCGTCTCGGCGAAATAGCCGGAGTTCGTGACCGTCATGGGGGCGATCACCACACCGTCGTGCTCGGTGAGGGCGAGGTCGAGGACCTCGACGACGCCTTGCCGCCAGGACACCAAGTCCTGGAAGTCGCCTCGCAGCCCGGGCGGGAGGGTGCGCCGCAGCCCGAATCCGGCGTGCTCGGGATCGCAGACCACGCTGCCGGGCAGGCGGCGCTGGATCTCGTAGGCGGTCTGCGTCTTGCCACCCCCGAAAGGGCCGTTGATCCACAGGAGCATGCGCAGACCCTAGTGGGCACCGGTTACGCGAGGGTCACGCGCCGCTGGACGTCAGCCGTGCCCGCCGGCCCGCACCAGCCCCGTCTCGTACGCCAGGACGACCACCTGCACCCGGTCGCGCAGCCCCAGCTTGGTCAGGATGCGCCCCACGTGGGTCTTCACGGTC
The DNA here is from genome assembly GCF_044455405.1 of Streptomyces sp. NPDC051243. Taxonomy (NCBI): domain Bacteria; kingdom Bacillati; phylum Actinomycetota; class Actinomycetes; order Kitasatosporales; family Streptomycetaceae; genus Streptomyces; species Streptomyces sp. NPDC051243. Next base: position 715,781 of record NZ_JBITES010000004.1, on the reverse strand, counting down.
GCCTCCGACAGCACCAGCCGGGCCGCGATCTCGCCGTTGGACAGGCCCTGCGCGACCAGCACCATGACCTCGCGCTCGCGGTCGGTGAGCCGCTCGAGCTCCTTGTGCTGGGACTCCTTGCCGGCGGACGGCAGCATGGGCGCGAACCGGTCCAGCAGGCGCCGGGTCGTCGACGGGGCGACCACCGCGTCGCCGCTGTGCACCGAGCGGATGGCGGCGAGGAGTTCGCCGGGCGGCACGTCCTTGAGCATGAAGCCGGAGGCGCCCGCCTTCAGGCCGGAGAAGGCGTACTCGTCCAGGTCGAAGGTGGTGAGGATCAGCACCTTGGGCGGTTCGGGGTCGGAGCAGATGCGGCGGGTGGTCTCCACGCCGTCCAGCTTCGGCATGCGCACGTCCATCAGGACGACGTCGACGGGGGTCGAACGCAGCACCTGGAGGGCCTCGACGCCGTCGCCCGCCTCGGCGACGACCTCCATGTCCGGCTGGGCCGCGAGCACCATCCGGAACCCGGTGCGCAGCAGCACCTGGTCGTCGACGAGCATCACGCGGATCGTCATCGGGGTCCTCTTCCGTGTCTTCCGGGTCCGTCTACAGGGGCGTTACAGGTGTCAACAAGGGGCGTGCGCAGGCGTCAGTGGGCTGGTTTGAGCGGCAGCAGCGCACTGATGCGGAATCCTCCGCCCGGGCGGGGCCCCGCGTCCAGGGTGCCGCCGACCATGCCGACGCGTTCGCGCATGCCGATCAGGCCGTGCCCGCTGCCGTCGGCGCCGCCGTCCTCGTACAGCTCGTGCGGGGCGCCCTTGCCGTCGTCCTCGACGAGCAGGCCGAGGCCGTCGTCGAAGTAGACCAGGCGCACGCTCGCGCCCGCGTTCGGACCGCCGTGCTTGCGCGTGTTCGTCAGCGCCTCCTGCACGATGCGGTACGCCGTCAGCTCGACGCCGCTGGGCAGCGGGCGCGGGGTGCCCTCGACCTTGAAGTCGACCGGCAGGCCGGAGCTGCGGCACTGCTGGATGAGCTCGTCGATCTGCTCCACGTCGGGCTGCGGGACGTACTCGCCGCCCTCCTGGTGCTCGCCCGTGCGTAGCACGCCCAGCAGGCGGCGCATCTCGGCGAGGGCCTGGCGGCCGGTGGAGGAGATGGTCTCCAGGGCCATCTTGGCCTGGTCGGGGGCGGCGTCGAGGACATAGGCGGCACCGTCGGCCTGCACCACCATCACGGAGACGTTGTGCGCGACGACGTCGTGCAGCTCGCGCGCGATCCGGGCGCGTTCAGCTGCGACCGCGACCTTCGCCTGCGCCTCGCGCTCCTTTTCGAGCCGGGTCGCGCGCTCCTCCAGCTGTTCGTAGTAGGCACGGCGGGTGCGGATCGAGTCGCCGAGCACCCAGGCGAGCGCGAAGGGCACCGACGTGAAGATCATCAGAGCCACTGTGCCCAGGGCGCTGGAGTCCTGCTCCGGCCAGCGCAACTGCGCCACGGGTGCCGCGCACAGGCCGGCGGCCAGGGCGAGCCGGGAGGCCCAGCGGGCGCCGGTCGCGGCGACGGTGTAGACGATCACCAGGAAGGCGAAGTTGGCGGGTGTGGTCGCCACGTTCAGCACCAGCTGGGCCAGTCCCACGCCGATGGCCAGCAGCAGCATCTTCTCCGGCATCCGCCGGCGCAGCGCGATCACCAGGCACAGCATGAGGACCACCGCGACGATGGCTGCCTCGGAGTCCGTGCCCGGAGGGTTCTGACCGCCCTCGTCCCGGACGGTGACGGTGACCGCAGAGATCCCGAGAAGGAAGACGGCCCAGAAGCCGTCGACCCATGTCGGGTGCCTGCGGATGAAGTCATAGAGGCGCTGCACGTAACCCAGAGTAGGGAAGCGAGATGCGTGCAGGGGTCAACCGGAGGGCCGATCCGCGTCCCGCGCGCGTACTCCCCAAGGTGGAGGCTGCGTTCTTCTGTGCGCTTAGCCTGGGCCGGTGACAGCAGAGGCGGCAGGTGAGTGGCGCGGGTGGCGTGCGGCGGCGGAATCCGCCCTGTACGGGCCGGGCGGCTTCTATCGCCGGCCCGAGGGACCGGCCGGTCACTTCCGTACGTCCGTGCACGCGTCGTCCCTCTTCGCCGGTGCCGTCGCCCGGCTGCTGTGCCGGGTCGACGAGGCCCTGGGCCGGCCCGCGTCGCTCGGCTTCGTCGACATGGCGGCGGGGCGGGGCGAGCTGGTCACGGGCGTACTGGCGGCCCTTCCCGCCGAGGTGGCGGCACGCACGCGGGCGTACGCCGTCGAGATCGCCGATCGCCCGCGGGCCCTCGATCACCGGATCGAGTGGCTGCCGGAGCCGCCGCCGGGGCTCACGGGTCTGCTCTTCGCCAACGAGTGGCTGGACAACGTCCCGGTGGAGGTCGCGGAAGTCGACTCCGCGGGCGTACCACGTCAGGTCCTCGTACGCCGGGACGGGACGGAGCGCCTCGGGGAGCCGGTCGCGGGTGCCGAGGCGGAGTGGCTGGAGCGGTGGTGGCCGTTGGGGCGCGCGGAGGGAGCGCGGGGCACGGAAGGCGCGCCGGGCGGAGATGCGCCGGGCGGAGAAGGTGCGCCGACGCCGCGCGCCCGCGTGGTCGCGCCAGGGCCGGTCGCCGGCGGAGGCGCCGCGGGCCAGGCGGGGCTGCGGGCCGAGATCGGGCTGCCGCGCGACGCGGCCTGGGCCGGCGCGGTCGCGGCCTTGGAGCGGGGGCTCGCCGTCGCCGTGGACTACGCGCACACGGCCCGGGAGCGACCGCCGTTCGGGACGCTCACCGGCTTCCGCGACGGCCGCGAGACGGCACCCGTGCCGGACGGCTCGTGCGACATCACGGCGCATGTCGCGCTGGACGCGTGCGCCGAGGCGTGCGCGCTGCCCGGAGCGCGCCTGCTGTCCCAGCGCGCCGCCTTGCGCACCCTGGGTGTCACGGGCGCACGACCCCCACTGGAGCTGGCCTCCACGCACCCCGCCGAGTACGTACGAGCCCTGGCCACCGCCGGCGAAGCCGCCGAGCTGACCGCGCCGGGCGGGCTCGGGGACTTCGGGTGGCTGCTGCAGCCGGTGGGCATTCCGGACGTATTGACGGATTGACCAGGTGCGGATCGACCAGGTGCGTCGGTTGGAAATCCGGACGTACCGGCGGACCGGGCACTTCCCTCGGTTGGAATTCCCGACCCACCTACCGGGCGCACCATCCCCCTGCGCCCTCGCCCCGCCCCCCGACCTACTTGTCGATGTCCCCGACCACGAAGAACATCGACCCCAGAATCGCCACCATGTCCGCGACCAGCGTGCCCGGCAGCAGCTCCACCAGCGCCTGGATGTTGTTGTAGGACGCCGAGCGCAGCTTCAGGCGGTACGGGGTCTTCTCGCCCTTGCTGACGAGGTAGTAGCCGTTGATGCCGAGCGGGTTCTCGGTCCACGCGTAGGTGTGCCCCTCGGGCGCCTTCAGCACCTTGGGGAGCCGCTGGTTGATCGGCCCGGGCGGCAGCTCGGCGAGGCGGTCGAGGCAGGCGTCGGCGAGGTCGAGGGAGTTGTGTGTCTGCTCCAGCAGGCACTCGAACCGGGCCAGGCAGTCGCCCTCGTCCCGGGTCACGACCTTCAGGACGTCCCCCAGCTCGCCGTACGCGAGATAGGGCTCGTCCCGGCGCAGATCGAAGTCCACTCCCGAGGCGCGCGCGATCGGCCCGCTCACGCCGTACGCGTGCGCTGTCTCCGGTGCGAGGGCGCCCACGCCCCGCGTGCGCCCCCGGAAGATCTCGTTGCCGAGCACCAGGTCGTCGAACCGGTCCATCCGCGAGCGCACATCGGCGACGGCGGTACGCGCGCGCGTGGTCCACCCGGCCGGCAGGTCCTCCTTCAGGCCTCCCACCCGGTTGAACATGTAGTGCATACGCCCGCCGGAGACCTCCTCCATCACGTGCTGGAGTTCCTCGCGCTCCGTGAAGGCGTAGAAGATCGGCGTGATCCCGCCCAGCTCCAGCGGGTACGACCCGAGGAACATCAGGTGGTTGAGCACCCGGTTGAGCTCCGCGAGCAGCGTCCGGGTCCACACCGCCCGCTGTGGCACCTCCATGCCGAGCATGCGCTCCACGGCGAGCACGACGCCCAGCTCGTTGGAGAACGCCGACAGCCAGTCGTGGCGGTTGGCGAGCATGATGATCTGCCGGTAGTCGCGGGCCTCGAAGAGCTTCTCCGCGCCGCGGTGCATGTAGCCGATCACCGGCTCCGCGCGCGTGATGCGCTCGCCGTCCAGGACGAGCTTGAGGCGCAGCACACCGTGCGTCGACGGGTGCTGGGGCCCGATGTTGAGCACCATGTCGGTGCTCTCCGCGGCGCCGCCGATACCGACCATGGTCTCCGTCGTAGGAGTCATGGACACAGTCTCTCCTACGTACGCTGGCCTCATGGAGACGGGGAGCCCGGGGAACACGGGGACAGCGGGAGACGAGCAGGCGGGAACCGAAGACGCGGGGGCCGAGCCGGGGTGGACCGGGCTGCCGCCCGGCCTGCTCCGCATGCGACGGCTGTTGCTGGTGGTGTGGCTGGGCCTGCTGACGATCGGCCTCGCGGTACTGCTCGGCCTGCTCGCCGGGCCCGCCTGGGCGGCCTTCGCGCTGCTGCCACTGGCGCTCCTGGCGTGGGGCTGGGCGATGCTGGGCCGCAACTGGCGTTCGTGGCGCTACGCCGAGCGCGCCGACGACCTGTTGATCAGCCGGGGCGTGCTGTGGCGCGAGGAGACGGTGGTGCCGTACGGCCGCATGCAGTTGGTCGAGGTCACCTCGGGCCCCGTCGAGCGGCACTTCGGCCTGGCCAGCGTGCAGCTGCACACGGCCGCGGCGGCCACCGACGCCACCATCCCCGGCCTCGACCCGGCCGAGGCCGAGCGGCTGCGTGACCGGCTCACCGAGCTGGGCGAGGCACGATCGGCGGGCCTGTGACGACGCCGGGCGTCGACGACGCCGTACGCGAGCGGCGCCCCGTGACCGAACGGCGCCTGCACCCCGTGACTCCGCTGAGGCGCGCGTGGGCGCCGGTCGCCGTGCTGATCGGGTGGGCCGTGCACGACCCCGACCAGGCGCAGCGCCAGCTGACCCGGCTGACCACGACGACCCTCCTGATCGCGCTCGCCGTGCTCGTCCCCGCGGCCGCCCTGTACGGCTTCCTCACCTGGTGGTTCACGCACTTCGCGGTGACCGACACGGAACTGCGCATCCGTACCGGCCTGGTGTTCCGGCGCACCGCGCACATCCGGCTGGAACGCATCCAGGCCATCGACGTCACCCAGCCGCTCCTCGCGCGCGTGGCGGGCGTCTCGAAGCTCAAACTGGACGTCATAGGCACCGACAAGAAGGACGAACTCGCCTTCCTCGGCGCGGAGGAGGCGCGTGCGCTGCGCGCGGAACTCCTCGCACGCGCCGCCGGTTTCGCGCCCGAGACGGCGCACGAGGTCGGCGAGGCGCCGGCCCACCAGCTGCTGCGCGTGCCTCCGGCCGTCCTGGCCGTCTCGCTCGTCCTGACCGGCGCCACCTGGGCAACACTGGCCGCCGCTGTCGTCGTTCCCGCGATCCTCTGGCTGGTCACCGAGAGCCCGTGGACGGTGCTCGCGACCGCGGTTCCGCTGTTCGGCGCGGCGGGGGCGAGCAGCGTGGGACGGTTCGTCACCGAGTACGACTGGACGGTGGGCGAGTCGCCGGACGGGCTGCGCATAGACCACGGGCTGCTCGACCGGGCGCACGAGACGGTGCCGCCCGGCCGTGTCCAGACGGTTCGGATCGTGGAGCCGCTGCTGTGGCGGCGGCGCGGATGGGTGCGAGTGGAACTGGACGTTGCCGGCTCGTCGAACTCGGTTCTGCTCCCGGTCGCCCCGCGCGAGGTCGCGGAATCGGTCATCGCGCGCGTGCTGCCCGGCGTGACCGTCCCCACCCGCGCGTCCCTGGTGCGTCCGCCGCGGCGGGCGGGCCGGTGCGTGCCGCTGTGGTGGCGTGGGTACGGCCTGGCCGTCACGGACGCTGTGTTCGCCGCCCGCATCGGGCTGTTCCGGCGCAGCCTGGCGCTCGTACCGCACGCGAAGGTCCAGAGCGTACGGCTGACCCAGGGCCCCTGGCAGCGCGTGTGGGGCGTTTCCGACGTCCACGTGGACACCGGGGCCAACAAGACCGTGACCGCCCGGCTGAGGGACGCCGGGGAGGCCGCGGAGCTGCTGCGGGGGCAGGCGGAGCGGTCACGTACGGGACGGAAGGTGGCCCGGCCGGATCGGTGGATGGCCTGACGCCGGGCCGGATCACCCGGCGGCGTCGGGAAGCCGCGTCAGGAAACCGCGCTCCGCAGCCCCTGGACATCGATCTGTTCCGTCTCGTCGTGCGCCGTCAGGTCGATGACCTGACCGATCCCCCGGGACTCGTCGTCCGCCGTCTTGAACTCGGCCTCGGACTCGGCCTTGTGGAGGGCGAGGGCCTCCTGCCCGACGACGTCGGCCAGGTCCTCGTTCTGGACCGACTCCAGCGCGGAGGGCGCCGCCGCCCCCTTCTTCGTACCGAAGAAGTCGAAGCCGCCCTCGATCGCCGCACGCCGTACGGGCGTCGCCGGTACGACGGCCACGGCGGTCGGCGCGATGAAGTGACCGGCGGGCTGCTGCGACGGGACGGAACCGGCCGGCGGCAGGGCGGGCCGGGCCGCGGTGACGGCCTGCGCCGTACCGACCGCGGACGCCGTAGCTACGGCGTCCGCCTTGGTGAGGGCGTCTGCCGTGGTGTTGGCGGCCGCGCGCTCGTGCCCGTCGACCGCCTCGGGCTTCCCCTGCGCTTCGTCCTCCAGCGCGGGCTCCGTAGCGGATCCGCCGACCTGCCCGGCCTGGGTGGTCTGCGCCTTGGTGGTCTGGTGCTCGGTGGTCTGCGCCCCGGTGGTCTGCACCTCGGACGTCCCCGCCTCGGAAATCCGCGACGTGGAGCTCTGCCTCTGCGCCTCGGTGGCGCCCGAACCGTCCTTCGCCGGCTCGTCGTTGGACGGCCCGTCGCCCTTCGGCGGCTCGTCCTTCGGCGGCTCGTCCTTCGGGAACTCGTCCTTGGCCGACTCGCCGCCCTTCACTGGCTCGCCGTCCTTCTCGGGCTCGCCGCCCTTCACTGGCTCGCCGTCCGTCGCGGACTCGCCGCCCTTGACGGCCTCATCCTCGTCGAACCGCGCCAACGCCGCCTTGGCGCGCAGGAACAGCCGCGACCCCTCCGGCGAGAAGACCGCCGGAGCCGCCGGCGTCTCCTCGGCGGACTCGGTTTCCGCATCCTCCGCCACAGCGTCCGCGGAGGCAGCCACAGCCTCCGCGTCCCGCGCCGAAGCGGCGGCGACCGGCGCCGGCGGCAACGCGCGCGCGGGTGTGGTCGCCTCTATCTCCAGAACCCGGCGCTCCTCCAGGACGCTCGCGCGCTCGGTCTCGGACGTGGCGTACCGGCGCAGCAGCGCCGCGTGCTCGTTGCGCAGACCCGCCAGTTCCGCCCGCTTGGCCCGCAGCCGCTGCTCCAGCTTCATGCGCAGCTCGCGCGACTCCTCGAGGTCGGTCTCCAGCTCGGCGACCCGCTCCTCGTACCGCCACTCGTCGCTCGCACGCGCGCGCGTGAGGTCGGCGACCTTCTTGCCGGCCTGGGTGTCCCAGCGGCGCAGGACGACCGCGCCGACCACCGCCGTCGCCGCGGCGGCCGCGGCAAGGCCGCGCAGCACGACGGGCTCGGTGAACACCCAGGGGGCGAGGGCACAGACGACGGAGACGCCCGCGATCGCCGACGGGGGCAGCAACCTGTGCAAGGGCGGTGAATGACGGTGACGTCCACGTGGCATGGCCAGAAACTTACCGCGCGTAGGCGAATCTTGTTGCCCCGCCCCGTAAAAAGACAGCCATCGCGAGTCGTTCACCGGGCATCGGGAATCGGATCCGACGCCGAATTAACCAAGAACCAAGATCACAAAGCACCGGAGCTCCACCGCTGCGGCCGTCTCACCTGCCGCTCAGCCGCCCGCTCATCCACTCCAGCGTCCCCGGAATCTCCCGCCGCCAGGTGTTGAAGTTGTGCCCGCCGCTTTCGAGGATGATCGACGAGATGCGCGTCAGCTTCGTGGCCTTCACGCGCTCAATGAACTTCAGCGTGGCCTTGTAGTTGGATTCTCCAACTTTGCTGCTGCTGACGAGCAGTGAAGTGTCCGGAGCCGGCATGTGCTTGAGGTACCACCACAGGTTCGCGCGATTGCGCAGTTCCTCGTCACCCTGGAAGAGATCGCCGGTCGTGGCGTCGATCGGCGCGTTGTAGTACGCGGAAAGCCCCGCGCCCGCGGCGTACGCCCCGGGATGGTGCATGGCGAGCTTCAACGCGCAGTAGCCGCCGGTCGAGTCCCCGATGATTCCCCAACTGCCGGGCCCGTCGCCCACCCTGTAGTGGCCGGTCACGGCCTCCGGCAGGTCGGACGCGAAGAACGTCTCGGTCTGCGGGCCCCCGGGAATGTCCACGCACTCGGTGTCCCGCGGCGGCGCCACCGTCGGCCGCATCATCACCAGGATCATCGGCTCCATACGGCCCTGTGCGGCGAGCCTCGCGGCCGTACGCGGATAGTCGAGCTTGTCCACCAGCGCCCGGGCCGTACCGGGATAACCGGTAAGGACCACGGCCGCCGGGAACTTCCGCGTGCGGTACTCCGGCTGGAAATACTCGGGCGGCAGATAGACGTACGCGGGTGTGGCGATGTGCGACGTCCGGCCCACGATGTCGACCTTCTGGATCTGGCCGCCGAGGCGCGGACTGGAGCTCGCCGCCCCCGGCACCCGCTCGGTGTCCGTGACCCGCAGCGGCCCGCGTTCCGGCGTGTGGTCCACGACGACGCCCTGGTCCTTCTCCTGCCCGAACAGGTCGGCCCAGCTGGCGTAGAACCCGAAGGCCTGGTTGGCGGCGAGGCCCACGGCCATGAAGATGACCAGCTGCGTGGAGAGCAGCAGGCCCACCCGTGCGCTCACCGCCCGCCAGCCGCGCCGCGCCAGCCGTGGCCACTGCCACACCGTGCCGACGAACAGCCCTACGGCGGCGAGAACCGCCAGCGCCAGCACCTTGTCGCTCGTGAGACCCATCGATGGTTACCTGTCCACGCTTTCCGCCCGGGCCGCGCGGACACCTGCTCCCCGCGCTGCCTCCCCCGCTCCTTCGCAAGGGCTTGCCCCGGACTTTCCTTGGCCTTTGAAACGGTTTTGGGGAGCCGAGTGAACCTCTCCCCTCGAGACACCGTCCTAGAGGGCGCAATGTCGCCGGATGCCCGAATCGGCACCGGATCCAAGGTCGCTCGCTGAACTGTGGGATGCGATGTCTGTCAGGACAGATGTGGAAATGTCGGGCAAGGTTCCTCAACGACCCAGCCAGGTATCGAGCCAGGCAGGGCATCTGTCGAGCCGCGTACGCCACCTGCTGCGCGGCCCGCGCCCCGAGGCCGTTCCCGTCCTCGTCGGCAGGGCCTGCGCCCTGGTGGGCCTGCTGGACATCGCGGCGGGAGTCTTCCCGCGCTTCCGGCACAGCCGTATGCACGCCATCGCCGAGGTGCTGCCGGGCGCGTTCGGTCCGTTCGCCGCGGCGCTGTCGCTCAGCGCGGGCGTGCTGTTGCTGCTGCTCGCCCACGGCCTCAAGCGCGGCAAGCGGCGGGCCTGGCGCGCGGCGGTCGTCCTGCTCCCGGCCGGAGCTGTGGCGCAGTTCACGTACCGCCACTCCGTCGTGGGCGTGCTCATCTCGATCGCGCTGCTCTGGGCGCTGCTGCGCCACCGCGACCAGTTCGCGGCGCTGCCCGACCCGCGCAGCAGGTGGCGCGCGCTGGCCAACTTCGTCCTCATGGGCGCCGGTTCGCTCTCCCTCGGCCTGATCATCGTCAGCGCCCACCCGAAGACGCTGATCGGCGACCCGAGCCTGGCCGACCGCATCGCCCACGTCATCTACGGCCTGTTCGGCTTCGAGGGACCGGTCGCCTACCAGGGCAACACCTCCTGGACGGTGGCCTTCTCCCTCGGCGCCCTCGGCTGGATCACCGCGGTCACCACGATCTACCTCGCCTTCCGCCCCGAACACCCCGCCGCACAGCTCACCGAGGACGACGAGGCACGCCTGCGCGCCCTGCTGGCCAAGCACGGCGCCCGCGACTCCCTCGGCCACTTCGCGCTGCGCCGCGACAAGGCCGTCGTCTTCTCCCCCAGCGGCAAGGCCGCGGTGACGTACCGCGTCGTGTCCGGCGTGATGCTCGCCAGCGGCGACCCGATCGGCGACGTCGAGGCATGGCCCGGCGCCATCGAACGCTTCATGGACGAGGCCAAGGCCCACTCCTGGACCCCGGCCGTCATGGGCTGCTCCGAGACCGGCGCCGAGGTGTGGACCCGCGAGACCGGGCTCGACGCCCTCGAACTGGGCGACGAGGCGGTGGTGGACGTGCCGGATTTCTCGCTCACCGGCCGCGCGATGCGCAACGTACGTCAGATGGTCAAGCGCATCGAGCGCGCCGGTTACGAGACCCGGGTACGTCGTGTCCGTGACCTCGGCGATGCCGAGCTGGAGCGCATCCGCCGCGCCGCCGACGACTGGCGCGGCACCGACACCGAGCGCGGCTTCTCCATGGCGCTCGGCCGCGTCGGCGACCCGGCCGACGGCGACTGCCTCATCGCCACCGCCCACAAGGCCGACGAGGAGCCCGGTCCGTACGGCGACCTCAAGGCGATCCTCCACTTCGTGCCGTGGGGCACGGACGGAGTGTCCCTGGACCTGATGCGCCGCGACCGCTCGGCGGACCCCGGCATGAACGAACTGCTCATCGTGGCCGCCCTCCAGGCCGCCCCGAAGTTCGGCATCGCGCGCGTGTCGCTCAACTTCGCCATGTTCCGCTCGGCACTGGCGCGCGGCGAGAAGATCGGCGCGGGTCCGGTACTGCGCGCCTGGCGGGGCCTGCTCGTCTTCCTCTCCCGCTGGTTCCAGATCGAGTCCCTGTACAAGTTCAACGCCAAGTTCCGGCCCCGCTGGGAACCCCGCTTCGTGGTCTACCGCGCCTCCGCCGACCTGCCCCGCCTCGGCTTCGCCGCCATGCAGGCGGAGGGCTTCGTGAACCTGGCCCTGCCGCTCCCGCGCTTCCTGCGCCGCGGTACGCCCGCCCCGCGCCCCTGCCCCCACCAGGTGGCGGAGCGGGAGGTCCGCGCGGCATGAGTGCGTCCCCTTGCGCCCCAAGGGGCGGGGGGGGGAACCGTGCGACCAGCCACGACGGCGCCGCAGACGAAGGACGGCAGATCGCGGCACCCCCGGCGGAGCGCGTCGGCTTGCGCCCGGGCCGCGGCACGTCGCGCCCCGCCCTTGGGCCTACGCTGAACGTATGAGCAAGCAGAGCGGACGCGGGCGCGTCGCGGGCCTTCCCGAGTGGGACCGGTGCGCGGTCATGGGAGTCGTCAACGTCACCCCCGACTCCTTCTCCGACGGCGGCCGCTGGTTCGACACGACGTCCGCCGTCAAGCACGGCCTCGCCCTTGTCGAGGAAGGCGCCGACCTCGTCGACGTCGGCGGCGAGTCCACCCGCCCCGGGGCCACCCGGGTCGACGAGGACGAGGAGCTGCGCCGCGTCATCCCCGTCGTCCGCGGCCTCGCCTCCGAGGGCGTCGCCATCTCCGTCGACACCATGCGCGCCTCGGTCGCCGAGCAGGCCCTCGCCGCCGGCGCCGCCCTCGTCAACGACGTCAGCGGCGGCCTCGCCGACCCCGCGATGATCCCCGTCGTCGCCGACGCCGGCGCCCCCTTCGTCGTCATGCACTGGCGCGGCTTCCTGCAGGGCGGGAACGTCAAGGGCGTGTACGACGACGTCGTCGCCGAGGTCGGCGACGAGCTGCACGCGCGCGTGGAGGCCGTTCTCGAGGGCGGCATCTCCCCCGACCGCATCGTCGTCGACCCCGGCCTCGGCTTCTCCAAGGACGCCGAGCACGACCTCGTCCTCCTCGCCCACCTCGACCGCCTCCTCGGCCTCGGCCACCCCCTCCTCGTCGCCGCCTCCCGCAAGCGGTTCCTCGGCCGCGTCCTCGCCGGCCCGCAGGGCGCGCCGCCGCCCGCGCGCGAGCGCGACGCCGCCACGGCCGCCGTCTCGGCGCTCGCGGCGCACGCCGGCGCATGGGCGGTGCGCGTGCACGAGGTGCGTGCAACGGCGGATGCGGTACGCGTCGTGCGCGCCATCCACGGAGCACGTGGCGCCGAGAACGCGCCCGGCGCGAAGGCCGCCGAAGGAGCCCGGTGAGCGCCCCCCACACCGACGTCGAACAGGTGGAGGCAGCCAACACCGCCTTCTACGAGGCCCTGGAGCGCGGCGACTTCGAGGAGCTCTCCTCGCTCTGGCTCACCCCGTCCGACCTGGGCGTCGACGAGACCTACCACGACCCGGCCGACACCGGCGTGATCTCCTGCGTACACCCCGGCTGGCCGGTGCTCACCGGACGCGGCGAGGTCCTCAGGTCGTACGCCCTGATCATGGCGAACACCGACTACATCCAGTTCTTCCTCACCGACGTGCACGTCTCCGTCACCGGCGACACCGCCCTGGTGACCTGCACCGAGAACATCCTCAGCGGCGGACCCGCCCCCGAGGGCGGCGACGAGCTCGGCCCGCTGGTGGGCCAGCTCGTGGTCGCCACCAACGTGTTCCGGCGCACACCCGACGGCTGGAAGATCTGGTCGCACCACGCGTCCCCGGTTCTGGCCGAAAACGACGAGGAAGAGGGCGACAGCAGCGCCTCCTGAGTGGGTAGTCGCCCCTCAAGGACGTCCCCAGGGACGACCACGGGACAACCGGATGACCACGGGGCAACCGGATGGCCATGAGGCCAACCGGATGACCACGGGGACAACCACAGGCAGGAACACGGAGACGACGCCCGAGAGACACCCGCAAGGGGGTCCGCGGGACCCCGCCGGGACCAAGAAGTGGTTGGAATCACGCGTCTGCGGGTAGGCGCGGCTACCAACCCGTGAGCCACCGGATTCCCCAGGGGAAACACGCGATGAATCCTCTGGCCCCGGACCCGGCCCACGCCCCCGTGGCCCGGCCCTGTCAGTGCCCGCAGGTAGATTCGTTCGAGGCCGGTGTGCCGCCCGCACACGGCATCGACCGGCCGTCACCGACGATTGCAGGAGTGATTCGCGTGGATCGTGTCGCGCTGCGCGGCCTGAAGGCCCGCGGGTACCACGGCGTGTTCCCCGAGGAGCGCAGGGAGGGCCAGACCTTCGTCGTGGACCTCGTCCTGGGCCTGGACACCCGGCCGGCCGCCGCCGACGACGACCTGGCGAAGACCGTGCACTACGGCATCGTGGCGGAGGAGGTGGTGGCCGTCGTCGAGGGCGAGCCGGTCAACCTCATCGAGACACTCGCCGCACGCATCGCCCAGGCCTGCCTGAAGCACGAAGGGGTCCAGGAGGTCGAGGTCACCGTCCACAAGCCGGACGCGCCCATCACCGTCCCCTTCGACGACGTGACCGTCACCATCACCCGGAGCCGAGTATGACCGCGTTCTTCACCGAGGGTCACAGCGACCCGACCGTACAGCCGGTACCCGCCTCCGTCGTCGAGAAGGTCGACGCCGCCGACACCACCCTGCACAACCCCAAACTGGCCGTGATCTCCCTCGGCTCCAACCTGGGCAACCGCCTGGAAACCCTCCAGGGCGCCATCGACGCGCTGGAGGACACCCCGGGCGTGCGGATCAAGGCGGTCTCCCCGGTGTACGAGACGGAGCCGTGGGGCGTCGAGCCGGGCACGCAGCCCTCCTACTTCAACGCGATCGTGGTCCTCAAGACCACGCTCCCCCCGTCCTCCCTCCTGGAGCGGGCCCACGCGGTCGAGGAGGCCTTCCACCGCGTACGGGACGAGCGCTGGGGCGCGCGCACCCTCGACGTCGACATCGTCGCGTACGCCGACGTCGTCTCCGACGACCCGCACCTCACCCTGCCCCACCCGCGCGCCCACGAACGCGCCTTCGTCCTCGCCCCCTGGCACGACGTCGACCCGCAGGCACAGCTTCCGGGCCGCGGCCCGGTGACCGACCTCCTGGCCGGTGTCACCCGCGAAGGTGTCGCACCGCGCGCGGACCTGGAACTCCGGCTGCCCGAATAGTCGTTAAGGTCAAGACGACACATTCCGTGGGGACTCGGGGGAGCTGAAGGGACGCCGTGAGAGAGCTGCGCATCAGGATGCTGGCCGGTGTGTTCATCGTCGCCGGAGTCCTGTCCTGGGCGGGCGCCCGCCTGTGGAACGCCGTGGGGACCCTGCCCAGCGTGCCCTTGGCCGCCCCCATCGTCCTCGCCCTGATCGCCGTGGTCCTGCTGGCCACGGCGATCTCGATCCGCGCCCGCCTCAAGGCCCAGCGCGAACGCCGCCCCGAGGCCAAGGGCGTCGACCCCCTGATGGCCGCCCGCGCGGTCGTCTTCGGCCACGCCAGCGCCCTGGTCGCCGCCCTGGTCGCCGGCATGTACGGCGGCACCGGCGTCTTCCTCCTGGAGTCCCTCGACATCCCCGCCCGCCGCGACCAGGCCATCTACGCCGGCTTCTCGGTCCTGGCCGGCATCGGCGTGATAGCGGCAGCGATCTTCCTGGAGCGCGTCTGCAAGCTCCCGGAGGACGACGAGCACAACGGCGCGGGGGCGGCGCCGACGGTTTAGGCGGGGTTCAGCGCACCGCCGCGTGTCAGCGGTGGGCCATGATGAGGCTCATCGCCTCGTTGCGGGTCGCCGCATCCCGCAGCTGGCCCCGCACCGCGGACGTTATGGTCATCGCGCCCGGCTTGCGGATACCGCGCATCGACATGCACATGTGCTCGCACTCCACGACGACGATCACGCCGCGCGGCTCGAGGATCTCCATGAGCGAGTCGGCGATCTGCGTAGTGAGACGTTCCTGCACCTGCGGACGGCGGGCGTAGACGTCCACCAGCCGGGCCAGCTTGGACAGCCCGGTGATCTTGCCGGACGTGGCCGGAATGTATCCGACATGAGCGACGCCCCGGAACGGCACCAGATGGTGCTCACATGTCGAGTACACCTCAATGTCCTTCACGAGCACCATCTCGTCGTGCCCGATGTCGAACGTGGTCGTCAGCACGTCCTCGGGCTTCTGCCACAGCCCCGCGAAGATCTCCTTGTAAGCCCGCGCCACCCGCCCCGGCGTCTCCCGCAGCCCCTCCCGATCGGGGTCCTCCCCGACCGCGATCAGCAGCTCACGCACGGCGTTCTCGGCGCGCTTCTCGTCGAACTCGCCGATGATGCCCTCGCCATCCAGCGTCACGGGGTCGGTCATGTGGTGCCTCGTTCCTGTGCGGGTCGCGCGCGTGTGGGCCACGTGCGCGGATGATCTGCGGACATACCAAAATGCCGCGCCCCCCAGGCTAAAACCAGGGGGGCGCGGCATCCATTCCGGGCCCGGTGGGGTCACCGGGGGGGCCGGGTGTCAGCTCTCGGGGCGCTCCTCGGGAGCCGGCTCGGCCGCCGGGGCGGGCTCCGTCACCGTCGACTTGGCGGTGGTGATCGCCGGGGTCGCGCCGTTGGCGCCGTTCGTCAGTGCGAGTTCCTTCGGGGAGAGCACCGGCGGACGGGTGGACGGCGTGCGGCGGGAGGAACCGGTCCAGGCGGGCCGCGGCGGGCGCTTGACGATCGGGGCGAAGATCTCGGCGATCTCCTCCTTGCCGAGCGTCTCCTTCTCCAGGAGGGCCAGGACGAGATTGTCGAGGACGTCGCGGTTCTCGACCAGGATCTCCCAGGCCTCGTTGTGCGCGTTCTCGATGAGCTTCTTGACTTCCTCGTCCACCAGGGCGGCGACCTCTTCCGAGTAGTCGCGCTGGTGAGCCATCTCACGTCCGAGGAACGGCTCGGTGTTGTCGCCACCGAACTTGATGGCGCCGAGGCGCTCGGTCATGCCGTACTGCGTGACCATCGCGCGGGCCGTGGCCGTGGCCTTCTCGATGTCGTTCGCGGCACCCGTGGTCGGGTCATGGAAGACGAGTTCCTCGGCCGCGCGGCCGCCCAGCATGTAGGCCAGCTGGTCAAGCATCTCGTTGCGCGTGGTCGAGTACTTGTCCTCGTCCGGGAGCACCATCGTGTAGCCGAGGGCCCGGCCTCGCGACAGGATCGTGATCTTGTGGACCGGGTCGGAGTTCGGGGAAGCCGCCGCGACCAGGGCGTGTCCGCCCTCGTGGTACGCGGTGATCTTCTTCTCCTTGTCCGACATGATCCGGGTCCGCTTCTGCGGGCCCGCCACGACGCGGTCGATGGCCTCATCCAGCATCTGGTTGTCGATCAGCTTCTTGTCCGAGCGGGCCGTGAGCAGCGCGGCCTCGTTGAGGACGTTGCTCAGGTCCGCGCCGGTGAAGCCGGGAGTGCGGCGGGCGACCGCGGACAGGTCGACGTCCGGCGCGACCGGCTTGCCCTTCTGGTGGACCTTGAGGATCTCCAGACGGCCCTGCATGTCCGGGCGGTCGACCGCGATCTGGCGGTCGAAGCGGCCGGGGCGCAGGAGGGCCGGGTCGAGGATGTCGGGGCGGTTCGTCGCGGCGATGAGGATCACGCCGCCCTTGACGTCGAAGCCGTCCATCTCGACGAGCAGCTGGTTCAGGGTCTGCTCGCGCTCGTCGTGACCGCCGCCGAGGCCGGCGCCGCGGTGGCGGCCGACCGCGTCGATCTCGTCGACGAAGACGATCGCCGGGGCGTTCGCCTTGGCCTGCTCGAACAGGTCACGGACTCGGGAGGCGCCGACACCGACGAACATCTCGACGAAGTCAGAACCGGAGATCGAGTAGAAGGGGACGCCCGCCTCGCCGGCGACTGCGCGCGCGAGGAGCGTCTTACCGGTGCCGGGAGGGCCGTAGAGCAGAACGCCCTTGGGGATCTTCGCGCCGACGGCCTGGAACTTGGCCGGTTCCTGGAGGAACTCCTTGATCTCGTGGAGCTCCTCGACGGCCTCGTCCGAGCCGGCGACGTCGGCGAACGTCGTCTTCGGGGTGTCCTTGGTGATGAGCTTCGCCTTGGACTTGCCGAAGTTCATGACCCGGGAGCCGCCGCCCTGCATCTGGTTCATCAGGAACAGGAAGACGACGACGATGAGGACGAAGGGCAGCAGGGAGAGCAGGATGCCGACGAACGGGTTCTGCTTGGACGGCGAGACCGTGTAGCCGTCGGGGATCTGCTTCTGCTGGTACTTGTTCTGCAGCGTGTTGGCGATGTCCACGCCCTGGTCGCCGATGTAGGACGCCTGGATCTTGGTGGCGCCCTCGACCTTTTCGCCCTCTTTGAGCTGGGCCTTGACGGTCTGCTCGTCGCCGGTGGTCAGCTTGACCGACTCGACCTTGTTCTCATTGATCGCCTGAATGACCTGGCCGGTGTCCACCGTCTTGTAGCCGCCGGACGAGCCGACGACCTGCATCAACACGACCACGGCAAGGACGGCCAGCACGATCCACATGACCGGCCCACGGAAGTATCGCTTCACGTCCATCCATACGGAGCGGTGCCGCCCCGTCCCTCCTGCCATAGTGAGTTTGATAAGACAGTTCTTCTGACGGTACCCCAGCTTTGACGGCCGTAGCCGCACGGGAGGGCTGGCAAGCCCGTCTGCATGCTCCAACGCCGCGAGGCCCGCCGGGGTTCCCGATCTTCGTACAGGGCTTGGGCCCTTCGGGTCCGGTTTCGCGGACCGCCGGGTTCAGCCGCCGTAGACGTGGGGCGCGAGCGTACCGACGAACGGGAGGTTGCGGTACTTCTCGGCGTAGTCGAGGCCGTAGCCGACGACGAACTCGTTGGGGATGTCGAAGCCGACCCATTCGACGTCGATGGCGACCTTGGCGGCGTCCGGCTTGCGCAGCAGGGTGCACACCTTCAGCGACTCGGGCTCGCGGGAGCCGAGGTTGGACAGCAGCCAGGACAGGGTCAGGCCGGAGTCGATGATGTCCTCGACGATGAGGACGTGCTTGCCCTTGATGTCGGTGTCGAGGTCCTTGAGGATCCGCACGACACCGGAGGACTGGGTGCCGGCGCCGTACGACGAGACGGCCATCCAGTCCATGGTGACGGGGGTGGACAGCGCCCGGGCGAGGTCGGCCATGACCATCACCGCGCCCTTGAGCACGCCGACGATGAGCAGGTCCTTGCCCTCGTACTCCGCGTCGATCTTCGCGGCCAGCTCGGCCAGCTTCGCGTCGATCTCTTCCTTGGTGATGAGCACCTGCTTGAGGTCGGCACCCATGTCTTTCGCGTCCACCCGCATCACTTTCGGTCGTCCCGCACTTACGGCCGGCGGCTGACGGCTCCCCGACGGGGAGACCCGGACCCGCCCCGGAGGCGTCCGAAGGGTTCCGGTGTCTCCCTGAGAGGGGCGTTTTCAGCCTTGCCGAATCACCAGTCTGCCACCCTGGCGCTGGGCGACGACTTTGCCGGGGAGATTGATGGCCCCCTGGCCGCGCCAGCCGGTGATGAGGCGGTCGACTTCCTCGATGTGGCGGGCGAACAACGCGCCGGCGGGCGCTCCGGCCTCGATGGCGGCGCGGCGCAGGATCCGGCGGCGTACGGCGGGCGGCAGCGCGTACAGCTTCGCGCACTCCAGGAGGCCGGCCGAGTCGCGTACGGCGGCCTCGGCCTGACGGGCCCAGGAGTCGAGGGCGTCGGCGTCGTCGCGGGAGAGCTGGGCCGTGCGGGCGAGGGCCTCGACGACGCCCTTGCCGAGCGCCTTCTCCAGGGCGGGCAGGCCTTCCTGGCGCAGCCGGGACCTGGTGTACGCGGGGTCGGCGTTGTGGGGGTCGTCCCAGACGGGGAGGGACTGGACCATGCAGGCCTTGCGGGCGGTCTGCCGGTCGATGTGGAGGAAAGGGCGCCGGTAACGGCCGCCGGCCCCCGAGACCGCGGCCATGCCGGACAGGGAGCGGATGCCGGAGCCGCGGGCGAGGCCGAGGAGGACGGTTTCGGCCTGGTCGTCGCGGGTGTGGCCGAGCAGGACGGCGAAGGCGCCGTGGCGTACGGCGGCGGCGTCGAGGGCGGCATAGCGGGCGTCGCGGGCGGCGGCTTCGGGTCCGCCTTCGCGGCCGACGGTGACGGCGATGGACTCGACCGGATCGAGGCCGAGTTCGCGCATGCGCAGGACGACTTCCTCGGCACGCAGGTCCGAACCGGGCTGCAGTCCGTGGTCGACGGTGACGGCGCCGGCGCGGATGCCGAGTTTGGGTGCCTCGAAGGCGAGGGCGGAGGCGAGGGCCATGGAGTCGGCGCCACCGGAACACGCGACGAGCACGAGCGGGGAGGGGGATCGCTCGTGCGAGGTGGCGCGCGGGGGTTCCTGCGGGGGTGTGCCGGGGGGCTCGTACGACGGCTCGGGTGCCGTGCCGTGGGCGGCCGCGGGGCTCATGGGGCCGTACGCGGCGGTGGTCGTGGGGTCGTACGCGACCGTGGTGAATGTGGTGGCCGCCGACGTGACGGACGGCGCCGTCGGCGGTGTCGCGGGCGACGTCTCGTAGGAGATCGCGCGCGGGCTGCCGGGCGCTGGTGTGTCCGATGTGCGGCTGTGTTCGGTGAGGATGTCGTGGAGGACGCGGCGGACCGCCAGGCGTATCGCCGCGACCGCTGGATGGGGACCCATGTCCGGTTCCCTTCATGAAATTGTCGGGGGGTGAGCCCGAGGTCGGTCACTCAGAGTGTGTAGATGGTGACAGAACCGGGCCGTTCCCCGAGCATTGCACGCCTACCCATGGCTCACGGTCCCTCGGACGGGTGATTGGAGGGGCGTTCGACTGCCGTCGGCCGGATTCGGTGCACGACTGTCGTATGAGATACGCGACGCGGCGTGCGATTCACGACTCCGCCTTGCGGTGCACCCGCGCGATCCAGTCCGCCGGTTTGGCGATCTCCGCCTTGGTGGGGAGGGTGTTCGGGGACGTCCACACGCGGTTGAAGCCGTCCATCCCGACCTGGTCGACGACGGCCCGTACGAAGCGTTCGCCGTCTCGGTACTGGCGGAGTTTGGCGTCCAGGCCGAGCAGCTTGCGCAGGGCCATGTCCAGCCTTGAGGCGCCCTTGGCGCGTCGCTGCTGGAACTTCTCGCGGATCTCGGCGACGGACGGCACGACGGCCGGACCGACACCGTCCATCACGAAGTCGGCGTGACCCTCCAGCAGGGACATCACGGCGGTGAGGCGGCCGAGGATCTCGCGCTGGGCCGGGGTCTGCACCAGTTCGACGAAGGACCGCCCGCCGTCGTCCTCCTCGGCCTCCGGCCGGCCGCCCGCGAGGGACTGCGCCGCCTCGCGGACGCGCTCCAGGACGGTCATGGGGTCGACGTCGGTCTCCCCCAAGAAAGACTGGATTTCGCCCTCCAGGTGGTCCCGCAGCCAGGGCACCGCGCTGAACTGAGTGCGGTGGGTCTCCTCGTGCAGGCACACCCACAGGCGGAAGTCGTGGGGCTGTACGTCGAGTTCGCGCTCCACGTGCACGATGTTCGGGGCGACGAGGAGGAGGCGGCCGCCGCCGTTCTCGCCCGCCGGGAGTTCGCGGGTGGCGGGGGCGAAGGTCTCGTACTGGCCGAGGACGCGGGAGGCCAGGAAGGACAGCAGCATGCCGAGTTCGACGCCGGTGACCTTGCCGCCGACCGCGCCGAGCACCGCGCCCCCGGGGCTGCTGCCGCGGCGCTCCTGCATCTTGCCGAGCAGGGGCTTGAGGATCTCGCGGAAGCCGGCGACGTTCGCCCTCACCCAGCCGGGGCGGTCGACGACCAGCACGGGGGTGTCGTGGGTGTCCTCCGTGCCCATACGAGTGAAGCCCCGGACGTGTTCCTCCGAGGCTTTTGCGTGTCGGCGCAGCTCGGCGACGACGGCCCTGGCCTCGTCGCGGCTCACCTCGGGGCCCGGCCGTACGAGCCGGGTCGCGGTTGCCACCGCGAGATTCCAGTCGACCATCTCGGCACCACCGATGCTCGTCATGTGTCAACCGTACGTGAGCGGTCCCACTTGGGGCAGGCCGTGAGGGGGTGGCTCGGTTGGCGGTGAGTTGGGGCCGGGCAAACTTGCCGATGTCAGTCGCAGCCGCAGGCCGCCAGTGCCGTCGCCGTGCTGTCCAGGGCCGTCTGCGCCGCCCCCGCGTCCGTCGTGCCCGTCGCCATGAACGCGAAGGCGAGCAGGCGGCCGTCCTGGTCGACCACCGTGCCTGCCAGGGCGTTCACGCCGGTCAGGGTGCCTGTCTTGGCTCGTACGACGCCTGCCGCGCCGTCCGTGTAACGGCTGGCCAGGGTGCCGGTGAAGCCTGCCACCGGGAGGCCCGTGAGGGTGGAGCGGAGTTCGGGGTGGGCCGGGTCGGAGGCCTTGGCCAGGAGGGCCGTGAGGAGGCCGGCGGTCAGTCTGTCGTCGCGGTTGAGGCCGCTGCCGTCCTTGAAGACGGCGCCGGTCACCGGCAGGCCGAGCTTCCTCAGCCGGGCCCGGATCGCCTCGTCGGCTCCGGCGAAGTCGGCGCGCTCGCCGCTGGCCACGGCCGTGTGACGGGCCAGGGCCTCGGCGATGTCGTTGTCGCTGTTGGTGAGCATGCGCTCGACCAGGATGGAGAGCGGGGGCGAGGCGACCTCGGCGAGCGACTCGGCGCGGTTGGTGGCCTTGGACGGACCGGGGGACGTCGTCTTGATGCCGTGGTCGGCGAGGAAGGACGCGAACTTGGTCGCCGCGTCCTTCGCCGGGTCCGCCGCCCGGGGCGCCGGCCCGCTGGTGGAGCCGTCGGTGCGGGCCTCGTCGGCCATGAGGGGGGTGACCCGGGCGATGTTGTCGTTGACGCCGATGGGGTGCAGGTCGGGGCCGGTGTAGAGGGTCGTGTCGTACGAGAGGGTGACCTCGCGCAGGCCGTGCTTCTTCAGGCCCTCGGCCGTGGCGGCGGCCAGCTCGCGCAGGCTCGCCCAGCCCTCGGCCTCCTTGCGGGCCGTCAGTGTGGGGTCGCCGCCGCCGACCAGGACCAGTTCCTTGGTGTCGGGTTCCAGCGCGGTGCGGGTGGTGAGACGGTGCTCGGGGCCGAGCGCGGCGAGGGCGGCCGCGGCGGTGGCGATCTTCGTCGTCGAGGCCGGGACGAGGGGCTTGGCGGCTGCTTCGCCGTAGAGGACCTTGCCGCTGGCCACGTCCACGACCGCCGCGCCTCGGGTGCCGAGTTCCGGGGCGTCGAGGAGCGGGCCCAGGACGCCAGCGAGGGCCTTGCCGTTCGGGGCCGACTTCACGGTGCTGGTGCCGCCGCCCAGGCCGGTGAGGACGGAGGCCGCGCTGGGGGCGGGGAGGGGCGTTTCGGCTGCCGTGCCGGATGAATTCGACGTATCGGTATGACGACCGTGATCTGCGCCACCCGTGCGCTCCTGGGCGGCCGCCCGGTCCCGCTCGGCCGTACGCTGACCCGTGGAGTCCCAGGGGCCGGCGGCGGTCACCACTCCGGCGGCGAGCGCCAGTCCGGCGGTGGCGGCGCCCGCGGTGTACTGCCAGGTCTTCGGCCTCGTGATGCGCGCGGCCTGCGGGGAGACGGCTCGGGCGAGCCGGGCGACCCGTGGTTTCGCGGCCGTCGCGGTGCGGGCGAGACGTGGGCGTACGGCCTGCGCGGCCCGTGCCAGACGTGGTCGTACGGCGCCCGCGAACCGCGTCACATGCGGTCTCGCGGCTCGCCAAGGCCTCAGCTCTGGCACGACCACCAGCCCCTTTCGCGATCACACACCTGCGTGAGGGACACTTAACCACCAGAACTATGTGCTGATCATGGAGGAGCCACCGGTGGAGTTCGACGTCACGATCGAGATCCCGAAGGGTTCGCGGAACAAGTACGAGGTGGACCACGAGACCGGTCGGATCCGCCTGGACCGTCGACTCTTCACCTCGACCGCCTACCCGACCGACTACGGCTTCGTCGAGAACACCCTCGGCGAGGACGGCGACCCGCTGGACGCGCTGGTCATCCTGGACGAGCCGACCTTCCCGGGCTGTCTGATCAAGTGCCGCGCCATCGGCATGTTCCGGATGACGGACGAGGCCGGCGGCGACGACAAACTGCTGTGCGTGCCGGCGACGGACCCGCGTGTGGAGCACCTGCGTGACATCCACCACGTTTCCGAGTTCGACCGCCTGGAGATCCAGCACTTCTTCGAGGTCTACAAGGACCTGGAGCCCGGCAAGTCCGTCGAGGGCGCCGACTGGGTCGGCCGCACCGAGGCCGAGGCCGAGATCGAGCGTTCCTACAAGCGCTTCAAGGACCAGGGCGGCCACTGAGGCACCCGGTAGCGGTCGCTTGGGCACCCGCTGCCTTTCGGCCGTGTGAACGGGCTGTACGCGTGCGCGTGCAGCCCGTTCGTGTGTCTGTGCGCATACTGAGTGCGGCAGGAGGTGTCGTACAAGGAGCGCTACGCAGGTGACGGACGCGGAGGACCGCAAGCCGCAGTCGGACGAGGCGAGGATGGCGTTCGCGCCGCCCGCCGGGATCGAGGTGGGGGACAGCGAGTCGGAGACGACCTCGGAGTTCGCCCTCCCCAAGGGCCTGGATGTGCCGCAGCCGCCGGTCCAGGAACCCGAGGGCTCGGCGTTCAGCACACCGAGCGGATACAGCGTCGAGGACGCCCCGCCCGCGTTCACCCCCGCGACCGGCATACCGCGGATCAGCCTGACCAAGGACCTGCCCTGGCAGGACCGGATGCGCACGATGCTGCGCATGCCGGTGGCCGAGCGGCCCGCGCCGGAGCGGATGCCGAAGGCGGAGGAGGAGGGTCCGGCCGTCCCTCGCGTGCTCGACCTGACCCTGCGTATCGGCGAGCTGCTGCTGGCCGGCGGTGAGGGCGCGGAGGACGTGGAGGCCGCGATGTTCGCGGTCTGCCGGTCCTACGGACTGGACCGCTGCGAGCCGAACGTCACCTTCACGCTGCTGTCGATCTCGTACCAGCCGTCGCTGGTGGACGACCCGGTGTCGGCGGCGCGCACGGTACGGCGGCGCGGCACCGACTACACGCGCCTGGCGGCCGTGTACCGGCTCGTCGACGACCTCAGCGACCCGGAGAGCCACATCTCCCTGGAGGAGGCCTACGGGCGGCTCGCGGAGATACGCCGCAACCGGCACCCCTACCCGACCTGGGTGCTGACCGGGGCGAGCGGGCTGCTCGCCGGGGCGGCCTCCGTGCTGGTCGGCGGTGACGTGATCGTCTTCGTCGCGGCCATGCTGGGCGCGATGCTCGGCGACCGGCTGGCGTGGCTGTGCGCGGGGCGGGGGCTGCCGGAGTTCTACCAGTTCACGGTGGCCGCGATGCCGCCGGCCGCGATCGGGGTCGCGCTGACGCTGGCGCACGTCGACGTGAAGGCGTCCGCCGTCATCACCGGTGGGCTGTTCGCGCTGCTGCCCGGGCGGGCGCTGGTGGCGGGCGTGCAGGACGGGCTGACCGGGTTCTACATCACCGCGTCGGCGCGGCTGCTGGAGGTCATGTACTTCTTCGTCGGGATCGTCGTCGGGGTGCTGGTGATCCTCTACTTCGGGGTGAACCTGGGCGCCGAGCTCGACCCGGACGCGCTGTTGAACATCTCCGAGCGGCCTTACTGGCAGATCGGGGCGTCGATGCTGCTGTCGCTGACCTTCGCGGTGTTGCTCCAGCAGGAACGGTCCACTGTGATCGCCGTGACCCTCAACGGGGGTGTCGCCTGGGTCGTGTACGGCGCGCTGCACTACGCCGGTGAGCTGTCGCCGGTCGCCTCCACGGCTGTCGCGGCGGGGTTGGTGGGGTTGTTCGGGCAGCTGATGGCTCGGTACCGGTTCGCTTCCGCGCTGCCGTACACGACGGCCGCGATCGGGCCGTTGCTGCCCGGTTCCGCGACGTACTTCGGGCTGCTGTCGATCGCGCAGAACAAGGTGGATGCGGGACTTGTCTCGCTGGCCACGGCCGCGTCTTTGGCCATGGCCATCGCGATCGGGGTGAATCTCGGGTCGGAGATCTCCCGGTTGTTCCTGCGGATCGGGTCGCTCGAGAAGCGGCGGGCCGCCAAGAGGACGCGGGGATTCTGAGCGGCCGACGCCGGTCAGCCAGGGCGTTTCAGTAGCCCTGGTTGGGCGGGTACTGCTGGTTCTGCCCGGCGCCGTACGACCCCTGCCGGCCGTAACCCTGCGGGTACTGCTGGGCGTACGGCTGCTGCTGTTGGGGCTGCTGCTGGCCGTAGTACTGCTGGTCGTAGCCGTACTGCTGGCCGCCCTGGTTGCCGTACTGCTGCTGTTCCTGGTCGCCGTACGCCTGCTGGGGCTGGTTGCCGTACGCCTGCTGGTGCTGGTCGTCGGACGGGATGCGGCGGAGCTGGGTCGTCGCGTCGTCCATCGGCATGTGCTGCTGGACGGGGGCCGGCACCTCGGCCGCCGCGCGCTTCTTCTTGGCGCGCTCCCGCAGGTACTCGATGATGATCGGGACCACCGAGACGAAGACGATCAGGACGAGGATCGCTTCGACGTTCTTGTTGATGAAGTCGATCTGGCCGAGCCAGTAGCCCGCGAGGGTGACGCCGGTGCCCCAGGCGATGCCACCGATGACGTTGTACGTGAGGAACGTGCGGTACTGCATGCGCCCGGCGCCCGCCACGATGGGGGCGAAGGTGCGCACGATCGGGACGAAGCGGGCGAGGACGATCGCCTTGGGGCCGTACTTCTCCATGAACTCGTGTGCCTTCTCCAGGTTCTCCTGTTTGAAGAGCTTGGAGTTCGGGCGGTTGAAGAGCTTCGGGCCGAGGAACTTGCCGATCATGTAGCCGACCTGGTCGCCGATGACCGCGGCGATGACGATGAGCGTGCAGACCAGCCACAGCGGCTGGCTGATGTACTGCCCCTGAGCCACGAAGAGGCCCGCAGTGAAGAGCAGGGAGTCACCGGGCAGGAACGCGAAGAGGCCGGACTCCGCGAAGACGATCAGCAGGATGCCGGGGAGACTGAAGGTCTCGATCAGATAGTTCGGGTCGAGCCACTCGGGGCCGAGCGCAAGCGTGGTCACGGGATTGTGGCTCCTGCTGGGAGGGGGGCGGGCGGGGTCGGGCTGGCTGCTCAAATTATCAACGCTGCACTGGCCGCCCAGGTTCCATGGACCCCCTCAGGATGCACTGTGCCCCCGCTGGGACAAAGCTGTGGTTCATGGGCATCGACGAATTCGGCGGTGGGCAGGGGCCCCGGCCCGACGTACTGGTGGTGACCACCAACGACATTCCGGGTTACCGGGTCACCGAGGTGGTGGGCGAGGTCTTCGGGCTGACCGTGCGCTCCCGGCACCTGGGCAGTCAGATCGGCGCGGGGCTGAAGTCGCTGGTCGGCGGTGAGCTCAAAGGGCTCACCAAGACCCTTGTGGAGACCCGTAACCAGGCCATGCTGCGGCTCGTCGAGCAGGCACGCGCGCGTGGGGCGAATGCCGTACTGGCGTTCCGGTTCGACGTGTCGGAGGCGGCGGACGTGGGCACCGAGGTGTGCGCCTACGGGACCGCGGTGGTCCTGGCCCGGGAGTGACCCGTACGGGGTCCCGGGCCAGGGGTCATGAGGTGTGCCGGGCGGCGTTGGCGAGGATCGCGGCCTTCATGTAGGCCGCGAGGCCGGGCTTGGCCTGGTCGATGTTGTGCGTGAACCGCTCGTCCGCGACGTACATCTCCCCGAGACAGGTGTGCATCTCGTATCCGCAGTCGTAGTGGTTGCGGGAGATCCCCTGGCGGTGCTCCTCGGCGGCGTCCATGGCCCCCTCGGAGTCCGCGGGCTCACCGGCCTCCATCAGCGCGACGAAACGCCGGGTGAGCTCCTCGGCCTCGCGCTGGATCCGCAGCCAGTCCTCCTTGGTGTAGGAGGCGGCGCGCTGCTGTGACTGCCGGTAGGCGTCGGTGTTGCCCCACCGCTCCTGCACCTCTTCCTCGTACTGGTCCGGGTCGAAGTCCCCGAACACCTCGAACTTCTCCTCCGGTGTGAGGTTGATCCCCATCTTGCGTGCCTCCATGGCGTGCTCCACGGCCGCCGCCATCTTCTGCAGCTTCTCGATCCGGGCGGTCAGCAACTCGTGCTGCCGGCGCAGGTGTTCGCGCGGGTCCGCGTCCGGGTCGTCGAGCAGGGCGGCGACCTCCTCGAGCGGGAAGCCGAGCTCGCGGTAGAACAGGACCTGCTGCAGCCGGTCGAGGTCGGCGTCGCTGTAGCGCCGGTGGCCCGCGTGGCTGCGCTCGCTGGGCACGAGCAGGCCGATGTCGTCGTAGTGGTGCAGGGTGCGCACCGTCACCCCGGCGAACCCGGCGACCTGTCCCACGGAGTAGCTCACTTCCGCTCCCTTCTCGGTACGCGCTCCACACTGAGTCCTCACGCGGCGTGAGGTGCAAGCCCGGCGGCGCCGACCTACCGTCGTATTCATGCCACTTCACCGTGGGGACAGCGAAGCACCCGACGACGGGGGCGACGGGCGCAGGCTCGCCGTGAACCCGTTCTACGGCGAGGCGAACCCGGCCGGCGGCATGACCCAGGCGCCGCCCAGGCACCGGCTGCCCGACGCTCCCCTGCCGCCGTCGACGGCGTACCAGCTGGTCCATGACGAGCTGATGCTGGACGGCAACTCCCGGCTCAACCTGGCCACCTTCGTCACCACCTGGATGGAGCCGCAGGCCGGGGTGCTGATGGCCGAGTGCCGGGACAAGAACATGATCGACAAGGACGAGTACCCGCGCACCGCCGAGCTGGAGCGGCGCTGTGTGGCGATGCTCGCCGACCTGTGGAACGCGCCCGATCCGTCCGCGGCGGTCGGCTGCTCCACCACCGGGTCCAGCGAGGCGTGCATGCTCGCGGGAATGGCGCTCAAGCGGCGGTGGGCGCGGCGCAATTCCGACCGGTACCCCGGCGCGCGCCCGAACCTCGTGATGGGCGTCAACGTCCAGGTCTGCTGGGACAAGTTCTGCAACTTCTGGGAGGTGGAGCCCCGCCTGGTCCCGATGGAGGGCGAGCGGTTCCATCTCGATCCGCGGGCGGCGGCCGAGCTGTGCGACGAGAACACCATCGGGGTGGTGGGGATCCTCGGCTCCACCTTCGACGGCTCCTACGAGCCGATCGCGGACCTGTGCGCCGCCCTGGACTCCTTGCAGGAGCGCACCGGCATCGACATCCCCGTGCACGTCGACGGCGCGTCCGGCGCCATGGTGGCGCCCTTCCTCGACGAGGACCTGGTGTGGGACTTCCGGCTGCCGAGGGTGGCTTCCATCAACACCTCGGGGCACAAGTACGGGCTCGTCTACCCGGGTGTCGGCTGGGCGCTGTGGCGGGACAGGGAGGCGCTGCCCGAGGAGCTCGTCTTCCGCGTCAACTACCTGGGCGGCGACATGCCCACCTTCGCGCTGAACTTCTCCCGGCCGGGCGCGCAGGTCGTGGCCCAGTACTACTCGTTCCTGCGGCTGGGCCGGGAGGGCTACCGGGCCGTGCAGCAGGCCGCGCGGGACGTGGCCGGGAAGGTCGCCGAGGCGGTGGAGAAGCTCGGCGACTTCCGGCTGCTGACCCGGGGCGACCAGTTGCCCGTCTTCGCCTTCACTACGGCCCCGGACGTCACGGCGTACGACGTCTTCGACGTCTCCCGGCGGCTGCGCGAGAGCGGCTGGCTGGTCCCGGCGTACACCTTCCCGCCGAACCGCGAGGACCTGTCGGTGCTGAGGGTCGTCTGCCGCAACGGCTTCTCCACCGACCTGGGCGAGCTGTTCGTGGAGGACCTGGGCCGGCTGCTGCCGGAGCTGCGCCGGCAGCCGCACCCCTTCACCCGGGACAGGGAGGCGGCCACCGGCTTCCACCACTAGACGGCCGCTAACGGCTCAGCCGTGCGAACCGCCGTACCGCGAGCGGGAAGAACACCGCGAGCAGCACCAGCGGCCATACGATCGCCGCCCCCACGTGCTCGGCGCCCGTGCCGCCGAACAGGTCCCGTACGGCCGTCGCCGTCCGGGACATGGGGTTCCACTCGACGACCGTGCCCAGCCAGTCGGGCATGGACTCGGGTGTGGCGAGCGCGTTGGACAGGAAGCCGATCGGCCAGACCAGGATCTGCACGGCCTGCACCAGCTCCGGCTTGCCCGCCACCAGCGCCAGGTGGATGCCGATCCACAGCATGGCGAAGCGGAAGAGCAGGAGCAGTCCCAAGGCGCCCAGGAAGCCCCCTGGGCCGCCGTCCGCGCGCCAGCCGAGCGCGAGGCCCACGCCCATGAGGACCAGCAGCGCCAGCGCCGACTGGAGCATGTCGGCCGCCGAACGGCCCACCAGGACCGCCCCGTTGGTCATCGGCATGGACCGGAAGCGGTCGATCACGCCCTTGTTGATGTCCTGGGTGACGGCGATCATCGTGCCCTCGAGGCCGAACGCCATGGTGAGCGCGAGCATGCCGGGGACGAGATAGTCGATGTAGGAGCCCTGGACGCCCCGGCCGCCGCCGATGAGGTAGCCGAACATCAGCAGCAGCATCACCGGGAAGAACAGGTTGACCACGACCTGCACGGGCTGCCGCGCCCAGTGGGCGAGTTCGCGGCGGGTCATGGTCCAGGAGTCGCTCAGCGCGTAGGTGGTCACGCGGCCTCCTTCACTCGGCGGTCGTCCCCGGTGAGGTGCAGGAACACCTCGTCCAGCGTCGGGCGGCGCAGCGCCACGTCCTCGGCCTCGATTCCGGCCTCCTCCAGGGCGCGTACGACGCCGGAGAGCGCCGCCATCCGGTCGGTGACCGGGGCGCTGAGCAGACGGCGGTCGGCGTCGACGGAGACGTCGTCCTTCGGTACGGGCAACAGGGCCACGGCCGCGCCCAGTTGACCGGCGTCGCGCAGGACGACGTCGATGCGGTCGCCGCCGGTGAGCGCCTTGAGCTGGTTCGCCGTGCCGTCGGCGATGACCCGGCCGGTGTCGACGACCGAGATGCGGTCGGCGAGTTGGTCGGCCTCCTCCAGGTACTGGGTGGTGAGCAGGACCGTGGTGCCGCCGCCGACCAGGGAGCGGACGGCGGACCAGACCTCGGCGCGGCCGCGTGGATCGAGGCCTGTGGTCGGTTCGTCCAGGAAGAGCACCTCCGGGTCGGTGATGAGTGAGGCCGCCAGGTCCAGTCGGCGTCGCATGCCGCCGCTGTACTGCTTGACCGGTTTGCGGCCGGTGTCGGCGAGCCCGAAGCGCTCCAGGAGCTCATCGGCCCGCACGCGCGCGTGGCGGGCGCCGAGGTGGTGGAGGCGGCCGAACATCTCCAGGTTCTGCCGGCCGCCCAGCTCCTCGTCCAGGGCCGCGTGCTGGCCGAGGAGGCCGATACGCAGGCGGACCTGGTACGCCTGCCGCACCACGTCGTGCCCGGCCACCTCGACGCGGCCGCTGTCCGGCCGCAGCAGCGTGGACAGGATCCGGACCAGGGTTGTCTTGCCCGCGCCGTTCGGGCCGAGCACTCCGTGCACGGTGCCGCGCGCGACCGTGAGGTCGAGCCCGTCCAGTGCGTTCTTGCCGGCTCTGCCGCCGTACTTCTTGCGTGCCCCTTCGACGATGATCGCCGCGTCGGCCACTGAGTCTCCCTCGCTAGTCAAACTTGACTACAGATCGACGCTAATACCCCGACCTCGATTGGTCAAACTTGATTAATGGAGCTGCTGCCCGCTCAGCGGTCGTCCCCGGGATGCCGCTCCCCCGTCGCGTACGGGTTCTCCTGGTCCTCGGCGAGGACGCCGACGAACGGCTCGCCCTCCCCCGCGAAGGTGTACGCGCCGCCGCGGATCCGTTCGACGAGGCCTCGGGTCCACTCGGCGCCGGTGTCGGCGGAGTGCACCCAGAAGTTCATGATCTCGCCGATGTGACCGAGCTGCCCCGGCCCCTCCTCGGGCGTGTAGTACTCGGTGACGGCCTTGCGCCACTCCTCGATGCCGCGCACCCGCTGCTCGAGAAGGGCGAGGACCTCCTCGCGGTCCAGGTCGACCATGAAGCCGAGTGCCGCGGTGAGGACGTCCGGCCGCTGGTCGTAGGCCGTGAGGTACTGCCGCACCAGCCCGAGGTATTCCTCGGTCCCCTTCTCGGTGATCTCGTACTCCACACGCGGCGGCCCGCCCGCCGTGGACGGCGCGATCTCGTGGGCGTGGAGCAGGCCCTGCTTGGCCATCTGCTTCAGGGCGTGGTAGATCGAGCCGGGCTTGGCGTTGGACCACTCGTGCGCGCCCCAGTACTCCAGGTCGTTGCGCACCTGGTACCCATGGGCCCGCCCGTGCTGCCGGACCGCGCCGAGCACGAGGAGACGGATCGCTGACATGCGGTCCAGATTAGGCGTGCGGCAGCCCGGGGCCGAGATCAGCCCCGGGCCGGGTGTGCGGGCGGGTCGGTCGGGCGGGTCGGTCGGGCGATCCGGTCCGACCGGTCCGGTCCCGTCCGGTCAGAACGGGAAGCCGCTGCGGCCGTGCTGCACCGAGATCCACTTCGTCGTCGTGAACGCGTCCAGCATCGTCTCGCCGTTCAGGCGGCCGAGGCCGGAGTGCTTCTCGCCGCCGAACGGGACGATCGGCTCGTCGTGGACCGTGCCGTCGTTGACGTGGAACATGCCGGTGTCGATCCGCTTGGCGAAGGCGACGCCCCGCTCGATGTCAGCGGTGTGGACGGCGCCGCTCAGGCCGTACGGGGTGTCGTTGACGAGACGTACGGCCTCCTCCTCGCCGTCGAACGGGATGAGGAAGGCGACGGGGCCGAAGACCTCCTGCTTCAGCAGGGGCGAGCCGGCCGGGAGGTCCGTGAGGACGGAGGGCTCGACGAGGTTGTCCGTCGTGGTGCCGCGCACCAGGGCCGTGGCGCCCTCGGCGACCGCCTGCTCGACGACGGCCGAGATCGCGTCCGCCTGGGAGGAGTTGATCACCGGGCCGATGACCGTCTCGGGGTCGCGCGGGTCGCCGGCCTTGAGGGTCTTCACCTTGGCGACGAACTTCTCGGTGAACTCCTGCGCGACCGAACGGTCGACCAGGACGCGGTTCGCGGCCATGCAGACCTGGCCCTGGTGGACGTACCGGCTGAAGACCGCCGCGTCGACCGCGTAGTCGAGGTCGGCGTCGTCGAGGACCACCAGCGCGCTGTTGCCGCCGAGTTCCAGGACCGAGCGCTTGAAGTGGGAGGCGCAGACGGTGGCGACGTGGCGGCCGACCTTGTCGGAGCCGGTGAAGGAGATGACCTTCGGGACCGGGTGCTCGATGAAGGCGTCGCCGATCTCCGCTATGTCCGTGACGACGACGTTGAGGAGGCCGGCGGGCAGACCCGCCTCCTCGAAGATCTTCGCGACCAGGGTGCCGCCGCAGATCGGGGTGTTCTGGTGCGGCTTGAGGACCACGCCGTTGCCGAGCGCGAGCGCCGGGGCGACCGACTTGATCGAGAGGAGCAAGGGGAAGTTGAAGGGGCTGATGACGCCCACGACGCCGACCGGGACGCGGTAGACGCGGTTCTCCTTGCCGTCCACGGGAGAGGGGACGATCTTGCCCTCGGGACGCAGGGCCAGGTGGATCGCCTCGCGCAGGAACTCCTTGGCGAGGTGGAGCTCGAAGCCCGCCTTCAGCCGGGTGCCGCCGAGCTCGGCGATGATCAACTCGGCGATCTCCTGCTCGCGGTCCTCGATCAGGCGCAGCGCCTTCTCGAACACGGCCCGGCGGGCATACGGGTTGGTCGTGGCCCACTGCTTCTGGGCGCGGGCGGCCGCCCGGTAGGCGTCGTCGACCTCGTCGACCGTGGCTATGGTGATCGACGCCAGCTTCTCACCGTCGTACGGGTTGAAGTCGATGATGTCCCAGGAGCCGGTGCCCGGGCGCCACTCACCGTCGATGTACTGCTGAGCCAGGTCGGTGAAGTAGGACGACATGTGATCCCTCAATCTCTGGCAGACACCCGATCGGCGTGGTCGCCATCGCGATCGTCTTCACGGTCTGATCACACGTCATCGTACTTGCGATTCAACTGAGTTGAAGGAGACCGCTCAAGACAGTTGAAGGAGTCCCCGGAGAAGATCCCGGCTCTCGTCCAGCCCCGGGCTGTCCTGCTGGAGTTCCTTCAGCGCCCGCTCGTACTGGGCGACGTCCTCGTGCTTGTCGAGGTAGAGCGCGCTGGTGAGCTGCTCCAGGTAGACGACGTCCGACAGGTCCGACTCCGGGAAGCTGAGGATCGTGAAGGCGCCCGACTCCCCGGAGTGGCCGCCGAAGCTGAAGGGCATGACCTGCAGCCGCACATTGGGGTGCTCGGAGATCTCGATCAGGTGCTGGAGCTGGCCGCGCATCACCGCGCGGTCGCCGTAGGGGCGGCGCAGCGCGGCCTCGTCCAGGACGATGTGGTACTCGGGGGCGTTCTCGGCGACGAGGTACTTCTGCCGCTCCAGGCGCAGCGCCACGCGCCGCTCGACGTCCGCCTCGCTCGCGCCCTTCATGCCCCGCCGCACGACCGCGCGGGCGTAGTCCTCGGTCTGCAGCAGGCCGTGCACGAACTGCACCTCGTACGCCCGGATGAGGCTGGCCGCGCCCTCCAGACCGACGTAGGTGGGGAACCAGCTGGGCAGGACGTCCGAGTAACTGTGCCACCAGCCCGCGACGTTGGCCTCGCGGGCGAGGGAGAGGAGCGAGTTGCGCTCCGCCTCGTCCGTGATGCCGTACAGCGTCAACAGGTCCTCGACGTCGCGCGTCTTGAAGCTCACCCGGCCCAACTCCATCCGGCTGATCTTCGACTCGGAGGCGCGGATCGAGTAACCCGCCGCCTCGCGCGTGATCCCGCGTGCTTCCCGAAGTCGCCTCAGTTGCGAGCCGAGCAGCATGCGCCGCACCACCGATCCGGGCTCTCCCGCGCTCACGTTCGCCAGCCTCCCCAACCGTCTTCAGGGCAGGCAGTCTGCCACTAAATCACTCCGAGCAGTACTCGTCCGATTACACAGATGGAAAGAAGACAAGGATTCCACTCAGGAAGAGGTGAGCAGAAGACAAGGAGAGGGCATGAAGTTGGCGGAAAAAATGGCCAACAAGCGGTACGGGAGCGTCCAATTCGGTCACGTGCACGTGCATCTGCCCTTGCATCTGCTCTGCGCATCCGAAACCATGGTCCCGCGCAACCGCTGCATCGCAACGACCGCGAATTCCCGGGAGTGCCTCGCATGGGGACGAATGGATCGACCATGCTCGAGCCGTTACGGCAGGGCCTTCCGCCGCTGGATCCCGCAGCCGTGTCCAACGCCGCCTCCTGTGCGCTGCCCGCCCGCTACGAAGCGGTGCGCGAGGCGCGGAAGTTCACCCGGCGCACCCTTGACCAGTGGGAACTGGCGTATCGCTTCGACGATGTCTGCCTCGTGGTCTCGGAGTTGGTGACCAATGCGCTGCGCCATGCCCTGCCGGCGGGTGCGCAGCGAATAACCGAGCAGACACCGCCCGTCCGGCTGCACCTGATGCGGTGGACGGAGCGGCTGGTCTGCGCGGTACGCGATCCCAGTCACGACAGCCCGGTCGCACGCGACTCCGACGACTTCTCGGCGGAGTCCGGGCGGGGACTGTTCCTGGTCGACTCCTTCAGCGACGGCTGGGGGTGGCACCCGATGGAGGGGACGCTCAGCGGGAAGGTGGTCTGGGCGCTGTTCCGCCTCCAGTCACCACAGTCCGCCGCGGCCCCGGCTCCGGCGGAATGACGAACCGCGGCGCTCTCTGACGCCGCGGTTCTACGCGCGTTACCGTGCGCGATACGGTCGTTACGGTACGGAAGGTTCCGATTGCACCCGCCGGGCTCAGCCCGCCACCAGATGGTCGAACTCGCCGTCCTTGATGCCCAGGAGCATCGCCTCGATCTCGGCGCGGGTGTAGACGAGGGCGGGGCCGTCCGGGAAGCGGGAGTTGCGTACGGCGACATCGCCGCCGGGCAGGCGGGCGAACTCCACGCAGGAACCCTGGGAGTTGCTGTGCCGGCTCTTCTGCCAGGCCACCCCGGTCAGAGCCGTGGCTGCCATGCCGTTGTACACGTCGTGGTCCACAGGTCGCTCCCCGGTGGTGCGGTGCTTGAGGCCATTGATGCGAGAGTTGGTGCAACTGGGTTGCAGCTGGTGATGCAGGGGTCAACTGCTCCCGGATCATAGCTCTGTTTCACGTGCACCTGCATGAGCAGATGCACGTGCACGCGGGGTGTTGCTGCGGTTACTCCTGTGACGTACGCGGCCCTGCATGCGTTCCAGGGCGTTCCGGCGCATGCCCCAGGGATCGCATCACATGCGTCCGTCGACTGCGGTCGTCGGGGCGAATCCCTCGTGCACTAGGAAGAGACGCGTTCCGCGGCGTTGTTGTTCCATATTTCAAATGACGTTCCGCTTCCCGGACTTGGGGACGCAAACGCAGGATGCGGCCGCCGCCTCTCGGCGTCGGCCGCATCGCTCGGTCCCGGCCGCGCCTCAGCGGGCGGCGTAGGGGAGAAGCGCCATCTCGCGGGCGTTCTTGATGGCCTTGGCCAGCTGGCGCTGCTGCTGGACCGTCACTCGGGTGACTCGGCGGCTGCGGATCTTGCCGCGGTCGGAGATGAACTTCCGGAGAAGGTCGGTGTCCTTGTAGTCGATGTAGGTGACTCCGGCCTGGTCCAGCGGGTTGGGGCGGGACTTGGCCGGCTTGCGGTCGGTCTTGCGGGGCATGGGGAGTTCAGACCTCCAGGAGGGTGTCGAAGGCGGGCGGGAGTTGTTTCCAGGCGTCACGGCCGGCGGCGTACTCGGCGTCCGTGAGGAGGCACGACTCGAGCAGCTGGGCGAGGCCGTCCCGGTCCAGGCCGGGGGACGTGAAGACCAGGTGCTGGCAGCAGTCGCCGTGCTCGGGGTGCCAGTCCAGCGCGGCGGCGGCCCGGCGCACCGGCGGGACCATGTCCCAGGCCGCGTCGGGCAGCGAGGCGAGCCAGGGGCCCGCGCTCTCCACGCACAGGGCGCCGCCCGCCGCGTCCCAGTGCAGCAGCACGTCCGGCTTGTCGGCGAGCCAGAACCGGCCCCGGCTGCGCGCGGCCGCGCAGGTGATGTCCTCCAGCGCCTCGTAGAGCCGTTCCGGGTGGAAGGGGCGGCGCCGGTGCCAGACGAGGGTCGAGACGCCGTGCGCGTCCGCCTCGGCGGGGAGCAGCGCGCACGCCGGGTGCTGGGCCGCGGCGGCGGACTCGACGTCGAAGCCGGCCAGCGCCGCCTGGGCGAGGGGGGTGAGCGGACGGCGCGGGGCCGGCACGGTCAGGTCGTCGTCGGCGGACACGGCCGGGGCGCCGATCGGGACCTGACGGGCCGTCGGGTGAAGCTGGGCCAGCAGTTCGCGGTCCTCGTCGTCGGCCTCCGGGGAGTCGGCCACGGCGAGGACAGGGGCGTACTCCAGCTGACGCGCGAAGGTGTCGGCGACCGTGCGCTGGTCCGTCGCCGCGGCCGCCAGCCCGCCCTCGGCCAGGTCGTCGCCGTTGCCCAGGTAGGGCAGGACGAGCGCGGGGTCCACGGCGGTGATCACACCGGTGACCTGGAGCCCCCCGGCCGTGACCACCTCGGCCACCGCCTTGGGCTCGACGGAGTCCCACAGTTCGACGACCGCCATACGCGTGCCGCCCGCGTCCTGGATCCGGATCAGCTCCGGCACCAGGTCCTCACGCAGGGCGCAGCAGGCGCAGTCGTTGACCAGGGGTGCCTCGCCGGCGTCGACGATGCCGGTGGCGTCGCGGATGGTGCGTACGACCGTGCCGGCGGCGGCCGTCGACAGGTCGTGGTGGAGTACGACGCTGTCGGCGACGTCGGCGAGCAGCCGCTCCACGGCCGCCTTGCGGGCGTCGGCGTGCAGCCCGCCGACGATCACGACGGAGAGACCGGACTTCACGGCCACCTGCTCAGCCCTGCTTCCCGTAGCGGCGCTCGAAGCGCTCCACCCGGCCGGCCGTGTCCAGGACGCGGGCCGTGCCGGTGTAGAAGGGGTGGCTGACGTTGGAGATCTCGACGTCGACGACCGGGTAGGTGTTGCCGTCCTCCCACTCGATCGTCTTCTCGCTGGTCATCGTCGAGCGGGTGAGGAAGGCGTGGTTCGCTGCCCGGTCGCGGAAGACGACCGGGCCGTAGGACGGATGGATTCCCTTGCGCATGGCGGTGCTCAGCGCTCCTCTCGGAAGTCGACGTGGCGGCCGGCGACCGGGTCGTACTTGCGCAGGGTCATGCGGTCCGGGTCGTTGCGGCGGTTCTTTCGGGTCACATAGGTGTAGCCGGTGCCGGCGGTGGACCGGAGCTTGATGACCGGGCGGAGTTCGTTGCGTGCCATGCTGCTATCTTACTGAAAATGAATTCCATTAACACCCGAGACTGAGAGAGGTTCGTCACCGTGTCCGCCCACTGCATGCTGACCGGCGCCCAACCCGGCTTCGGCAACACGATTTCCCACTCCCACCGGCGCACCTCCCGCCGCTTCGACCCCAACATCCAGACCAAGCGCTACTGGCTGCCCAGCGAGGGCCGGTATGTGCGGCTGCGGCTGAGCGCCAGGGGGATCAAGACCGTCGACGTCATCGGTGTCGAGGCGGCCGTCGCCCGTATCCGCGCCCGGGGAGTGAAGGTCTGATGGCCAAGAAGAGCAAGATCGCGAAGAACGTTCAGCGGCAGGAGATCGTCGCCCGGTACGCCGCGCGGCGGGCCGAGCTGAAGGAGATCATCCGGCGTCCGTCGACCAGTGAGGCCGAACGGCTCGCCGCCCAGCGCGAGCTGCGCGCGCAGCCGAGGGACGCCAGCGCCACGCGGGTGCGCAACCGTGACCAGGTGGACGGGCGGCCGCGCGGCTACTTCCGTGACTTCGGGCTGTCCCGGGTGAGCCTGCGGGAGCAGGCGCACGCCGGGTATCTGCCGGGGGTGCGCAAGGCGTCCTGGTAGGTCGGCAGGCTTCCGGGTTCGGGACCTCGCGGTCTGAGCCCGTGCGGTTCGGACTCCGGGGTTCGAGACTCCGGGGTTCCGGAGGAGACTCCCTGGTAACTTGCTGCGGTCGTTTCGGCCACGCACGCCGATTCGGCCGTATGCCGACCGCTACAGCTTGGGAGCTTCCAGTGACCTCGGCGACTTTCTCCCGTACGCGCACGATGTCCGGGCGGCGCATGCGGGTCGCGGCCGTGGCCGCGTCCCTGGCGGGTGCGCTGGCTTTGACCGCCTGCAGCGGCGACGGCGATTCCGACTCCGGTTCCAGCCCCACGGAGGACGCCCGTCCCAGCGCCTCCGCCTCGGCCTCCGCCAGCGCCGACACGGGCGGCGGTAGCGGAGGATCGGGCTCGGCGGCCGGTGGCCTGGACGGCAGCTGGCTCGCCACCACCCAGGGCGGCAAGGCCGTAGCGCTCATGGTCAACGGCACGGAGGCCGGGCTCTTCGAGACCGGCGGGACCGTGTGCAGCGGGACCGTCGCCGAGGAGGAAGGCGGACAGGTGATCCGCCTCAAGTGCACCGGCGGCAGCAAGGACCGGGCGACCGGGATGGTCCGCTCCGTCGGCAAGAAGTCGCTGACGGTGACCTGGGGCGGCCTCGGCTCCGAGGCCTACGTCAGGGCCGAGGGCGACACGATGCCGTCGGGGCTGCCCACGGCCGGTCTGGGGTCATGAGATGTGATTCGGTGACCGCACGCGATCACCGACGTCCCTCCCCGGAGCACCCCATGCGCGCCACCTCCCGCACCGTCGCCGCCCTCGCCGCGGCCCTCGTCCTGACCGCCTGCGGCAATGGCGGGGACGGGGGCGACGGCCAGGACGACAGCGCGGGTTCCACCTGCGCCGAGCAGTTGTCCGTGCAGTTCGGGCCGGCCAACGCCGCCCCGGCCACGGGTGACACCGGCAACGTCCCGGTCACCGTCACCAACCGCAGCGGCGACGAGTGCGTCCTGGACGGGCTGCCCGCCGTCGAGTTCGACGCGGGCTCCACCATGATCTCCGTCGCGCCCGACGAGTCCGTCCCGGCGACGAAGAAGGCCCTCGCCAAGGAGGCCTCCACCTCCTTCACCCTCACCTATGTCCGGGGCGAGGGCGGCGGCACCAAGAGCCTCCCCGTGACGTCGGTGAAGCTCCGTCTGCCCGGGGCGAGCGAGCCGCACAGCTTCAAGTGGTCGTACGGCGATGTCGCGCTGAAGAGCGACGGGCAGAGCCCGGACGCCTCGGTGACCGGGTTCCAGCAGTCCGGCGACTGACGCGGCTCAGCGCAGCGGCCGCCGGGACCTCAGCTGCGCCCGGTCGGCCGCCTCCGAGCCCTCGGCCCAGCCCGCCTCGTCGCTGACGCCGCGCAGGCGGGTCGTGGTCGTCTCCGGGAACATGCGGTCCAGGCGGTCGGTGACCGCCACCTCGCGGGAGGCGAGGACCGGGAGCAGGTCCTGGGTCACCTGCGTCCGGGCGACGGCCGTCAGGTGGGTGCCTATGCGGTGGGCGTAGGCGGCCAGGAACGACTGGCGGAAGGTCTTGGTCCGCTTGCGGCCGCCGGCTCGCTGGGCCGCCTCCGCCCTCGTCATCGCGGTCTGCGCCTGCACGAGCAGCGAGGTGTAGAGGAGCTCGACCGCCTCCAGGTCGGCCTCGAAGCCGACGACGGTCGAGAAGCCGAAGGGTTCGTTCCACACGGCACGGCAGTGGTTGGCGGTCGCCACCGCGTCCAGCAGGACGGCCTTGGCCTGCTCGTACGGCGGTTCCACACCGATCCGGCAGGCGCCGGGCGCGTCCTTCGGGGCGTGCTCGCGCGTGGCGAGCAGCGCGTCGTCGATGCTGTGCCGGGCCATCAGCTCCTGCGCCTTGGCGCTGAGCGCCTCCGCCTCCTCGGGGAAGCCGGTCGCCTCCGCCTTCGCCAGCAGCGCCCGGACGCGGGTGAGCATGCGGGACTCGGGCCCGGTGGCCCGGCCGGCCGGCTCGGCCGCCTGGTCCAGGGGTTCCAGCGTGGGCAGGCGCAGCAGGAGACGGTACAGCTCCAGGACGGCGGTCGCGTGGGAGAAGCGGTCGGTGCGGGGCGGGGCCTCGGCGGGCAGGTCGTCGAGCTGTGCGTTCCAGCGCGGGCCGCGCGGGCGGTCGTACGGCCGCTGGGCGTGGATCAGTGCCGAGAGCAGCCGTACGTGGACATCGTCCAGGTCGCGCCGCACGAGCCGTACGACATCGGCCGGCTGCCAGCCGCGCCGCCAGGCGGCCGCCACGAACTCCTGGCCGCGCCGGGCGAGTTCGTCGTCCGCCTCGGGGGCGGCGGCGAGGAGGGAGGCGCCGGTGTCGAGGGCGGTGTGGCCGCTGTCGTAGAGGGCGGACTCGAAGGCGCGGTCGACTGTGCTGGGCGTGCTCACCAGGGGATCGTAAGTCCGTTCTGGGAGGCCGCGGCGGCACCTGCCTTCCGCCGTCACGGAGTTCATGGAATTCCGATGCGACCGTGATCGTCAACCACGGGTTGACACCTCCAGGGTGTCAACCTACGGTTGACACATGTCGACGAACCCGAGCATCACGTCATCCGTACGTCTCGACGAACTCATCGCGGCCATCAAGAAGGTCCACCCCGAGCCCCTCGACCAGCTCCAGGACGCGGTGATCGCCGCCGATCACCTCGGCGAAGTGGCCGACCACCTGATCGGGCACTTCGTGGACCAGGCCCGTCGGTCGGGTGCCTCCTGGACGGACATCGGCCGGAGCATGGGCGTCACGCGGCAGGCCGCCCAGAAGCGGTTCGTGCCCAAGGAGTCGATCGACCTCGACCCGCAGCAGGGCTTCGGCCGCTACACGCCGCGGGCCCGGAGCGCCGTGATGGCCGCGCACAACGAGGCCATCGCGGCGCGCAACCCCGAGGGCCGCCCCGAGCACCTCGTCCTCGGTCTGCTGGCCGACCCCGACGGCTTCGCCGCGAAGGCGATCACGGCACAGGGCATCCTCCTGGACTCCGTGCGCCAGGCCGCCACCGCCGCACTGCCGCCCGCCGCCGACGAGGTCCCCGAGCTCGTCCCCTACGGCTCCGACGCCAAGAAGGTCCTGGAGCTCACGTTCCGCGAGGCCCTGCGCCTCGGCCACAACTACATCGGCACCGAGCACATCCTGCTGGCCCTGCTGGAGTTCGAGAACGGCACGGGCGTGCTGTCCGGACTCGGCCTCACCAAGGAGGCGATGGAGGAGTACATCGTCGGACTGCTCTCGCAGTTCCTGAAGAGCGGTGAGGAGACGGCCGAGAAGGCCGGGGAACAGGGCGAGGCGCAGGGCGAGGCGCAGGACTGAGGCCGTTGTCAGACCCGGGTGCCACACTCGCAGCATGACCGACCGGTGGGCGCTCGCTCCGGCCGAGGACGGCGGCGTGGAGATCGCCCCCCTCGGTCCGGACGGGCTGCTCGCGGGGCCGGTGCGGCGGGAGGCGGACGCGGCCGGGGCCGTGCGGGGGCGCCCGGAGGTCGCGCGGTGGGTGTGGCGGTCCACCGCCGAGGTCTACCCGCGACTGCTCGCCACGGGGGTGCGAGTGGAGCGGTGCTACGACATCGAGGACGCCGAGACGCTCCTGCTCGGTCACGAGGGGCGGTCCGGCGAGCCGAGGTCGGCCGCCGCCGCCCTCGCCCGCCTGCGCGGGGGCCCCGTGCCGCCCGATCCGCCCCAGCGCTCCGCCGAACCGGGCTCGCAGTCCCCGCTCTTCGAGCCACAGGCCGTCCATGTCCCGCTCGCCGACCTGGTCGAGGTCTACGCCGACCAGCTGCGCCGGCACGATCGGACCACCCACCCGGAGCGGATGCGGCTGCTGACGGCGGCCGAGTCGGCGGGCATGCTCGTCGCCGCCGAGATGAACCGGGCCGGGCTGCCGTGGAGCGCCGAGGTGCACCGCCAGGTGCTGCACGAACTGCTCGGCGACCGGTACGCCGGGGGCGGGGAGCCGCGGCGGCTGGCCGAGCTCGCCGACGAGGTGTCCGCCGCCTTCGGGCGCCGGGTGCGGCCCGATCTGCCCGCCGATGTCGTCAAGGCCTTCGCGCAGGCCGGGATCAGAATCAGATCGACCCGCCGCTGGGAGATCGAGTCCCTCGACCATCCGGCCGTGAAACCACTGGTCGAGTACAAGAAGCTGTACCGGATCTGGGTGGCCCACGGCTGGTCCTGGCTGCAGGACTGGGTGCGCGACGGGCGGTTCCGGCCGGAGTTCCTCGCCGGCGGGACGGTCACCGGGCGGTGGGTGACCAACGGCGGGGGCGCGCTGCAGATCCCGAAGGTCATCCGCCGTGCGGTGGTGGCCGACCCGGGCTGGCGGCTGGTCGTGGCCGACGCGGACCAGATGGAGCCGCGGGTGCTCGCCGCGATCTCGCGTGATCCGGGGCTGATGGAGGTGGCCGGGCGGGAGACCGACCTGTACCAGTCCGTCTCCGACCGCGCCTTCTCCGGGGACCGCGCGCAGGCCAAGCTCGCCGTGCTCGGCGCCGTCTACGGGCAGACCTCCGGCGACGGGCTCAAGAACCTCGCCGCGCTCAGGCGCCGCTTCCCGAAGGCGGTGGCGTACGTCGACGAGGCGGCGCGTGCCGGGGAGGAGGGGCGGCTCGTGCGGACATGGCTGGGGCGCACGTGCCCTCCGGCGGCCGGGGCGACGGACGACGCGGGCGAGGAGGCGGGGATCCCGATGGCGGACGGACCGGCCGACCCTGCCGACGGATCCGGGCCGCAGGAGTGGGTGCCGGGCTACGCCTCCACCAACGCCCGCGCGCGGGGCCGCTTCGCCCGCAACTTCGTCGTCCAGGGCAGCGCCGCCGACTGGGCCCTGCTGCTGCTCGCCGCGCTGCGGCGGGCCTGTGCGGGGATGGCGGCGGAACTGGTCTTCTTCCAGCACGACGAGGTGATCGTGCACTGTCCCGAGGAGGAGGCCGAGGCGGTCGTGACGGCGATCCGCGAGGCGTCCGACCTGGCCGGACGGCTGACGTTCGGGGAGACGCCCGTGAGGTTTCCGTTCACCACGGCGGTGGTGGAGTGTTATGCGGACGCGAAGTGATCACGGCGCCTTCGACCGGCTTCTGTTCGACCGAACGCCGCCCGCGCCGAACAGCGTTGGCCAGATGTTGGCGCTCCGTCAACATGGCTTAATCTGATCACTACATCGGATCCGGCCCGACGGCGCGTGCGTACGACGCGCAGCTCGGGGGAGCGCCGCCGCCGCGGCCGGATCCGGGGGCGCGCACGGGTCCCGGTCGACAGAGGTGATCGATCGGGGCCCGCGTCCCGCTGCGGGTTGGGCCGTCGGGGCTTCCTGTGGGGTTGGGCCGTCGGGGCTTCCTGTGGGGTTGGGCCTTCGGGTCGTCCTGTGGGGTTGGACCTTCGGGTCTTCGACCGCACGGCTTTCCGGCGCCCCGGTTCTCCTGTCCCGACAGGCCGCCGACCCGCCCATTTCCATGCACGGGAATCCGACTTGTCCGATTCTCCCGCGACGCGCACGCTGGAACCGTGAGTAACATCACAGGCGCGAATTGAGCAGTGATGGCCGGTTTTGATCAGAGGCTCGGTCGCAGCGGGTGGTCAGCAGATGCCGCGACAGCCACGATCAGCCTGGAGGGCATCGTCACGGGGTGGAGCGAGGGTGCCCGGCGAGTGCTGGGGTACCGCGCCTCCGAAGTGGTGGGACGGACCGCGGCCGACCTTCTCGTGGGGCGGGAGGCGGGCGGGTTCTCCCCGGCCGGCTCCCAGGAGTGGAGCGGCACTGCCGCGCTCAGGCACCGCGACGGACACCGCGTCGAACTGACCCTGCACGCCCACCCCTCCCTGGACGGCGAGGGCGCGACCCAGGCGTTCGTCGTCACCGCCACCACGGGAACCCCCGGCTCGGAGCACGACCGCCGGATGGTGGAGTGGGCCTTCGCCCAGTCCTCGATCGCCCTGGCCGCCTACAGCGCCGCGTCGGGCTCATGGCGGCTGAACCCGAGGGCCGAGGCGGACCCGCTCGGGGAGGCCCGTGCCGACGAGGGGTTCCTCAGGTGCGTGCGGCGGGTCGCCGAGGAGGCCGTGCCGATGCGGTACGAGGGCGTCGCCCCGGCCCCGCCCGACGCCGCCGTCCCGCGACGGAACTGGATCGTCGAGCTGTGGCCCGTCCGGGATCCCGCCTCCGGCGAGGTGGCCGGGGTCGGCACCGCCGCCTTCGACAGCAGCGAACAGTACGCCGCCCGGCAGCGGCTGGCCCTGCTGAACGAGGCGGGCACCCGGGTCGGAACCACGCTGAACGTGACCCGCACCGCCCAGGAGCTGGCCGA
Source organism: Streptomyces sp. NPDC051243 (assembly GCF_044455405.1). NCBI lineage: Bacteria > Bacillati > Actinomycetota > Actinomycetes > Kitasatosporales > Streptomycetaceae > Streptomyces > Streptomyces sp. NPDC051243. The sequence goes on along the minus strand of NZ_JBITES010000004.1, from coordinate 671,603 downwards.
CCTTGCCGTCCCGCGGCTCGCCGACTTCGCCAGCGTGGACCTGCTCGACTCGGTGGTGCGCGGGGAGGAGCCGGTGCCGGGGCCGGTCGATGCCGCCGTGGTGCTGCGCCGGGTCGCCCATCAGTCGGTCACCGGCGACGGACTCACCGTGCCCGAGGCCGCCGTCGACCTCGGGGGGATCGACACCTATCCGCCGTTCTCGCCGCCCGCCCGCTCACTGGCCGGCGGACGACCGGTACTCAGCGGCAGGGAGGACCCCGACTTCCAGCGCTGGGTCGCCGCGCACGAGGCGCGGGCCGCCGTCGTCCGGGAGCACGGCTTCCACTCGGTCGTGGCCACCCCGCTGCGGGCCCGCGGCATCACCCTCGGCGTCGCGGTCTTCGTGCGCGCCAAGGGCTCCCCGCCCTTCCAGCAGGACGACCTGATCCTCGCCGAGGAGCTCGCGGGCCGGGCCGCCGTCGGCGTGGACAACGCCCGCCGCTACACCCGCGAGCGCACCAACGCCCTCACCCTCCAGCGCAGCCTGCTCCCCCGCGACCTGCCCAAGCAGGCGGCGGTCGAGGTGGCGTACCGCTATCTGCCGGCCGGCACGGGCGCCGGCGTGGGCGGCGACTGGTTCGACGTCGTCCCGCTGTCGGGCACGCGGGTCGCCCTGGTCGTCGGCGACGTCGTCGGCCACGGCATCCACGCCTCCGCCACCATGGGGCGGCTGCGCACCGCCGTACGCACCCTCGCCGACGTGGATCTGCCCCCGGACGAGCTGCTCACCCACCTCGACGACCTGGTCACCCACCTCACTTCGGACGACGACAGCGTCGTCCGGGAGCTGCCGTACACCGGCGGGGTCGGCGCGACCTGCCTGTACGCCGTCTACGACCCTGTCTCCCGGATCTGCACCCTCGCGAGCGCCGGCCACGTACCGCCCGCGCTGCTGCTCCCCGATGGCACGGTCGGCGTCGTACGCCTCACGCCCGGTCCCGTGCTCGGCGTCGGCGGGCTGCCCTTCGAGGCGACCGAACTGGAGCTGCCCGAGGGCAGTCTGCTCGCCTTCTGCACGGACGGCCTGATCTCACGCGAGCGCGATGTCGGCCTCGGTCTGGACCGGCTCTGCGAGGCCCTGGCCTCCCCGGCGCCGTCGCTGGAGACCACCTGCGACGCGATCCTCGCCGACCTGCTTCCCGAGAGCCCCGCCGACGACGTGGCCCTGCTCCTCGCCCGCACCCGCGCCCTGCACGCCGACCAGGTCGCCGACTGGGCCCTGCCGTCCGACCCGGCGGTCGTGGCCGACGCCCGCGCGCAGACTTCGCGGCAACTCGCGGCATGGGGACTCCAGGAGGCCGCGTTCGTCACCGAGCTGGTGGTGAGCGAGCTGGTGACCAACGCCATCCGGTACGGCGACGTACCCATCGGGCTGCGCCTGATCCGTGACCGCACCCTGATCTGCGAAGTCTCCGACGCCAGCAGCACGGCCCCCCATCTGCGCCGCGCCCGCACCTACGACGAGGGCGGCCGCGGGCTGCACATGGTCGCCCAGCTCACCCAGGGCTGGGGCACCCGCCAGACCCCCACCGGCAAGACGATCTGGGCCGAACAGCCGCTCCCGGTGGGCTGACCGCCCGCCTGGAGGTGGAGAACCCGGTTGTCCCCTCCCGGTTCAGACCCGCAACGGGTTGGCGCGCACGGCCGCCATCAGGTACCACGCGGTCGCGCCCGTGTGCCGGTAGGGGTAGTAGCCGAACCCGAACCCGGTGTCGAGCGGACTGCTCGCCGACACCACCCCGGACCGCTCGGGCAGCACCCGCCCACCGACGGTCTGACCGTCCCCGAGCAGATCCTGGGCCCGCTCGACGGACGCGACCAGCCGCCGGGCCCGCGCCTCGTCACCCCGCGCCTGCCGCTCCCGCAGCGCGAGCGCGAGATGAGCGGTCCCCTCGAACCACACGCCGTTCCGGTTCGGCTTGGGCTGGCCGTCGGCGATCGGGGCGTCCTCGTTGGCGAGGAGACTGGCAGAACTGAAGGTGACACCTTCGTACGACTGCCCCGCCGGCACCGTGCTGTTGCGCCGCTCGGCGTGGTCGAGGACGGCCAGTTCGCGCGCGGCCCAGTCCAGCGAGCGGGCGTGGGCGCGGGAGCCGAGGGCGAGGTGGGTCCAGGTCTGGGTGTCCTCGGGGATCGGCGAGGTGTTGACCGTCACCCCGTCATTGGTCCCGGTGTAGAAGAAGCCCCCGTCCGCGTCCCACGTCTTCTCGACGAAGTCCCGCGCCCGGGCGCGCCGTTCGTTCCACACCCTGTCCCCCGTGAGCCGCGCGAGCCGCCCGAACAGACAGAGGAGGTCGGTGTTGTGCTCGGTGGAGATGAAGGGCAGCTTCTCGTTCGCCCCGTTGACGCCGAACTTGTACCCCCCGAGGGGTTCGTCGGTACGCCCGTTGCGCTCGATCCACTCCCCGATCCGCACGGCACCGTCGAGGAACCGCCGCTCCCCCGTCCGCCGGGCCAGCGCACTGAGCGCGATCCCGGCCCAGGCCATGTCCCCGACGGCCGTACCCGTGAACCCGAACTGCGTCCCCACATTGGCGCTGCCGTCCGCCCGCACGAACCCGTCCGGCTGCCGTGAGCCGTCGTAGAAGGTGTACGGCCCGACGTTGTAGGCCTGCCGAAGCCGACCGTCGTCATGGGCCGGGTCATGCGCCTGGGCGTACAGCAGCGCGTCCCCGAGCACGACGGCCCGCGCACGCCCGTCCGAGGTGCGGGCGGCGAGGTGGGCGAGGATCGCGAGGGCGTTGTCGTAGGTGAAGGCGGTGCTGAAGAGGCCGGCCTGGTCGGTGTAGCTCTGGGTGAGGCGGATGGTGCCGTGGTCGGGGTAGGCGTCCATGGCGGCGGCGAGGAAGGCCTGGGCGCGGTGGAGGGGTGGGCGGTGGAGGGGTGAGGTACTGGCACCGGCATCGGCGTGAGCGACGCCGGCACCGGCCCCCGTGAGGACCGCCGCGCCGAGGCCCAGGCCTGCGCCGATGAGTCGGCGGCGGTTGAGCGCCGGGCCCTGCCTGTCGGTCATACCGTTCATGGGTCTCCCTCGGCCGGCTCTGAGAACGACTCTGAGAACGACTCTGAGAGCGCTCTCACGGATGCGCGCTCATTCTGCTGGTGCGCATGGGGCAGGTCAACGTCCTTGAGCTCTACAGCAGTTGGCGGGCGGGTGCTGGGGGGAGACGACGAAACCCCGCCAGGGATTGCCTGGCGGGGTTTCTACTTCATCTCTCTGCCGAGCTCACTGTTCGGTCAGGGCGGCGCGCAGGTAGGCGATCAGATCACCGGTCGGCACCTCGACCCAGGCGGCCCCGGGCTCCCCGGGTCGAATGACCTCATAGCGATCTCCCTCCAGCTCATGCACCAGGACCTGACGGCTCGTTCCGTCCAGCTGATGCACGCGCAGACGGACGGCGCCGTGCGTGATCGTGGGGAACATGTTCCGCAGCACCTCGTCCGCATGGAGACGACGCAGGAGGTTCCGTTGTCTCCGGTGGAATTCGGACGAGAGAAGGTCGGACCACTGCGAGGAAGTGGGCTCTCCCGTTTCGAGTGCCCTGGTGAATTCATCGAGTTCCAGGAACTCGAATCGCGCCGCCAACTCGTCGAACGGCACCCCTTCCCGCCATGCGGCGATCGCCCCCACGAGCAATCCAAGGTCGTCGGTCGAGCCGACTTCCCAGGAGAACCCGGGGCTGTCCCAGGTGAACCCGGGAATGAGGACACGCACCCGGAACAGACGCTCGTCGGCCGCGGGATGGACCGACAAAAGCCCCCTTGCCGTCTCGATGCCGATGGCGTCGGTGGCCCAGGGCGGCAGCCCGATGTCGCATCCGCGCAGCTTCGCGGCCTCCTTCAGCGCCGGCACAAGGCCGCCCGCAGCGGTCACGTCGGGGTACAGGTCTTTGTGATGGGCATCCATGCGCATTCCTCAGCAGTGGCAGTAACCGATGATCGACCCCTTCACGGGAGGCAGCTTCCCCAGCACCGAGAGATCCGGCATATCTGTCGGGGGATCCAGTCTCATGGCCCCGCCCGGACCCGACGGGGAGTAGAACTTGATCGAATCCCACGAGCGCTGACCGTTGGCCAGAGCCCTCGCGATCATGGACATCTCGTAGTCCGTGGCGGCGGCTCCGGCCTCACCGCCCTTCAGTCCACGACGGGCGGCATCCATGAAGCTTCCATGCTGGTTCAGTCCCGTCATGTTGATGTGCAGCGTCACGTTCGGGTCGGCGATGGCCATTTCCGCGATGCGGGCGAAGTCCCTCGGGGACGCGTTGGAGAAGGTCTGGAACCTGTTCTCGGGCAGCCTGGCCCACTCGTCGAGCGCCCCACCTCTCTGCCACCCCAACGCGACCTTGCAGTTGTGGACAAGGACCGGAGTCGCACCCGCCAGCACGAAGAACGTGTGCAGGTCGGCGACCGTGAGGTCGTAGACCGTGCGCGGAGCCAGTCGCGAGCGGTCGTGGAGGGCGTTCACCGCGCGGAGGGAGCCGTCCGGAGTACGCAGGCGGTCGCCGACACGTAGGTCGGAGACCAGCGTCCACCCACGGTCCACCACATAGAACTTGTGGCCGGCGGTGCTCTCCAGCTTCCCCCCACCGGCAACGGTGATGTCCACCAGCCGCCGGGTGTCGTGCTCGAAGGTGTCGGTGACCTGCCGGGCCCGCAACCGGCCGGATGCCGGATCCGTGGCCTGGACGAAATCCCCCACGCCCACCTGGCTGATGGGCCGGTGTGAGCCGTCGGCCATCAGCACCTTGGTGCTGCCGGGGAAGCTGTTCACCTTGCAGGCGGTGTAGAGGTCTTCGTGCGCGTTGACGAGTGCGTTGAGCTTCGCGAGGGTCCCGGGGTCCAGGTCCAGGGTCTTGAGGGCATGGAACGCGTCACGGACCCCGACGCCGGTCTTCATGGCGGCGTCCAGAGCCCGGATGCCTTCGAAGACCGTGCCCAGCGCCTTGCCCGGGACGAAGTTGCTCAGGGCCCAGGCGCAGCCGCTCGCGCTGCCGTGCCAGCAGTCGACGAAGTCCTGGACCAGGACCGCCTTGATGAGCTTGTAGGTGAGGGTCTGCTGGATGAGTTCCAGCTTGGAGAAGTACCGGGTGACGTCCTTCTTCAGACCCGGGATGCGCTTGCTCTCGATGAGCAGCGTGTCCTTCGGCGGGCAGGTGCCGGCGCCGGCCGTCGAATTGGGGTCGGTGCAGAGGAAGAAGTCGACCACCGCGCTGAAGGTGACCGTGAACGTGGTGGTGCAGCCCTCGAAACCGATCTCGATGACGCAGGGGTCGTGCTGCTTGGCGTCGGTGATCTCGATGCTGCCCTCGTCGACGACGTACCACGTGCCGCCGACTCCGGTGCCCGCACCGGTGGAGACCTGCTTGTTCGCGGCGTTGCGTGCCGCTTCCTCGGCTGCCTTCTGCGCTTCCTGTGCGTACTTCAGCGCGTCCTTCGCCGCCTTTTCGGCTTCGGTGGCGGCGGCGTCGGCGCGGTCGGCGGCCGCTCGTGCGTCCTTGGCGGACTGCTCGGCCGCGGCCGCGGCCTCGCGTGCGGCCTGGGCGTCGAGGGCGGCCTGGTCGGCGGAGGCGCGGGCGTCCCTGGCGTAGCCTTCGGCGCGTCCGGCGGCCTTGTCGGCGGCGGCCGCGTCTTCGGTTGCCTGGCGCTGGTGTTCGACGGTGCGCGCCAGTGACGCCGATGCCTTGGAGGCGGCCACGGCGGCTTCGGCCGCGTAGCCGAGGGCCTCCTTGGAATAGCCGCGGGCGTCCGCCGCGTGTCCGGCGGCGTTGGCCGCGTGCTGGTAGGCGGCCTTGGCGTCGCCCTTCGCCTGGTCGGCGAGGTTCTTGGCCGCGGCTGCTTCCGCCTGCGCGTTCTTGGCGTGGGCGTCGGCGACGGCCTTCTGCTGCTCGGCGACCGACTTCGACGCCTGCCCGGTCAGCACGACCAGGCCGGCGGCCGAGTCGGTGTCGACGTACGGCGAGCCGAGCTCGATCGCGTCGTTCGCCGGCTTGGCGACCTGCGCGGCGGACTTGCCCGCGTCGGCCGCGGCCTGCGCGGTGACGTGGGCGAAGCCGGCGGCCTTCGCCGAGGCGGCCAGGGCCTTGGCGGCTTCCTTGTTCGCCGCGTCCGCCTCCGACATGGCGGTCTTGGCCAGCTTCTCCGCTTCCTCCGCCAGCTCGACGGCCGTCTTTGCCTCGGAGGAGGCGTGCTCGGACGCCTTGATGGCGTCGGCCACGGCGCTGGTCGCGGTCGCTACGGCGGCGTCGGCCCGCAGTTTGGCGGCCTGAGCGGCGTCCGCGTTCGCACGGGACCGCTTGGCGGCCGCTTCGGCGCGGGTGGCCGCGGCATCCGCTTCGGCTGCCGCCTCGCTCGCCGCATCCGCCGCGGTCCGAGCTCGGCCGGCGGCAGCCTCGGCATCGTCCGCGTACTTGTCCGCCGCGTCCGCTGCCGCCCTGGACTCCTGGGCACTGCTGTCGGACTCATGAGCCTCGGCGAACGCCTCCTTGGCATCCGCCTTGGCCCTGGCCGCGTCCGCCTTCTGCGCGGCGTCCCACGCGTCGGCGTTGAGGTCACGGGCGTTGTCGCGCGCCTTGACCGCGTCGTTCTTCCGCGCGACAGCGGTCTTCTCGGCGGCTTCGGCCTTGTCCTTGGCGTCCTTCGCGTTCGCCGCCTCGGCCTGCGCGTCCTTCTTGTGCTGGTTGGCCTCGGCCTGTTTGGCGGCGGCGGTCTCCTTCTCCGCCTTGGCCGTCTTCTCCTCGGCCTCGGCCGCGAGCCGCTTGGCGTGCGCGTCGGCGGCGGCCGCCTTGGCATCGGCTTCCGCCTTCAGAGCGACGGTGAGCTTCGCCTCCGCGGTCTCCTTGTCCTTCTTCGCGTTGTCCCGGTGCAGCCTGGCCGCATCGGCCGCGGCCTTCGCCTGCACCTCGGCCGCGCGCGCGGCCTCCTTACGGAACTCCGCGTTGACCTGCGCGGCCTGGGCCAGCGCCCGCTGCGTGATCGTGTTGCTGTCACCGGCGGAAGCCCTGGTCGCGGCCTCCGCGGTCTCCGCGGCCTTCACCATCGCCGTCAGCGCCGCCACGGACCCCTTGGTGACCTGCGCCTTCTGCTGACCGACCAGAAGCCCACGGCCTCGCGGGGCACCGGCGGCATCCGCGATGCCGTACGCGGCCTGCTCGGCCGTATCGGACGCCGTTGCCGCCTTCTTGGCGCTCTCCAGCTGGGTCCTGAGCGCGGCCAGGTGCTTCTTCGCAGCCGTCTGGGCGTCGGTGACGACCTTCTTCGCCTTGTCGAACTCCGGCTTCTCCGGGTACAGGGGGCTGTCCGTGCCCTGGTGACCGGACGGCTTGATCCGGAACTTCTGCGAGCCGGCGTTCTTGCAGTCCCACAGCCGCGCGTCCGTGCTCTTGGTGAACGCGCTCAGGTCCACGCACTTGCCGGTGGTCACGCTCTTCAGGGGCGCGGCGGCACGCACGTCGCCCTTCCACGACTGCCCCTCGGACTTGTAGCAGTCATATATCTGGATCTTGGTGCCGTTCGCCGACGCGTTCTTGGCCACGTCCAGGCACTTCTGCGAGCCGACGTTGCGCAGGTGCAGGTCGTCCTCGCTGCCCTCGAGCGTCCACTGCTGCGCTGCGCCGCCGTTGCAGGTGTAGATCTGCACCGGCGTGCCGTTGGTCTTGCCGCCGCCGGCGACGTCCAGGCAGCTGCCCGCCGCGCCCGGCACCTCGATCGTGACGTGGCTGTCACCGATCCAGCCCAACCCACCGGCGGACCAGTAGTCCTGCCACCGGGTGGCGTAGTCGGCGAGCCACGACTGGCCGAGGACGTGACCGAGGGTGAATGTGCCCTCCTGCAACGCCTTCGTGGCGGTGACGTTGGCGGCGAGAATCTGCTGCCGCTGCGTGGCCTGCGCGGCGATCTCCTGCTGCCACTCGGCGGAGGCCTGCGCCACCTCCTTGCCGAGCACCCGGTTCGGGTCGATCGGGGCGTGCCACGCACACGACGCGAAGCGCGCCTTCAGGTCCTCGACCGCGATCCGGAACTCGGGGGTCTCCGGGGCCGGGGCGGTGCGGGGGAAGCCGCCGGAGGCCAGGAAGATCCGGGCGTCGTCGGCGAACACCCGGGGAACGAACAGCTCGTTGGGTTCGATCTTCCCCGAGTTCTTCTTCCACAGCTTCCACGCCTGCTGCTCCTCCGGGGTCCCCCCGGTGGTGTACAGCGGGTCGCCGACCGCGAGCGCGGCGGCCTTCGTCTTGTCGTCGGCGGTGGGCGACGGGTCGTAGAACGGGGAGAACAAGTCCTGCGCCTTGAAGTACGACTGCCACAGCCACGGCATCAGGCCGATCTTGTCGTAGATCTCGTTAGCTCCACGCGGCTCGCCAGGGTAGGAGCTGAGGCCGCTGACAGCAGCGGACCACGCCTGCTCCTGGTCATTGGCCTTCGCGACCCACTGGTCCGTGCTCGCACTGTCCGCGTAAGCGGCCTTGTGCAGGGGGGAGTTGTTGTCGGAGAGGTCCCGCTTGAGCTTCTGGTGAAGTTGGTCGGGCGGCAGCCCGATGGCGTTCTGTGCGAGGGCGAACAGGTTGGGCCCGCCCTTGCGCAGGGCATCAACGGCCACGCACTGGTCCTCGCGGAGCTGTTCCGCCGCCTTGGTGTCGAAGCCGTCGTACGAGTCACTCGTCGCGGCCACGGGCTGTTCGTCGTCCCGGCCGAGCGGGCCGGGCTGGACGGCCAGGCCACCCAGGACGGCCAGAGCGGCGACGGATGTGACGGCGGACGTGAACGTCGCGGATATTCGTGATCTGGGGTTGAACAACCCCGGTCTGAGTCGCAAAGGGGCATCCTTCGTTGTGAACGAGGGCAGGCGAGGGTCACCGCCCGAACAGGCGGTGGCGATGCGCGCGGGTCAGCCCGCGGTCCCGGCGCGGGAACAGGGGCAGCGGACAGCAGCGGCAAAGCAGGCGTTCACAACGAGCCGGCATCGCGGCATGACGAAGCGTTCCTCCCCGTAGCGGCACTGTTCCCCCGCCGCCGAACGACGTGCGCGCGTCATGAGGGGATGGTCAAGGCCCCTCGGGCTGCGCGGCGTTCAACTTAGCCACAGATCAACGGGGCGGGGCAAGGGCTGACGGCAGCGTCGTACGGCCCTCCTGGAAAATCATTTGCGCGGCTCGCCGCGGGACGGGACGTGCAAACGTCGTGCTCACGCGTGGAGTTACTTGTGTGAGACATGTAAAGAAGGGGTGCAGGCAACGAAGGTTCTCAGCCATAAGTTGACCGGAAGTCACCCCTGCCCGTTGTCCTGTGCGGTCGCACGGTGGCGGGTGCGACAAGGAGCACCGCACCCGGTCTCCACCGGCCCGGCCGGACAGGTCTAGCCCCCTCGGGAGGGGACGGCGCACGGCCGCCACCCCCGACCCAGCTCCCGGCGAAGCTCGTACGCCGCACACTGGAACTCACCGAGTGGCCGGCCGCGGCCGAAGCCGAGGACGTCCGTGTCGTCGCGAGCTCCGCCGTTGCTCCAGAGGCTCCGAATCACGCGGAACGCGGGTCACTGTCCGACACGCACAGCGCCCGCAACCCCATGGACCTTCCTCCTCCTGGACCTCTGACCTACGCATCACGCTGCGTAGGTCGGCACCCGCACCCCTGCCCGGACACGACAGCACGAACAACAAGAAACCCCAGGTCAGAGCCCTGACCTGGGGGTATGAGTGGAGCCGCCTTCGGGATTCGAACCCGAGACCTACGCATTACGAGTGCGTTGCTCTGGCCATCTGAGCTAAGGCGGCGCGCCGTCCGCACTATGGTGCGATCAGCAACGTCGGTAAGTCTACACAGTTTCTGGGGTGCTCCGAACCAGCCCCTCCCCGGGCCCCAGCCGACCCCCCGGCCGACCGCCCGCATGCCGTCCGCAGGCCGCCACCCGCACCCCGTGGGCGGCCCCGGAGTGCGGTCCTCCGGGGCCCCGCAGGGGCTCTCAGCAGCGCTTCTCCCGAGTGGGCGGGGTTCCTCGGAGGAGGTATGCGTTGATCGTCCTGTCGACGCAGGCGCTGCCGCGCCCGTACGCCGTGTGACCGTCACCCTCGTAGGTGACGAGACGGGCCGAGGAGAGCTGGCGGGAGAGCGCCTGGGCCCAGCGGTACGGGGTCGCCGGGTCGCGGGTGGTGCCGACCACGATGATCGGGGCCGCGCCCTTCGCCTCGATGCGGTGCGGCTCGCCCGTCGGCGCCACCGGCCAGTACGCGCAGTTCAGGGTGGCCCAGGCGAGGCCTTCGCCGAAGACGGGGGACGCCTTCTCGAAGGCGGGGAGGGAGATGCGGACGTCCTCGGGGGTGGCGAAGGCCGGCGGGAGGTCCAGGCAGTTCACGGCCGCGTTGGCGAACATCAGGTTGGTGTAGTCGCCGTCGGCGTCGCGCTCGTAGTAGCTGTCGGACAGGGCCAGGAGGCCCGCGCCGTCGTTCTCCTCCATCGCCGAGGTCAGCGCGTCGCGCAGCTGCCCCCAGGCGCCTTCGTCGTACATCGCCGCGATCACGCCGGTGGTGGCGAGGGACTCGCCGAGCCGGCGGCCGTCCGGATCGCCGGTCGGGATGGGCTTCGCGTCGAGCTTGCGGAAGAAGGACTTGAGGTTCCTGCCGACCTCGGCGGCCTTCGTGCCGAGCGGGCACTCCGGCTGCCGCACGCAGTCCCGCGCGAACGCCTGGAACGCCGTCTCGAAGCCCGCCGTCTGGTCGAGGTTCATCCTGCGGGCGGGCAGCGAGGGGTCCATCGCGCCGTCCAGGACCAGCCTGCCCACCCGGTTCGGGAAGAGCCCGGCGTACGTCGCCCCGAGGAAGGTGCCGTACGACGCCCCCACGTACGTCAGCTTCTCGTCACCCAGCGCCGCCCGCACGATGTCCATGTCCCGGGCCGCCTCGGCGGTGGAGAGATGGCGCAGGACGGCGGGCGAGTGCGCTCCGCACCCTTCCGCGAACCTCTTGTACGCGCCGACGAGTTCCTCGGTCTCCTTCTCGTCGTCGGGCGTGAAGTCCGTCTGCGTGTACCTGTCCATCGCCCGTCCGTCGAGGCATTCGACGGGCTCGCTGCGGGCGACTCCGCGCGGGTCGACCGCGACCATGTCGTAGCGAGCGCGTACGTCGGACGGGTAGCCGATCCCCGCGTACTGCTGGAGGTAGCCGATCGCCGAGCCGCCCGGTCCGCCCGGGTTCACGAGCAGCGAACCGAGCCGCTCACCCCGGCCCGTCGCCTTCTTACGGGCGACGGCGAGCCGGATGCTCCCGGCGTCCGGCTTGGCGTAGTCGAGCGGTGCCCGCATCGTGGCGCACTGGAATCCGGGCGCCCCGCAGTCGCGCCAGGTCAGCTTCTGTCCGTAGTACGGCGCGAGCGCGGCCGGCGTCGACCTCGGCAGCGCGGCCAGGGCCGCCTCGGCCGCCGGCCTTCCCGGGTTCGACGAACCGCCGGAGGTGCAGGCGGAAAGGAGCAGGGTGGCGGCCGCGAGGAACGCGCCGAACGTGCGGGCCCGCCGAGGGCTTGAGCCGGGGCCGCGGTCGCCGCGGTCGCCGCGTCGGCTGGTGGGGCTGCTTTGGCGGCCGTTCCCGGTTGGGCCCGGGTCCGGACTGACTGGAGAGCTGCGCCTGGTGTGCATCAGGCGAGCGTAACTCTGCGCAGCGACTCGAATGCTGTGCGTGCACGCTACGGCTCGTACGTGTTACATGGTCAACCTTTCGTTGATCACTTGTGGAGGAGGGTGGGGCGGTCGGCAGCCGCCGTTTCAGCCGGCTCTGAGGGCCATCGTCATGGCCTCTACCGCCAGCAGGGGCGCCACATTGCGGTCGAGGGCGTCGCGGCAGGCGGCGATCGCCTCGATGCGACGGAGGGTGGCCTCCGGGGCACTGTCGCGGGCGAGGCGCTCCAGGGCATCCTCGGCGTCGGTGTTGGCGAGGGCGACGCGGGAGCCCAGCTGGAGGGCGAGGACATCGCGGTAGAAGGCGGTCAGGTCGGTCAGCGCGAGGTCGAGGCTGTCGCGCTGCGTGCGCGTGCGGCGCCGCTTCTGCTTGTCCTCCAGCTCCTTCATCACGCCCGCGGTGCCGCGCGGCATCCTGCCGCCCTGGGCCGCACCCAGCGCCGCCTTCAGCTCCTCGGTCTCCTTGACGTCGATCTCCTCGGCGAGCTGCTTGGCGTCCTCGGCGGCGGCGTCGACGAGTTCCTGGGCGGCCCGCAGACAGGCACCGACATCGCCGAGCCGGAGCGGCAGCTTGAGCACGGCTGCCCGGCGCTCGCGGGCGGCCGGGTCGGTGGCCAGACGGCGGGCCCGGTCGACGTGCCCCTGCGTGGCGCGGGCCGCCGCCGCCGCGACGTCGGGCTCGATGCCCTCCCGCCGTACGAGCATGTCGGCGACGGCGTCGACCGACGGCGTCCGCAGGTTCAGGTGGCGGCAGCGGGAGCGGATGGTGGGCAGGACGTCCTCGATGGAAGGGGCGCAGAGCAGCCAGACCGTACGAGGAGCGGGCTCCTCCACGGCCTTAAGCACCGCGTTGGCCGACTTCTCGTTCAGCCGCTCGGCGTCCTCGACGAGGATGATCTGCCAGCGGCCGTTCGCCGGCGAGGTGAACGACTTGCGGACGGTGTCCCGCATGTCGTCGGCGAGGATCTGGGTGCCCACGGCGGCGACGGTGGTGACGTCGGCGTGCGTACCGACGAGTGCCGTATGACATCCGTCGCAGAACCCGCATCCGGGGGCGCCGCCGAGCGCCCGGTCCGGGCTGACGCACTGCAACGCGGCGGCGAAGGCCCGGGCCGCCTGGTTCCGGCCTGCCCCGGGTGGTCCCGTGAACAGCCAGGCGTGGGTCATCTTCGACGCCTCGGGGGGCGGCGCGTCGGCGGCGGCAGCGGTGACGAGGGCATCGGCGTCCCGAGCGGCGGCGGCCAGCTGCTCACTGACCCGCTCCTGCCCCACCAGGTCGTCCCACACGGTCATGGGTCACGCCCGCCTTTCGTCGCGCTTCGCCTTGCGGGATCCATTGTGCGGGGCGGCACTGACAACGGGGGCCGGGTCCTCGGACGGCATGAGGTGGCGGACGGCTCCCGGGAGTCGTGCGGGTGCGGGGCGGTGGGGCGATCGCACAGCGCCGGGCCGGGTGAGGGCTGGTCGCGCGTGTGCCGAGCGGTGAGGGCGATCGCACAGCGCCGGGCCGGGTGAGGGCTGGTCGCGCGCGTGCCGACCGGTGAGGGCGATCGCACAGCGCCGGGCCGGGTGAGGGCTGGTCGCGCGCGTGCCGACCGGTGGGGCTGGTCGCGCAGCGCCGGGCCGGGTGAGGGCTGGTCGCGCGCGTGCCGACCGGTGGGGCTGGTCGCGCAGTTCCCCGCGCCCTCGGATGGGACCGGGCACGGCGTCGTAGCCGCACCCAGCACCGAGCGCACCGGGCGAGCGGCTCAGTCGAGCGGCGCCCGGGCGATGTCGGGCGAGCCGGCCGATCTCACGCCGCCCTCAGCACACCTAGCCGAGCAGCCGCCCCGAGCCCGCAGATCTCAGCACACCTCAGCCGAGCAGCCTCCCGAGCTCAGCGGCCTCAGCGCCGCCGGCCCCGTCCCCGGCCACCCTCGTCGCCGTACTCGTCCTCATGCGGCCCCAACAGCTCGTCCGCCAGCGTCGGGAGATCATCCAGCGGCGTCTCCTCGGCCCAGTCGGACCGAGCCCTGCGCCGAGGAGCCCCCTCCTCGTCGACCTGGGGCAGCTCGCGCGTGCGTTCCTCGTCGCGGAAGTAGCCGGGCGGAACCCGATGCCCGGGCTCGTCCCCCGAGACGGGAGGCAGTACGGCCGTCTCATCCGCCGCGCCCGGAGGAACCGGCGGGAGCACAGCCGTCTCGTCGGCCGCCCCCGGTGCCACGGGCGGAAGCACGGTGGTCTCGTCCGCCGCGCCCGGAGGAACCGGGGGCAGCACAGCCGTCTCGTCCGAGGCCCCCGAAGGCGTGGGCGGCTGCGGCAGCTTCGTTGTCACCTCGGAGTCGGACTCCCCGGAAGCACGGCCGCCAGAACCCCGCTCGCCGCCACGCTCCTCGTCACGCACCGGCCGCAGCACGGTCGTCTCGTCCGACGCCCCGCCGGGCACCTTCCCCGGCGTCACCACAGGCGTGGGCACCGTCGCCGCGTCCCCGAAGGCAGCCCCGGCCGCGGGCCCCGTCGTCTTCGGGCCCGCTTCCGCCGCGGCCGCCGCCTGCTCGGCCTGGCGGCGCGCCTCCTCGGCCCGCAGCAGAGCCTCTTCCGCCTTGCGCTGCTTCTCCAGGCGGAGTGCCTCCGCCTCGGCACGCAGCCGGGCCTCTTCCTCGGCCTGCTTGCGGCGCTGTTCTTCCTCGGCCTTGCGGCGCGCTTCTTCCTCGGCGCGCGCCTTCTCCTCCGCGAGGAGCCGCTGCCGTTCCTCCTCGGCGCGCCGAGCCGCTTCCTCGGCCCGCTGACGGGCCTCCTCCGCCTGCCGTTCGGCCTCGCGTCGCTGCGCCTCCTCCAGCTCGCGCCGCTTGCGCTCCTCCTCCTCGGCACGCAGCCGGGCGAGCTGCTCCTGACGCTCGCGCTCCAGGCGCTCCTCCTCGGCCTTGCGGGCGGCCTCTTCCTCGGCCTTGCGGCGGGCCTCCTCCTCGGCCTTCCGGCGCGCTTCCTCCTGCGCCTGGATCTCGGCCTCGGACAACGGCAGCATCTGGTCGAGGCGGTGCCGGATGACCGTCGTCACGGCTTCCGGTTCCTGGCCCGCGTCCACCACCAGGTACCGGCCGGGGTCGGCCGCGGCCAGCGTCAGGAACCCGGAGCGCACGCGCGCGTGGAACTCGGCCGGCTCGGACTCCAGCCGGTCCGGCGCCTCGGTGAACCGCTCGCGGGCGACCTCCGGAGCCACGTCCAGCAACACCGTCAGATGCGGCGCGAGCCCGTTCGTCGCCCAGCGGTTGATACGGGCGATCTCCGTCGGCGACAGGTCGCGACCCGCGCCCTGGTAGGCGACCGACGAGTCGACGTAGCGGTCCGAGATCACCACCGCGCCGCGCTCCAGCGCGGGCCGGACCACCGTGTCGACGTGCTCCGCGCGGTCCGCCGCGTACAGCAGGGCCTCCGCCCGGTGCGACAGCCCCGCGCTCGACACGTCCAGCAGGATCGACCGCAGCCGCTTGCCGACCGGCGTCGCCCCCGGCTCACGCGTGACGACGACCTCGTGGCCCTTGCCCCGGATCCACTCTGCGAGCGCCTCGGCCTGGGTGGACTTCCCGGCGCCGTCGCCGCCCTCCAGGGCGATGAAGAAGCCGGACGTCGCGGGCACCTGCTCGGGGTCGTCGCCGCCGAGCACCGCGTCCCGCAGGTCCTGCCGCAGCGGTACGCCGGAGCGGTCGTCGACCTTGGCCAGCACGAGCGCGGCCACCGGCAGCAGCAGCGCGCCGACCAGCATCAGCGTGAACGCGGCGCCGCCGTGCGCGAAGACGAACTTGCCGCTCTCCAGGCGGTGCGGCCCGATGAGCGCGGCCACCAAGGGCGCGATCACCGCGCCGAGCGCGACACAGACCCGTACGACCGCGTGCAGATGCTCCGTCGTGCGCGGCCGGCGGAATTCCTCGGCCTCCTGGTCGAGCAGGGTGTGGCCGGTGTTGGCGGACACGCCCGCGCCGATGCCGGCCAGCGCGACGATCAGCAGGACGCTGGTGACGTCCGGGACGAGTCCGGCGGCCAGCAGGGCGACGCCGGTGAAGGCGATCACCAGCGCCAGTAGCCGGCGCCGCGAAAGGGCGGGCAGCACGGAGGGCGCCGTACGGATGCCGACGACCACGCCGCCGGTCAGCGCCAGCACCAGCAGGCCGTACAGCACCGGCCCGCCGCCCAGGTCCTTGGCGTGCAGCACGGTCACGGCGACCGCGGCGGACACCGCCCCGGCGACCGCGGCGCAGGCGAGCACCAGCAGCGGAAGCGCGCCGGTACGGCCCTTGTCGACGCCCGAGCCGGTCTTGGGCCGGCGCAGCCCCTCGAGCGGCGACCGCGCGCGCGGGGTGCGCGCGTCGGGCAGCTCCAGGAAGGTCAGCACGGACAGGGACGCGGCGAACAGGCCGGCCGCGACATACGACCCGAGGGCCGCCTGGTGCTGCTCGAACCAGTCGAGCCCGGCACCGAGCAGGTTGTTGAGCAGAGCGGCGACGACCAGTGCGGCGGCGGCCAGCGGGATCGCCACGAAGCCCGTACGAAGCGACAGGCGGCGCAGGGCGTCCATGTGGTCCGGCAGCGGTCGCACCGTCGCGCCCTCGGGCGGCGGGGGCGGCAGCAGCGCGGGCGCCGCGCTCTCGCGGCACACCGTCCAGAAACGCTCGGCGACGCCGGTCACGAAGACGGTGACCAGGAGGAGGGCCAGCGCGTTGTCCGGCGTCCAGTCGATCCACAGGGGCGCGATGATCAGCAGGGCAACTCGCAGGCCGTCCGCGCCGACCATGGTCCAGCGCCGGTCGAGCGGGCCCTCCTGGGAGGTCAGCGACGTCAGGGGGCCGAGGAGTACGGCGCCGAAGAGCAGCGTCGCCAGGATGCGTACGCCGAAGACGGTCGCCACTGCGAACGCCACGCCCCGGTAGCCGCCGCCGAACGACCCCTCGGCGATCGCCGCCTGAAGGGCCAGCAGGACCAGCACCAGGAGCGCGAGGATGTCGCCGACACCGCCCACCAACTGCGCGCTCCACAGCCGCTTGAGCTGCGGTCGGCGCAGCAGGGCGCGGACGGCGCGCTCGCGGGAGTCCGCGGCCAGGGCGTCGTCGGGGACAGTGTCGTGGGCCGTTGGCTGCTCGGCACGGGTCATGCTTTCAGCCTATCGGGACCCACTGACAGCCCGACGCGCCCGTCCGAACGCGCGCACGACCCGACACCAAACTGATGCCGAGGCGTTCGTTTTGCGAACCGGAAGTGAAGAACCTGACCGTCAACCGGCCTCCGAGAGAGCCGGGTTGGCCCTCATGGAGACCGGTCGACCCCCGCGGAGGGGCGGTTGGGTGGTCCGACACCCAAGCCGTTCGAAACCTCAGTCGCCCGACACCTAAGCCGTCCGACACCTCAGTCGCCCGACACGTCAGCCGTCCGACACGTCAGCCGTCCGACACCTCAGTCGTCCGTCGCCGTCTTGGAAGCCGTCGCCTTCTTGGCGGCCGTCTTCTTCGCCGTCGTCTTCTTCGCGGCCGTCGTGGTCTTCTTCGCCGCGGTCTTCTTGGCAGCCGTCTTCTTGGCCGGGGCGGCCTTCTTGGCGGTCGTCTTCTTCGCGGTGGCCTTCTTCGCCGTCTTCTTGGCGGGTCCCTTCGCACGCTTCTCGGCGAGCAGTTCGAAGCCGCGCTCCGGGGTGATCGTCTCGACGCTGTCGCCGGAGCGCAGGGTCGCGTTGGTCTCCCCGTCGGTGACGTACGGCCCGAAGCGACCGTCCTTGACGACGACCGGCTTCTCGCTGACCGGGTCCGTGCCCAGCTCCTTCAGCGGCGGCTTGGCGGCCGCGCGGCCCCGCTGCTTGGGCTGGGCGTAGATCGCCAGCGCCTCTTCGAGGGTGATCGTGAAGAGCTGCTCCTCGGACTGCAGCGAGCGCGAGTCCGTGCCCTTCTTCAGGTACGGTCCGTAGCGGCCGTTCTGCGCGGTGATCTCCTGGCCCTCGGCATCCGTGCCGACGACTCGCGGCAGCGACATCAGCTTCAGCGCGTCGTCCAGCGTCACCGTGTCCAGCGACATCGACTTGAACAGCGAGGCCGTACGCGGCTTCACGGCGTTCTTGCCGGTCTTCGGGGTGCCCTCGGGCAGCACCTCGGTGACGTACGGGCCGTAGCGGCCCGCCTTGGCGACGATCTGATGGCCGGTGGCCGGGTCGGTGCCCAGCTCGAAGTCGCCACTGGGCTTGGCCAGCAGTTCCTCGGCCAGCTCGACGGACAGCTCGTCCGGCGCCAGGTCGGCCGGGATGTCGGCGCGCTGGTGCTGCTCGGTGTCCTTCTCGCCGCGCTCGATGTACGGGCCGTAGCGGCCGACCCGCACCACGATGTCGTTGCCCAGGGGGAACGACGACACCTCGCGCGCGTCGATCGCGCCCAGGTCGGTCACCAGTTCCTTGAGGCCACCGAGGTGGTCGCCGTCACCGTTGCCCGCGTCGGCCGCGTCACCGTTGCTGGTGCCCTCGCCGAAGTAGAACCGCTTCAGCCACGGCACGGCCTGCGCCTCGCCGCGTGCGATGCGGTCGAGGTCGTCCTCCATCTTGGCGGTGAAGTCGTAGTCGACGAGCCGCCCGAAGTGCTTCTCCAGGAGGTTGACCACGGCGAAGGACAGGAAGGACGGGACGAGCGCCGTGCCCTTCTTGAACACATAGCCGCGGTCGAGGATCGTGCCGATGATCGACGCGTACGTCGACGGGCGGCCGATCTCCCGCTCCTCGAGCTCCTTGACGAGCGACGCCTCGGTGTAACGGGCCGGGGGCTTGGTGGCGTGCCCGTCGACCGTGATCTCCTCGGCGCTGAGGTCGTCGCCCTCGGCGACCTGCGGCAGGCGGCGCTCGCGGTCGTCCAGCTCGGCGTTCGGGTCGTCGGCGCCCTCGACGTAGGCCTTCAGGAAGCCGTGGAAGGTGATCGTCTTGCCGGAGGCGCTGAACTCGACGTCCCGCCCGTCGGCCGCCGCGCCGCCGATCTTGACCGTGACCGAGTTACCGGTCGCGTCCTTCATCTGGGAGGCGACGGTCCGCTTCCAGATCAGCTCGTAGAGCTTGAACTGGTCGCCGGTCAGCCCCGTCTCGGCAGGCGTGCGGAAACGGTCGCCGGAGGGGCGGATCGCCTCGTGCGCCTCCTGCGCGTTCTTGACCTTGCCGGCGTAGGTACGCGGCTGGGGCGGCAGGTAGTCGGCACCGTAGAGATGCGTGACCTGGGCACGGGCTGCGGCGATGGCGGTGTCGCTCAGCGTCGTGGAGTCGGTACGCATGTACGTGATGTAGCCGTTCTCGTACAGCTTCTGCGCGATCTGCATCGTGGCCTTCGCGCCGAAGCCGAGCTTGCGGCTCGCCTCCTGCTGCAGCGTCGTCGTACGGAACGGGGCGTACGGCGAGCGGCGGTACGGCTTGGACTCGACGGATCGGACCGAGAACCGCGTGTTCTCCAGGGCGGCGGCGAGGGCGCGGGCGTTCGCCTCGTCGAGGTGGAGGGTGTTCGCGCTCTTGAGTTGTCCCAGGGAGTCGAAGTCGCGGCCCTGCGCGACCCGCCTGCCGTCGACGGTCTGCAGGCGGGCGACCAGCGACGACGGGTCCGACGGATCGCCCGCGCGGCCGGTCGCGAAGGTGCCCGTCAGGTCCCAGTACTCGGCAGAACGAAACGCGATGCGCTCGCGTTCCCGCTCCACGACAAGTCGCGTGGCGACGGACTGGACACGGCCCGCCGACAGGCGCGGCATGACCTTCTTCCACAGCACCGGCGAGACCTCGTAGCCGTAGAGGCGGTCGAGGATGCGGCGCGTCTCCTGGGCGTCGACGAGCTTCTGGTTGAGCTGGCGCGGGTTGGCCACGGCGGCCTGGATCGCGGCCTTGGTGATCTCGTGGAAGACCATCCGCTTGACCGGGACCTTCGGCTTGAGCACTTCCTGGAGGTGCCAGGCGATGGCCTCGCCCTCGCGGTCCTCATCGGTGGCGAGGTAGAGCTCGTCGGACTCCTTCAGCAGGTCCTTGAGCTTCTTGACCTGAGCCCTCTTGTCGGCGTTGACGACATAGATCGGCTCGAAGTCGTGCTCGACGTCCACGCCGAGCCGGCGGACCTCGCCGGTGTACTTCTCGGGCACCTCCGCGGCGCCGTTGGGGAGGTCGCGGATGTGCCCGACGCTCGCTTCGACTACGTAGCCGGGGCCCAGGTAGCCCTTGATCGTCTTCGCCTTGGCAGGCGACTCGACGATGACGAGTCGGCGGCCGCCCTGTGCGGTCTCGCTGGTCGGGGACAACTTCGCTCTTCTCTCCGGTCGACGCTGGGCCTCCCCAGGGTCGCTCAGTCCCGGGGTCGGGTGGTGGTGACGCTGCGGAGTGTGACGGTACATCCCGCCCCGTTGTCAAACGGGAAAAGCCCGCAACGGCCACTCGAACGGTAACCCGACTTCCGCCATTCCTGCCGCCCGGAGTGCCCACCGGCCTTTTCGAGCCTTTCCGGAAGTCGGCCTCCCAATTATCGGCCGCCCAGCTCATGGGCCGTTCTCAGAGCCGGGTGAAGCACCACGTTCCTAGGGTCAGCGCGATCACCGAGACAAGGCCGGCCAGCGTCGCCGATGCGACGGGGCTCACACCTTGAGCGACGGGCCGGCGCTGCCGCACCCGGACCGTCGTCCACACCAGCAGCCCGCTTCCGAACAGGGCGAACACCAGCCCAGCGAAGATCGCCGGTCCGCTCTCCATGGTTCCGCTTGCCCCTTTTCTCCCGTCCGCGAGTGCCCAGCCCGGCGAGGCTGACACGCGCGGACGGCGCACAGGCGAACCTCAGGTGAACGAGGGGCCGACGCCGCCGTGGACTCTCAGAGCCCCGCGGACGCAGCAGCCACCACAGCACCGCAGTCCCCGCCTGCCCCTCCCGCTGTCGCGGACCTCTGCGGCCTCAGATCTCACCGGGCGCGGGTATCTTTCCGGTCGTCTTCTTGTCGTCGGACCGGCTGACCGTGCACACGATCTTGTTGAAGCCCTGTTCCCAGTCCTCCTCGTCCGCGATCCAGCCATAGACGGTCCGCTCCGGACCAGGGGCCCAGATCGACTCGAATTTGTTGCCGCACAGCTTCGTCGCGTTGTCGGAGCCGTTCTTGTGACTCATTTCGCCGGGCGCCTGAACAGTGCCTATGACCTGGTCGGTGTGGGGTTCGGCGCAGTCGATCAACGGGGCGTTGTAACCGTCTCCCTCTTCCTCGTAGAGCCAGCAGTCACCGACGCTCATCTGCCCGACCCAGAGGTTGTCGCCGTCGTCGCGGAAACGGCCCACCTCGCCGCCTATCGAGGCATGCAGCCCGAGTACGAGACATGCCGTACCGCTGTTGGCCGCGCTGAACCCGTCCTTCGTCGGTACGACGGCGTAGCCGGCCGCGTCCGGCAGCGCGGCGGCGATCGCCCGACTCTGTTTCTCGCAGCGCCGCGCGCCCTCCGCGCGGGCATCGGCGAAGTCGGTGGCCGTGTCGACCGCCACGACCTGGCCGTCCGGCCAGTCGTCGTCGCAGTCCACGACACCGAGGTTCGGCACCGATTCGAACGGCGTCCCCGACCACACCGCCTGCACACAGTCCCCGGTCTCCAGCGGCTCGGTGAGCCCCACGACATCGCCGTACGGATACCCGGGCCCGGTCGGCGACGCCGACCCCTGCGACCCGCTCGCCGCGGGCGAACTCTTCGTCGCGGCACTCTTCTTGTCCCCGCCGTCACCGCTGGTCAGCGACACAGCAGCCCACGTCCCACCGACGAGCACGAGAACGACGCCGACGACGAGCGCGATGAGCACGGTGCGCTTCCCGGCGACGGCGGAGCCTTTCCCATCGCCGCCCACGCCCGGTCCGGCGACGGTGGGCGCACCGCTGCTCCAGGGGCCGCCGGGGCCACCAGGGGTGCCGATCGGGTATGGCGACGAGGTGGCGCCTCCTGGGTGGTGCGGCGCGGTCGGGCTTCCCGTGTGCGGGGGTGGAGCCGGGCTTGAGGCGTACGGCGGTGGCGTGGGCGCTCCCGCGTACGGCGGCGGTGTGGGACTTCCCGCGTACGGCGGCGGCATGTGGCTTCCCACGTGCGACGGCTGGGCGGCGCCTCCCGTATACGGCGTCGGCCCGCCGCTCCCGGGCTGGGGCTCCTGCGCACCGCCGTCCGCATACGTGGTGCCGGCGCCCTGCGCATAGGGGTTGCCGGGGGCGAAGTGCGGTGGTGGGGCAGGCTGTCGCCAGACTTCGTACGGCGCCGGTCCGGGCGTCTGACCACCGGGTCCGTCCACCGGAGTGTTCGGGGTCTGCGGGGTGTTCGGGGCGTGCGGGGCATTCGGAGTAAGGGCCGCACCCGGTGATTGCGGGGCCGTCGGAGTCAGGGCCGCACCCGTTGAATGCGGGGTACCGGACGCCGACCCGCCACCACCCGGCGTCCGCGGGCCACCCGGCGCCGGTCCGACACCACCCGGCGTCTGCGGAGCACCCGCCGCCGGCCCGAAGCCCCCCAGCGGCGGACCGAACTCTCCAGCCCCGGCGCCCACCCCGGACGCTCCACCCCACCCCGGCGCTACCCCGAGCCCTCCGCCCGCCGCCTCCGGCAAACCCGGCATCCCCGATGCCTCCCCCGCACCCGACCTGTACGGCATGCCCGGCATCCCCGGCGTCCCCGCCGCCCCCTGCACCACCCGCTCCAGCCCCCGTGCCACCACCTCCGGTGCCGACCGTCGCACCGGGTCCTTGACCAGCAACCCCTGCAGCACAGGCGCCAATTCGCCTGCCCTGACCGGTGGTGTCGGGTCCTCGCCGAGCAGGGCCGTCAGCGTCGCGAAGTCCCCGTAGCGGTCGAAGGGGCCGTGGCCCTCCACGGCGGCGTACAGCGTGGCGCCGAGGGAGAACAGGTCGGCGGCCGGCGTGGGCGGCTCGCCACGCGCGCGCTCCGGGGCGAGGTAGCCGGGTGTGCCGAGGATGCCCGCGGTGGCCGTGAGCCGGGGCTCGCGGGACTCGGGCTGGAGTGCGATGCCGTAGTCGGTGAGCAGCACGCGCGCGTAGGCGTCGCCCGAAGCATCCGGCGCCAGAAGGATGTTGGCCGGTTTCACATCCCTGTGGAGGATGCCGATCCGGTGCCCGGCGGTCAGCGCGTCGAGTACGGCGAGCCCGACGCGGGCCGCCTGAACGGGCGTCAGCGGTCCCGAACCGCGTACGACCGCCTGGAGATCCACCGCGTCGGGCACGTACTCCATGACGATCCACGGCAGCCCCTCGTGCACCAGCACGTCGTGCACCGTCGCCACATGCGGGTGCCCGCGCAACCGGGCCGCGTGCCGGGCCTCGCTGCGGGCCCGGGCGATCCTCTGCGAGGTCTCGCTCGCGTCCGTCGGCACGTCCGGGAGCGCGATCTCCTTCAGCGCGACGTCGCAGGCCAACTCCTCGTCGTACGCCAGCCACACGCGGCCCATGCCGCCCGCGCCGAGCGTCCGCCGCAGCCGGTACCGCCCGTTGATGACCCTGCCTTCGCCGTGCTCCGGCGTCTCCCCCGCCATCACGCCTCCCCCCGAGACCCGAGAGACTGCGCGCCTCCCCCGAGGACGCGTCGAGTCTGTCTCTCGAAGGTAGCTTCGCACCTGCCACTGACAGGAGCCCTTTCCGGGATCAATCCCACCAGACCGGGCACTCGCGCCCCGCACGTGCCCTTCCGCCCCAGCGGCTGGAGCCCATGAAGGACCGCGTCGCCCGGCGGGTCGCCACCTGGCCCCGAACCGGTGGGTCGCCACCGGTCCGCGCCACGTCCGGCGGCCCGCGGGAGCCGGGAGATTCAGAAGCCCGTCCAGAAGCGCATGCGGCGGGGCGCCGCCGCCCTCTCCCCCGACCACCTCGCCGTCGCCCCTGACCACCTCACGCGAGTGATCACCTCACGCGAGCGGACGGCCCACTTCTGGACCCCAGTGGTCATGTCAGGGCGCCGACCCGTCCGCCGGTTCCAGGAAGCCCTGCTCCACCAGGAGCCGGATCTGCGCGGGCGTACGGTCACGCAGCAACACCGGGTCCTCACCCATCAGTTGGGCGATCGCGTCCAGGATGCGGCCCGCGCTCAGCGAACCGTCGCACACGCCCGCGAAGCCCGCGCCGACCGTGTCCACCTGGGTGGCCCGGCGCATGCCGCGGTGCTGGCGCAGCACCACGTGCTCGGGGTCCTCGGCGCCGGGCAGCCCGACCTGCTCCTGGACGACCTCGGCGACGAGCCGGAAGTGGTCCTCCAGCAGGGCGGCGTCGTCGCGGGCGCGCAGGTAGTCGAGTCGCTCGAAGTGCGCCCGGACCGCGTCACCGAGCGGCTGTTCGATCGGATGCGGCCATTCCTCGACCGTGATCGAGGGAACGGCGCCCGACGTCTTCCGCAGGGTGATCCACCCGAACCCCACGGCCTTCACCTTGCGCGCCTCGAACTCGTCCAGCCACGCGTCGTACCGCGCCTGGTACTCGGCCGGGTCACCCCGGTGGTCACCGGCGTCCCGCAGCCACAGCTCGGCGTACTGAGTGACGTCCTGGACCTCGCGCTGCACGATCCACGCGTCACACCCGCGCGGCACCCACGACCGCAGCCGGTCCTGCCAGTCCTCCCCCTCCACGTGCTGCCAGTTGGCCAGGAACTGCGCGAACCCGCCCTCGTTCAGGCGATTGCCCGCACCTTGAACGATCGAGCGGCACAGATCGTCCCCGCCCATCCCGCCGTCGCGGTAGGTCAGCCGGGCACCCGGCGAGATCACGAAGGGCGGGTTCGACACGATCAGGTCGAACGTCTCGCCGTTCTGGAGCGGCTCGAAAAGCGAGCCCGCCCGCAGGTCCGCAGCCGGGGCGCCGGACAGCGCGAGCGTGAGCGCGGTGATGTGCAGCGCGCGCGGGTTGAGGTCGGTCGCCGTCACGCGCGTGGCGTGCTGTGCGGCGTGCAGCGCCTGGATGCCGGAGCCGGTGCCGAGGTCCAGGGCGGAGGCGACAGGCGTACGGACCGTGATGCCCGCGAGCGTCGTGGAGGCGCCGCCGACGCCGAGGACGACTCCCTCGTCCTTGCTGCCGATGCCGCCCGCTCCGCCGACCGCGCACCCCAGGTCGGACACGATGAACCAGTCCTCGCCCCCGGGCCCGCCGTACGGCCGTACGTCCACGGTCGCGGCCACGTCGTCACCGGAGTCCCCGCCGACGCGGACGAGCCATCCGCTCTCCAGGCAGGCGTCGACGGGCAGAACGCCCGCCACGCGCGCGTGGGGCACGGGCTGCTGCAAAAGGAACAGCCGTACGAGCGCCTCCAGCGGAGAGTCTCCGCGGGTTGCCCGGAGCGCGGGCACGGTCTCGCTCCGCGCGAGCGCCGCGTACGCGGGAGCGCCGAGCAGTTCGAGCAGCCCGTCGGCGGTGAAGGAGGCCCCGAGCAGGGCATCCCGCAGCCGGGCGGCTACATCGGGGCGATCGGAGGCGGGCAGCGCGGACAGACTGGAGTCACTCACGCCCTCATTGTGACCCGCGCGCGGCTCCGCCCGCCCCAGGAGGCCTCGGCCACCGGACCCGCGAGTCCTCGGCCGCCCGCCCCGTCAGACATCAGCTGTCGGTGGCCGACGCGGAAGCCGAAGCGGCCGCCTCCTTGCAGCCCTCCTGCTTGAGCAGCGCCTTCTTGGTGTCGCCGCCCGATTCCAGCTGCTTCAGAGCGTCGAGGGCGCTCTTGCGCTGACCCACCACGTCCCGCATCTCCTCGCCGACCTTGCGCAGCCCGGAGGCGAACTTCGCCTGGTCCTTCGTGTTGAGCTCGTCCGTCTGCTTCTTCAGCTCGGCGTAGCTCGTGGAGACCGCCGTGAGCTTCTTGATGGCGTCCTGCTGCTTCTTCGCGCCGTTCTCGACGCCCGGCGGCGGCCCGGCCTGCTGGAGAAGGGTCGCGCGGGCCTTGAAGCCTTCGGCGAGGTCCTGGAACGCCTGGGCGTCGACCTGCTGGAGCTCCTTGGGCGGGCTGTCCTTGGCCGCCTTCGTGATCGCGGCGTCGGCGGCCGCGATCTTGGCGTTCTGCGCGGGCGCCGTGTCGCATATCTTCTTGGCCCAGGCGTCCAGCTCCGGGTTGCCCTCGTCGCTCGTGCATCCCGTCAGTGCCAGTACCAGTACCGCACCGCCGGACAGTGCGGCCGCGAGCTTCTTGTTCACCGGTTTGGTCCCTTCCGTGGCTCTCGGCCCACGGACCCTACACGGCAGGCCGGAGAGGCCAGCGCGCCAAATATCCCTTCCATAGGCTTTTCCGACTCTTTGCACCATGTGAGAGAAGCGTCACGGCAAGGGCGTGAACCAGCACGAAGCGGGCGGGCGGCACGTCAACACGCGCCGCCCGCCCGCCCCTTGAACTGGGCCGTCGTAGGACCGCCTATGAAACCACCGCGGGATCGACCGGTTTGGCCACCCTGTCGGCGTTGCCTTCGTCACCCATCGCGATGCCGCGCCGCTTGGAGACGTAGACCGCGCCGACGATCACGAGGAGCGACAGCACGGCGATCGTGACCCGTACGCCGACGCTCTTGTCCTCGCCGTAGCTGAACTGGATGACCGCGGGCGCGATGAGCAGCGCGACCAGGTTCATCACCTTCAGCAGCGGGTTGATCGCGGGACCGGCGGTGTCCTTGAAGGGGTCGCCGACCGTGTCGCCGATCACCGTCGCGGCGTGGGCCTCGCTGCCCTTGCCGCCGTGGTGGCCGTCCTCGACGAGCTTCTTGGCGTTGTCCCAGGCGCCGCCGGAGTTGGCGAGGAACACCGCCATCAGCGTGCCGGCGCCGATCGCGCCCGCGAGGAAGGCACCGAGAGCGCCGACGCCGAGCGTGAAGCCGATGAAGATCGGCGCCATCACGGCGAGCAGACCGGGCGTCGCGAGCTCCCGGAGCGCGTCCTTGGTGCAGATGTCGACGACCTTGCCGTACTCGGGCTTCTCGCTGTAGTCCATGATCCCGGGCTTCTCGCGGAACTGCCGCCGCACCTCGTACACCACGGCACCCGCCGACCTCGACACGGCGTTGATGGCGAGCCCGGAGAAGAGGAAGACGACCGCCGCGCCCGCGATCAGGCCGACGAGGTTGTTGGGCTGCGAGATGTCCATCATCAGGCTCATCGGCGCGCCGTCGCCGCTGAGCTTCTCGCCCACGTCCCGCGCGCCGGTGGTGATGGCGTCGCGGTACGACCCGAAGAGCGCCGCCGCGGCCAGGACGGCGGTGGCGATGGCGATGCCCTTGGTGATGGCCTTGGTGGTGTTGCCGACCGCGTCCAGGTTGGTGAGCACCTGGGCGCCGGCGCCCTCGACGTCGCCGGACATCTCGGCGATGCCCTGCGCGTTGTCGGAGACCGGGCCGAAGGTGTCCATGGCGACGATCACGCCGACCGTGGTGAGCAGACCGGTGCCGGCCAGCGCCACCGCGAACAGCGCCAGCATGATCGACGTACCGCCGAGCAGGAAGGCTCCGTAGACGCCCAGGCCGATCAGCAGGGCGGTGTAGACGGCCGATTCGAGACCGACGGAGATACCGGCGAGGACGACGGTGGCCGGGCCGGTCAGCGACGTCTTGCCGATGTCCATCACCGGGCGGCGATTGGTCTCCGTGAAGTAGCCGGTGAGCTGCTGGATCACGGCGGCGAGCAGGATGCCGATCGCCACCGCGACGAGCGCGAGGATCCGCGGGTCGCCGTCCTTGGCCTTGATTGCCGCGTCGGTGACGCCGTCGAGGTCGGCGTACGACGACGGCAGGTAGACGAAGACGGCGATCGCGACCAGCACGAGCGAGATCACCGCGGAGATGAAGAACCCGCGGTTGATGGCCGTCATCCCGCTGCGGTCGGCCCGGCGGGGCGCCACCGCGAAGATGCCGATCATGGCCGTGATCACGCCGATCGCGGGCACGAGCAGCGGGAAGCCGAGCCCGGCGTCGCCGAACGCGGCCGAGCCGAGGATCAGCGCGGCGACGAGCGTCACGGCGTAGGACTCGAAGAGGTCGGCCGCCATTCCGGCGCAGTCTCCGACGTTGTCGCCCACGTTGTCGGCGATGGTCGCGGCATTGCGCGGGTCGTCCTCCGGAATGCCCTGTTCGACCTTGCCGACCAGGTCGGCGCCGACGTCGGCGGCCTTGGTGAAGATGCCGCCGCCGACACGCATGAACATTGCGATCAGCGCGGCGCCGAGGCCGAAGCCCTCGAGCACCTTCGGCGCGTCGGCCGCGTACACCAGCACCACACAGGAGGCGCCCAGCAGACCGAGCCCCACCGTGAACATGCCGACGACGCCGCCCGTACGGAAAGCGATCTTCATGGCTTTGTGTGAGACGGCGGTGAGATCCTTTTCCGGCTCTCCGGGCGCCGGGGTCGCTTCCCGTGCGGCTGCCGCGACGCGCACATTGCTGCGCACGGCCAGCCACATGCCGATATAACCGGTGGCCGCCGAGAACGCGGCACCGATCAAGAAGAACACCGATCGGCCGATGCGCTGATTCCAGTCGTCCGCGGGCAGCAGCATGAGCAGGAAGAACACGACGACGGCGAATACGCCGAGGGTTCGCAACTGCCGGGCCAGATAGGCGTTGGCGCCTTCCTGGACCGCTGCCGCGATCTTCTTCATGCTGTCGGTGCCCTCGCCCGCCGCGAGCACCTGGCGTACCAGTACGCCGGCGACCACGAGAGCGGCCAGCGCGACGACCCCGATGACCGTCACGATGATCCGGTTCTCGTCGGTCAGTACCGCGGCTGCGAGGGTTGTGGGGTGGTCAAGCTGATGAGGGGTAGAAAGCCCCGCCATTCGTCCTCCTTGACGCTTGGGCTGAGCTCAAGATGTGGACGGATTCTAGGTACCGGAACCTGATCAAAACAGATGGCGGTAAACGGAATTGGCCTTCACATGCCGTTCAGCAAATGATCGACGTCACGCCACAGAACCCGAAAGTGCTAATGCCCTAAAACCATTGACGCACACATGGCCACTTGATCGAATTATCGGCTCATTGATCGTGAATTACTTCACGAATTCCGCGGTACCTCGGCGAAAACTCGAAGGGGCCCTGCTGAGCAGGGCCCCTTCGGGATGAGTGTGGTTCGGCTGGGCCGTTCAGGGGAGCACCGCGGCCGGCGGTGTGGTCGGCCAGGTCATGCGAATCAGCCCACCGTGCTCCCCGGCGGATACCTCCACGTCGTCGACGAGGCCGCTGATGACCGCGAGGCCCATCTCGTCCTCCTCGGCATCCACCTCGCCGTCGCCGCCCGCGGCGCCGGATGCCCGCTCGCCGGGAGTGGAGCGCGGCGCCTCGTCGCCGACCTCGATGGAGAACTGTTTCTCCTCCTCGATCAGCGCCACCTTCACCGGCGCAGTGATGCCGACGCTCTGGTGCAGTCCGACGGCACGGGAGCAGGCCTCGCCGACGGCGAGCCTGACCTCGTCCAGGACGGCCTCGTCCACTCCGGCCCTGCGCGCCACCGCTGCCGCCACCAGTCGGGCGGTCCTGACGTGCTCGGGCAGCGCGCTGAAGCGGAGTTCAACGGTGGCCATGCATCCCCCTCCGAACTACGGGCGTGCTGTCCGGAGGACCGGGCCGCCGAAAGTGCCCGGTCCCCCTTCTCTTTCAACTTCTGCCGTGCCAAAACCCGCGCTGGGGCGGGCCCTGGTCCGGTGATCAGTCGGTCGCCGCCACCGCTTCCTCGACCGAGGTGTGGATCGGGAACACCTTGGTGAGGCCGGTGATGCGGAAGATCTTCAGAATGCGCTCCTGGTTGCAGACCAGGCGCAGGGAGCCCTCATGGGCGCGCACCCGCTTGAGGCCGCCGACCAGTACGCCGAGCCCGGTGGAGTCGAGGAAGTCCACGCCCTCCATGTCGACGACGAGGTGGAAACTCCCGTCGTTCACCAGCTCGACCAGCTGC
The DNA here is from genome assembly GCF_044455405.1 of Streptomyces sp. NPDC051243. NCBI lineage: Bacteria > Bacillati > Actinomycetota > Actinomycetes > Kitasatosporales > Streptomycetaceae > Streptomyces > Streptomyces sp. NPDC051243. Next base: position 642,016 of record NZ_JBITES010000004.1, on the reverse strand, counting down.
TCGCGCAACTTGGGCGCGGTATATACGTCGATTTCGCCACCGACCTCGACGACCGTACGATCGCCGACGGTACGGGTCGACAGGGACAGGTCCACGGATCCTCCAGCACCTTGCTATCGAGCGGTCGCCCCTCGGGACACCTCGGCTTGCAGCCCCCAGGACGGTTCGCCAGCCGCGATGGCATTCAATCACTTACCGGCAGGCGTGCACGACGCCTTGGTCCCATTGTCCGTCACGCCAGTGACACACTCGGTGCCGATGGCCAAGAATCACCGATCCGATCGATCCCCGACGGGCCCCGTTTCCCGGGTGGACCCGGCCACGGTGCTGGGCCGACTCGCCTCGGGGCCGAGCCGGGCTTCGCGCATCACTCATACGGAGCATGTGCCCCCGCGCGAGGGTCGCCATGCCGTCTGGCCGGACCGGATCCGCGCGGAGGTCATCGCCGCGGTGCAGACCGCGGGAATCGAACATCCCTGGGCCCACCAGGCACGAGCCGCCGAGCACGCCCTGGACGGCGACTCGGTCGTCGTCGCCACGGGCACCGCGTCCGGCAAGTCCCTGGCCTACCTCGTGCCGGTCCTCTCGACGCTCCTGGACGGCTCCGAGGCCCCGAACGGCCGCGGCGCGACCGCGCTCTACCTGGCCCCGACCAAAGCCCTTGCGGCGGATCAGTGCCGCTCGGTGAAGGAACTTTCACATCCGCTGGGCAATTCCGTGCGACCCGCCGTGTACGACGGCGATACTCCGTTCGAGGAACGCGAGTGGATCCGCCAGTACGCCAACTACGTCCTCACCAACCCCGACATGCTGCATCGCGGCATACTCCCGTCCCACCCCCGCTGGTCCTCCTTCCTGAAGGCGCTGAAGTACGTCGTCATCGACGAGTGCCACACCTACCGCGGCGTCTTCGGCTCCCACGTCGCCCAGGTCCTGCGCCGGCTGCGCCGTCTGTGTGCCCGCTACGGGGCCTCTCCCGTCTTCCTGCTGGCCTCCGCGACCGCCGCCGAGCCCGCGGTGGCCGCCGGCCGCCTCACCGGGCTCCCGGTGGTGGAGGTCGCCGACGACGCCTCCCCGCGCGGTGAGCTGGTCTTCGCCCTCTGGGAGCCCCCGCTCACCGAGCTCCAGGGCGAGAAGGGCGCCCCCGTCCGCCGTACCGCCACCGCCGAGACGGCCGACCTCCTGACCGACCTCGCAGTCCAGGGCGTCCGCTCGGTCGCCTTCGTCCGCTCCCGGCGCGGCGCCGAACTGATCTCGGTCATCGCCCAGGAACGCCTCGCCGAGGTCGACCGCTCCCTCGCCCGGCGTGTCGCGGCCTACCGCGGCGGCTACCTCCCCGAGGAGCGCCGCGCCCTCGAACAGGCCCTGCACTCCGGCGAGCTCCTCGGCCTCGCCGCCACCACCGCCCTGGAACTCGGCATCGACGTCTCCGGCCTGGACGCCGTACTGATCTCCGGCTACCCGGGCACACGCGCCTCCCTGTGGCAGCAGGCGGGCCGGGCCGGCCGCTCCGGGCAGGGGGCACTGGCCGTCCTGGTCGCCCGCGACGACCCGCTGGACACCTACCTCGTCCATCACCCCGAGGCCCTGTTCGACCGTCCGGTGGAATCGACGGTCCTCGACCCCGACAACCCGTACGTCCTCGCCGCGCACCTGTGCGCCGCGGCCGCGGAAATCCCGCTCACCGACGAGGACTTGGCGCTCTTCGGCCCGGAGACGGAGGCGCTGCTGCCGCAACTGGAGGCCGCGAAGCTGCTGCGCCGCCGTACGAAGGCGTGGCACTGGACACGCCGCGAACGGGCCGCCGACCTGACCGACATCCGCGGCGAGGGCGGCCGGCCGGTCCAGATCGTCGAGGCCGGGACGGGCCGGCTGCTCGGCACGGTCGACGCGGGCGCCGCGCACAGCACCGTGCACGAGGGCGCGGTCCACCTGCACCAGGGCCGCACCTATCTCGTCCGCTCCCTCGACTTGGACGACTCGGTCGCCCTGGTCGAGGAGGCCGCCCCGCCGTATTCGACGGTCGCCCGCGACACGACGGCGATCTCCGTCCTGGAGACGGACGTCGAGGTCCCATGGGGCGACGGCCGCCTGTGCTACGGCTCCGTCGAGGTCACCAACCAAGTGGTCTCCTTCCTGCGCCGCCGGCTCATCACCGGCGAAGTACTGGGCGAGACGAAACTCGACCTCCCTCCTCGTACGCTGCGCACACGCGCGGTCTGGTGGACGGTCACCGAGGACCAGTTGGACGAGGCCCGGATCAACCCCGAGATCCTCGGCGGCGCCCTGCACGCCGCGGAACACGCCTCCATCGGCCTGCTCCCCCTCTTCGCGACCTGCGACCGCTGGGACATCGGCGGAGTCTCGATCCCACTGCACCCCGACACGCTCCTGCCCACGGTCTTCGTCTACGACGGCCACCCCGGCGGCGCGGGCTTCGCCGAGCGCGCCTTCCACACGGCCCGCTCCTGGCTCACCGCCACCCGCCAGGCCATCGCCTCCTGCGAGTGCGACGCCGGCTGTCCGTCCTGCATCCAGTCCCCCAAGTGCGGCAACGGCAACGATCCGCTGCACAAGAGGGGGGCCGTGCGTCTGCTGACGGTGCTGTTGCGGGGGGCGCCGGAGGAGAAGGCGGGGGATGGGGCGGGTTTGCAGGAGGGCGGGCCGGGTGTGCATGGAGGCGGGCCGGCTGTGCATGGAGGCGGGCCAGGTCTGCAGGCGGACGGGCGGGGTGTACAGGCGGATGGCCCGGGGCTGCGGGGAGACAGCCCCAGTGCGCAGGAGGGCGGCCTGGGGCTGCAGGACAGCCCTGGTGCACAGGAGGGCGGCCCGGGTCTGCGGGGAGACAGCTCTGGTGCCCAGGGGGACAGCCCTGGTGCGCAGGGAGTGCCGGTTGCGGGCGGAGATGGGGATGATGCCTCGGACGGGGAACGCGGTACCCCGGCTGAAGGCGGGGTCGACCCGGCTGCGGAGTCGTTCAGAGGGCCGGCGTCGGACGGTCCGTCCTCGCGGGGACGGGCGGCTCAGGCTCCGTCGGCAGAGGCTGGTCCGCAGGTCCCGCCCGCGCCCTGACCTCCGCGGCGAACGGCCCGTGGCCCGACGCCGCCGTCACGTCGGAGACCTCGCCCTCCACCTCACAGCGCACGAGCCGCACGCCTTGCGCCCGAGCCACCCGCTCGGCACGAGCGCAGGCCGCGGTACCGCCCTCCGCCCAGTGGTCGGCCGCCGCGAGCGCCGCCAGATCCGCGCCGCCCGCCGCCTTGTGCCGGGTCACGATGGCTTGCCCCAGGGCGAGTACGACGCCGAAGACGACACAGAGCACGGCGATGGCGCCGACACTCCAGACGGTGGCGGAGCCGCGGTCGGAGCGCAGATCGACGGCGCGCTTCAGTTTCCGGGCGGTGGGCGGGGTGAGGGCGGACTCCCGGCGCGTATGCCGACCGGTAGCGGACCCGGCAGCCGCGTGGCTGCCGGCGACGTACCCACCTTCCGCGTGCCGGTCGGTGACGGATCCACCATCCGCGTGCCGGTCGGCGACGGATCCACCATCCGCGTGCCGGTCGGCAACGGGCCTTCGGCCGGAACGCCAGCTGGTAACGAGCCTCTGGACAGACCCACGGCCCGATACGCAGCCCCCTTTCATGTCCCCACTCCCACCATCTCCTCCGCCGACGCCACGGCCTCCTCCCGCACCTCGAAGGGGAGCCCGCGCAACAGTGGCGGCTTGGCCACCACGACCACGCGGATCTCGTTACCCTCCCGGCCGATCGTGACCGTCGCGCCGCGCGGTGCCGCCTCGCGCGTCACCTCGATGACCGCTTCGGCCGGATCCTGCCGGGCTGCCGCGCGGGCGCCCGTCCGGGCCGCGTCCACGCACTGGATCTGCGCGGCCACCACCAGCAGCCCCCACACCAACGCCATCGCGAACATCACCAGCACGGGCAGCACGACAGCCGACTCCGCCGTCACGAACCCCCGGTCCGACGCCCAGCCCACCGCCCGATCCGGCCCTCGGCCAGCCCCCCGGTCCCGCGCCCGCTCCTCAGCCGGGTGTTTCCCCTGCCCGTGAGCCGAGTGCCTTCCGCGCTCGCGAGCCGGGTCCTTTCCGGGCTCGTGAGCCCCGTCCTGTTCCCGCTCGCTCTCCCGCTCACATCCGTGCATCGAGCGCTCGCTTCACGATGGCCTGCAGCTCCTCGCTGACCTGCCCGCTCGTCACGACCTTGTAGAGCACCACGGCGAACGCCACCGCCGCGACGATCCCCATCGCGTACTCGGAGGTGACCATCCCCGCGTCCCTCCGGGCCCCACGCACTGTGCGCATCCTGCACACCAGACCGCGCATCAGCGCCCGTACCGTCTTGCACATCTCAACCCCCGTAAGACTCAGTTCTGTTGAAACCATCTACCGAACGTCATTTGTCGAACTACTGACCGACCACGGCTGTACGTCCTGTGCGGAGTGCCGAACTCCCAATCGCCGAACCGCGCGCACCGAACCGCGCGCACCGAACCGCGCGCACCGAGCACCGAGCACCGAGCGCCGAGCTCAGAACTGCGGCCCCGGGGCCTGGCGAACCCGAACCCCGTCCACTCCCCGCAGCCGTCACCGCTCCTCACCCCGTCATCCCCCACCCCCTCCCAGCACCGCACCCGCAAGCCCGATCACCACCGGCGCGACGCCGACCGCGATGAACGCGGGCAGGAAGCACAGCCCCACCGGCGCGGAGACCATCACGGCCGCCCGCCTGGCCCGTTCCGTCGCGGTGCGCGCCGCCTCGGCGCGTGCCTCCGCGGCGAGTCGCGCGACCGGTCCGGCCGCCGGCAGACCCGATGAGTCGGCCCGTTCCAGCAGCCGCGCCAGCGCGCCCGCCCTCGGCAGCGAGGCCAGTCGCTGCCACGCCTCGCCCGGTTCCCCGCCGAGCCGCACCTCCGCGGCGCCCCGTGCCAGCCCGTCCCCGACGGGGCCGCCCAAGGCCTCGCCCACGGCCTGCGCCGCGATCACCGGACCGGCTCCGGCCGCGACGCAGGCCGCCAACAGATCAGCGGCGAGCGGGAGCTGCCGAGCCACCTCAACGGCGTCCAGTTCCTCCTCGGCGCCGACGGCTCCCTGCCGACGCCGCCACAGCCACAACCCGCCTGCGACGGCCAGCCCCACCACGGCCCCGGCGACACCACCGACCAGAACCCACCCGGCGCCCACGACCGCCGCCATGGGAAGCCCTTGCCGCACGCCCTGCCGGACGTCGAGCCGTCGGCGTCTCGACGTGACGTCGGTGGCCTTCACCAACCCGGCCAGCCGACGCCGGACCCTCCGTTCGCGCCGCACCGCCACGGGCCACCCCAACAGCCACCCGACGACCACCGCTGTCCCCACGGCCACCCCCAGCCTGTGGAAAAGTTCCGCACTCACACCATCACCTCCCTCTCACGCCCCGCCCCTCGGACCCCAAGCCCCGCAGGACCCAAGCCCGCACGCCCCCGAATCCCCGCGCGTCCCGACCCCTCACGACTCCTCACCCCGCCTCCGCCCGCCGCACGATCCGCAGCGCCCACCACATCCCCAGCCCTTCCAACACCCCGCCGACCACCAAGCAGCCAAGCCCCGCCCCCGTATGCAGCAGCACATGCAGCGGGTCGGCCCCCATGGCGGCACCCAGCAGCAGCCCCAGGACCGGCAACCCGGCGAGCATGACCACCGTCGACCGAGCCCCCGCCAACTGGGCACGCAGGTCGGCGCGTTGGTCCCGTTGGGCCCGCAGTGCTCCTTCCAGCCGTTCGAGTCCGGCCGCGAGCCCGGCGCCCTGATCCACGGCCACCCGCCAGCACGCCGCCAGCCCCAACAAGCCCTCGGCGCCCGACTGCCGTGACCCGGAGGCGAGCGCGCCCGGCACATCCCCACCGAACCGCGCCGCAGCCAGCACCGCGGCCTGTGCTTCCCCTAGCCCACCGGAGTCCCGTGCCGCCCGCAGCAACGCCTCTCCCGGCTGCCGCCCGGCCCGCACCTCCCCGGCGAGCGACCCGCACAGCGTGATCACGGCGTCCGCCCGACGCTCCCGTTCCCGCCGCGCCTCCCGGGCCAACCGCACCCTCCTCAGCAACGGCACCCCGGCCGCCCCCGCGACGACCGGCAGCACCGACGACCCGAGCACGCCCAGCACGAGCCCGAGAGCCGGCGCCCACCACTCGACCCGTAACCGTCCTCGCAGCCGTCGCAGCTCCCCGGCCATGTGCCGCCAGTCGGGAGGCCCGGCTCCCACCACGCCACCTCCCGCGAGCAGCAACTGCGCCCGCCGCGCCCCGGAGTTCCGCCCGCCCAGCATCCAGACCGCGGCCCCGATACAGACGACGGCCGCGCCCAGCGACATCTCACCCATTCAGCTCACCGGCCCCTGCACGATCCGCGCGTCCCGCCACGTCGCCCGCACCGTCACCGCTGTCACCGCTCTCACCCCTGTCACCGCCGTCATCCCGAAGCAGCCCTCCCTCATCCCGAAGCAGCCCTCTCTCACCCCGAACCAGTCCTCTCTCACCCCGAAGCCGCCCCTTCTCACCCCGAAGCAGCCCCCGCAGCCGCTCCCAGCCCCGCTCGTGCGCGAACCCCTCCGCGCGCCACCGCAGCGCCGGCACGGTCCGCACCAGCCCCGACGCGTCCCGCTCCAGCACATGGACCTCGGCGATCCGCCGCCGCCCCGTCCGATCACGCACGAGGTGGAGTACGACCGACAGCGCGGCCGCCAACTGGCTGTGCAGCGCGGCCCGGTCGAGTCCGGCCGCCGTGCCGAGCGCCTCCAGGCGGGCCGGCACATCGGACGCCGCGTTCGCGTGGACGGTCCCGCAACCGCCCTCGTGGCCGGTGTTCAGCGCCGCCAGCAGATGGACCACTTCGGGCCCACGCACCTCGCCCACGACCAGCCTGTCCGGCCGCATCCGCAGCGCCTGCCGCACCAGGTCCTCGAGGGTGACGAGCCCGGCGCCCTCCTGGTTGGCGGGTCTGCTCTCCAGCCGTACGACATGCGGATGGTCCGGCCCGAGCTCCGCCGAGTCCTCCGCCAGCACGATCCGCTCGCCCGGCCCGACCAGTCCGAGCAGCGCGCTCAGCAAGGTCGTCTTGCCGCTGCCGGTCCCACCGCTGACCACGAAGGACAGCCGCGCGTCGACCAGCGCCCGCAGCACTCGATCCCCGCCCGGCGGCACCGTGCCCGCCGCGACCAGCTCGTCGAGCGTGAACGCCCGGGGCCGTACGACCCGCAGCGACAGGCAGGCGCAGCCGACGGCGACCGGTGGCAGCACCGCGTGCAGCCGGGTCCCGTCGGGCAGCCGGGCGTCCACCCAGGGCCGGGCGTCGTCCAGCCGACGCCCGGCCACGGCGGCGAGGCGTTGGGCCAGACGCCGTACGGCTGCCGCGTCCGGGAAGGACACGGAGGTCAGCTCCAGGCCGCCGCCCCGGTCCACCCAGACCCGGTCCGGCGCCGACACCAGCACATCCGTCACGGACGGATCGGCGAGCAGCGGCTCCAGCGGCCCACTGCCGACCAGCTCGGACCGCAACTGCTCGGCCGCCCCGAGGACTTCGGCGTCCCCCAGCACCCTGCCCTGCTCCCGCAGGGCCTGCGCCACGCGCGCGGGCGTCGGCTCGGCCCCGCTCTCGACCAGCCACTGCCGCACGCCGTCGAGCAACCCCGCCGACATGTCCGTCCCTGCCGCCGTCGCGCCCGATGCCCACCGAGCGGCCGACAGCCCCGCCCTGTCGGCCGCATCCCACCGCACGGCCGGCGAACCATCCCGAGCCGCCGACTCCCGCCGCGCAGGTGCCGTACTCACCGCGCGGCCGGACTCCGACCCCGCCGTGGCCGTCCTGCCCGTGCCGCCGAAGTCCCGCCCCGCACCGGCCGTGCGTTCCGGCAACCGCCGAACCAAGGCGTCACTCGCCGCGCCGCCCACCGCCCACCGCGGCGTGGCCCTGTGCCGCCTGCCCGTCACCGTCTCCGTCCCGCCCGTCAGCGACCTGCCCACCACGGCCTCGTCCGACCGCCACCGCTCAGGAGCCGCGCGCAGAGACCCGACCGCGCTGCCGCTCACCCACTCGAGCCCCGACGAGCCCCGCTCGAGCCCTGAAGCCGTACTCATGCCGCCCTCACCTCCAGCAACGCCCGCTCCCAGAACTCCCGGCAGAACCGCGCCAGCGGCCCCCGGCCGAGCGCACCCGGCGGTGCCTTGCTCTCGTGCGGGCGCAGCAGGCCCGACTCGATCGGCACCTCGCCCACGAGGGGAAGGTCCAGCAGGCGGGCCACTTCCCGGTCGTCGAGCCCGGGTGCGTACGGCCCGCGTACCGCCACCCGCAGATCACGCAGGACCATCCGGACCGCGGAGGCCACCTGCCGGGCCGCCGCGACGGCACGCAGTTCGGCGGGGACCACGAGGATCCCGACATCGAGTTGGGCGAGCGCCTCCGCGACCCCGTCGTCGGTACGGCGGGGCAGGTCGACGACGACCGCGCCGCCCCGGCGCCGGGCCGCGGCGAGCACCGCGCGCATCGCCTGCGCGGGCACGGCGAGGTGGTCGCCGCGATCCCAGCTCAGGACCCGCAGGGAGTGGAGTTTCGGCAGGGACTCCTCCAGCGCGCCGCTGCCGAGCCGCCCGCGCGAGCCGGCGAACGCCGGCCAGCGCAGTCCCTCGGTCGCCTCGCCGCCGAGGAGGACGTCGAGTCCGCCGCCCAGCGGATCTGCGTCCACGAGCAGCGTGCGCAGTCCTTCGCGCGCGGCGGTGACGGAGAGGGCACACGCGAGCGTGGACGCTCCGGCCCCACCGCGGCCGCCGATGACGCCGACGGTGAGGGCGGGCCGGCCGACGCCCTCGGCGACGTCGGCGATGCGGTCGACCAGCCACTGCTCGCCGTCCGGCAGCATCAGGACGTGGTCGGCGCCGATCTCGACGGCCCGGCGCCAGACCCCGGAGTCGTCCTGGTCCCGGCCGACCAGGACCACTCCGCGCCGGCGTCCGGCCCCGCGCACGCGGCGTGCGGCGTCGTCGCCGACCAGGACGAGCGGCGCGGCCTCCCAGCTGCCTCTCGGCTCGGGCACCCCGTGGTGGACCTCGGGTGTGGCGCCGGCCGCCGCGCACAGGCGCAGCAGGTCGTCGAGCAGTTCGGCGTCTTCCGTGACGATCAACGGCTTGCCCGGGCGCCCGGAGGCGGTGGGCGGCGGATCGTGTGTGACGACTGCGGTCACGGTGTCCATCCCCCTTCGCTGCTTCACTCGCGCAGCCCTGCGGCCCCGCGAATCCCAAACGTGTGAAGAACCGGCAAGCGGCCTCCATATGAACGGCCGATAGGAACCGGCCAAACACGCCCGACTAACCAGAACCGGCCACGAAGTCGGCCCGAGCGGGACGCGCTGGAATCACGGTGCAGCGATCCCGGAAATCGTGTGGATCTTGGTCGATAACTGTGGACAACTCGGCGCTTGTGAATATCGCCGTCACCCATACCGGTGACCCTCGCACCGACCCCTGTGCGACTTCCGCAGAGCAGCGCGACAACTACCCACAGTCACGGATCATGTGCATGCCGAATAGTCGGCCGCAGCCGTCTCGCCGTGGCCTCACGGCCGTGCATGGGAGAGAGAAACCGCCCCGGACATGCGACGACCCCCGCCGGGGGGGAGAGCGGGGGTCGTCTCCACGGCCGACTCGGGGGGGGGAGGAGTCGGACCGGGTTAGCACGGTCGCGAACGATCCGTGACTTCCATGGTGTACCCGAGAGCCCTCTCAGGCAAACCCACGCGCCCACCTTACGCCGAATGGGCTGCGCCTATGCTCGGGGTCGTGGAAAACCACTCCTTGCCCCGCACAGCCGCCTTCTTTGACCTGGACAAGACGGTCATTGCGAAGTCGAGCACGCTCACGTTCAGCAAGTCGTTCTACCAAGGCGGTCTGATCAACCGCAGGGCTGCCTTGCGGACCGCATATGCCCAGTTCGTCTTCCGCATCGGCGGTATGGACCATGACCAGATGGAGCGCACGCGCGAGTACCTCTCCACGCTCGTCCGCGGCTGGAACGTCCAGCACGTCAAGGAGATCGTCGCCGAGACGCTGCACGACCTGATCGACCCGATCATCTATGACGAGGCCGCCTCGCTCATCGAGGAGCACCACACGGCCGGCCGTGACGTCGTGATCGTGTCCACGTCCGGCGCCGAGGTAGTGGAGCCGATCGGCGAGTTGCTCGGTGCCGACCGCGTGGTGGCCACACGCATGGTCGTGGGTGACGACGGCTGCTTCACCGGGGAGGTGGAGTACTACGCATACGGCCCGACGAAGGCCGAGGCGATCAAGGAGCTGGCCGAGTCCGAGGGCTACGACCTCTCCCGCTGCTACGCCTACAGCGACTCGGCCACCGACCTGCCGATGCTTCAGACCGTCGGCAATCCGCACGCCGTGAACCCCGACCGCGCGCTACGCCGCGAGGCACTCGTGCGCGGGTGGCCGATTCTCGACTTCCACCGCCCTGTTCGGCTCAAGCAACGCATTCCCTCCTTCTCGGTGCCACCGCGTCCCGCCCTTCTCGCGGCCGCCGCCATAGGAGCCGCCGCGGCCACCGCAGGCCTCGTCTGGTACGCGAGCCGACGCCGTACAGCGCTCGCCTGACCGACACAGCTGCCGGCACAGCTGACCGGCGCAGCGCGGTTCCGAGTACCCCATTCGGCGCATCGACGCCCGTTTGACGCAGATTTGAGAGCAAAAGTAAAGAACTGCAGTCAGGGCTTCCGCTTGGTTGGGTCCTGGAGTACAAAGGACTCAACGGCCCGCGAGACCAAGGACATCCGAGAGGATCACCTTTAATACGCATTTGGCCCCACGGACCGAGCATGGACATTGGGCACCCACGCGACGTCGACCCGTCGATTACGGGCCAGCCGCACCAGGTGACGGGCAAAGTTCCCGACCTGATGGGCAACATATCGAGGACGCTTGGTAACCCGGTGAACATGCCAGCGGCGGTACGAATCCTCGTACCGCCGCAACTCATATGAGCCCCCGCGCGCGGGGCTTTTCTCATGCCTATGACCCTCAGTCCGCCGAACGACGAACCCTTGATCGGCGACCCCTCGATCGGCCGTACGACGCCCCACGCGCGCGTGGGCTACGCCGCCCCGCGCTGCAGCGCCTCGCACACGGCCGTCGACTCACGCGCCCCGAGCTCGATCGCCTTGCCGCAGTGGGCGATCCAGGCGGCCATGCCCTCGGGGGTGCCGGAGACGTAGCCGTCGAGCGCCGCCAGATAGGCCGCGCGGCCCAGCTCGGCGTGTCCGACCTCGGCCGGGCAGACGGACTTCGGGTCGAGGCCGCTGCCGACGAGGACGATGCGCTCGGCCGCGCGCGCGACCAGGCCGTTGTGGGACGTGAAGGGGCGCAGCGCGAGGAGCTCACCGTGCACGACGGCGGCCGTCACCAGGGCGGGCGCCGAACCACCGGCGATGATCAGCTCGGACAGCCCCTCCAGGCGGCCGTGCATCTCCACCGCACTCGGCGTCGGCAGTTCGATCAACGGCTCGTCGACCGGCTCGCCCGCCTGGCGTGGGCGCCCGACCGTGTCGTCGTTGCTCGCCGCCGCCACCAGGTGCAGCCGGGCCAGCACGCGCAGCGGCGACTGCCGCCAGATGGACAGCAGTTGGCCCGCCTCGGCAGTCAGCCGCAGGGCCCCGCCCATGACGCGGGCCTCGTCGTCACCACTGAAGTCGGTACGCCGACGGACCTCTTCGAGCGCCCAGTCGGCGCCCGCCAGCGCGGCGGAGCCGCGGGCTCCGCGCAGGGCCGCCTCGGAGGTGATCTCGTTGCTGCGGCGCCGCATGATCCGGTGCCCGTAGACCCGGTCCACGGCCTTGCGCACGGACTCCACGGACTCGGGCACACCGGGCAGTGACCCGAGGGCCGCGAACGGATCGGCGGTCGCGCCTGTCGTACTCATGAGTACGACACTACGCGCCCATCCGTCCCCACCACGCGCCCACCCGCCACCCGGCCACAACCCCCATCGAGGCTTCGCCCCCGCCGATGACCCGCACCCCACGATCGAGTGGCCTTCTTCACGCACATCTGCCACGTACAGCAATCACCCCACTACTCTTCGTGAACATGAAAATTGCTTTCGTCGGGAAGGGCGGCAGCGGCAAGACCACCCTTTCCTCCCTCTTCATTCGCCGGCTCGCCGCGACCGGCGCGCCGGTCGTCGCGGTCGACGCCGACATCAACCAGCACCTGGGAGCCGCGCTCGGCCTCGACGAGGCGGAGGCCGCCGCACTGCCGGCGATGGGCGAGCAGTTGCCGCTGATCAAGGAGTACCTGCGCGGCTCCAATCCGCGGATCGGCTCCGTCGAGAAAATGATCAAGACGACGCCGCCCGGCGAGGGTTCGCGGCTGCTGCGGGTGTGCGAGCGGAATCCGGTGTACGACGCCTGCGCCCGTCCGGTGGAACTCGACGGCGGCGCCGTCCGTTTGATGGTCACCGGCCCCTTCACCGACTCCGACCTCGGAGTCTCCTGCTACCACTCCAAGACGGGTGCGGTGGAGCTGTTCCTGAACCACCTGGTGGACGGCCCGGGCGAGTACGTCGTGGTCGACATGACGGCGGGCTCGGACTCCTTCGCCTCCGGCATGTTCACCCGATTCGACATCACGTTCCTCGTCGCCGAGCCGACCCGGAAGGGGGTCTCCGTCTACCGCCAGTACAAGGAGTACGCCCGTGACTTCGGAGTCGTCCTGAAAGTCGTCGGCAACAAGGTGCAGGGCCAGGACGACCTCGACTTCCTCCGTGCCGAGGTCGGGGACGACCTGCTGGTGACCGTCGGGCACTCGGACTGGGTGCGGGCCATGGAGAAGGGTCGCCCGCCCCGGTTCGAGTTCCTGGAGGACGCCAACCGCCTCGCCCTGCGCAGGCTGCACACGGCGGTGGACGCGACGTACGAGCTGCGGAACTGGGAGCGATACACGAGCCAGATGGTGCACTTCCACCTGAAGAACGCCCAGTCCTGGGGGAACGAGCGCACCGGGGCCGACCTGGCGGCGCAGATCGACCCCGGTTTCGTACTCGGCGAGGGCCTGACCCCCCTGCCCGAGGACAACTCCCACCTGACTCCGACTGCTTGACCCCTACAACGCTGCTCGTAGGGCCCCTACGACCTGTGCTCCCACGTCCGCCCAGCCGCTACTGCCTGACAGCCGGCGCCCCGGGCACCCCCTTCGGGGCCGGGGCCGGATGCGCCGCGAGGAAGGACGCCCATCCCTGCTTCGGAGCCTCGCCGACCCCGAGAGTGCGCAGCTTCCGCAGGGTCGCCGGATCCTGGGCGTCCAGCCAGTCGGCCAGCTGCCGGAAGGAGACGCAGCGCACATCGGGCTTGTTGCAGACGGCCTCGATGACCTCCTCGACGGCGCGCATGTAGGTGCCGCCGTTCCAGGACTCGAAGTGGTTGCCGATGATCAGGGGCGCGCGGTTGCCGAAATAGGCCCGGTGGAAGCCCTTGAGCAGGCCGTCCCGCATCTGGTCGCCCCACAAGTCGTGCTTGGCGGGGTCGCCCTGGCTCGTGGTGCCCGACTGGTTGACCATGAAGTTGTAGTCCATGGTGAGCTGCTCGTAGGAGTGCCCGGGAAACGGCACCAGTTGCATCGACAGGTCCCACAGACCTCCCTTCTTGGTGGGCCAGACCTGGTTGTTGACGCCGCTGGAGTCGTAGCGGAAGCCCATCTCGCGGGCGGCCCTGACGAAGTTCTTCTGGCCCTCCAGACAGGGCGTGCGGGCGCCGATGAGCTCCTTGTCGTAGTCGAACGGCAGGGGCTCCGCGTTAGCCATGCCCGTGTTGGTCTTCCAGGACTTCACAAACCTCTTGGCCTGGCGGATCTCGTCCTTCCACTCCTCCACCGACCATTCGCCGACCCCGCCGCCGCTGCCGCAGAAATGGCCGTTGAAGTGGGTGCCGATCTCGTTGCCCTCCAGCCAGGCCAGGCGCAACTGCCTGGCGGTGGCGGCGATGCCCTCCTCGTCGTTGAAGCCGATGTCGGAGCGGCCCGGGGAGTGCTGCGGCGGGCGGTACAGGTCGCGTTTGTGGTCCGGCAGCATGTACACGCCGCTGAGGAAGTACGTCATCGTCGCGTTGTTCGCCCTGGCGACCCTGCGGAAGTGGGAGAACAGCTTCTGGCTGTCCTCCCCGGCGCCGTCCCAGGAGAACACCACGAACTGCGGGGGCTTCTGGCCCGGCCTGAGTCTTTCCGGTCTGGCCAGGTGGGGCTGGGCTCCGGTGTACGCCGTGGACCCGTCGCCGATCAGGCGGACCACCCTCTTGGGAGCGGGCGCCGCCGGCTTCGCCTTCTCGGGTCCGGGCGCCCCGTGCCGTGTCGTGTCGGTGCCGGTCGCGCAACCGGCGAGTGATGCGGCGCAGACCGCCGCGATCGCGGTGCCCGCCGCGATCCTGTGCGTCCCGACGGCCCTGTGCGTCGCGGCGATCTTGCGGGGAGCGGCGTTCCTGCTGGTGGCGGCCATGTTCCGTCCACCTTCTTCCTTCTCTCGGGGGCCGGCAGCGCCGCCAAGGTCGCACGGGACCGAGAAGGAATTAGTACGACAAGCCGATTAATTGGCCACCTCACCCTTCAGAGGGATTTATTAGTCCATTTGCTCGGAAAAACTATTCCGGCCCTTTACTCTGCATTACGATCCGTTTACCGACTGTTGTCCATCCCGCCGCTGCACGCCGTGACCACACGGCCGCGACCCGACCCCTCGCCCATGAGCGGGGGACCACCAGATCCGCGACCGCGCTGCCCCGGAGGAAGACGGGAAACATGTCCGCCTGCGTCCCCACCCGCGCCGACGACCCGAGTCGAGCGGAACGCACCCACGAGCCCCACAGCCCGCCCCCGACCCGGCCCCGCCGCCACCGCATCGCGGGCGCCGACGTGTCGGCATCGATCGCGGTCTTCCTGATCGCGCTCCCACTCTCCCTGGGCATCGCCCTCGCCACCGGCGCCCCCCTCCAGGCAGGCCTCGTCGCCGCCGCCGTCGGAGGGATCGTCGCCGGATGGCTCGGCGGTTCCCCGCTCCAGGTCAGCGGCCCCGCCGCCGGCCTCACCGTGGTCACCGCCGACCTCATCCATCAGTACGGCTGGCGGACGACCTGTGCCATCACCGTCCTCGCCGGTCTAGCCCAACTCGGCCTCGGTTCCCTGAGGGTGGCCCGCGGCGCGCTCGCCGTGAGCCCCGCCATCGTGCACGGCATGCTCGCCGGCATCGGCGTCACCATCGCCGTCGCCCAGCTGCACATCGTCATGGGCGGTACCCCGCAGAGTTCGGTCCTCGACAACCTCCGCGCGCTGCCCGCCCAGTTGGCCGAGCTGCGGCCCGCCGCCGTGTCGGTGAGCGCGCTGACCCTGGCCCTGCTGCTGCTCTGGCCGCGGATCCCGGGCCGGGCCGGACGCCTCCTGCGCAAGGTCCCGGCCGCGCTCGTCGCCGTCGCCGGCGCCACCTCGGCCGCCTCGCTCGCCGGCCTGATCCTGCCCAAGGTCGACCTGCCCTCCTGGCACAGCCACGCTCTTGCCGGGCTGCCGGAAGGCCCGGTGCTGGGCCTGATCGCCGCGGTGCTGACCACCACGCTGGTGTGCAGCGTGCAGTCGCTGCTCGGCGCGGTCGCGGTGGACAAGATGGTGGCCGCGCGCCCCGGCCTGCACATCCAGGTCGGACGCTCCCACCTGGACCGCGAACTTCTCGGGCAGGGCGCCGCCAACATCGTCTCCGGCACGCTCGGCGGGCTGCCGGTCGCGGGCGTGGCCGTGCGGAGTTCGGCGAATGTGCAAGCCGGTGCCGTCAGCCGGAACTCCACGATGCTGCACGGCGTTCTCGTAGTAGTCGCCACGCTGCTGATGGTCCCGATCCTGGAACTCATCCCGCTCGCCTCGCTCGCCGCCCTGGTGATGGCCGTCGGCATCCAGATGGTGTCCCTGCACCACATCCGCACGGTGACCCGCCACCGAGAGGTCGTGGTGTACGCCGTCACCACCCTCGGCGTGGTGTTCTTCGGCGTCCTGGAGGGCGTGGTCCTGGGGATCGCCATGGCCGTCACCGTCGCCCTGCACCGCCTCACCCGCACGCGCATCACCCACGACGAGAAGGAAGGAGTCCATCACGTACACGTAAGAGGGCAGTTGACGTTCCTCGCGGTGCCACGGCTCAGCCGGGCCCTGCACCTCGTACCCCAGGGCGCCCACGCCGTCGTGGAGTTGGACGGGTCGTTCATGGACCACGCGGCGTACGAGTCACTGCAGGACTGGCAGAACACGCACTCCGCGCACGGCGGCTCCGTCGAGCTGGTCGGCCGCCGGGCCGGGGTCCGGATCGGTGAACCGACGACACCGGTCGGCCTCCATCTCGACGCCGGGCACGCCGCGGCCGAGTCGGCCGACTGCCGTTGCCATCCCTGGACGCCCTGGCGCAACCACCAGTGCGAGATCCCGGACCCCGCCCCCTCCCAGGGCGGAAGCGAGGGACACACCGGGGAAGCGCAGACGACCGGGACCGGCGACACCGGCGGTTCCGCCGCGGTCCGCACCCCAGACGCCGCCGTCCTCCCGGGCGAGTCCGGCACGACCGGCGGAGCGGAGGCGAGCGGAGCCGTGGCCGGGGACGGCGCCGGGCGCGGCGACACCGAAGGGCCCACCAGGTCCGCCGACCCGGCCGGCTCCGGACACCCCACCGGGTCGACCAGCCCGACCGACTCCGGACAGCCCACGGGGTCCACGAGTCCGACCGGCTCCGGACAGCCCACGGGGTCCAGCAACCCCACTGGCTCCGGACACCCCACCGGATCGGGCCGTCCGAGCAGTGCCGAAGGCTCCGGCACGACCAAGGCCGACCGGTCCGGCGGAGCCGACGGCAGCCGACCGAGCGCGCGTCAACTGGCCCGCGGCATCAGCGCGTTCCAGCGCAACACCGCACCCCTGGTACGGGGCGAGCTGGCGCGGCTGGCGCGGGAGGGGCAGCAGCCCTCCCAGCTGTTCCTCACCTGCGCCGACTCACGGCTGGTCACGTCGATGATCACCTCCAGTGGTCCGGGCGACCTGTTCGTGGTGCGCAACGTGGGCAATCTCGTGCCCCTGCCGGGCCAGGAGAGCGGGGACGACTCAGTGGCGGCGGCGATCGAGTACGCCGTGGACGTGCTGCGGGTGCGGTCGATCACGGTGTGCGGGCACTCCGGGTGCGGGGCCATGCAGGCGCTGCTCAGTTCCGAGCCCGGCGGCCCGCCGACCCCGCTCAGGCGGTGGCTGAGGCACGGGGTGCCAAGCCTGGAGCGGATGTCCGACCCGAGCCGGCCGTGGGCCAGGCTCGCCAGTCGGGCGCCGGCCGACGCGGTGGAGCAGCTCTGTCTGACCAACGTGGTCCAGCAGTTGGAGCACCTGCGGGCGCACGAGTCGGTGGCCCGGGCCCTGCGGGCGGGGGCACTGGAACTGCACGGCATGTACTTCCACGTGGGCGAGGCACAGGCGTACCTGCTCACCGAGGGGAACGGGGACGAGGTGTTCGACGACGTGGGGGTGGCGGATCTGTCGGCGTGAGACGGCGTGAGACGGGGGGGGGATGCGGGGCCCCGGTCCACACGGGGCCCCGCACCCCGTACGGCCGCGTTGCTGCTGCCCCATGGCGAGGCCGGCCTCTCCTGACGGGTGGCGTTTTACCTGCACCTCGGCGGAATGTGAAAGGGATAACAGACCTGAACCTGGTCCATCCGGCGTCCGTGGGAACGGATGACCCCGGTGCCGAAAAGCAGCTCCGGACCGACACCGACCACAGGTCTAAACCAATTTTCCGTCGACCCTTGTCATCGGGCCCCCGGGTCTGATGAGCTGTGGCCTGGGACACAACGGACACCCTGGGAAAGGGAGATGTCGTGAGCAACGAAAGCCTGGCCAACCTGCTCAAGGAAGAGCGCAGGTTCGCACCCCCCGCCGACCTGGCCGCCAATGCCAATGTCACCGCGGAGGCGTATGAACAGGCCAAGGCTGACAGGCTCGGCTTCTGGGCCGAGCAGGCCCGTCGGCTGACCTGGGCCAAGGAGCCGACTCAGACACTGGACTGGTCGAACCCGCCGTTCGCCAAGTGGTTCGCGGACGGCGAGCTCAACGTCGCGTACAACTGCGTGGACCGGCATGTCGAGGCCGGGCACGGCGACCGGGTCGCCATCCACTTCGAGGGAGAGCCCGGCGACAGCCGCGCCCTCACCTACGCCGAGCTCAAGGACGAGGTCTCCAAGGCGGCCAATGCCCTGCTGGAGCTGGGAGTTCAGAAGGGCGACCGGGTCGCGGTCTACATGCCCATGATCCCCGAGACGGCCGTCGCGATGCTGGCCTGCGCCCGGATCGGCGCCGCGCACTCCGTCGTCTTCGGCGGGTTCTCGGCGGACGCCCTCGCCACCCGTATCCAGGACGCGGACGCCAAGGTCGTCATCACCTCCGACGGCGGCTACCGCCGCGGCAAGCCGTCCGCGCTCAAGCCGGCCGTGGACGAGGCGATCGGCAAGGTGGACAACGTCGAGCACGTGCTCGTCGTGCGCAGGACGGGTCAGGAGGTCGCCTGGGACGACAGCCGTGACGTCTGGTGGCACGAGATCGTCGAGCGGCAGTCCGCCGAGCACACCCCCGAGGCCTTCAACGCCGAGCAGCCGCTCTTCATCCTCTACACGTCCGGTACGACGGGTAAGCCGAAGGGCATCCTGCACACCTCCGGCGGCTACCTCACCCAGGCGTCGTACACCCACCACGCGGTCTTCGACCTCAAGCCGGAGACGGACGTCTACTGGTGCACCGCCGACGTCGGCTGGGTCACCGGCCACTCGTACATCGTGTACGGGCCGCTGGCGAACGGCGCGACGCAGGTGATGTACGAGGGCACCCCGGACACCCCGCACCAGGGCCGCTTCTGGGAGATCGTGCAGAAGTACGGGGTGACCATCCTGTACACGGCGCCGACGGCCATCCGTACGTTCATGAAGTGGGGCGACGACATCCCCGCGAAGTTCGACCTGTCCTCGCTGCGCGTCCTCGGCTCCGTGGGTGAGCCGATCAACCCCGAGGCGTGGATCTGGTACCGCAAGCACATCGGTGCCGACCGGACGCCGATCGTGGACACCTGGTGGCAGACCGAGACCGGCGCGATGATGATCTCGCCGCTGCCGGGCGTCACCGAGACCAAGCCCGGTTCCGCGCAGACCCCGCTGCCCGGCATTGCCGCGACCGTCGTCGACGACGAGGCGAACGAGGTGCCCAACGGCGGTGGCGGCTACCTCGTGCTGACCGAGCCGTGGCCGTCGATGCTGCGCACCATCTGGGGCGACGACCAGCGGTTCATCGACACGTACTGGTCGCGGTTCGAGGGCAAGTACTTCGCCGGTGACGGGGCGAAGAAGGACGACGACGGAGACATCTGGCTGCTGGGCCGCGTCGACGACGTCATGCTCGTGTCGGGGCACAACATCTCCACCACGGAGGTCGAGTCCGCGCTCGTCTCGCACCCGTCCGTCGCCGAGGCGGCCGTCGTCGGTGCCGCCGACGAGACCACCGGGCAGGCGATCGTCGCCTTCGTGATCCTGCGCGGTACGGCCGCCGAGACCGAGGACCTGGTGGCGGACCTGCGCAACCACGTCGGTGCCACGCTCGGCCCGATCGCGAAGCCGAAGCGGATCCTGCCGGTGGCCGAGCTGCCGAAGACCCGCTCCGGCAAGATCATGCGCCGGCTGCTGCGGGACGTCGCCGAGAACCGCCAGCTCGGTGACGTCACGACGCTGACCGACTCGACCGTCATGGACCTCATCCAGGCGAAGCTCCCCGCGGCGCCGAGCGAGGACTGAGCCTCCGCGGTCCCCGGAGGGACGCGAACCCCTGAAGGGCCGCCCGCGCATCGCGCGCCGGGCGGCCCTTTTCTGCCTAACGTGAGACGTACCGGACACCTCCCGCCGCCCCTTAGGCAAACTAAACAAAGCCATCTTAGGTAAGCTAATAAAAAAGACGTCAACCTCAGGTGCGCCGGGAAGTCTGGTCGGCATGCGCTCCGCCCTGCCCACCGACCGGAGGTCTCCCCCGTGCCCGCGCCCCACCCCACCGCCCCCGTCCGCAAGATCCTCGGGCGGCTGTCGCTCCCCGAGCGAACCTTCGTCGCGGACGCGCTGCGCACCGAGACCGTCGGTGGCGTACTGCTGCTCATCGCCGCGATCACGGCGCTGGTCTGGTCGAACGTGCCCGTGCTGCACGACAGTTACGAGACGGTCGGCCACTTCCACCTCGGCCCCGAGGCCCTCGGGCTGAACCTGTCCATCGAGCACTGGGCCGCCGACGGTCTCCTCGCGATCTTCTTCTTCGTCGCCGGGATCGAGCTCAAGCGTGAGCTGGTGGCCGGCGATCTCCGGGATCCCAAGGCGGCCGTACTGCCGGTCGTCGCCGCGCTGTGCGGGATGGCGGTGCCCGCGCTCGTCTACACGCTCACCAATGCCACCGGTGGCGGCTCGTTCGACGGCTGGGCGGTCCCGACCGCCACGGACATCGCCTTCGCGCTCGCCGTGCTCGCCGTCATCGGCACCTCGCTGCCGAGCGCCCTGCGCGCCTTCCTCCTCACGCTCGCCGTCGTCGACGACCTCTTCGCGATCCTGATCATCGCGGTCTTCTTCACCGACCGGATCAACTTCGCCGCGCTCGCGGGAGCCGTGGTCGGGCTGGGCGTCTTCTGGCTGCTGCTGAGGAAGGGCGTACGCGGGTGGTACGTGTACGTCCCGCTCGCCCTGGTCGTCTGGGCCCTGATGTACAACAGCGGCATCCACGCCACCATCGCGGGCGTGGCGATGGGCCTGATGCTGCGCTGCACCCGGCACGAGGACGAGGCGGTCTCGCCCGCCGAGCACATCGAACACCTCGTACGCCCCCTGTCGGCGGGCCTCGCCGTGCCGCTCTTCGCGCTGTTCAGCGCCGGTGTCACCGTCTCCGGCGGTGCGCTCGGCGATGTGTTCACCCAGCCGGAGACGCTCGGGGTCGTCCTCGGGCTGGTCGTCGGCAAGACCCTCGGCATCTTCGGCGGCACCTGGCTGACGGCACGCTTCACCAGGGCCTCGCTCAGCGACGACCTGGAGTGGGCCGACGTGTTCGCGGTGGCCACCCTCGCCGGCATCGGCTTCACCGTCTCGCTGCTCATCGGCGAGCTCGCCTTCGCGGGTGACGCGGCATTGACCGACGAGGTCAAGGCCGCCGTACTGGTCGGGTCCCTCACCGCGGCGACGCTGGCGACCGTGCTGCTGAAGATACGTAACGCCAAGTACCGCAGGATGGTCGAGCGCGAGGAGCGCGACGAGGACGCGGACGGCATTCCGGACATCTACGAGGAGGACGAGCCGGAGTACCACCTGCGGCTGGCCGCCATCTACGAGCGCAAGGCCGTCGAGCACCGCCGTATCGCCACGGAGAAGGCCGCCGCACGCCACGCGCTTGCCGAAGTGCCGGGCGGGGCAGGCGAGGAGGAGCAGCGTCGGGCATGATCTGACGGGACGGTACAAAAGACGGAACCGTACGCAGTCAGGCAGAAGACGGAACCGTACACACGAGGGAGACCGCGATGAGCGCACCCGACGGCAGCCCGGTCGGCGCCGAACGCAGCATCGGCCAGCTGTTCGCCTCGGCGACGACCGAGATGTCGGCGCTGGTGCACGACGAGATCGCGCTGGCCAAGGCGCAGCTCAAGCAGGACGTGAAGCGCGGCGCGACGAGCGGCGGCGCTTTCTCGCTGGCCGGCGCGGTGCTGGTGTTCTCGCTGCCGATGCTCAACTTCGCCCTGGCGTACGGCATTCGGACCTGGAGCGACTGGAACCTCGCGATCTGCTTCCTGCTGTCCTTCGCCGCGAACGTCCTCGTCGCCGCGGTCCTCGCGCTGATCGGCGTCGTCTTCGCGAAGAAGGCCAAGAAGAGCAAGGGGCCGCAGAAGGTCGCCGCTTCGATGAAGGAGACGGCGGGCGTGCTGCAGAAGGCCAAGCCGCACCCGCGTCCGGCCCCGCGACCGGAGCTGGAGGACCGGGCGCCCGCGGCCATCGAGGCTGTGGCACGCTCGTCGTCATGACGGATCCCGCCACCCCTTCGGCGCAACCTGCCTCGGTCGTACGACTGGACGGTCCCTGGACCCACCGGGACGTGGCCGCCAATGGTGCGCGCTTCCACATCGCGGAGATGGGCGACGGCCCGTTGGTGCTGCTGCTGCACGGCTTTCCCCAGTTCTGGTGGACCTGGCGGCACCAGCTCACCGCCCTCGCCGACGCGGGCTACCGGGCGGTGGCCATGGACCTCAGGGGCGTGGGCGGCAGCGACCGTACGCCGCGTGGTTACGACCCGGCCAACCTGGCCCTCGACATCACCGGTGTGATCCGCTCCCTCGGCGAGCCGGACGCCGCGCTGGTCGGCCACGACCTGGGCGGATATCTGGCGTGGACGGCGGCCGTGATGCGCCCCAAGCTGGTACGCCGGCTCGCGGTGGCGTCCATGCCGCACCCGAGGCGCTGGCGTTCGGCGATGCTCTCGGACGTCAAGCAGACCAGTGCGAGTTCCTACATCTGGGGGTTTCAGCGGCCCTGGATCCCCGAGCGGCAGCTGACGGCCGACGACGGGGCGCTGGCCGGCCGGCTGATCCGGGACTGGTCGGGCCCGCGCCTGCCGGACGACGACGCGGTGGAGACGTACCGCCGCGCGATCTGCATCCCCTCGACGGCGCACTGCTCCATCGAGCCGTACCGCTGGATGGTGCGCTCGCTGGCCCGCCCCGACGGCATCCAGTTCAACCGGCGCATGAAGCGGCCGGTGCGCGTGCCGACGCTCCATCTGCACGGCTCCCTCGACCCCGTCATGCGCACACGCAGCGCGGCCGGTTCGGGCGAGTACGTCGAAGCGCCGTACCGCTGGCGGCTGTTCGACGGGCTGGGGCACTTCCCCCATGAAGAGGACCCCGTCGCCTTCTCCACCGAACTGATCAACTGGCTGAAAGACCCCGAACCCGACCGGTGACCGCGCCGATGCGCCCGGTATCCGGAACTGAACACCTGTCCTACGAACAGCCAATTGCCTGGCGCATAGGCCAATTGAGGGCGCCAGGGGCGGTTATCGACCTTGGGGCAGGGGCAGACGTCGAGGTATGGGCTGGACGCACGACTACAGTGACGCAGCACGCAATCGCCGCTCGGCCGGTGGGCTGAGCTCCCACCAACGAGGCAGCGCCCCGCAGATGCCGGGTTCCGACCTCCGGGTGGGCATTCCGCGCATTCTGCGCCGCCGGGCCCGCTGGGTCTCGGTGCGCCTGCGCCACCCGCGCGGCTGACCCGGCCGCGACCTTCTCACGACCGGGCTGCCCGGCCCTGCGACACAGGCACCTCAGGCGCCTACAGCGCGCAGCTGTCGCTGTCCACCTGCTGGTTGGCGGTACGCCCCTTGACGATGTCCTCCTGGATCTCGTCCACGGTGAGCGCGTAGCCGGTCTTGGCGTCGTCGAGGGACTTGGCGAAGACCACGCCGTACACCTTGCCCTCGGGCGTGAGCAGCGGGCCGCCGGAGTTGCCCTGGCGGACGGTCGCGTACAACGAGTAGACGTCACGGCGCACCGTGCCGCGGTGGTAGATGTCCGGGCCGTTGGCCGGGAGGCGGCCACGCACGCGTGCGGCACGCACGTCGTACGCCCCGTTCTCCGGGAAGCCCGCGATGATCGCGCCGTCACCGCTCTCGGCGTCGGTGGGGGAGAACCTCAGCGCGGGCGCCTTCATGTCCGGCACGTCAAGTACGGCGATGTCGCGCTCCCAGTCGTAGAGGACGACCGTCGCGTCGTACTTCTTGCCCTCGCCCCCGATCTGGACGGTGGGTTCGTCGACGCCGCCGACCACATGCGCGTTGGTCATGACACGGCGGTCGGCGAAGACGAAGCCGGTGCCCTCAAGGACCTTGCCGCAACTCGTCGCCGTGCCCATGACCTTGACGATGGAGCGCTGCGCGCGGGTGGCCACCGGGCTGTTCGCCAGGGCGGGGTCGGGCGGCCGGACGTCGTTGATCGGCTCGTTCGCGAACGGGCTGAAGACCTGTGGGAAGCCGTTCTGCGCGAGGACCGAGGAGAAGTCCGCGAACCAGGTGTCCGCCTGGTCGGGCAACGCCCGTGCGACCCCGAGCAGCACCTTGGAGTTGCGGACCTCCTTGCCGAGCGTCGGCAGCGTCGTCCCGGCGAGGGCGGAACCGATCAGCCAGGCGACGAGCAGCATCGCGACGACGTTGACGAGCGCGCCGCCCGTCGCGTCCAGGGCACGGGCCGGGGACCAGGTGATGTACCGGCGCAGCTTGTTGCCGAGGTGGGTGGTCAGGGCCTGGCCGACGGAGGCGCAGACGATCACGACGACGACCGCGACGACGGCGGCGGTCGTGCTCACCTCGGCGTTGTCGGTCAACGCGTCCCAGATGACCGGCAGCAGGTAGACGGCCACGAGACCGCCACCGAGGAAGCCGATCACCGACAGGATGCCGACGACGAAGCCCTGGCGATAGCCCACGATCGCGAACCACACGGCGGCGACCAGCAACAGGATGTCCAGCACGTTCACCGGTTCTAGCCTCGCCTCATCACTTTT
Source organism: Streptomyces sp. NPDC051243 (assembly GCF_044455405.1). Lineage (NCBI taxonomy): Bacteria > Bacillati > Actinomycetota > Actinomycetes > Kitasatosporales > Streptomycetaceae > Streptomyces > Streptomyces sp. NPDC051243. Next base: position 617,357 of record NZ_JBITES010000004.1, on the reverse strand, counting down.
CGCTCACCACGGGTCGGCCGCGGACCCGGCCCGCCACGCAACGGAAATCGGACCCCACGGCCACCGGGAAGACACAGCACGGCAGACACCCTGTCATGACCGCCAGTCGAGCGGGACCTGCTTGCCCCGGTCCCAGGGCTGCTCCCAGCCCGAGAAATGCAGCAGACGGTCGATGATTCCGGCCGTGAAACCCCAGACCAGGGCTGATTCGACCAGAAATGCCGGACCTCGGTGGCCACTGGGGTGGACGGTCGTGGCGCGGTTGTCCGGATTCGTGAGATCCGCCACGGGGACGGTGAAGACGCGGGCCGTCTCATTCGGATCGACCACGTCGACCGGGCTCGGCTCCCTCCACCAGCCCAGCACCGGCGTGACGACGAAGCCGCTCACCGGGATGTACAGCTTGGGCAGCACCCCGAAGAGCTGGACGCCGCTCGGATCGAGCCCGGTCTCCTCCTCGGCCTCGCGGAGAGCGGCCCGCAGCGGCCCGTCGGCCTGCGGATCGCCGTCCTCGGGGTCGAGGGCGCCGCCGGGGAAGGACGGCTGGCCGGCGTGCGACCGCAGCGAGCTGGCCCGCTCCATGAGCAGCAGCTCCGGCCCGCGCTCGCCCTCCCCGAAGAGGATCAGTACGGCGGACTGGCGCCCCGCGCCGTTCTCCGGCGGCAGGAAGCGGCTCAGCTGCGGCGGCTCGACCGTCTCCACCACCCGCACGACCGGTTCCAGCCAGCCGGGCAGCCCCTCCTTGCTGAGCACCACCGGCCCGTCCTGCGTATCGCTCGCGCGCGTCATCGCCACCCCCGTCGTCCTGCCGAGTCCAACGCCCGAGGGCACCTAGATCGTTCCGACCCGACGGCAGAAGGGCGCGGCAGTGCCCGGTTCCGGCCGGTCGCGGTTCGCCCCGTCATCCGGCCCCCAGCGGCGGGGCCGGCCTGCCGCCCGCGTCGAGGTAGGCCTGGGGCGGGTTGAGCCGCTGGCCCGGGAAGCCGCCCTTCTCGTACTTGAGGAGCTTCTTCGCCTTCTCCGGGTCCGTCTCGCCCTCGCCGTACGCCGGGCAGAGCGGCGCCACGGGGCAGGCGCCGCACGCGGGCTTGCGGGCGTGGCAGATGCGGCGGCCGTGCCAGATCACATGGTGCGAGAGGTCCGTCCAGTCGCTCTTGGGGAACAGCGCGCCGATCTCGGCCTCGATCTTGTCCGGGTCCGTCTGCTCGGTCCACTGCCAGCGCCGCACCAGCCGCTGGAAGTGCGTGTCCACGGTGATGCCGGGGCGGCCGAAGGCGTTGCCGAGCACGACGAAGGCCGTTTTACGGCCGACGCCGGGCAGCTTGACCAGGTCCTCGAGCCGGCCCGGGACCTCGCCGCCGTGGTTCTCCACCAGCGCCTTGGACAGGCCCATCACCGACTTGGTCTTGGCCCGGAAGAAACCGCACGGCCGGAGGATCTCCTCGACCTCCTCCGGGTTGGCGGCGGCCAGGTCCTCGGGGGTGGGGTACTTGGCGAAGAGCGCGGGGGTCGTCTGGTTGACGCGTAGGTCGGTGGTCTGGGCGGACAGCACCGTGGCGACCACGAGCTGGAAGGGGTTGTCGAAGTCCAGCTCGGGATGGGCGTACGGGTAGACCTCGGCGAGCTCCCGGTTGATACGGCGGGCCCGGCGCACGAGGGCGGTGCGGGACTCGGCGCTGGGCGGCTTCGGGGTGACGGACTTGACGGGGGACGCGCCCTTCACCGAGACGGCGGCTCCCTCGGGGGCGATGACCGGTTTCTTGGTGATCGCCTTCTTGGTGATCGCCTTCTTCACGGCGGCCTTCTTGGCGGGTGCGGCCTTCTTGGCGGCCGACGATTCCTTCGCGGCCGCCGTCTTCTTCGCAGACCCAGTCTTCTTCGCGCCCGCCGCCTTCTTCGCAGCCTCTGCCTTCTTCGGGCCCGCCGACGTCGTCACCGCCGGTTTCTCGCCACCCGCGGCCGTTTCACCCGGCGCCCTTTTCGCCGCTTTTGCCGTTTTCCTTCCGCCACGAGGGTCCCGTTCGCCCACAGCGGAATCGCGACGTACAACCACCCGCCCAGCCCCCTTGGCCTGTGCTCTCACCGGCGATTTGGACACCCGGCCAGCCTAAAGCCCGGCACCGACATCCGCCCCGGACCCCGAGGATCGGCCCCCAATTGGACCCCTGCCGCTTACCTCGGGACACCTGTGCGGCATCCTTGTGACAGATCACACTGTTTGGACCGTCCGGCAAAATGGGGAGCACGGTCCCCTGGTAAGCGGGGGAGCGATCCCCTGAGCAGGTCGACAAGGAGAGAACTCGTGGACGACGTTCTGCGGCGCAACCCGCTCTTCGCGGCGCTCGATGACGAGCAGTCCGCGGAGCTCCGCGCCTCCATGAGTGAGGTGACCCTCGCACGTGGCGACTCCCTGTTCCACGAGGGCGACCCGGGCGACCGGCTCTACGTCGTCACCGAGGGCAAGGTCAAGCTTCACCGCACGTCCCCCGACGGCCGCGAGAACATGCTCGCCGTGGTCGGCCCCGGCGAGCTCATCGGCGAGCTGTCCCTCTTCGACCCGGGCCCGCGCACGGCGACCGCCACCGCGCTGACCGAGGTCAAGCTGCTGGGCCTGGGCCACGGCGACCTCCAGCCCTGGCTGAACGCCCGACCCGAGGTGGCCACCGCGCTGCTGCGCGCCGTCGCCCGCCGCCTGCGCCGCACCAACGACGCGATGTCCGACCTGGTCTTCTCGGACGTCCCGGGCCGCGTCGCCCGCGCGCTCCTCGACCTCTCCCGCCGGTTCGGCGTGCAGTCCGAAGAGGGCATCCACGTCGTGCACGACCTGACGCAGGAGGAGCTCGCCCAGCTCGTCGGCGCCTCGCGCGAGACGGTCAACAAGGCGCTCGCCGACTTCGCCCAGCGTGGCTGGCTCCGGCTGGAGGCGCGCGCGGTGATCCTGCTCGACGTGGAGCGACTGGCCAAGCGGTCGCGGTAGGCACACCAAGCGGTAGGCACACCAAGTCGTACGACGCCGGGGTCCCGTCTCTCCACGAGGCGGGACCCCGTCGCTGTCGGCCGCCCGCTCGCCGTGGCCACCCGCCACTCTCGGTCGCCCGGTCGCCGTTGGCCCCTCTCGAACATCCGCGCACCAGGAGATAGCCTCCGCCCATGGCAAACGGGCAGTGGTACCCACCGGAGTGGCCGGACCGAATCCGCGCGCTCGCGGAAGGAAGCCTGACCCCAGTCGCTCCGAAGCGGGCGGCCACCGTCATGTTGCTCAGGGACACCGAGGGCGGGCCTGCCGTGCACATGCTGCGGCGCCGCGTCTCCATGGCCTTCGCCGGCGGGGCGTACGCCTATCCGGGCGGTGGTGTCGATCCGCGCGACGAACATCCGGTGCGCTGGGCGGGCCCCACGCGCGCGTGGTGGGCGGCAAGGCTCGGCGTCGACGAGGCGGCGGCTCAAGCGATCGTCTGCGCGGCCGTGCGGGAGACGTACGAGGAGGCGGGTGTCCTGCTCGCCGGGCCCACCGACGATTCCGTCGTCGGCGACACCACCGGCGAGGACTGGGAGGCGGACCGCGCCGCGCTGGTCGCCCGGGACCTGTCGTTCGCCGAGTTCCTGGACCGCCGGGGACTGGCCCTGCGGTCGGACCTCCTGGGCGCCTGGACCCGCTGGATCACCCCGGAGTTCGAACCCCGACGCTACGACACATGGTTCTTCGTCGCCGCCCTCCCCGAGGGCCAGCGCACCCGCAATGCCTCCACGGAGGCGGACCGTACGGTGTGGATCCGGCCAACTGAGGCCGCCGCCTCGTACGACAAGGGCGAGCTGCTGATGATGCCGCCCACGATCGCGACCCTGCGCCAGCTGACCGGGTACGACAGCGCCGCCGAGGCCCTCGCCGCCGCCCCCGGCCGCGACCTGACCGCCGTCCTCGCGCAGGCCCGGCTCGACGACGGCGAGATCGTGCTCTCCTGGCCGGGCCACGACGAGTTCACCAAGCACATCCCGACCGGCGGAGCCCCCGCATGAACGTGCCCGCGGTGGCGGCCACCCCCGGTACGCCCACAGCCCTGGAAGGCCCTCTCCTATGACGGACGCAGCAGCCCTCCCCGGCCAGCCGCGAGGCGGGGTCCTCACCGGACCCGCCACCTCCCGCGCCGTCAACGTCCTCGCGCCCAACCCCTCCGCGATGACCCTGGACGGCACCAACACCTGGATCCTCGCGGAGCCGGACTCCGAACTGGCCGTCGTCGTCGACCCGGGCCCCCTGGACGAGGGTCACCTGCGCAACGTCGTCGCCATGGCCGAGAAGTCCGGCAAGCGCATCGCCCTGACCCTGCTCACGCACGGCCACCCGGACCACGCCGAGGGTGCCGCACGCTTCGCCGAGCTGACCGGCACGCGCGTGCGTGCGCTCGACCCTGCGTTGCGGCTCGGCGACGAAGGGCTCGGCGCGGGTGACGTGGTCCGTGTCGGCGGCCTGGAGCTGCGCGTCGTACCGACGCCCGGGCACACCGCCGACTCGCTCTGCTTCCACCTCCCGGCCGACCGTGCCGTCCTGACCGGCGACACCATCCTGGGGCGCGGCACGACGGTCGTGGCGCACCCGGACGGCCGCCTCGGCGACTACCTGGACTCACTGCGGCGGCTCAGGTCCCTCACGGTCGACGACGGCGTGCACACCGTCCTGCCGGGGCACGGCCCCGTCCTGGAGGACGCCCAGGGCGCCGTCGAGTTCTACCTCGCCCACCGAGCCCACCGCCTCGCCCAGGTCGAGACGGCGGTCGAGGACGGCTACAGCACTCCGGCCGAGGTCGTCGCCCATGTGTACGCGGACGTGGACCGCTCCCTGTGGCCGGCGGCCGAGCTGTCGGTGCGGGCGCAGCTGGACTATCTGGAGGAGCACGGCCTGATCTAGGGCAGGGCCCAGGAGGCGGGCCGCGGGGTTACCAGGAGACGGGCCGCGGGGCTTTGACGCTGTGCACGCGCGCGTACTCCTCCGCCAGCCACGGCCCGAGCTCGTCGACGTACGACCGGAGGACACCCGCGTCGCCCGTCGGCTCGTACCCGAGCCCGGCCGCCGTCCGCATCTGCTCGGCCCGCGCGGGGTAATACGCCCCGAACGCATCGGCCATCTCCCCGAGATCACTGGTCCACCCGCCCCACCGAGGCATGACCAGCGTGAACCCCGTCCGCACGAGATGGCGGGACATGAACCGCACCAGCGGCCGGCGGGCCTCGTCGCTGTCACCTGCCCCGGCGATGCGCTCCCGCCATCGAGGCAGCAGTAGGCCGAGATCGCCGTTGGTCTCCCGCGCGAGCAGCGGGTCGGGCCGGTAGCGCGGCAGGTACTCGGCGAGGTCGTCCCCGAGCAGCGGCGTACAGAGGCAGGCGACGAACCACCCGAGGTCGTAGGTCTCCAGGTCGCTCAGCAGCCGCCCGCGGCCGTACAGCAGCGTCCCGGCCCCGTCGATCTGCGCGAACTCCTTGTCCAGGCCCTCGTCGAGCACGCGCGCGTCCGCCCGGTCGGCCTCGGTCGGCTCCTCGCGCAGGGCGACCAGCAGATCCAGGTCGCTGCGCCCCACGCGCGCGGTGCCGCGTGGAATCGACCCGTAGAGGTAGGCGCTGTGCAGCCGCGCCCCGAAGACGTCGAGCAGACGGTCCCGGGCGGCGGCGACGACCGGCCGGAAGACGTGCGGGACGCGCCCGAGGGAGCCTTCGCGGGCGAGGTACCCCTGAGCGTCGAGTCCTCGGCGCGGGACGGTTTCGGCCATGGGGCCACTGTGCCCTGCCGGACGGCCCGGTAAGGCTCGTTCTCGGCGCCGCACAGCGATGTTCAGCCTGTCCGGGGTATCCGGGGTCATCCCCGGACAGGCATACGCACGGCGGCCCTACGCCGCCTCCACCGCCGAAGGCCTACGCCCCCGTCAGCTCCACCTGGACCTCGACCTCCACCGGCGCGTCCAGCGGAAGCACGGCCACGCCCACCGCACTGCGCGCGTGGACGCCCTTGTCGCCGAGGACCTCGGCCAGGAGTTCGCTCGCGCCGTTGATGACGCCCGGCTGGCCGGTGAAGTCGGAGGCGGACGCCACGAACCCCACGACCTTCACCACGCGCGCGATGCGGTCCAGGTCGCCCGCGACGGACTTGACGGCGGCCAGGGCGTTGAGCGCGCAGGTACGCGCCAGTTCCTTGGCCTCCTCGGGGGTGACCTCCGCGCCCACCTTGCCGGTGACCGGAAGCTTGCCCTCCACCATGGGGAGCTGGCCGGCGGTGTAGACGTACACGCCAGACTGGACCGCCGGCTGGTAGGCGGCGAGCGGAGGCACGACCTCCGGGAGCGTCAGACCGAGCTCGGCGAGCTTCGCCTCGACCGCGCTCACGCCTGCTTCTCCCGCTTCAGGTAGGCGACGAGCTGCTCGGGGTTGTTCGGCCCGGGCACGACCTGGACGAGCTCCCAGCCGTCCTCGCCCCAGGTGTCCAGAATCTGCTTCGTGGCGTGGACGAGCAGCGGCACGGTTGCGTATTCCCACTTGGTCATGTGGCCGACTTTATCCGCTGCCCGACGCAGGCCATGCGGCCGACCGGACTCAGGTTGTCCACAGGCTGCCGCGTGGCCGGCGCGGCGACTGGTTAGGCTCGAAGGCGTGAGCAGGCTCCAGGTCGTCAGCGGCAAGGGCGGGACCGGAAAGACCACGGTCGCCGCCGCGCTCGCGCTCGCCCTCGCGACGGAGGGGAAGCGGACGCTTCTCGTCGAGGTCGAGGGCAGGCAGGGCATCGCGCAGCTCTTCGAGACAGAGGCGCTGCCTTATGAGGAGCGGAAGATCGCCGTCGCTCCGGGGGGCGGGGAGGTGTACGCCCTCGCCATCGACCCCGAACTGGCCCTTCTGGACTACCTCCAGATGTTCTACAAGATGGGCGGCGCCGGCCGGGCCCTGAAGAAGCTCGGCGCCATCGACTTCGCCACCACCATCGCGCCGGGGCTGCGGGACGTCCTGCTGACCGGCAAGGCGTGCGAGGCCGTGCGGCGCAAGGACAAGAGCGGGGGGTTCGTCTACGACTACGTGGTGATGGACGCGCCTCCGACGGGGCGCATCACCCGCTTCCTGAACGTCAACGACGAGGTCGCCGGGCTCGCCAGGATCGGGCCGATACACAATCAGGCGCAGGCGGTGATGCGGGTGCTGAAGTCGGCGGAGACGGCGGTGCACCTGGTCACGCTGCTGGAGGAGATGCCCGTCCAGGAGACCGCGGACGGGATCGCCGAGCTGCGCGCGGCGCGGCTGCCGGTGGGGCGGATCATCGTGAACATGGTGCGGCCCGAGGTGTTGGACGCGGCCGACCTGGAACTCGTACGCAGCGTTCCGCGCGCCGCCGTGGCCAAGTCGCTGTCCTCGGCCGGGCTCGGCGGGGCACGGCGCGGCGGGAACGCCGAGCGGCTGGTGGACCCGCTGCTGGCGCAGGCCGACGAGTACGCCGAGCGGCACGCGCTGGAGCACGAGCAGCGGGGCGTGCTCGACGGGCTGGGGCTGCCGGTGCACGAGTTGCCCCTGCTGGCCGAGGGCATGGATCTGGCGGGCCTGTACGAACTCGCGGGCGAGCTGCGGGAACAGGGCCTGTGATGAGTCCGTTCACGAGTCGGGAGCCGCACGCGGTACGTCGCAGGCGTCGGGAGCCGTACGTGGTACGTCGGAAGCAGGGGATGTCATGAGCCGTCCGGAAGCCGCCCACGCGCACGACGCCGTACGCCACCATCCCCCGCATCTGTCCCCCACGCGCGTGCTCGACCTCGACCCGCTGCTCGACGACCCGAAGACCCGCATCGTGGTGTGCTGCGGCTCGGGCGGCGTCGGCAAGACCACGACCGCGGCGGCGCTCGGGCTGAGGGCCGCCGAGCGGGGCCGGAAGGTCGTCGTGCTGACGATCGACCCGGCCCGCCGGCTCGCCCAGTCCATGGGCATCGACTCCCTCGACAACACCCCGCGCCGGGTGAAGGGCGTCGAGGGCGACGGCGAGCTGCACGCGATGATGCTGGACATGAAGCGCACCTTCGACGAGATCGTCGAGGCGCACGCGGACCCCGAGCGGGCGGCCGCGATCCTGGGCAACCCCTTCTACCAGTCGCTCTCGGCGGGCTTCGCGGGCACGCAGGAGTACATGGCGATGGAGAAGCTGGGGCAGCTGCGGGCGAAGGACGAGTGGGACCTCATCGTCGTCGACACGCCGCCCTCCCGCTCGGCGTTGGACTTCCTGGACGCGCCCAAGCGGCTCGGCTCGTTCCTGGACGGCAAGCTGATCCGGGTGCTGCTGGCCCCGGCGAAGGTCGGCGGCCGCGCGGGGATGAAGTTCCTGAACGTCGGCATGTCGATGATGACGGGTGCGCTGGGCAAGCTGCTCGGCGGGCAACTGCTGAAGGACGTCCAGACGTTCGTGGCCGCGATGGACTCGATGTTCGGCGGGTTCCGCACGCGCGCGGACGCCACGTACAAGCTGCTCCAGGCGCCCGGGACGGCGTTCCTGGTGGTCGCGGCGCCGGAGCGGGACGCGCTGCGGGAGGCCGCGTACTTCGTGGAGCGGCTGGCCGCCGAGGACATGCCGCTCGCCGGTCTGGTACTCAACCGGGTCCACGGCAGCGGCGCCGACCGGCTGTCTGCCGAGCGGGCGCTCGCCGCCGCGGAAAATCTTGAAGAGCCCCGCATTGTGGATCAGGAGGGCGGGAAAGCTGGACTTCGTAACTCCCCCGACACATACGACAGTTCACCGTCGTCCGCTTCCGAAGTGCCGGCTCCTGACGAAGGCTCCCCCACCGCCGCAGACATGGAGCACACCGCGGACACGGAGCGAACCGCAGCCCCGAACGAGCCGCAGTCCGTCGCCCCTCATGTGGAGCGTTCCGTCGACCAGCTCACCGCAGGCCTGTTGAGGCTGCACTCCGAACGTATGCAGCTGCTCTCCCGCGAGCAGCGCACGCGTGACCGCTTCACCGCGCTCCACCCCGAGGTGGCGGTGGCCGAAGTGGCCGCGCTGCCCGGCGATGTGCATGACCTCGCGGGACTGCGGGACATCGGAAACCGGCTCGCGGCACATCGGCCGGAGCTGCCTGATACCGCGGTCGAGGCCTGAGGGAGTCCTCTGGGGCCCGCCCGAGGGCAAACCCTGTGTGCCCTGTGTGACCTGTGCGCGGGGAGGCCCGCGCGGGGAGACCCGGGTGGGTCTCCTCAGCTCACCGCCGCGTAGTTCTCGTACACCTGGTCGTCGTCGAGGGGCACCAGGCCGACCCCACGCTCGTACTCCGTACGAGCCGTCTCCAGCAGCCGGCGCCACGAGGTGACGGTCGGCCGCCTGCGCAGCAGTGCGCGGCGCTCCCGCTCCGTCATGCCTCCCCACACGCCGAACTCGACGCGGTTGTCGAGCGCGTCGGCCAGGCACTCCGTGCGCACCGGACATCCGGTGCACACCGCCTTGGCCCTGTTCTGCGCTGCTCCCTGAACGAACAGTTCATCCGGATCGGTAGTGCGGCAGGCCGCCTGCGCACTCCAGTCGGTTACCCAGCCCATACCGGCGCCGTCCTCTCCCGAATCGAGGCTCCCCCACGGCGGCAGCGGCATATTCACCGCCGCCAGTTGAGGACGTTACGGAAGGTGGGCACAGCGCAACACCCCCTTCGGGCCCAATCTTGAATGGCCCGAACGGACTATGCGTAAGCGGCAGATCACCCGGGGGAGTGAGCTGGCGACATGCGTGACCTTCCCGGCAAACCGGGACAGTTCAGTTGAGTCACAACGGACGCCGGATGACACACAAGGCGGATTCGGACACGCGCCCACCAAAAATGTGGGGAACCTCCGGAACGATTCGGGGTCGCCGGACGTATTGATACGTGGCCGTACTGCTGTGACAGTTGAGAGCAGCTTAGGCCAAGGCCTGCGCGCCTGTCCGGCGAATCCGAAGGCAGACGGCCGACTTTGCCGTGCCATGGCCTACGCCACCGCGCACCGTCTCACCGCACCGTCTCACGGCATATCGGCGCACCATGGCCGACATCACTCACCGGGCCGTGCTCTCGCACCGGTCGGCCGTCGGTTCGCTCATGTCTACGGTTTAGGCTTCGCTCATGCCAAAGAAGCGTTCGGGCGGTGGCCTGTCGGCAACGCAGCAGGCGGCCAAGTTCCTCGGTGTCAGTGTGCTCGCGGGAGCCGTGCTGGCGGGTATCGCGCTGCCCGCGGTCGGCGCGCTGGGACTCGCGGCCAAGGGTTCGGTGGAGAGTTTCGACGAACTCCCGGCCAACCTCAAGACCCCGCCGCTGAGCCAGCGCACCACCATCCTGGACGCCAAGGGCGGCAAGATCGCCACGGTCTACTCGCGTGACCGCACGGTGGTCGACCTCAAGGACATCTCGCCGTACATGCAGAAGGCGATCGTCGCGATCGAGGACTCCCGCTTCTACCAGCACGGCGCCGTCGACCTGAAGGGCGTCCTGCGCGCCCTCAACCGCAACGCCCAGAGCGGCGGCGTCAGCGAGGGCGCGTCCACGCTGACGCAGCAGTATGTGAAGAACGTCTTCGTCGAGGAGGCCGGCGACGACCCGACGAAGGTCGCGCAGGCCACCCAGCAGACCATCGGCCGCAAGATCAAGGAGCTGAAGTACGCGATCCAGGTCGAGGAGGAGCTCGGCAAGAAGAAGATCCTCGAGAACTACCTGAACATCACGTTCTTCGGCCAGCAGGCGTACGGCGTCGAGGCCGCCGCCGAGCGCTACTTCTCCAAGTCCGCCAAGGACCTCGAGCTCCAGGAAGCGGCGCTGCTCGCGGGCATCGTCCAGTCGCCCAGCCGCTACGACCCGATCAACGACGAGGCCGAGGCCGTCAAGCGGCGCAACATCGTCCTGCAGCGCATGGCCGACGTCGGCGACATCTCCCAGGCGGACGCCGACAAGGCCAAGAAGACGCCCCTGGGCCTGAAGGTCAGCAAGCCCAAGAACGGCTGCATCACCGCGGTCAAGGGCGCCAGTTTCTTCTGCAAGTACGTCGAGAAGGTCATCCTCGGCGACCCGGTCTTCGGCAAGGACCGCGAGGCCCGCGCCAAGATCTGGAACCAGGGCGGACTGACCGTCACGACGACCCTCGACCCGCAGGCCCAGGAGTCGGTCCAGGACTCGCTCAAGGACCACGTCTACCAGACCGACAAGGTCGAGGCCGCGACCACGCTGGTCGAGCCCGGCACCGGCAAGATCCTCGGCATGGGCCAGTCGAAGCCGTACGGCTCCGGCAAGAACGAGACCGAGCTCAACTACTCGGTGGACGCGGCGTACGGCGGCTCCAACTTCGGCTTCCCGACCGGTTCGACGTTCAAGCCGTTCGTGGCGGCGGCCGCGCTGGAGGAGGGGCGGCCCCCGACGCAGGAGTACGCCGCTCCGTACCAGATGCCGTACCCGCAGACGGTGCGGGGCTGCGAGAAGCCCTGGGTCAACGACGGCGACTACAAGCTGGAGAACGAGAACGAGTCCGAGGTCGGTCCCTACCGGCTCGAGGAGGCCATGGCCAAGTCGGTCAACACGTACTTCGTGCAGATGATCGAGGACATCGGCATGTGCCCGGTCGTCAACATGACCGACAAGCTCCACGTGCGCCAGGGCAACGGCAAGAACATCCCCGAGGTGCCGTCGTCGATGACGCTCGGCTCGACCGGTATCTCGCCGCTCACCATGGCGAGCGCGTACGCCGCCTTCGCGGCACGCGGCATGTACTGCACGCCGATCGCCATCGAGTCGATCACGCAGAAGGTGGGCGGGCAGCAGAAGTCGCTGGAGGTGCCGAAGTCGACGTGCTCGCGGGCGATGTCCGAGAAGACCGCGGACACCATCAACACCCTGCTGCGCGGTGTGGTCGACTCCGGTACGGGTCGGCAGGCCGGTCTCGGCGATCGCGAGAGCGCCGGCAAGACCGGTACGACGGACGAGCGACGCAACGCCTGGTTCGTCGGCTACACGCCCAACCTCTCCGGTGCCGTCTGGGTCGGCAGTGCCACCCAGGAGGTCAAGATGCGCAACATCACCATCGGCGGCGAGTACCACCCGCTGGTCTTCGGTGGTGAGGTCCCCGGCCCGATCTGGAAGGACGCCATGACCGGCGCCCTCGCGGGCAAGTCCGTCGAGAACTTCAACCTCGTCGACATCCCGAGGGGCGACCCCGACCGGGGCGACGAGGACGACGAGGGCGACGACAACGGGAACGGCAACGGCGGCAACGACGGGGACAACGGTGACAACCTCATCGGCGGCCTGGTCGGCGGCGGCAACAACGGCGGAACGGACGGCGGCGCCTTCCCCACCCCGACCTTCTCGATCCCGGAGGGCTGGTGGCAGGGCCAGAGCAACGGGAACGGCAACGGGGGGCCGTGACTGAGAGGCTGATCGCGTCAAACGGCTGATCTCGTGAAGCGGCTGATCGCATGAGAGTGGGGGGGGGGGGGGGGGGGGGGCCCCCCCCCCCCCCGCCGCCCCCCCCCCCCCCCCCCGCCCGGCCGCGGGCCCGGCGGGGGGGCCGGCGCGCTCGGGTGGGGGGGTGTGGGCGGGGGCGGGGGCGCGGGGGGGCGCGGCGGGGGGGCGGCGCCCCCCCGCCCCGCGGGCCCCCCCCCCCCCCCCCCCCCCCCCCACTCTCATGGAACCGAACTCCGGCGGCCGTCTCAGCCGACGAGCAGCTTCTTCACCGCCGCGGCGACCCGGCCGCCCTCCGCCTGCCCGGCCACCTTCGGGTTGACGATCTTCATGACGGCGCCCATGGCACGGGGCCCCTCGGCACCGGCCGCCTTGGCCTCCTCGACGGCCTGGGCGACGATCTTGTTCAGCTCGTCGTCGCTGAGCTGCTTCGGCAGGTACGCGGCGAGGACCTCGCCCTCCGCCTTCTCCCGCTCGGCCTGCTCGGCCCGACCACCCTGCGCGAAGGCCTCGGCCGCCTCACGGCGCTTCTTCGCCTCGCGGGTGATCACCTTCTGCACCTCGTCGTCGGAGAGCTCGCGCTTCTCCTTGCCCGCGACCTCCTCCTTGGTGATCGCGGCGAGCGTCAGCCGGAGCGTCGAGGAGCGGAGCTCGTCGCGCTCCTTGATCGCGGCGTTGAGGTCTTCCTGCAGCTTCGACTTGAGCGTGGTCATGGGGTCGATTGTCGCAGGTGTGGGAGGTGGAACGCCCGTTGATTTCAAGGGACCTGCATGCGGACGCCGTATCGAAGGCGATCCGGGACGGCCGAGCACGGGGCGCTCTCCCGGTCTGACACGATGGTCGTATGCGCGCGCGATACGGAGTTCCCCTGGGAATCGCGGCGGTTGGCACCGCCGGACTGCTCTACTCGGCGGGTTTCGAGGCCCGTTCCTTCCGCCTGCGACGGGTGACGATCCCCGTCCTGCCCGCGGGCATGCGCCCGCTGCGGGTGCTCCAGGTCTCCGACATCCACATGGTGAGCGGCCAGCGCAAGAAGCAGCGCTGGCTGCGCTCGCTGGCCGGCCTCCGCCCCGACTTCGTGATCAACACCGGCGACAACCTCTCCGACCCCGAGGGCGTGCCGGAGGCGCTGGACGCGCTGGGACCGCTGATGGAGTTCCCCGGCGCGTACGTCTTCGGCTCGAACGACTACTACGGCCCGAAGCCGCGCAACCCCGCCCGCTACCTGCTGGAGAAGGTCCAGGGCCGGCACGGCCTGAACGGCAACCCGCCCGTCGTCGGCGCGATCCACAACCCCTGGGAGGACCTGCGCGACGGCTTCGACGCCGCGGGCTGGCTGAACCTCACGAACACCCGGGGGACGCTGAAGGTCGAGGGTGTGTCGGTGGAGCTCACCGGCCTGGACGACCCGCACATCAAGAGGGACCGCTACGCACAGGTGGCGGGCGGTCCGTCCGGCGCCGCCGACTTCGCGATGGGCGTGGTGCACGCGCCGTACCTGCGCGTCCTGGACTCCTACACGGCCGACGACTACCCCCTGATCCTGGCCGGCCACACCCACGGCGGACAGGTCTGCATCCCCTTCTACGGCGCCCTGGTCACCAACTGCGACCTGGACACGGACCGCGTGAAGGGCCTGTCCACGCACACGGCGCAGGGCCGTACGGCCTACCTCCACGTCTCCGCGGGCTGCGGCACGAACCGCTACACACCGTTCCGCTTCGCCTGCCCGCCGGAGGCGACGTTGCTGACGTTGGTGGAGCGGGAGTAGCGGGGCGCGGTAAGGGCACGGTACGGGTCGGCTGGGGAGGGCGGTGCTGGTCGGCTGGTCGGCTGGTCGGCTGGTCGGCTGGTCGGCTGGTCGGCGTAACGAAGTGGGGTGTACCTGGCGCTCTGCGGGTAACCCGCACGGATTACCCGTATCGCCCGATTCATCCCTCCTGCTTAGCGTGAGGGCATGACCGCCCCGATACCCAGGGACATCCCGGACCTCCCCGCGATACCGGGCATCCCCGTACTGCTGCCCTCGCACGTCCCTGCCACAGCGGTGATGACCCCCACACGCCGCCCTCTGGCCGCCGTGTACCGCCTACTGGTCGCGCTGGCCGCCGCCGCGGCGGTGACCGCCGAGATGGTCGCCGACGGCCCCCTGCGCGCCTTGAGCCACTTCGCGATCCAGAGCAACATCCTGCTGGCCGCGGTCTTCGCCCTCGCGGCCCGCCGCGCCTGGACCGCCCGCCGCCCACTGCCGCCGGCCCTGACGGGCGCGACGCTCCTCTACGCCGTGGTCACCGGCCTCGTCTACCACCTGCTGCTGACGAACGGTGCGACCTCCTACGCCCTCCCCGGCGTCCTCATGGGCGAGGCCACCCCGCCGACGGGCTGGCACACGATCACCAACCAGATCCTGCACACGGCGACGCCGATCGCGGCGGTACTGGACTGGCTGCTCCTGACGGCCCCCGGCCAGTTGCGTCTACGACGGGCAGCGAACTGGCTGCTCTACCCCCTCACCTACCTGGCGCTCACCTTCGTCCGAGGCGAACTCCTTGCCCCCGGCACCCCGGGCCGCTACCTCTACCCCTTCCTCGACGTGGCCCGGCACGGCTACAAGAGCGTCCTCGGCAACGCCCTGCTCCTGGGCCTCGCCATCTACGCCCTGGCCATCGTCCTCGTGGCCCTCGACCACACCCGCCCCAACCCGATCCGCCGCCGCGTCCATCACCGCACGAAAACCGGATTTCGTCTCCGGCCACCAGTGGGCTAAAGTAAACGTCGTCGCCGCGACAAGCAGCGACATCGGGGTGTAGCGCAGCTTGGCAGCGCGCTTCGTTCGGGACGAAGAGGTCGTGGGTTCAAATCCCGCCACCCCGACAGCTGAATAGCAACACCAGAGGGCCCTCACCGAATCGGTGAGGGCCCTCTGGTGTTGCCGCGTGGCTGTCTCCGTGACCAGCGCTCCAAGATCATGGTCCCAACGTCGTGCCTACCGGGCAGGTCCACAGACTGCCCGACGCCCCGGAAGCCTGAGGGGGGCCGTGATCACTCCCGCGGGAAGCAGCTCCCGGCCGAAGTCTCCGGGCCGGCCTCTTACCGCAGCGGGGCGGGACGACCGATGAGAAGCTGACACCCGGTCCGTCGGACCGGGAGCAGCGACGAGGCGGCCGGGTGGTCGCCGGCCGAGAAGGCGGACGCGATGGCGCGGTACCTGATCTCGTTCGACGACGGATCGATGGACTTCCCCGAGGAGGACTTCCCGGCGGTCGGCGAGGCATCCCACCGGGTGGTCCAGGAGGCCAAGGACGCGGGTGTCTGGATCTTCGGCGCCGGCGTGGAACGTCAGCGGGCGAGCATCGTGGCCGCCGACGGCACGGTCACGGACGGACCGTTCCCCGAGACCAAAGCCGTCGTCGGCGGCTTCTCGATCATCGAGGTCCCTTCGCGCGAGGACGCGCTGATGTGGGCTGCGAAGATCGCCGAGGCGTGCCGGTGCGCCCAGGAGGTGCGCGAGATCATGTACGACCCGGAGAGCTGAGCCACTGCACACAGAACCGTTGGCGTTGGTCCGAGCGGTGAATGCCGGCGCACGCGGATCCCTGTCAGTCACGCAGAGCGGTACAAGGGGGCGCGCGGGACGGCGAGCGCCCCTAGCCAGCCTCCGCGCTCCAACCGGGCTTCGCCAATTTTGCGATGATTGACCTTGTCGCATCGCAGTTTGCGACACACTCACTTTCGCGCTACAGACCCCGACGCCTCTATTGATCATTAATTGCGCTCAGGGCTAGATCCCGCAGAAGGTGTAATGTTCAAAAAGCTGCTCGCTATTTTGCAAGCCATAGCACTTGCGCTCCTCCCGATCATCTCGCCTGGCTTGACGTTTCTCTGCGGAACTCAAGTGCCGAGTTCCAAAGGCGCAATAAAGGTCGGATACATCACCCTTGGCGTCATGTCCGCGATCGCGGCCCCTTGGTTCGCCCGCATCAGCAGGAAGCGCGAACGCCGAAACGCAGTGATCAAGAACGAAGCGGTCATCTCCGCGGTGGCTGACGAGATGGGCTCCCTTGTCACCCGCCCCGAGGAAAGGACCGGCCGACTGGCGCGAATCCAAGATCGGCTCACCACCTGCGCTGCTCAGCACGCCGGCTCCAAGGCGCGTGCGGCCTTCTTCACCGTGGAGACCAGAAGGCGTCTTCGCCTGGCGACCTACCACAACCGCGATACTCCACCCCGGCAACTCGAAAGGATGCAGGAGGAGGGCCTGGTAAATGCAATGAACGGCAAGGAGATCGTGTACGTAAAAGACACCATGAACACCGATGGGAATCTGAGCTTCAACCTGGGCGACTCATATCGTTCGGCCATCATCGCTCCGGTATACGCAGGTAACGAACCACAGGGCGTCCTGGTAATCGACGCTCCGGAAGCCAAACGGCTCACGAAAAAGCACGTTCGAGAGTCCTACGTGCGAGCCCTGACACATCTGCTGGGCACCGCCCACGCGATGGGTAACGGCGTTCATGTCAATAAAAACGGCGTGCCACGCCAACCGGACGGGAGGCAGGGCGGTAAGGCTACCCCAAGTCAGGGTAAGGACAGTTGAGATGAGCGAAACGGTCCATGGGCAGCCGAACGGCCCTAACCTGCTGTGGAGTTGGCGGATTGGTCTGGGGGGACATCATGCCTGAACGCGAAGCCGAGATCATCGAGTCGGGACGCGCCTGGATGGCTGGTCGCGTGCCCAACGATGTGTACTTCTCCAAGGTGGTTCAGTCCGCAGCCGTCAGCCCGGGTGAGGAACTGCTGAGCCGGGTCTTCGCCTTGGTCGCCAAGGTCATCAGGTGGAAGCGGCACACCGCGTAAGCGACCGCTGACGGCGCACCGAGGCCCACAGCGCGATACGCGAGGGGTCCCAGGGCGCGCGCGATGACGAACGTCTCCTCAGCAATCCGGTAGTAGGGCCGCAGAGTCCCCATGCCCTTGCCGGGAACCGCGTCGTCCGGCACCGGTCCCTCCCCTCGCGGGGACCGGTGCCGGACGGCGGCGTGGTGTCGATCCGCGGAGTGACCCGGCCCGTGGCGTCCGGGGAGCGGGTCAGTGCGGATCGAGCGGGTCTGAGGCGAGCCGGGGTGAGGTGAGCTCACGTCGATCGAGCCCGCGTCGATCAAGCCGTTGTGCGTCGAGTCGGTGTGAGTCGAGTCCGTGTGGGTCGAGTCCGTGTGAGTCGGGCCGGTCCGGAAGGTGACCGAGAACCTGCGGCGCCATGAGTGGTCTCTCCGAGCTCTTGGCCGGTGGCCTGTCCGAGCGGCGCGCGAGAGCTGCGCATTTGCGTCGTGATCCTGCCAGTCGAGCGTGCCCGAAAGGAGGTTCCGGTCTCCGGAGGCCGCTGTTACCGCAGGTCAGCCGTATAAAGTGAGTTTTCCGGTCCGGATGATCAGGTACGGCTGAAGTGAAGGAGTGGAGGCTTTGAGTTCCGACCCCGGGGCGCGCACGGCCTTCGCGGAACGGCTCGCGCTGCTGTACAAGGAGGCCGGCAACCCTCCGCTCAAGAGCGTGGCCGAGGCGGTCGTACGACTGCAGCGGGTCGATGAGCGGGGGCGGCCCGTACGGGTGTCCGCTCAGCGGATCAGTGACTGGCGGCGTGCGAAGAACGTGCCCGCGCAGTTCGCCGCGCTGGTGGCCGTACTGCATGTCCTGATCCCGCAGGCCCGGCGCGCGCGGCCCACCCCGGTGTCCGCGGGACTCTACGACCTGGCTCAGTGGCAGCGGCTGTGGGAGCGGGCGACCTCCGGGGAAGAGGAGGAGCAACCTCCGGCCGAGGCACCCGCGATGTCCGGTGGGGTGTGTCCGTACCGCGGGCTGGCCTCCTACCGGCGGGAGGACGCCCGGTGGTTCTTCGGCCGGGAGCGGAGTACCGACGCCCTGGTCGCCCAGCTTCGCACCGTGGAGGAGTCCGGTGGCGGTCTGGTCATGCTCGTCGGCGCCTCGGGGGCCGGGAAGTCCTCCCTGCTGAACGCCGGTCTGGTGACCGCCGTCCAGAACGGCGCCCTGAGTGGTGCGGGTGAGAGCGAGGGGAACGGTCCGACCGGCACCGTCGTGCAGTTCGTGCCCGGCAGCGATCCGCTCGCCGAGCTGTCCCGTCGTATACCCGAACTCGCGGACGTCGTCCGCCCCTCGGCGGAGCCTTCCTCCGAGTTGTCGGCGCACGCCCTCGGCCCCGGTGACCCGGCGGGGCGGGAGGTCGACGGCCGGTCGTCCTCCGGACCGGACAGCCGCGAGGCAGACGGCCGGTCGTCCCCGAGCCCGGACACCCGCGAGGCCGGCAGTCGGCCGTACTCGGGCCCGGACGGCCGCGAGGGCGGCGGCGAAGTTCATGGACCGCGTCGGGACGGCCCGCCCGTGCGCGGACACAGTGACGCCCGGACCGGCGCCGATCTGGCCCTGGCCACCCGGGACGCCCTCCGTGCCTGGGCGCGGCGCGAGGCGTCCTCGGGCGCTCGGCCCGTCCTCATCGTCGACCAGTTCGAGGAGACCTTCACCCTCTGCGCCGACGAAGCGGACCGCCGCACCTTCGTCCAGGTCCTCCACGCCGCCTGCACGTCCACCACGGCGGAGGACCCCGCCCCCGTGCTCGTCGTCCTCGGCATCCGCGCCGACTTCTACGAGCAGTGCCTGGCCCACCCCGAGCTGGCCGACGCGCTGCAGCACCGGCACATGGTGCTCGGGCCGCTCACCACCTCGGAGTTGCGGGAGGCCGTGACCGGGCCGGCCAAGGCCGTGGGGCTGGAGCTGGAGCCGGGGCTGGCGGAGCTGATCGTGCGGGAGGTGAGTGCGGACGGGCCGCGCGGCGCCCACGACGCGGGGGTGCTGCCGCTGCTGTCGCACGCGCTGCTCGCCACCTGGCAGCGGCGCAAGGCGGGGCGGCTGACGCTGGCCGGGTATCGGGCGGCCGGTGGGATCCAGGGGGCCGTGGCCGCGACCGCCGAGCGTGCCTGGTCCGGCCTCGATCCCGCCGCGCGCACCGCCGCCCGGCTGCTGCTGCTCCGGCTGGTCCGGCTCGGCGAGGACACCCAGGCGACCCGGCGGCGCGGCACCCGGCGGCAGCTGGCGGCGGAGTCGACGGATCCGGGCAAGACGGAGGAGTCGCTCGAGGCGCTGGTGCGGGCCCGGCTGGTGACGCTGGACGCGGAGACCGTGGAGATCACGCACGAGGCGCTGCTCCATGCCTGGCCGCGGCTGCGGGACTGGATCGACGACGACCGGCAGGGCAATCTGCTGCGCCAGCGGCTGGAGGAGGACGGCCGGGCCTGGGAGGAGTCCGACAGGGACACGTCCCTGCTGTACCGGGGGTCGCGGCTGGAACAGGCCCATGGGTGGGCGCGGTCCGCCGGGGACACCTTCCTCACCCGTAGTGCGGTGGAGTTCCTGGCCGCCTCGGTACGGCTGCGGCGGCGCACCGTGTGGATCATGCGGAGCGCGGTCGCGGCACTGGTCGCGCTGGCCATGGTGGCCGTCGGTGCGGCGGTGGTCGCCTGGCAGCAGCGGGACGACGCCGTGTTCGCGCAGGTGCTGGCGGAGGCCGACCGCGTCCAGGACACCGATCCGTCGCTGTCCGCCCAGCTCGCCCTCGTCGCCCACCGGCTGCGTCCGGACGACGAGGGCGCGAACAACCGGCTGGTCTCGATCGTCAACGCGCCCTTGGCCACCCCGCTCCTCGGCCACACCGGCGCCGTCTACCTCACCACGTTCAGCCCGGACGGCCGTCTCCTGGCCACCGCCAGCTACGACCGCACCGTACGCCTGTGGGACGTGCGCGACCGCACCCGGCCGGAGCCGCTGGGCCGCCCCCTCACCGGCCATACCAGCTGGGTGAGCAGCGCCGTCTTCAGCCCCGACGGCCGCACCCTGGCGAGCGCCGGCGACGACGGCACGATCCGGCTGTGGGACGTGAGCGACCCCGCGCACCCGTCGCGCCTCGGGGCGCCCCTGACCGGCCACAAGGGCACGATCTACCTGGTCGCGTTCAGTCCGGACGGCCGTACCCTGGCCTCCGCCGGCGACGACAGCACCGTACGCCGGTGGAACGTGGCCCTCCCGGCCCGGCCGAAGGCGCTCGGCGCGCTCACCGGGCACACCGCCGCCGTGCGGTCGGTGGCGTTCAGCCCCGACGGGCGCACGCTGGCGGCGGGCGGCGACGACGACACGATCCGGCTGTGGAGGACGGCCGATCCCCGTCGCCCGGAGCCGGTCGGCAAGGCACTGACCGGGCACACGGACCTCGTGCACTCCGTGGCCTTCAGCCCCGACGGCCGAACTCTCGCCAGCGGCAGCTCGGACGACACGATCCGGCTGTGGAACGTCTCCGATCCGGCGCACGCGGCACCGATCGGCTCACCGCTGACCGGGCACACCGGCCCCGTCTGGTCCGTGGCCTTCAGCCCCGACGGCGGCCGGCTCGCCGCGGCCAGCGCGGACAGCACCGCGAGCCTGTGGAACGTCTCC
This sequence comes from Streptomyces sp. NPDC051243, assembly GCF_044455405.1. Taxonomy (NCBI): domain Bacteria; kingdom Bacillati; phylum Actinomycetota; class Actinomycetes; order Kitasatosporales; family Streptomycetaceae; genus Streptomyces; species Streptomyces sp. NPDC051243. The sequence goes on along the minus strand of NZ_JBITES010000004.1, from coordinate 596,433 downwards.
GATCCGGCGTCGCCCTCGCAGGTCGGCGAACCGATCGCGGGCGCCAGCGGCGAGATGTTCGCCCTGGGGTTCAGCCCCGACGGCCGCACCCTCGCCACCGGCAGCGGTGACAGCAAGGCCCGCCTGTGGTCGGTGCCCACGCTGGACATGACCGGCCGCAGCGGTGCGTTCCGCCCGGACGGGAAGCTCCTCGCCACCGCCGCGCGCGACGGCAGGGTCCGGCTGTGGAACGTGTCGGCTCCCGGCCGGCCCGTGCCCCTGAGCAAACCGTTCATGCCCGCTGACGGCTACCAGCGTTCGATGGCGTTCTCCCCGGACGGCCGCACCCTCGCCGTACGGACCGGACACCACGCGCTGTACCTGTGGAATGTCACCGACCCGGCCCACCCGGCTCTGGCCGGGTCGCCCCTCACCCTGCGCACCCGGTTCGCCGGCGCCGACTCACTGGCCTACAGCCCCGACGGCCGCACCCTGGCGACCGCCTACGAGGACCGCACCATCCAGCTGTGGGACGTCCACGACCCGTCCCGCCCCGTTCCGCTCGGCACCCCGCTGACCGGGCACAAGGGCTACGTCAACGCCCTCGTCTTCAGCCCCGACGGCTCCGTGCTCGCCAGCGGCAGCGCGGACAACACCCTGCGGCTGTGGAACGTGTCCGACCCGCGGCACGTCACCCGCCTCGGCAAGCCCCTCACGGGCCATGCGGGCCCCGTCAACACGCTGCTGTACAGCCCGGACGGCAGCGCCCTCGCCAGCGGCGGCGACGACGACACCGTACGGCTCTGGGACGTCACCGACCCCCGCACGGCGACCACCCAGGGCCCGCCCCTCACCGGCCACACCGAGGCGGTCGTGTCTCTGACGTTCAGCGAGGACGGCCGCACCCTGGCCAGCGGTGGCGACGACAACACGGTCCGGCTGTGGAACGTCGCCGACCCGTCCGACGTCTCGCCCATCGGCCAGGCCATGAGCCCCAACGCCAAGACGGGCAACTTCCTGTCGTTCAGCCCGACGAGCCACATGCTCGGCGTCTCCAGCGGCACCGACACCGTACGGCTGTGGAACCTGGACGTGGACCAGGCGATCCGCCGCGTCTGCTCGACCACGCGGGGCGTGCTGACGCGGGAGAAGTGGGACGAGTATCTGCCTCGGTTGTCGTACGAGCCGCCGTGCGCGAACTAGGTCCGACCGTGAGTCCGTGCGTGAATCCGGGCGTGAGCGAATCCGGGCGGGAATCCGTGCGCGAATCCGGGCGTGAATCCGGGCGTGAGCGAATCCGGGCGTGAATCCGGGCGCGACTCATGCGCGGGTCATGGGCCTGCCATCCGCGCGTCCATGCGCTCAGTGATGGGGTGGGGACGCATGTGGCATGACGAGGGATCGCCGGACAGCGGTTTCCGTGATCCCGGTCACAACCCCTCCATGTAGCCGATCAGTCGACTCCCGTCGGAGAGGCAGCCTTGTTACTGTTGGGGACAGCCCGATCGCTGGTGCATCCCCCGTCGCCAGCGGTCGGGCCTTCGCATGTCCCCGGCTCCCGGGGGCGGCGCCTCCCCGACCCGGCGGGTCCTGCCGGTGAGCCGTACGCTGACCGCGTGCCACAGGACTCCCCCACAAAGCGCGTCATCGTCGTCACCGCTGTGCACGGCCCTTCGGCGGCCTTCCTGCCGGAGGCCCACAAGTCGCTCGACGCGCAGGAGTTGCCGGCGGGCTGGGAGTGGCACTGGGTGATCCAGGAGGACGGGAGGACTGACGAGGTCCGCCCGTACGTCCCCGACGACGCGCGCGTGACCTTCCGTCAGGGCCGCCCCGGTGGCCCCGGAGTGGCCCGCACCATCGCGCTCGCGCACGCCGAGGGCGAGTACGTGAAGATCCTGGACGCCGACGACCAGCTCACGCCGGGGGCGCTGGCCCGTGACGTGGACGTCCTGGAAGCCGACGGCTCGGTCGGCTGGACGACCTCCCGCGTCCTGGACCTCCTGCCGGACGGCTCGACGGCCGGTTTCCCCGACGACCCCGACGACGGGCCGATCGAGCGCGGCGCCGTGCTCGACTTCTGGAAGGCGCACGACTTCCGCGCCCAGGTCCACCCCGCGACCCTCTGCGTACGCCGCGACCTGCTGCTCGGCCTCGGCGGCTGGATGGCGCTGCCGGCCTCGGAGGACACCGGCCTGCTGCTCGCGCTCGGCTCCGTGAGCCGGGGCTGGTTCTCGGCGGAGGTGGGGCTGCTCTACCGCAAGTGGGAGGGCCAGATGACGGGTCAGCGGGCGCACGTCGACCGGGAGGAGCGGGCGGCTCGCATGGCAGTGGTGGAGGCCAGGGCACGGGCACTGGGCTCGTTCGGCTGGCGCTGCCCGCCGGCCAGTCGGTGATCGGCCCCGCCATCCGGCCCGCCACTCGGTGATCAGCCCCGCCACCCGGCCCACCACCCGGCGATCAGCCCGCCACCCGGCCCACCACTCGGCCATCCACCAGCCGTCCGGTGACCCACCCACCGTCCGGTGACCCACCGTCCGGTGACCCGCCCGCTGTTCGGCGATCCGCCTGCTATTCCGTGAGGGAGATGGCCTGGGACGGGCACTTCTCGACGGCCTCCCGCACCCGCGGGTCGGCGCCGCTGTCCTCCCGTCCCGGTCGCACGACGCCGTACTCGTCCACGAACTCGAAGACCGAGGGGGCGCGGTGGACGCACTCGGCAGAGCCGTAACAGAGGTTCGGATCGATGGAGACCTTCATCCGCGCTCCCGTCGTGGACCGTGGCCGGGCTTTCATGACTGGACTGCCCAGCCGCCGAACCCTCCTAATCCTCTTGGCCCTCGCGACCCGCGCGCCAAGCCCTACTGGTCAAAGGGGAGTTCAAGCATCCGGATCGCGTTTCCGCGCAGCAGCTTGTAGGCGACCTCGTCGGAGAGCCCGCCGACGTGCTCCTCGGCGACCCGCCTGGTCTCCGGCCAGGTCGAGTCGACGTGCGGGTAGTCCGTCTCGAAGGTCGCGTTGTCGACGCCGACCGTCTCGATCGCCTCGATGCCGTGCTTGTCGCGGAAGAAGCAGCAGAAGATCTGGCGGTAGTAGTACGTCGACGGCGGCTCCGGGATCAGGTCCTTCACGCCACCCCAGGCCCGGTGCTCCTCCCAGACGTCGTCCGCGCGCTCCAGGGCGTACGGGATCCAGCCCATCTGACCTTCGCTGTACGCGAGTTTGAGCCGGGGGAACTTCACCAGGACCCCGGAGAAGAGGAAGTCCATCATCGACGCCATGGCGTTGTTGAAGCTGAGGGACGCCTGGACGGCGGGCGGGGCGTCGGGGGACGCGGCCGGCATCTGCGAGCTGCTGCCGATGTGCATGTTGACGACCGTGCCGGTCTCCTCGCAGGCCGCGAAGAACGGGTCCCAGTAGCCGGAGTGGATGGACGGCAGTCCGAGGTAGGTGGGGATCTCACTGAAGGTCACCGCGCGTACGCCCCGCGCCGCGTTCCGGTGGATCTCCGCGACGGCGAGGTCGATGTCCCACAGCGGGATGAGGCACAGCGGGATCAGCCGGCCGCCGCTGTCGCCGCACCACTCCTCGACCATCCAGTCGTTGTAGGCGCGCACACAGGCCAGCCCGACCTCCTTGTCCTTGGCCTCGGCGAAGGTCTGACCGCAGAAGCGCGGGAAGGTCGGGAAGCAGAGCGAGGCCTCGACGTGGTTGATGTCCATGTCCGCCAGCCGGGCCTTCGGGTCCCAGCAGCCGCGCCGCATCTGCTCGCGCGTGATGCCGTCGAGCGTCATCTCGTCCCGGGAGAAGCCGACGGCCGCGATGATGCGCTTGTACGGGAAGAGGTCGCCCTCGTACTCCCACCAGTCGGTGATCTGGCCGTCGGGGTCCGTGGTGAAGCGGTACTTCCCGCCGACGTACTCGAGTTCACCGATCCCGGCGGTCAGCGGCTTCGGGCCCCGGTCCCGGTACTTGGCCGGGAGCCAGGTCTCGAAGAGGTGCGCGGGCTCGATCACATGGTCGTCGACGCTGATGACCTTGGGCAGGTCCTTGCCGACGGCCCTGGGCAGGTCCTTCGTGCCGCTCTCGGTACTGGCCACGCTTACCTCCCGAAGCGCCTTATCTGACGGTCCATCAGATTTAGGGTCAGGGTAGTGCCGTATCGGGAGTCCCGCCAAGGGTTCCGGCCCGGGGGCCATGGGGCCATGGGGCCATGGGTTCCGGCCCGGGTGCCATGGGTTCGGCCCGGGTGCCATGGGTTCGGCCCGGGTGCCATGGGTTCGGCCCGGCGGGCCAAGGGCTCGGCCGAGGGCCGGGTCAGCCGTTCCAGCTCTCGTCGTACGGATCCTTCGGCGCCTTCACCGGCTTCGCCTCCGTGACCTGGATGTACGGGATCGGGCCGCCGTTGACCGGGTCCTCGGCGCGGCGTGGGGTGTAGGTGCCGGTGATCTGGAGCCAGGTGTCGGGCTGGAGGACCGGTGGGACCTGGCCGGTCAGGGCCACCTTGACCGGCCGGCCGTCGGCGGCGCAGCAGTTGAGGGCCATACGGACGAGGTAGGGGGTGCCGTCGGGGTCCAGGGCCAGGAAGCCGGTGAGCCTGATCCGGCGGTCGCGCAGGGTGCGGCCGTGGTCGTAGACGGCGCGGCCCGCGTAGTCGACCACGCTGAGGGGCAGGGGGTCGGCGGCCGGGAGGGCGGGGTAGGCGAGGGGTTCCTGGAGGGCCGTACCGGTGCGGGTCGCGCTGTAGGAGCCGAGGGCGGGCGGGGCGACCAGGATCAGGGCGAAGAGGGGGAGGACCAGGAGCCAGGAGACGCGGGGTTCGTGGTGGTGGGTCTCTTCGTCCTCACGGTGTCGATAGTGACGCTGGGCCTCGTCGCCCTCGCGGGGCTCATGGTGGCCGTCGTCGGCCCGGGAGACGTGGGCCTGCTTCCGGCTTCGCGCCCGCTTCAGCTCGTACCACACCGTCGCCACCGCCGCCGCGATCAGCACCGCGCCGGCCACCAGCACCAGCGGACGCAGGCCCTGCTTGACGTACCGCAGATAGAGGTCGGTCGTGCCCGCGTGCAGCAGGGACGCGCCGAGCAGGAACAGGACGGCGGACTGCGCCTGGCGGTTCACAGGATCACCCAACCGGTCAGCACCGACACCCCCACGGCCAGCGCGAACGTGGCCGGTGCGAAGCGCAGGGCGAAGGCGCGGCCGAAGGTTCCCGCCTGCATCGCGAAGAGCTTCAGGTCGATCATCGGGCCCACGACCAGGAACGTGAGCCGGGCCGTGAGCGAAAACTGCGACAGCGACGCCGCCACGAACGCGTCCGCCTCCGAGCAGATCGACAGCAGCACGGCCAGGACCGCGAGGACGAGGACCGACAGCACGGGGTTGTCGGCGGCGGCCCGCAGCCAGCTCTCCGGGGCCACCGCCTTGAGGGTCGCCGCCGCCATCGCGCCGACCACCAGGAAGCCGCCCGCGTGCATCACGTCGTGCCGGACCGAGCCCCAGAAGGCCTCGCCCTTGGTGTGGCCGTCGTGGGAGGGGCGGGTCGGTGGCTTCAGCCAGTCGGTACGGCCCAGGCGCAGCCACAGCCAGCCCATCGCGCAGGCCACCAGGAGGCTCGCGACCAGCCGGGCGAGAACCATCTCCGGATCGCCGGGAAAGGCGACGGCCGTCGCCGTCAGCACGATCGGGTTGATCGCCGGGGCGGAGAGCAGGAAGGCGAGCGCCGCGGCCGGGGTGACGCCCCGCCTCACCAGTGCCCCCGCCACCGGCACGGACGCGCACTCGCAGCCGGGCAGCACCGCGCCCGCCGCCGAAGCGACCGGTACGGCGAGGGCGGGGCGGCTCGGCAGCGCCCGGGCGAAGAAGGACGGCGGCACGAACACCGCGATCGCCGCCGAGAGCAGCACGCCGAGCACCAGGAAGGGCAGTGCCTGCACCATCACCGCGACGAACACCGTCGTCCAGCTCTGCATGACCGGGGCGGAGAGCGCGCGGCGGATCGGGCTCTGAAGGAGCACCAGCACGACCATCAGCATGGTGAGGAGGAGGGGGGAGTTGAGGTGCCGGCCCTCCTCCTGCGGCCTCGCCTGCTGCTCCCTGTGGTCGTCGGTCCCCTGCGGGGCCGCTTTGCTGATCGCCACGGGCGAGGTACCTCCGGTGGTGCGGAAGGGCGCTGGTTTCCCTCCCCTCTCATACGGCCGGCGGGGCGCGGTCGTTCAGGTGCGAGGGACCGCTTCTGGAACCACCCGTCACATTGAGGCAGTCTTTTCCCTCGTGGGGAGCGTTCCGAATCAGGGATTCCAGGGCTTAGGGAATGACACCGCCGCGCAGATGGTGGTGTGCGGCGACGACGGGCTGGCGCATCGGCTGGCCGACGAGTTGCGCGGTGTGTACGGCGAACAGGTCACGCTCGTCGTGCCGCCATCCGAGCGGACGGTACGGACGCCGGTCGTGGGCCGGGCCCGGGCGGTGTCGGCGGCGTTCATCGACCGGATGATGAACGCGGCCGTCAACCGGACGGTCAGCGGGACCGGCGGCGGCACCGGCGGCAGTGAGCCGGCCGGGAGCATCCGGGTGGTGGAGGCCGCCGAGGCGACCGAGGAGAAGCTCGCCGAGGCGGGCGTGGAACGGGCCGCCGCGCTCGCCCTCGTCTATGACGACGACGAGACCAACATCCGCGCCGCCCTCACCGCCCGCCGCCTCAACCCCCGCCTCCGGCTCGTCCTGCGCCTGTACAACCGCCGGTTGGGCCAGCACATCGAGGAACTCCTCGACCAGGCGGCCGCGTTGGCGACCGGCGTGGGTGACGCGGGGCTGGACGCCTCGACAACCGTCCTCTCCGACGCCGATACGGCCGCCCCCGCGCTGGCCGCCACCGCCGTCGCCGGCACCACCAAGGTCGTACAGACGGACGGCCTGCTGCTGCGCGCCGTGGAGCGCCCGCCGCTGCGTCCCGGTCAGGCGCCGCCTTCCGGGCTGGCCACCCTGGCCGTGCTGTCCAGCAACGACCCGGCCGGAGCGGCCGGTTCGGAGGGCAACGGGGAGCACGGTCCGCTGCTGCTGCCGGACGCGGCGGCGGTGCGGGAGGCCGAGGGGCGGGGAACGGTCGTCCTGGAGCAGGTGTCGTACGCGGGCCCGTCCCTGCCGTCCGGCAGAGGGGTCGTACCGTCGTTCGGGTCCCTGTTCTCGCGGCGGTTGAGGTGGTCGCTGGCCGGACTGGTGGGGTGTGTGGCGGCGCTCGCCGTGGCGCTGACGGTGGTGACCGGCGAACACCCCCTCTACGCGACGTACATGACCCTCCTCGATCTCTTCGCCATCAACGAACCCGCGCTCCACCAGTCCCTGGCCCGCCAGATCCTCCAGCTCCTGTCCGGGCTGATGGGACTGCTGCTGCTTCCGGTGCTCCTGGCGGCGGTGCTGGAGGCGCTGGGCACGTTCCGCACCGCGTCCGCCCTGCGCAAACCGCCGCGTGGGCTGGGCGGGCATGTGGTGCTGCTCGGCCTCGGCAAGATCGGTACCCGGGTGCTGACCCGGCTGCGGGAACTGCACATCCCCGTGGTGTGCGTCGAGGCCGACCCCGAGGCACGCGGGCTCGCGACGGCACGTCGGCTGCGGGTGCCGGTGGTGCTCGGGGACGTCACCCAGGAAGGCGTCCTGGAGGCGGCCAAGATCCACCGGGCGGACGCGCTTCTCGCGGTGACCAGCGCGGACACGACGAACCTCGAGGCCGCACTGTATGCCCGGTCCGTACGGCCCGATCTGCGGGTCGTCCTGCGTCTGTACGACGACGACTTCGCCACCGCCGTCTACCGCACCTTGCGCGCCGCGCACCCCCACGCCTCCACCCGCAGCCGCAGCGTGACCCATCTGGCCGCGCCCGCGTTCGCCGGGGCGATGATGGGGCGGCAGATCCTGGGGGCGATTCCCGTCGAGCGGCGGGTGCTGCTGTTCGCGGAGGTGGATGTCGCGGGCCATCCACAGCTTGAGGACAAGACCGTCGGCGAGGCCTTCCGGGCGGGCGCCTGGCGGGTACTGGCCCTGGACCGGACCCCACGGGAGGGACGCCCCGAGGAACGCCGGGAGGAACCGGCGGTCGAGGAGGCGTACGAGGATTCCCGGGCGGGCGGCCATCCGTCGGGGTGGGTGTGGGACCTGCCCGACACCTACGTGCTCCAGAAGGACGACCGGGTGGTGCTGGCCGCCACGCGACGGGGGCTGGCGGAGCTGCTGGGGAGGCGGTCACGGGAGCGGGCGGGGGCGTGACGCCGGGGGTGTGACGCCCGGGGCGGGACGCCGGGGGGTTCTTCGCCCCCGCCGCCCCTCAAACTCCCCCAAGCTCTTCGAGCAGGGGGGACCCCAGACAGGCCGAGATTGCGGGCCGGCGTCTAGGAATCCTGCCCCTTCCTCAAGTGCCGCTCCGCGAAGTCCAGTTCCAGCCGTACCTGCTTGATCCGCTCGTCCACCACCAGCGAGCCGTGTCCGGCGTCGTAGCGGTACACCTCGTGGACCGCGCCTCTGGTCTCCAGGCGCTTCACGTAGTTGTCGATCTGGCGGATCGGGCAGCGCGGGTCGTTCACGCCGGCCGAGATGTAGACCGGGGCCTTCACCTGGTCGACGTAGGTGAGCGGGGACGACGCCTCGTAGCGCTCCGGCACCTCCTCCGGTGTGCCGCCCAGGAGCGTGCGGTCGAGGGCCTTCAGGGACTCCATCTCGTCGTGGTACGCCGTGACGTAGTCGGCGACCGGGACCGCCGCGATGCCCACCGTCCACGCGTCCGGCTGGGTGCCGAGGCCGAGCAGGGTGAGGTAGCCGCCCCAGGAACCGCCGGTCAGGACGATGCGGGACGGGTCGGCCAGGCCGGACGTCACCGCCCATTCCCGGACCGCCGCGATGTCCTCCAGCTCGATCAGTCCGACCCGGTGCTTGAGCGCGTCCGTCCAGGCGCGGCCGTACCCCGTCGAGCCGCGGTAGTTCACCCGGACGACCGCGTAGCCGTGGTCCACCCAGGCCGCGGGGCCCGCCGCGAACGCGTCGCTGTCGTGCCAGGTCGGGCCGCCGTGGATGTCGAAGACCGTGGGGAGCGGGCCCTCGGCGCCCGCCGGGCGCTGCACGAGGGCGTGGACGCGGCCGCCCGGGCCCTCCACCCACACGTCCTCCACCGGGACCGAGCGGGGAGACTTCATGCCGGGCGGGTCCAGCACGACCCGTCCCGTCGTCGACCGCACCGCCGACGGCTCGGCCGCCGACGACCACAGATACTCCACGCTGCCGTCCGGCCGGGCCGTCGCCCCGGACACCGAGCCCGCCGGGGTCGGGATCCGCACCAGCTCACGCCGGGCCAGGTCGTAACGGAACAGCTCGCTGCGCGCCTCGAAGCTGTGCACGATCAGCAGACCGGTCCCGTCGGGATACCACTCCGCGCTCACATCACCCGGCAGCTCCAGCCCGAGGTCCGTCTCCTCCCCCGTCGCCACGTCCCACACCAGCGGCTCCCAGCGGCCGCGCCTCTGGTGGCCGATGAGCAGGCGCGTGTCGCCGTCGACCGGGGCGAAGCCCAGGACCTCCAGGCCGAGCTCCTCGGAGCCGCCCTTGGTGTCGTCGAGCTCGGCGACCGTCGAGCCGTCGGGGCGCAGGACGCGCAGTGCCGAGTGCATGGCGTCGCCGTGCTCGGTGTGTTCGATGGCGATCAGCGTGCCGTCGTGCGACAGGTCGCCGACGCCCGCGGACTCACGGTGGCGGTAGATCTCCGCGGGAGGCTCGCCGGTACGGGCCAGATGGATCGTCGTGCCGTCCTCGTCCGTGGAGCGGCCCACGATCGCCGTACGGCCGTCGCGGCCCAGAGCGAGGCCGGCCGGGTACGAGGGGTCCAGGCCCGGCGCCGCCAGCTCGTCCTCGCCGCCGCCGAAGCCCTGGCGGCGCCAGACGCCGAACTCGTCGCCGTCCTTGTCGTCGAACCACCAGATCCACGCGCCGTCCGGCGACAGCACGCCGTCCGTCGTGCCGTTCGGCCGGTCGGTCACCTGGCGCTGCTCGCCCGTCGCACGGTCCCAGGCGTACAGCTCGTACGTCCCCGTGGCGTTGGACACGAACAACGAGCGGTCCGGGGCGTCCTCCGCCCAGTCGGGCAGCGACACCCGGGGCGCCCTGAAGCGCTTCTCCCAGTCCGGCATGTCCTTGTCCTGCATGTGGTGATCCCGCGAATCGGACCCGTGGCTCTCAGTCATGGGCCCATAGTGCCTGGCCCGGCCGACAATCCGCTGCCGAGGTCCCCAGCCTGTGGATAACTTCGCACTCACGTACTCCCCGGCGCCTGCGGACTGGGATCACGCAAACCGCTCGGTACGGGACCGCGGTACAGGACTGCCGTGCAGGACGCGGTGCGGGACCGGGGCTCCCTGCTCGAAGGGCCCGAGAGGGCCCGGCGCTTCCTCAGACCCTCCACCATCGACAGCGTTTACGCAGGTCAAGGCCATTGTCAGTGGCGGGGTGCAGACTGCTTGGCATGACCGATCTGCGGAAGACAGTCGAGAGGTTCTGGGCCACCGCCGAGGCCCGGGAGTGGGACGCGTTCGCGGACACACTCGCCGAGGACGTGACGTACACGCTGCCCCAGACGCGGGAGCGGATCAGCGGCCGGGAGCGGTATGTGCAGTTCAACCGGGAGTATCCGGGTGACTGGCACCTCCGGATCGAGCGGATCGTCGCCGAGCCGGGCCAGGTCGTGACCTGGGCCCACGTCACGGTGGGGCTGGAGGAGATGTACGCCGTCTCGTTCTTCACCGGCGACGGGAGCGGCCGGATATCCACGATCACGGACTTCTGGCCGGAGCCCTACGAGCCACCGGCCGGCCGCGAACACCTCACCGAACGGTACTGACCCCGCGGCCCGGCCCTGCGCAGGAGCCCCGTACCGTTGAGGGCGTGTACCGGTTTCTGCTGACGCCCCGTTGGTGGGGGATCAACCTCTTCGTGCTGCTCGCCATCCCCTTCTGCGTGTTCATGGGGTCATGGCAGCTGGGCCGGTTCGAGGCACGGGTGGAGGACCATCGCAGCGCCGGCGAGCAGGCCGCGGAGAACAAGCGGGAGGCGGCCCGTCCGCTGGCCGAGCTGCTGCCCGTGGACAAGGCGACGGTGGGCAGGCAGGCCACGGCGAGCGGACGGTACGGCGAGCAGTTGCTCGTGCCGGACCGGGAGCTGGACGGCAAGCGCGGCTACTACGTCCTGACACTGCTGCGCACCGACGACGGCAAGGCCCTGCCGGTCGTGCGGGGCTGGCTGCCCGGTGACGCCGACCGGGCCGAGGCCCCGGCCGCACCCGGCGGCGAGGTCACGGTCATGGGGGCGCTCCAGGCGTCCGAGGTGCCGGGCGAGAACGGCGTGCCCGCGCAGGGGGGCCTGCCGTCGGGCCAGACGGGGGCGATCAGCGCGGCGTCGCTGGTGAACCTGGTGTCGTACGACGTCTACGACGCCTGGGTCACCCTCAACAAGGGCGACTCCGGCATGAAGGCCGTACCGGTGGCTGCCGCCAACGACACCGGCCTCGACCTGAAGGCGTTCCAGAACCTCGGTTACACCGGTGAGTGGTTCGTCTTCGCGGGCTTCGTGGTCTTCATGTGGTTCCGGCTGCTCCGCCGTGAGGTGGAGTTCGCCCGGGACGCGGAGTTGGGTCTGGCGCCGGACGAGGAGCGCGTTTCCAGCCCGTCCGGGGTCTGAGGACGAGGCCCTTTCAGGGCTGAAGCGGCCAAACCTGTGGAAGCGGGGCCCGGGGGCGGCAGCCCCCAGCCGGCCCACGGCGGCGAGCGACGTGCGGCGCCACTCGCTACGCCCCCGTCACCACGCCCGTCCAGTACACGGTCCCCGCACACGCGTTGGACACCACCACCGTGGCCGTCGGGCCGCCCGCCTCCGTCGTGTTGGCGATCGTGACGCTTCCGTCGACCGTGGTGTCCTCCCTCATCAGCTGGGTGGAGGTTCCGGTGTCGCCGCCCGTCGAGGTGCCGTCCGTGGTGCCGGAGTTGACCTCGGTCGGGGTCGGGTCGGGTGTGGGCTCCCCTGTGGGGCCGCCGCTGGTCTCGCCGTTCGTGGGGCAGGTTTCCGAGGGGACCCAGGCGAACTTCACCGCGTACGACTCGCCCGGCTTGAGGACCAGCGAGGTGAGCTCCTGCGACGGGTCGGGCAGGCCGGCCGCCGGGTCACCGGCGGCATGCCGGGACACGAAGACCTTCGCCGGGTCCGCCGCCCCCGCGGGCACGGCACTCACCGTGCCCGGGCCGCTCACGACGCAGTCGGTGGTGGAGACGTTGCTGAAGCCGAAGGTGCCGTACACCGTGCCGGACGAGTCCGCGGCGTCGGCGGCCTGGCTCGCCACGCCGAGCTGGTCGGCGGTGCACGCGGCGACGCCGGCCGGGCTGGTCTCCAGGGGATTGTCGGGGCTTCCGGAGCCGGCACCCGGGCCCGTGCCGGTGCCCTTGTCCTCCTCCTTCTCGCTCCCCTGGCCCTTGTCCTCGGTGCTACCCGAGGAGCCGCCGGAGGTGCTCTCGCCGCCCGCCGTCTCCTCGCCCTGCCCGGCCCCGCCCTGCGCCTGTTCGCCATGGCCGGCGTTGGTCGAGTTGACACTGGAGTCGGTGACGTTGGAGACGTGCACCAGGGCCGGGACGGCGGTGCCGACGAAGAGGCACGCGGCCGCCATGCCGACGAGCGCCTGCCGCTTGCGCGCCCGCCGCGCGGGCACCGCACGCCGCAGATGGTCCAGCGTGCCGTCGCGCGGCTCGATCTCCTGGACCGCCTGCTGCAGCATGCGGCGCAGCGCCAGCTCGTCCGATTCGAGCCCTTCGGGGCCCTGGTCATCGGGGCCGTGGTTCACAGTTCCGTTCCCAGCGTGCGATTGCTTCGGCTCTTGCTTGTCCGACCCCCCGGCCGGACCATGGCTCCCCCGCCGTCCGAACGGCGTGGGGGGATCCCCCGAGGGCTGGTGGGGGACGTGCGGGGCACGCCGCCCGTCCTTGTCCTTGCTCATGCCGGCGCCTCCATGGCGACCCGCAGCGCCGCGATGCCGCGCGAGCCGTACGCCTTCACCGAGCCCAGCGAGATACCGAGCGTCTCGGCGACCTGGGCCTCGGTCATGTCCGCGAAATACCGAAGGACCAGCACCTCGCGCTGGCGGCGCTGCAGGCCCTTCATGGCCCGGATCAGCGAGTCGCGCTCGAGCTGGTCGTAGGCCCCCTCCTCCGCGCTCGCCATGTCGGGCATCGGCTTGGACAGCAGCTTCAGTCCGAGTATGCGGCGGCGCAGGGCGGAGCGGGACAGGTTGACGACGGTCTGGCGGAGGTAGGCCAGCGTCTTCTCCGGGTCCCGGACGCGCTTGCGCGCGGAGTGGACGCGGATGAACGCCTCCTGGACGACGTCCTCGCAGGAGGCGGTGTCGTCGAGGAGGAGGGCCGCGAGACCCAGCAGGGAGCGGTAGTGCGCCCGGTAGGTCTCGGTGAGGTGGTCGACGGTCGTACCGGCCGCCGCGGTGTTCTCGGCGTGGTCGGCGCCGTCGCGCTGACTGGGGATGCGGGCGGGCCGCGCTGCGGGCATGGGCGCGATCACCGGCATGCCGCCGGGCACGCCGGACCTGCCGGGCCGGCGGGGCGGCCGTAGTGCCGTACCGCGGGTCGCCGCACTGAAGTCGAGTACCTCTGCCACGCCAGTTGGACACGCGTCCCCCCGCGAGGGTTGTACGTGCCGGACGTCACTTTTGCGTCAGTCCCCGCGACCGACCCACAGGCCCCGGCGGCCACCGCTCTCGTGCCAGGCAGCACAACTGACCGTGCGTCAAACGCCCACATGCCTACCCGCTCTTCCCTTATGTCCCATATGAACGGGCGTCCCCACGCCCTGCTCATGGCGTCCCCACGCCAGAAAAAAACGCGTCCTCAGCCCCACGAGGGTGACCGCAAAGACGCTCCCCGCCCTGCAAGCGGTTGCAGGGCGGGGAGGAAATCTTCTGTTGCCGCGCAGCCCGGATCAAGTGGTCCGGACCATCGATCGGCTCACATTCTTCACATGGATCCTACAAACATTTCGGCCACGGCCCAGAAGTTTTCCGGCACCCGGGCTCGGCTCACCCGAACTCGGCCGCCACGAGCTCGGCGATCTGCGCGGTGTTCAGCGCCGCGCCCTTGCGCAAGTTGTCGCCGCAGACGAAGAGTTCGAGCGCCGTCGGATCGTCGAGCGCGCGCCGCACCCGGCCGACCCAGGTCGGATCCGTGCCCACCACGTCGGCGGGGGTCGGGAACTCCCCGGCCTCCGGGTCGTCGTACAGCACGACCCCCGGTGTGGTGGCCAGGATCTCGCGGGCCTTGGCGACCGTGACCTCGTTCTCGAAGCGGGCGTGCACGGTCAGCGAGTGCCCGGTCAGCACCGGCACCCGCACACAGGTCACCGCGACCGGCAGCTTCGGCAGTCCGAGGATCTTGCGGGACTCGTCCCGCACCTTCATCTCCTCCGACGACCAGCCGTCCTCGCGCAGCGACCCGGCCCACGGCACCACGTTCAGCGCGACCGGCTCGGGGAACGGCCCGGTGTTGTCCCCGACGGCCCGCCGTACGTCACCGGGAGTCGTCCCCAGTTCCGTACCGGCGACCAGGGACAGTTGCTGCCTGAGCGTCTCCACTCCGGCCCGCCCGGCCCCGCTCACCGCCTGGTAGGAGGACACCACCAGCCCGTGCAGGCCGAACTCCGCGTGCAGCGCGCCCAGCGCCACGATCATGGACAGGGTCGTGCAGTTGGGGTTGGCGACGATGCCGCGCGGCCGCATCCGTACGGCGTGCGGATTGACCTCGGGAACGACGAGGGGCACCTCCGGGTTCATCCGGAAGGCGCCCGAATTGTCCACCACCACCGCGCCCTTGGCGGCGGCGATCGGCGCCCAGCGGGCGGACACCTCGTCGGGGACGTCGAACATCGCGATGTCGACCCCGGCGAAGGCCTCCTCGGTGAGCGCCACGACCTCGACCTCCTCGCCGCGCACGGCCAGCTTGCGGCCGGCCGAGCGCGGTGAGGCGATCAGACGGATCTCGCCCCAGACGTCCGCGCGCTGGGACAGGATCTGGAGCATGACCGAGCCGACGGCTCCGGTCGCCCCCACGACCGCCAGCGTCGGTCGGCGGGACCCGATCCCCGCCATCAGCGTCCGGTGCCTCCGTACACCACGGCCTCGTCGCTGTCCGAGTCCAGGCCGAAGGCCGTGTGCACGGCGCGGACGGCCTCGTTGACGTCGTCGGCGCGGGTGACGACCGAGATACGGATCTCGGAGGTCGAGATCAGCTCGATGTTCACCCCGGCGTCGGACAGGGCGGTGAAGAAGTCGGCCGTCACGCCCGGGTTGGTCTTCATCCCCGCGCCGACCAGCGAGATCTTGCCGATCTGGTCGTCGTAACGCAGCGAGTCGAAGCCGATGCCGTGCTTGTTCTTCTCCAGGGCGTCGATGGCCTTGCGGCCCTCGGCCTTGGGGAGCGTGAAGGAGATGTCCGTCAGCCCGGTGGACGCGGCGGACACGTTCTGCACGATCATGTCGATGTTGATCTCGGCGTCGGAGATCGTCCGGAAGATCGCGGCGGCCTCGCCCGGCTTGTCCGGCACGCCGACGACCGTGATCTTGGCCTCGGAGGTGTCGTGCGCGACACCGGAGATGATGGCCTGCTCCACCTTCTTGTCCCCTTGCTCGATCGGCTCGCTGCTGACCCAGGTGCCCTGCAGCCCGCTGAAGCTGGACCGGACGTGGATCGGGATGTTGTAACGACGGGCGTACTCCACACACCGGTGGAGCAGCACCTTCGAGCCGGACGCGGCCAGCTCCAGCATGTCCTCGAAGGAGATCCAGTCGATCTTCTTCGCCTTCTTCACCACGCGCGGGTCGGCGGTGAACACGCCGTCCACATCGGTGTAGATCTCGCACACCTCGGCGTCCAGCGCGGCCGCGAGCGCGACGGCGGTCGTGTCGGAGCCGCCGCGGCCCAGCGTGGTGATGTCCTTCTTGTCCTGGCTGACGCCCTGGAACCCGGCGACGATGGCGATGTTGCCCTGTTCCAGCGATTCCCGGATACGGCCCGGCGTGACGTCGATGATCCGGGCTTTGTTGTGGACCGAGTCGGTGATGACGCCTGCCTGGCTGCCGGTGAAGGACTGGGCCTCGTGGCCCAGGTTTTTGATCGCCATGGCCAGCAGCGCCATGGAGATACGCTCTCCGGCGGTCAGCAGCATGTCGAACTCACGCCCAGCCGGCATCGGCGATACCTGCTCGGCGAGATCGATCAGCTCGTCCGTCGTGTCGCCCATCGCGGAAACGACGACGACCACCTGGTGGCCGTTCTTCTTCGCTTCGACGATTCGCTTGGCGACGCGCTTGATGCCCTCGGCATCGGCTACGGAGGAGCCTCCGTACTTCTGCACGACAAGGCCCACGTGCGCTCCTCGCTCAGTCCGTGTGTGTCGGCTCAGTTTACCGAGCGTCCGAAAACGACCTTGGGGTTCCCAGATGGTGAGATCCGAACGCTCGGGGTGGTGTCTGCCCGGTGAAGGGGGCGGCACACGGGGAAGTGGCACAGCTCACCACCATTGACGCTCTGAGTAGCCGCCCGCTAACTTCGCGTCGTCGTCGCTACACCAGGAGCACACGGCTCCATCGGGACTTGCGACGCGAAGGATTTCTCCTCCCTTGACGACTGCGACCGCTTCGAAGATCCAGCACGTCACCTCTTCCACCACCGCGGCCGACCTCTTCGAGGTCGAGCCCTTCACACCCCACTGCGAAGTCATCCGCGCCGCCGGCGACCACGCCGTCATCGGTGTCTCCCCGGGCAACAGCTACTTCTCCGCCCAACGTGTGCACGATCTCGCCCGCTGGGGCCTCGCCCTGTTCGAGCGGGTGGACTTCGTCTACACGGACCTGTACGTGGCCGAGATGTACGCGGCGTCCGGCTATCCACCCGACGACGCCCGCCGCAAAGCCGTGAAGAACCTGCGCGGCGTACGGGCCAAGGTCCTCGGCGCCGTACAGGCCGCCCGGACCGTCGACCCCGGCGGCACCCGGCTGCGCGCCCACGCCATGTCCGACTTCCGCGGCAACCCGGCGTACCGCGAGATCCACGACCACCTCCATGCGCGGCTCGCCACCGACGACGAGTTCCGCACGACCTGCGAGAAACTCGTCGACTCCTTCCTGGCCGGCAAGGCGGGACGGGTGACCGAGGCACAGCGCGAGGTCTGCCTGGCCTACGTCTGCGCCGAGGCCCCCCTCTTCCTGGACACCCCCGCCATCCTCGGCGTCCCCTCCTCCCTCAACTGCTACCACCAGCTCCTGCCGATGGCCGAGCTCCTCTACTCCCGGGGCGCCGGCCTGCGCGCCTCCCGCAACCAGGGCCACGCCATCGTCACCCCGGCCGAGGGAACCGACACGGAGGGCGCCACCGATGCTCACTGACGACCTCATCGACTTCCCGTTCTCCTGGCGCGGCGACCAACTCCCGGGGGAGGTCGAGGAGTTGCGTACCAAGACGCCGGTACGGCGGGTCCGTACCATCGCCGGCGACGAGGCCTGGCTGGTGTCGTCGTACGAGCTCTGCAAGCAGGTGCTCGAGGACCCGCGGTTCAGCCTCAAGGACACCTCCGCCCCCGGAGTGCCCCGCCAGTACGCGCTGACGATCCCGCCCGAGGTCGTCAACAACATGGGGAACATCACCGGGGCCGGGCTGCGCAAGGCCGTGCTCAAGGCGCTCAATCCGAAGAGCCCCGGGCTCGTGGAGTGGATGCGCTCGTACGCCGCCGAGCTCGTCGACGGGCTGATCGGCGAGGGCGCCCCCGCGGAGCTGCGCGGCGGCTTCGCCGATCCGTACTCGGCGGGCATGCACTGCCGCATCCTCGGCATCCCGCAGGCCGACGCGCCGAAGCTGATGCGGAGCCTGGACATCGCGTTCATGAACTCGGCCTGCCCGGTCGCGGGTGCCCGGCTGAACTGGGACCGGGACATCGCGTACATGGCGGAGCGGCTCGACGACCCGGCGACGACCGGTCTGATGGCCGAGCTGGCGGCCCTGCGCACCGACCCCGACTACGGCCATCTCAGCGACGAGATGCTCGCGACGGTCGGGGTGACCATGTTCGGCGCGGGCGTCATCTCCACCTCGGGCTTCCTGACCATGGCGCTGGTGTCCCTGATCCAGCACCCGGACCTCCGGGCCGAACTGGTCGCGCACCCCGGCAGGATCCCGGCCGCCGTCGACGAGCTCCTGCGGATCAACCTGTCCATCGGCGACGGTCTGCCGAGGCTGGCGACGCAGGACGTACGACTCGGAGACGTGGAGGTCCGGGCCGGCGAGCTCGTCCTGGTCCTGGTCGAGGGCGCGAACTTCGACCCGGACGCCTTCCCCGACCCGCTCACCGTCGACCTCGGCCGCGAGAACGCCACCGCGCACCTCTCCTTCGGCGGCGGCCGCCACTACTGCCCCGCCACCGCGCTCGGCCGCAAGCACGCCGAGCTCGCGCTGGAGGTCCTGCTGGAGCGGATGCCGGGGCTGCGGCTCGCGGTGCCGATCGAGCAACTGGTGTGGCGGACCGGGTTCATGAAGCGGATCCCGGAGCGGCTGCCGGTGATGTGGTAACAACCGCTTTGTCCGCTCACTGATCGCTCGTCGATCATCCGGCGGCTCGGCGACCAGTCGGCTTTAAAGTTCAACCACTAAGGTTCCGCCTGTGCGCGTACTTCTGGTGGAAGACGACGAACCGGTCGCCGAGTCGCTCCGGCGCGGTCTGCTGCGCTACGGCTTCGAGGTGGCCTGGGTCAGCACGGGCGGCGCGGCGCTGAGCCATCCCGAGCCCTACGACGTCGTACTCCTCGATCTCGGCCTGCCCGACACCGACGGCCTCGACGTCTGCAAGGCGCTGCGCGAGCGCGGCGACGTGCCGATCATCGTGATCAGCGCCCGCAGTGATGAGACCGACCGGGTCGTCGGGCTGGAGCTCGGTGCCGACGACTACGTGTCCAAGCCGTTCGGGGTGCGGGAGGTCATCGCGCGGATACGGGCGGTGATGCGCCGTATGCAACCCCGTACGTCCGCGGCCGCTGCCACCGCCGAGGCCGGCCCGGACCGCTACGGCGACCGCCTCAGCATCGACCGCAAGGCGGCCCGCGTCCGTCTGGACGGCGAGGAGGTGGCCCTCGCGCCCAAGGAGTACGACCTGCTGGCCTTCCTCACCGAGGAGCCCGGGGCGCTGATGTCGCGCGAGCAGATCATGGAAGCGGTCTGGGACGCCAACTGGTTCGGGCCGACGAAGACGCTGGACGTGCATGTGGCGGCGTTGCGGCGGAAGCTGGCCGGGGCGGTCACCATCGAGGCGGTGCGCGGAGTCGGCTTCCGGCTGGAGATCGTGAACGCGGGTCGCGACGCGTCATGATCCGCCAGCTCACCCGTAGCTACGTCGCGCTCGTCGCGGGCGCCATCGCCCTGTTCACCGTGCCCGTGGCCTTCACGCTCACGGACCAGCTGCGGGAAGACACCGCGGCTTCCGTCCTGCGCGAGGCCGACACCATGGCCCTGCTGCTCGGCAACGGGAACACCCCGTCGTGCGCGGCGCTGGACGAGATGGCCGAGGCCTACGCCGGCCAGACACCCGGCGAGGTCGAGGTGACCAAACGCTGCGAAACACGTCTGCCGAGCCCCAAGCAGGACGCGGCTCTCACCAAGGCCCTTCAGACGGGCAAGTCCACGACCGACTGGGGCTCCTCCTTCATCTGGGGGCCGGAGCTGAAGATCACGGTGGCCGCCCGCGCGAGCAAGGAGGACCTCGACGGCCGCAACCAGGGTCCGGTCGTCGGCGCCGTACGCATCGTGTACGAGACCGACGATCTGACCAGCCGGCTGTGGAAGATCTGGGGCTTCCGCGCGGGCCTCGCGGTGGCCGTCCTCGCCGTGGCCGCCGTGGTGGGCGCGGGGGTGGCCCGTCGGCTCACCCGCCCGCTGCGCCAGCTCAACGACACGGCGAGCAGGTTCAGCGACGGCGACCTGTCGGCCCGCTCTCCCGTGACGGGCCCGAAGGAGACACAGACCCTCGCCCGCACGCTCAACCAGGCGGGCGAGCGCCTGGACACCCTGATCGCCTCGCAGCGCATCTTCGTGGCGGACGCCTCGCATCAACTCCGCACTCCTCTCACCGCGTTGCGGCTGTCGCTGGACAACATCGCGGACGGCGTGGACGACGAGTTCGTCAAGGAGGACGTGGAGCAGGCGACGGCGGAGGTGGTCCGGATGAGCCGCCTGGTCAACGGCCTGCTGGTGCTGGCCCGGGCCGAGGCCAAGGTGTCGGCGGCGGAGCCACTGCACCTGCTGGACATCGTGCGGGAGAGGCTGGACGTGTGGAGGCCGGCCGCCGACGAGCGCGGAGTCACCATCGCGCTCAGGGGGAGTGCCGACGGCCGGCTGCTGGTGCTGGCCAGCCCCGGTCATCTCGACCAGGTGCTGGACAACGTGCTCTCGAACGCCCTGGAGGTGTCACCGGACGGCGGCACGATCACCGTCCGGGTGGAGCCGAAGGGCGACGTGGTGGAACTGTCGGTTCTCGACGAGGGACCCGGCATGTCGGACGCCGAGAAGTCCCGGGCCTTCGACCGGTTCTGGCGCGGCCAGGGCCTGACCGGGAAGGCCGGTTCCGGCCTCGGGCTCGCCGTCGTCAAGCAGTTGGTGACGGACGACGGCGGTGCCGTGACGCTCGGGGACGCTCCCGGGGGCGGGCTGAGGGTGACGATCAGCCTTCGGGCATCTTCGAGGAGTGGTGGTTGACGATGAGCCACTCGCCGCCGCGCTTCTCGTACTCGTACGTGTAGCGGGCCTTGACGACGCTCTTCTCACCGGTCTCGGGGTCGGTGAGCGTGAACTGGTAGACGCCGGCGTCGAGCGCGGAGTTCCTGTCGAGGACGTTGACGTGCGTCTCGATCTTCTTGCCGACCGGCTTGTTCTCCAGGAAGTGCTCGAAGTAGTCGACGATGGCGGCGCGGTCGGCGCGGACCTTGTTGGACACGGTCGGCAGCAGGACCGCGTCGCTCGCGTACAGGTCCGCCACCTTCTCCGGGTCACCGGTCCGCAGGGCCTCGTTCCAGTTGTCGAACAGCCCGGCCACCTGCTTCTCGGTGGGCCGCTTGCTCTCACCCCAGGAGGGCCCGGCGACGGCGGCACCGGCGGCGACAGTGCCGACGGCGACCACGGCGGTGGCGGTGACAATGGCTACGCGCTTACGTATGGAACGACGAGTCATCGCATCTCCAGTGCGGATCCGGTCGGTTGGCCTCCCTCCGCGTCCTGTCGGGCGCTTGCCTCTGCGGTGGAAGTGACTCCAGATTCGCGGTGCACCGGTTAGGGCCCGTGCAGCGGACGTACAGGCCCGGGACAACACGCTTCCAATTCGCGCTGTGCATCCGGCCGATCACACAGCGGCAGCACGCTGCCGGCCCTGGCGGGCCGCTGGTCAGACCCGCCCTCCGAACAACGTCACGAGACCGTGGTCCAGCTCCGCCCCCACGGTCTCCTCGCCCGGCGCGATCACGGTGTAGGTGCGGGCCAGGAAGCGGTACAGGTCCGAGGTGGTGAAGCGGAGCATGGCCGTGCCCGCCGGCGAGTGGAACTCCACGTAGGTGTGGGACGCCCCGCACGGCCGGACCCGCACATGGCCGACACCGGCGGGCGCGTGCAGTCCTTCGCCGAGCAGCGTGCGGGCGAACGTCCAGGTCGTGACCTCGCCGTCGAGCGTGACGTGGGGCGGGAAGTCGAGGTGCACGGCCAGCGGGTCGGCGGAGGTGTAGCGGAGGGTCGCGGGTATCGCGATGTCCTGGTCCACGCCGGTGATCAGGCGGGCGCCGGTGGGCTGCTCCAGGGTGACGTGCATGGTCGGGCTCCGTTCGGGGCGGGGGGTCAGCACGGGCCGGGGACCGACCGGTGTGCCTGAGAGACCGCCCGAGGGGTCGGAGCATTACGCCACTTCAGAAGCCTTTTCCTGTAACCCGCGTCACACCAGGTTCGCTCAGTCCACCAGCTCCTTGAGGGGCTCGGTGTCCAGGGTGATGTTGACCGGTTCGGGGAGCTTGAGGGTTGCGCCGAAGGGCAGTTTCTCCTCGTGCCGGTAGCGGCCCTGCTCGGGCTGGTTGAACACAATGACCGAGCAGTTGTCACGGTCGATGAGGAGGTAGACGGGGATGCCTGCTGCCGCGTAGCCGTCCGGCTTCTCGACCCGGTCACGCCGGTTCGTGTCCGAGTCGTACGAAGTGATCTCGACGGCCATCAGCACGCCGTCGGCTTCCGACCACTCGCCCTTCCCTCTGAGGCTGCCTTTGGGCACCAGGACGGCGTCCGCCCTGGCACGGCCTTTGCGGTACGCCTCGGTCTTCAGCCCTCGCTCTGGGTGCAGCCGGAGGTCGGAGCGCAGGTGCATGCACTGCTCCAGAAGCCACATGTAGATCTCGCTGTGGTTGCCGTCCGGCACAGGCTTGACCTGGACCTTTCCCTTGATGAACTCCAGCCGCACGGTCTCCGGGGCATGGCGTTCCAGTTGCTCGAACTCCTCGACGGTCATCAGCGGCTGGTGCTCGGTGCTGGGGGTCATGGCGTCGCCTCCTCGACACCATGGTGCCCCGACCGGCACCTCTTGCACGCTCACAGCAGTCCCGCCGCACGCCGAAGAGCGTCGACGCGTTCGGTGACGTCGATGACCTCATCCGCACCCGGAAGCCCGCCGCCGTCGCGCGGACCGGGCAAGAAGGTGGCCGGGACGTAGCCGTTCACCGGCCCCTCCGCCTCGATCTCCGCCAGGCATTCCCGGCACAGGCCGCTGACGATCTCCGTCGTCCGCTCGTCCGCGTCGCACAGCCCGCAGGCCATGAGCACACGGGTCACCCGGGCACGGCGCGCGGCCTGCCGCCGGACCTTCGCCTTCTTCGGGGGCATCTTGCTCTCCAATCGGTTGCGGGCGAGTCCGCCCGGGTTGGTGACGGCGGGCGGCAGCCCGTCCGTCAGGGCTTTGGTGATGTCGTGGGGTGTCGCACCACGCGACAGCCACTCACCGGCGAGGGCTTCGAGGGAACGGCAGTCCCGCTCGGAAAGCGGCATACGGGCGTCGGCGGCGCGGAGTTCGGCGAGGGTCCGGTAGGCGGTGCTGGGCTGCTCGGCAGACGACTCACCGGGCTGCTCGTCGGGCTCAGGCTGCGAGTTCGGCTCCTCGGCCTGCTCCTGCTCCTGCTCTTGCTCCTGCTCTTGCTCCTGCTCGGCACGAGCCAGGCCCGGCATGTGGTCCTCGGTGACGTCCCTGCCGTGGCGCTCCCGCGCGAAGTCCGCCCACCACTCCTCCGACCTGCGCGTACGCGACCAGTACGTCCGCGTGACCCACCGCATCGAGCTGTCCTCGACGGTGATGTGCTCCTTGATCCAGCGCAGGTGGCCGGCGAGGGTGATGCGGCCCATCGAGGTGCGCACGGCCTGCTGGCCATAGCGGGGGTGCTCCGCAGCGATCGCCTTGTAGCCCATCGCGTGGCCCTCGTCGAGATGGTCGACGAAGACGGCGATCTCGCGGTCACGAGGGCTCAGATGTGCGAAGTCCGGGTCGGCGTACGGGTCTTCGTCACCCGGGGAGCGTTTGCCGTAGCCCGTTTTGGCCATGGGGTGGGACGGGGACGGCAGGGCGGGGCTAGGGTGGGCGGAAGCCACCATCGAAGTCTCGATTCGATGAGTAGGTCTAGGCCCCGGAGCCGGTGTTGGCGCACCGACCGGGGCCGATCTAGTTGCCGCGAACCTAGAGTGGTTTTACTCTCCGCCGCAAGCCGATCACGGATCGTCACCCATTTGGGGTACGTGGCCTCAACTCACGTACGTGCTTGGTTGGTTGGGTTGGATTTCACCCAACCCAAACCCAGAAAAACCCATTGAAGGGCTCGAAGCCCGAGGCTCAAGCCCCGGGCTGAACTGCGGAAATGAACGCCGCCCACGTGGGGGCGGTGAGGCGGAGTTCGGGGCCCGCGGGGTTCTTGGAGTCGCGGACGTGGACGGCTGCCGAGAAGGCCACTTCGACGCAGGCGCCGCCCTCGTTGTCGCTGTAGCTGGACTTGAACCACTTCAGCTGGTCACTCACGGCTGTCCACCATCCGCTCGATGAAACGGGCCGACTCGTCGGGACCGAGAGCCTGCGTCCGGATCATGCTAAGCCGCTCGGTGACACGGCTGACAACCCCTGGATCAGCCGAAAGTTCGCTGGCGAACGGCCCCTCCGTGAAGGCAAATCGCTCGTGGTCACGGGTCTCCAGCAGCACCATGGGGCCCATGAGCGCGTCGCTAAAGGCCCGTTCGAAGGGGAGCACCTGCAACACGACATTCCGCAGCCGCCCCGCCTCCAGCAGGTGGCGCAGTTGTTCGGCGTCCACCTGCGGAGCGCGCAGCACGGCCTCGTAGAGAACGAAGCTCAAACCCACCGGCGGCTTCCGTTCGGTGAGGATGGCCTGCCGCTCCATGCGGCCCGAGACGCGCTCCTCCACCGTCTCCTCGTCCAGGGGCGGGATCCGGTTGTCGATGAGGGATCGGGCGTACGCCTTCGTCTGCAACAACCCCGGCACGAGCGAGACGTCGTACCACCAGATGCTGGTCGCTTCCTTCTCCCGCTCCATGAAGTCCTGCGCCCGCGGCGAGTACCGCTCCCGATCCAGGAACGCCTTGGCCGCGCTCAACATGCCTTCGGCGCCGCACAGTTCGTCCGCCACATCGAGCACACGCGGCGTCGGCCTGCGCACCCCGCGCTCCATGGACTCGATGGTGTCCGGCGAGTAGTTGGCGGCAGAGGCGAGCTGCTCGCGACTGACGTCCGCCTTGGTGCGCCAGCGTTTCATCTGGTCGCCGCTGTAACGCCAAGCGACAGGCCGTTGGCTGTTGTTGTGCGTACCCGACACGGTCACCACCTCCGACCGGCACACTCCCCTGTGCACCCCTCCGGCTCGCTACCGAGCGTATCCCCCGAGGCACCCCTGAGTGACCGTCTTCGCACTGTTCACCGCTTTCCCCGCACCGCCCGGACCAGTTCGGCCACGGCCACCAGGATGCGCGGGCCGGTCTTTCGACTCGGCCTCGTCGAGCGCCAGCCGGACGATCAACACCGCGGCACAGGCGACGATGAGCAGGGACACAACACAGCACAAGGCGAGGGCGAGAACGGGATCCATTGCGGCTCCTTCGTGACGTCGAACGGTGACGTCGCCGACGGTGCCGCGGCCTGCCTGACGGCCGCGCGGTCCGATATCCGCGATCGGAGGTTGTCTCGCAGGTCAGAGCAGTAGTTTGGGAATTCACGAGTCGGCCGAGTCGGCCGACTCGGGGCACTGGACCGAGGTCGGCACGGGTGCGGGGAGCCATGGCGGAGCCGCTGAAGTACTGGACAGCACTGAACGCGCTGCTGGAGCGGGCCGGGTATCCCGAAGCAGCCGCCGTCCGCGCGGAGATGAGAAGGGATCTGGCACGCGACCAGGAACCGCCGGCCGACAGCACCGTCGCCGGCTGGTTGGCACAGGGCAGGATTCCCCGGCGGAACAAAGAACTGGACACCTTCCTGTCCGCGCTCTACCGCATCGCGCAGGCAAGAGGCTCCCAGCCGGTTCGGCGAATTCCGAACCGGCTGTGGCAGGAAATGGCGAATCAGGCCCGAGAGGCCCGACGCAACGGAGACACCGGAACGGACGCCCGCCCTGCCGCCGCCAGTCCGACTCCCACCGCCCACTCCCGGCCGGACTGGCGGAAGGAGGTCGCGAAGTCCTTGGCGTGGCAGTGTCTCAAGTCCGGGTATGAGGATCAGACCTCTGCCCTTCGGCAGCAGGCGGAAGACATCGCCGACCGTCTGTCGGAGCTGTACGACGAGGTACGGCACTCCCTCGCCGACGACCCCTGGCACGACGTACACCTGGCGCGGCGGACCTCCCACCGCGCCAACCGGCTCATCGACCTGCTCCGGAAGGACAGGGAGGGCTTCCTCACTCCCGCCGAGGCGGCGCTGATCGCGTTGCTGCCCTTCCTGTACCAGGTGCACCGGTCGCGTACGGCGGCTGAGCTGTCCCACGTCGAGCCGACGGATCTCGGACAACGGACGGCGCCGGACGAGGACCGTCGGATGTACGAGGTGCTGGTGCGGGGTCACGAACGGCTGGTCAGGAGAGCGGAATTGGGCGGCCTGAAGGATCGCCGGGACGGGCGGCCCGAGATCGGATGGTGGCTGTTCCACCAGTGGGCGGACCAGCAGCCGGGACAACTCGCGACACTCCTGTCTGCCGTGGACACGCCCAGCGCGGGACTCGGCGACCTCCACGTCGTACTCGATCCGGAACTCCTGTCCCGTCTGCTGGCCTGTGCGCAGGCAGGCCCCGGCGAGCTCTTCGATCCCGCCCGCGCCGAGCATCTGCGCGAGGAGGCCTTCCCGCTCGACTTCCACGGTCGTGACTTTCAGGACGTGCGGGAACGGCTGGTCGGGTCGTTGTTCGCCATCGCCCACGGCATGGCGATCGAGGTCACGAGTCTGCCCTCGGTGGTCGTGCGGCATGTCGGGATCCCGGAGGCCCTGGTTCCCGCCACGCTCCTGACCACGGTCGACAAGGCGTCCTGGCGGTTCGGGCGGGGCAGCATCGGGCTCAAGGCCGGCTGCGACCACCCGGCCGTCGTCGCCGCGCTTACCGAACACAGCCGACGGGTCGAGGCACTGCTGCAGGCCGTACGGCAGGTGGACGCACCCGAACTCGACGCACTGCCCCTGTACACGCGTGCCGACGACGTGCGCGAGGTCGATGACAAGGGAAGCCCTGTTCCGATCGGCGGGGTCATCCGCTTCCGGCTGGACGAGGAACGCGTCCAGGAACTCCTCATGGGCGAGAACCTCTACCGCGACCGCTCACTCGCCATCCGCGAGCTCTACCAGAATGCCCTGGACGCCTGCCGCTATCGTCGGGCTCGATCCCAGGCGGCTGACAGCTTCAGCTCGTACCAGGGCCGGATCAAGTTCACTCAGGGCTTCGACGAGGAGGAAGGCCGGCACTATCTGGAGTGCCGGGACAACGGCGTCGGCATGGACGAGCTCACGCTGTCCGAGGTCTTCTCCCAAGCCGGGGTGCGCTTCACGGATCTGCCCCGGTACCAGGAGGAACGACAGGAGTGGCAGGGGCGCGGCGTCACCATGCACCCGAACAGCCGGTTCGGCATCGGGGTGCTCAGTTACTTCATGCTCGCGGACGAGGTGCGGGTGACGACCTGCCACATGGATCCCGTCGAGGGCAGGTTGCGGGAGATCACCGTCCTCATCACCGGGCCCGGCCACTACTTCCGTGTGCGGCCCACGTGCCGGGCGGGGACGATCGGCACCACGGTCCGGCTGTATCTGCGGGAGGGCGACAAAGCGCCCTCCTGTGTCAGGGAGTTGCGCAGGTTCCTGGGGATCGCCGAGTTCGGGACGACCGCTGAACATGGGGCGCAGAGCGCGGAGTGGGAGGCTGGAGTTCTGCGCCCGCGAGAGTCACTTGGACTGCATGCCAACGGTTTCGAAGCCCATGGGCGACTTGTCTCCTGGAGCGCCGACCCTGCGGGGAGGGACGGCCAGGTGGTCTGGTGCCGGCACGGCGGCGGGCTACTGGTCGATGGGATTCACGCTGAGCCCCGCGTACGACACGGCATCCTCAGCGGTCCGGGCGACCTGCGCAGACTGCGCGGCGTGGTGGTGAACCTCTCCGGGACCACTCGGCCCCGCCGGCTGTCGGTGGACCGTACGGAGATCCTGGACCACGACGTGTGCGCGGACGTCGAGAGGCTCGTACGAGACGCCCTGCCGACACTCCTGTCCGCCGATCCCCCGTTCCTTGACTACGAGTGGCTCTCGCAGGTGGCGGAGGAGAGTCCCAGGCTTGCGGACATCGTGACGGAGGCGGCTGGGGCCGCGGAGTACGAGCTGGAGTCGTACGGCTGTTCCTCGTCGATGGCGGTCACCGGTTTCTTCCCGCACGATGTCGACATCGTGCGAGGAGAAGACCTCGTTGCGACATTCCGAGAGTTGAACGTGGACAACTCCCCGGACCATTCCACCCGCCTCTGGAGGCTGCTCGCCCACGGCCCCAACGCGATGCTGACCGCCCTGGCCGAGATCGTTCCGGAACTGAATCGGGTCGAGCGTGTACTTCCGGCGCTCCCCTCGGACGCTCTCACTCGACCCGCGCCACATCGCCTACCTTTCCCGCCCATCAGACCGCACCCTCAGCCGGCCGTCCCCGGCCACGCACTCCTCGTGGCAGGCGTCTGCGGGTTGCCATACCGGGAGGTCGCGAGCCGCCTGGCCGAACTGTGCGTCGGGCAGGTCCGGATACCCGACGTCGATCCCGTCGTCGACGAGATCAACTTCGCGCTGATGAGCAATGACCTGCACGGTGTGCAGCTCGATGATCCCGACTCGATCCGGCCTTGTGACAGGACTGTGCCTCCGGGACACCTGCTCAAAGCCCACTTCGAGTTCGGCATCAGCGTCGGCGAGGCCGCTCGAAGAATGAAGGCGTTCGGCTTCGCTCTTCCGGAACTGACTCCAGCGGTGGATGAAGCGGACGAGTTGGCGCTCAGGCTGCTCAGCCGTCACCTGGACGGTAAGCAGCCGTGGTGCGATGTCAGCAGTCCTGTTCACCCGGGCCACCTGCTCAGAGCCCACTTCCGGCTCGGCGTCGACATCGGAACGGCTGTTCAGTGGATGAAAGCGTTCGGCTTCACGGTTGTGGGCGAGGGACGGTTGGTGAACGGAACAGAGGAGACCCTTCGCCTGGTCAGCGTGGACGACAAGCGATGGCTGAGCCTTGAGGAACCTGTCTCGGCAAGCCATGTACTTGATGTCGCTGCTGAGTTGGGGCGATCGGTGTCGGAGGTAGCGCGAGAACTGAGGGAACTCGGCTTCCGCGTGGACACCGGCACCGTTCATGAACGGCTGACCGAGGATGCGCTCGCCGAAAGTGCGGGATGGGGCTGGAGCCCCGATGACTGGGGGATGCTCCGCGATGGAGAAGCGATTCCCCCCGGCCTGCTCGTCCGGGCCGCGTCCCGCCTGGGCGTCTCCCTTCACGAAATGTCCGAGCGCATCAGAGACCTGGCGCTCACTCCTCCCAGCACTCTGCCGAAACAGGCGGAGGACGCGGACAGCGTGATTCTCCGCACCTTCCCGGCGTACTCCTCGATCTCCCTGCTTGACGTGGCGAGAGCATCCCTGGAGAGCGGGCTCCCACCGAACGTGGTGGCCTCCCGACTCCGCGCCTACGGCCTCGTACCACCGGCCACGGCGCTTCCCTCCGTGGCCGAGCCGGATGACGTGATCCTCTTGGACTGGACGAGGCTCGGCCGTTCACCGCTGTCACCGGACTTGCCGGTACCCGTGGGCCTTGTGCTTGAGCTAGCTGTCCACCTGGGCGACTCGCCCCGTGCAGTCCTGGACCGCTTGGCCCAATACGGCCTGACCACACGACCCGAAGTGCCCTCTGAGGAACTCGACGCCTTCGACCTTCGTCTCCTCGTAGCGGGCCATCTGGAGCTTGCTGACGAAGCCCCCGTCCCACTCCACCGGTTGGTGTCGGCGTCATGGGAGCTCGACATGGACCTGGGCGAGCTTGCGGAGAGATTGGCGACCCTCGGCTTCGAGATCCGCGGCGACCGTGGGAGCCACCTGGACGAGGTGGACCACCTCCTGTGCACGTCGGGCAGCAGGACCCCGTCCCTGTCCCTGGCTGATCCGATCCCCGACTTCCTGCGCATCGTCTTGTCAGAAGCACCTGCCGTCGGCCTCCCGCAAAGACTGGAACGCCTCGGCGTGGACCTCGACCGCGTCCGCGAAGCCGTCCTGACCGCCCTCCCCAACGTCCCCGGACTCGTCATGAAGCCCGAGCCCGAGTCCGCGGCGAGCAAGCCGGAGGCTACTTCGCCGACCGCAGCCCCAACTGCTCCCCGATCTCCTGCTCCATGACCTTCCCGGCCTCGAACTCCAGCGTCTCGTCGCCCATCACGCCCTGGTCCGTGTCGAGGCCGTCCAGTTCCTCCAGGGGCTGGTCCAGGCGGACATGGGCCAGGACCGAGTGCAGGGCGCGCAGGGTCGCGGATGCCGTCGAGCCCCAGTTGGAGAAGTAGGAGAACTGCCACCACCACAGGGCCTCCGTGGTGCGGCCGGCGCGGTAGTGGGCCATGCCGTGGCGCAGGTCGGTGATGACGTCGGCCAGGTCGTCGGAGATGCGGGCCGGGACCGGGGCCTTGCGGGGCTCGTAGGGGTCGAAGACCTCGGAGTAGACGTCGACCGGGTCCAGGAGGCGGGCCAGGTTCTCGCGGAGTTCGTCGACGTCCGGCTCGGGGCCCAGGTCGGGCTCGTAGCGCTCCTCGGGGACGATGTCCTCGTGGGCGCCGAGACGGCCGCCGGCCAGCAGGAGCTGGGAGACCTCCAGCAGGAGGAAGGGCACCGTCGAGCCCGGCTCGTCGCCCTTCGCGACCTCCGTGACGGCGACCAGGAAACTCTCGATCTGGTCCGCGATCTGGACCGCGAAGTCGTCCGGGTTGTGCTCGGTCGCGTGCAGCGTGGCGTCAGACATCTAGGAGTCGTCTCCCCTCGAAGGCGCGGCCGAGGGTGACCTCGTCCGCGTATTCCAGGTCGCCACCCACCGGGAGGCCGCTGGCCAGGCGGGTGACCTTCAGGCCCATGGGCTTGATCATGCGTGCGAGATACGTGGCCGTGGCCTCGCCCTCGAGATTCGGGTCGGTGGCCAGGATCAGCTCCGTGACCGTACCGTCGGCCAACCGCGCGAGAAGTTCTCGTATACGCAGGTCGTCCGGTCCGACCCCCTCGATCGGGCTGATCGCCCCGCCGAGGACGTGGTAGCGGCCGCGGAACTCCCGGGTCCGCTCGATCGCGACGACGTCCTTCGGCTCCTCGACGACGCAGATCACCGCCGGGTCGCGACGCGTGTCCCGGCAGATGTTGCACAGCTCCTCCTGCGCGACGTTCCCGCATGTCGCGCAGAAGCGGACCTTCGCCTTGACCTCCATCAGGGCCTGCGCGAGGCGCCGTACGTCCGTCGGTTCCGCCTGCAGGATGTGGAAGGCGATCCGCTGCGCGCTCTTGGGACCGACGCCGGGCAGCCGCCCCAGTTCGTCGATGAGGTCCTGGACCACGCCTTCGTACAACGGACTGCCGTCCTTCCTCGGGGTTCCTTACGGTACGTACGGTAGTTGGCCGCGGCCCGTCTTAGAAAGGCGTGCTGGGCAACGCCCGAAACGTCAGAACGGCAGGCCCGGGATGCCGCTGCCGCCCAGTCCCTGGGCGAGCGGGCCGAGCTTCTGCTGCTGCAGCGTCTGCGCGTTCTCGTTGGCCGCCTGGACGGCCGCGATGATCAGGTCGGCGAGGGTCTCGGTGTCCTCCGGGTCCACCGCCTTCGGGTCGATCTTCAGCGCCCGGAGCTCGCCGGAGCCCGTGACGGTGGCCCTCACCAGCCCGCCGCCCGCCTGCCCGTCGACCTCGGTCTGCGCCAGTTCCTCCTGCGCCCGCTGCAGATCCTGCTGCATCTTCTGGGCCTGCTGGAGCAGCTGCTGCATGTTGGGCTGGCCACCACCGGGGATCACGATCAGCTCCTTGTGCGTCTGTACGGCTTTCCCGTTCAGCACGAGCCTACGTGGTCGGCGCGGCCGTCGCCCCAGCACTCTTTCGAGTGAGAGGAACTGGAGTCCTATACCTGATCAAGACCCCCTTCCGGGCGGAAAAGAGGCGAAACGCATTTCTTCGCCACCCATTGGGCGGTAGGAAGGGTCCGGCGCGTCAGCCTCAGGTGCTGCGTGACGTTCCGTGCGCTGCGGGGGCGGAAACCAGGTCGCAGGCCGTACGTGATGTCACGCACCGTGACAGTAGGGAGTGCCGGGTGGGTCAGCCGGAAATGCAGCCCGACAGGTCGCCGAAGGACAGGCGGGGCGGCGAAGGGGCGGCCGGACTGCGGCCGGGTGATCTGACGGGGCGGGCTTTTCCGCACGGTGACTGGGGGGAGCCGGCGGTGCGGCTGGACGAGTTGTACCGGTGGGTGGAGCGGGGGGCGCTGAACACGGCCGCGTGGTATCTCGCGGACCGGGTGTGGAAGCGGCGCGGAGCCCAGGCGCTGCGGGGCGGAGCGGCGGTGGGGGCGGTCGTGGGGGCGGGGTTGCCCCTGCTGGATCTGACGGGGGTGGCGGGCGGGACGGCGCCGTGGGGGTATCTCTCGCTGCTGCTGGGCGTGGCCTGTCTGGCGGCCGACCGGTTCTTCGGGGTGACCTCCGGGTGGATAAGGGACGTGGCCACGGCGCAGGCGGTGCAGCGGCGGCTGCAGATGTTGCAGTTCGACTGGGCGACGGAGTGTGTCCGGGAGGTTCTGGGTCCGGCGGAGGGGACGGCCGGTGAGGCGGCCGAGCGGTGCCTGGGGGTGCTGCGGCGGTTCTGCGAGGACGTCACCGAACTGGTGCGGGCCGAGACGGCGGACTGGATGGTGGAGTTCCGGACCGGGTCCGCGCCCCTGGGGATCCAGTCGGCGGTGACCGGGGGGAGCCGGCCGGACGCGGGGGCGGGACTGGGGAGGTTCGGAGTGCCGCCGACGAACGGAACACGGCCGAACATGCCCCGGCAGCGGCCGCCCGAGGTGCGGTGAGGGGCGGCCGCTGCCGGGAGACCCGGCGGGCCGGTCCTAGGGTCGGAAAGTACCGCCTAGGGTCGGAAGTACCGCCTAGGACCGGACGTACGGCCGGGTCATGATCTCCATGTTGTGGCCGTCCGGGTCGTCGAAGTAGGCGCCACGGCCGCCGAACAGCCGGTTGATGCTGCCGGGTTCGGTGTGGCTCGGGTCGGCGTAGTAGGTGACACCGGCGGCCTCCAGGCGGGCGATCATGCCGTCGAACTGCTCGTCGGGCACGAGGAAGGCGTAGTGCTGGGACTGGATCGGCTCGTCCGTCTTCTCGTAGTAGTCGAGCGTCACGCCGTTGCCGAGGTCGACGGGCAGGAACGGCCCGAACGGGGCGCCGACCCCGAGGCCCAGGATCGCGGCTATGAACTCGGCGGACAGCTGCCGGTCGCTCGCGAGGACGGCGGTGTGGTTCAGCTGGACGGTGGCCGTCGGGGAGCTGGATTCGTGCGTGGGTCGCTGGCCTTGGGACATCAGTGAGGTGACTCCGGTCTTGGGTTCCATCGCGGGACGGGTCTTGGGTTCCATCGCGGGACGGGTCTTGGGTTCCATCAGGACGGGAAGACACGGAGAAGGGGCGGGCCTCTCGCCCGCCTCGCGCTCACGCCGAGGCCGGGAGCCCCACTCGTGCATGGCCCATGGCCGACCCGGCAGTCACCCGGCCGACCCTAGTGACCACCACGGGCCGGGGGCAACGCCGTTTTCTCGCCGAACCACCACCGGACCGAGCGACCGAAGGACCAAAGGACCACCGGACCGGATCGCCTACGCCTGCGGAGCCGGAAAGGCCACCGGGCTGCGCAGGCCCGCCCGGTTCACCGCCCGCACCCCGAAGAACACGTTGTCCTTGGACAGGTCCACCTCGTGGGTCGTCACGTCGCCCACCGGCACGACGTGGGTCCAGTCCGGGGAGGTGGTCTCGCGCCAGACGATCTCGTAGCCGGTGAGGTCGGGTTCCGTTCCTCTCGTCCACACCAGGCGGGTGGAGTTGGTGAGGTCGGTGGTGACGATCCTGGCGCCGGTCGGGGTGCCGGGGGCCTGGGCGAGGGTCCACAGGGCCGCCGCGTTGACCTTCGCCACCCTCGCCGTGAAGTCGAAGTCGCAGAACTCCGGCAGGTCGCCGTACTGCTTGCCGGTCTCGTCGACGCGTACGTCCTGGTGCTGGTGGGCGAAGTCCTCGGCCGGCTCGGTGAAGCGGGCGGCCGGGTAGCCGCGTTCGAGGAACGGGATGTGGTCGCCGCCCCGGCGGTAGCGGTCCCGGCGGTAGATGACGCGGACGCGCATGGCCGTCGCGTCGTTCTCGGCCACATCCCTTACGAACCTGGCCAGTTGGCGGGTCGCCGAGTCGTTCTCGCCGCCCACCGAGCGGCGGATCGCCGCCTGTTCGGGGGTCTCGGACGACGGGACCCCCTCGGCGAACAGGCGGATCGTGTACGGGTCGCGGGTGCCGTCGTCCGCGGTCGGGCTGCCGACGATGTCGTTGGTGAACATGCCCTGCACATCCGCGCCGGCCGCCTTCAGCCGCTGCGCCATGTACGCCGATCCGTACAGCCCCTGCTCCTCCCCCGCCACCGCCGCGAACACGATCGTCGAGGCCGGGCGGCGGGTCGCCATCACCCTGGCCAGCTCCAGTACGACGGCCACGCCGGAGGCGTCGTCGTCCGCGCCCGGCGCGTCGGAGGTGGCGTCCATGACGTCCGTGACGCGGGAGTCGTAGTGGCCGGCGACGACGTAGACGCGGTCGGGCGTCACCGCGCCGCGCAGGGTCGCGATCACGTTGGTGATGCGGGTCGCCGCGGGGATGCGCGGGGCCGGTTCCTGGACGTACGACTGCAGTTCCACCGTCATCCGGCCGCCGGAGGCCGCCGCGTACGACCTCAGCTCCGCCGCCAGCCAGTCACGGGCCGCACCGATGCCTCGCGCCGGGTCGTCCTGGACGGAGAGGGTGTGCCGGGTGCCGAAGGAGACCAGTTCGCGGACCGTGGCCTCGATGCGGGCGGAGTCGATCTCGCGGAGCAGGGCGCGCAGTTCGCGGGTGGGTCGCTGGGCGGTCGCCGGAGGGGGGTTCGCCGACGCGGGTGCCGCCTCGGCCGGGCCGGCCGTCGTCAACGCCGCCGCGCCCGCCGTCGCCGTCAAGACCGTTCTTCTGGTGGGGCTGGGACTCATGTGCCCTCCCGGGGCTGCCGATGCCGGCCGACCACCGCAATGGTTGTGGACATGGCAACGAACGGCAAGGGCGCGTCGACCGTCGGACGCCAACCGCCGACCTCGCCTCAACTGGGAGCGCCCACACACAACTTCAGACCCACCGGCGTCCCGCACGGCAGATGTCCCCGCGCGCGGATGACCCGCCGGCTGCTCTCCTTGTCGAGGTAGGCGAGGAACCCGGCCGTGAGGGAGTCGTCGGGCGCCGTGCCGTAGGTGTAGGCGTACTCGATGTCGCGGTACGGATAGGCGCTGTCGCCGCGCTCGATCTCGTCCACGTTCGCGCGGTCGCCGTCGAGCGCCACCGTCCGCACACCCTTGTGCCGGGCGGCGACACCCAGCTCGCTGTACCCGATGGCGCCGGGCCGGCCGGCGACCGTGTCCAGGACCTCGCTCGTGCCGGCGAGTTCGCACCGCGTCACCACGGTGGCCGCGCCGCCGGGCGGCCGGCAGTCCAGTGACGTGCTCTGCGCCTGCTCCCACTGCCCGAGCACCCGGTCCTGGAAGACCTGCCGCGTCCCCGAGCTGTCGCTCCGGCTGACGAGGACGACGGGCAGGTCGGCGAGCGCCTTGTCCGCGCCGGGGATCGCCTCGCCCCAGCGCTTGTACCGGCCCTTGTAGAGGTCCCGCACCTGCCGCACCGTCAGGCCCCGCGGCCCGAGGTCGATGCCGTCGTTGACGACGAGGGTGAAGACGGACAGCGCGACCTTCTTGCCCTTCAGGCCCAGCCGGTCGCCCAGCGGGCCGTCGGAGAAGGCGATCACCGACCGCGCCCCCGACCTCGACCGGTCGCCCAGAGCCGCGAGTTCGGCGACGCCGGCCTCGCTGCCGCGCGTCTCGACGTCGATCTCGGCGCCCGCGCACTTGCGCTCGTAGCTCTTCTCCAGGGTCTCGATCACCGGCGCGAAGGCGGTCGAGCCGATCACCGTCAGCTCGCCCTGCTCGCATTCGATGGGGTTGCCGTCACGGAAGACGACGATGCCCGCGAGGGCCAGCACGGAGAGGGTGAGCAGTGCGGTGAAGATCCTGGCCGGAAGGCTGAACACCGGCGCCTTGTCGTCCGGCGTCGCGCTGCGGTTGGGGTGCACCTCGCCGCCCCGGATGCCGCCGCGCACCCGGATGTCGCAGCCCACGTCACCGCCGGACAGCATCACCAGCAGCTTGAAGTGGTCGCCGGGGTTGAGCGGGACGCGCGGGATGCGCAGCCGGTTGTCCTCGTAGCCGAAGCCCCGTTGCGCGGTGAAGTGGTCCATCAGATGGTCGATGTCGGTCGGCTGCGTGACCGAGACGCCCCGGATGGTGCGGTCGGTGAACACCGCGGTGAGGCCATGGGGTTCGGGGCCGGTGTAGTCGTCGCGGTCGATGCTCTGCGAGCCGTCGTTCTCCACGCGCAGCAGCACGAGGGTCGCGTCGTCCATGTCCGCGTCGAACAGGCCGAGCCGGACGTTGGCCCGGCCCGAACGCACGTCGTCGCCTATGGGGTTGTCCATCTGGACGCGGTAGCCGATGCGCTTCTTGCGCGGCACCCGCCGCTCGTACCAGACCATGACACCGGACGCGACGACGCCGAGCACCGCGGTGCCGACGGCCACGATGTTCTCCGCGCTCAGCCACTCCATCGAGTCACAGTAGGCTCGCGTGATCTCAACAGCCTTACACGCGCGGGTATTTGGGATTACTGCCTGGTGTACGTCAGCTTCTGCCCGCTGCTCGTGTTCACGCGCTCCAGGCTGCCGTCCGGCAGCAGCGTGATCTCGGTGGCCTCGCCCGGCGAGCAGGTGGGCGGCTCGCCAGCCGTCACGGTGGACGGGCCGATCGCCAACGGGCCGTCGTCGCCGGGTGCTTCGGCGAGGGCCGCCTCGAACTCGCAGTGGTAAGTGCCGGTGCCGGCGGGCCCCTCGGCGACGAGGGACAGGACCGTGTCGCCCACCTCGCCCTGCCGGATGGTCAGGCGGCGGGTGTTCGCGCCGTCCGCGTTGTCGATCGAGGCCGTCCAGGTGCCCAGGTAGTCGGCCGGGATCACGCCGTCCGCCGGGGCCGAGGTGGTCGGGGACGGGGCGGGGCCGGACCGGGTCGGATCGGCCGTGGGGTCCGTGGTGGTGGTCGCCGTGACGGTCGGTGCGGCGGTCGGATCACCGTCCGCCCCGTCTTCACCGCCGCCGTTCATGAGGGCGTACACCGAACCGCCGGCCGCGAGCGCGACGACGAGCGCGATGAGGACGAGCACCACCGTGGAACGGCCGCTGCGGTGGGACGGCTCGGGCGGGGCGGTGGGGAGGTAGGGCAGGGGTGGGTCGTAGGGCGCAGCGGTGGGGCCGTACGGCGGAGTGGTGGGGCCGTATGACGGACTCGGGCCGAACGACGGAGGCGGAGCGGGCTGCGGGTTCGGGCCGGACGGCGGGTTCGGGCCGAAGAGGGGAACGTACGGCGAGGGCGCGGCGGGCGGCGGGGTGGGGCCGGAGGGGGGCGGCGCGGTCGGGCCGGACGGTGGGTAGCCGTACGCCGGCTGCTGTGGGTGCTGCTGCGGGGTGGTCTGCCCGTTCCCGTTCCGCGTGGCGGCGATGGTGGGGAGCTGGTCCGGCGGTGTCGCGCCGGCCGCGGGAGCGTGCTCGGGGGAGGCGGCGGGGGTCGGCTCCAGGGCCGGGTCCTCCGCGTCCAGCAGCCGCACCGCATGCCGCCCCAACTGCGCCACCAGCGCACTCGGCAGCCAGGGATCGCGGGACCGCCCGTCCGAGACGGTGTCCTCGGCCCCGGTACGCTCCAGGATCCGGTCCAGCGTCGGCCGGGCGCCGGGCTCCTTGCGCAGACACTCCCGGACCAGCTCGGCGATCCCCTCGGGCACCCCCTCCAGATCGGGTTCCTCCTGGGCGATCCGGAACATCACGGCGTGGGCGCCGCTGTCGACGGAGCCGAAGGGGAGCCTGCCGGTCGCGGCGTACGCGAGCACCGAGCCCAGGCAGAACACATCGCAGGCGGGCGTGATCCGGTCGCCGCGCACCTGCTCGGGCGCCATGAACCCCGGCGACCCGACGAGCGCGCCCGTGCGGGTGAGCCCGCTCTCGTCGACCGTCTCCAGCGCCCGGGCGATCCCGAAGTCGATGACGCGGGGCCCGTCGATGGTGACCAGGACGTTGGACGGTTTCAGGTCCCGGTGCACGATCCCGGCGGCGTGGATGTCCTTGAGCGCATGCGCCAGCCCCGCCGCCAGAATCCGTACCGAACGCTCGGGCAACGCCCCGTGGTCGTGCCCGACGACCTGCTGGAGGCTGGGCCCGGCGACATACCCGGTCGCGACCCAGGGCACCTCGGCCTCGGTGTCCGCGTCGAGCACCGGCGCGGTCCAGAACCCGCCGACCCGCCGCGCGGCCTCCACCTCCTGCCGGAAGCGGGCCCGGAACTCCTCCTGGGCGGCCAGCTCACGCCGTACGAGTTTCACGGCGACGGTACGGCCGCGGTCCGACCGGGCGAGATAGACATCCCCCATGCCGCCCGCGCCCAGCCGCGCCAGCAACCGGTACGCCCCGATGCTCCCCCAGTGCTGAGCCCCCGGTGGGACCCCCAGCGGATCTCCCGCCCCCGGCTTGTCCATCGCACGCCCCCCAACCAGCCCCCGCCAATGCGTCGGCCCCACGATAGTGCTGCATATCGGGAGGTGAGCGGGTCGGCGTCTACGGTTCCGTAACAGGAACGCCGAGGTCGTCGAGCACCCTCGACAACCGTTCCAGAACCCTTACGGCGTCGGCGAGTTCCGCCTCCCCGAAAGCCTCCGCCAGCCGGTCCGCGAAGGCCGCGTGGCCCGGGTCGATCCGGGAGATCGCCGCGCGCCCCTCCTCGGTCGGGGCGAGGAGCTTGGCGCGGCGGTGGGCGGGGTTGGGCCGGTACTCCGCCAGTCCCTTCTCCACCAGCAGGTCGGCGATGCGCTGCACGCTCTGCCGGGTGATGCCCATGGCGCGGGCGACGCCCGCGACGGGCAGGGGCTCGCCGAGCACCGCGCCCAGGACCTGCCACCAGGCCGCCGTCAGCCCGGCCGGCCGGGCCAGTTCCTCGGCGACCGCGAGGAACTGGCCGTTGAGCCGGAAGACCCCGAGCGCGCCGCGACTGAGCAGGTCCTGGCGTTCCCGGCTCACAGAACGCCGGCCTTCTCGAGTACGGCGTACGCCTCGGCGTCGGAGTCGTGGAACAGGCGGTACCAGGCGTCGACGGCCTCGTCGTCGTACACCTTCAGCAGCCGCAGGATCTCCCGCGCGAAGGCGACGGGTTCGGTGGGGCCGGCGGTGACGAGCCCTCGGTCGGTGACGGCGTCGGCCTCGACGTACCGCTCGCCGCCGCCGTACCCGGTCGCGGCCAGATAGAAGGAGACCGCGCTGGTGTGGTCCCGGTCGTCGAGCAGGCCTTCGCGCGCCAGCCCGGCCGTGGCCCCGCAGATCGCGGCCACCGGCGTGCCGGCGTCCAGGAAGGCGCGGGCCGTGCGGGCGAAGGGGGCGAGTTCGTCACCTGCGTCCCAGAGGTCGGCGCCGGTGAGGATCAGCAGGGACGCGTCGGACGGCCGTACGTCGTCCAGGGCCAGGTCGGGCTGGATGCGCAGTCCGCCGACGGTGGTGACGGGCTCGCGGGTCGGCCCGACGGTGCGGATCTCGTAGCCGGCGCGAGCGAGCTGGGCCGTGGCGTGGCCGGGCTCCCAGTCGGCGAGGGTGTTGTAGACGGCGAGGTACACGGGCTTGCTCATGGCTCCTCCTGGAGACCTCGAAGATGACAATATCCTGTCAGTTAGACAGCATGCTGTCAATGGAACTGTGCCCCCCTTGCACGCGCCCCACCGTCGACAACCTGTCGCGGAAACCGCACGACCACAGACATGACGCCGATATCGCGCCCGCGTCCCCGCTGCCTACGCTCCCCCGCATGACCCCTCAGCCAAATCCCGAGGTCGGCGCCGCCGTGAAGGCCGCGGACCGTGCGCATGTGTTCCACTCCTGGTCCGCGCAGGAGCTCATCGACCCGCTCGCCGTCGCAGGTGCGGAGGGGTCGTACTTCTGGGACTACGACGGCAGGCGCTACCTGGACTTCACCAGTGGGCTCGTCTTCACCAACATCGGCTACCAGCACCCGAGGGTCGTCGCCGCGATCCAGGAGCAGGCCGCGCGGATGACGACCTTCGCGCCCGCGTTCGCCGTCGAGGCGCGGTCGGAGGCGGCACGGCTGATCGCCGAGCGGACGCCGGGTGACCTGGACAGGATCTTCTTCACCAACGGCGGCGCGGACGCGGTGGAGCACGCGGTGCGGATGGCGCGGCTGCACACGGGGCGGCCGAAGGTGCTGTCGGCGTACCGCTCGTACCACGGCGGCACCCAGCAGGCCGTGAACATCACCGGCGACCCGCGCCGCTGGGCCTCCGACAGCGCGGCGGCCGGTGTCGTGCACTTCTGGGCGCCCTTCCTCTACCGGTCCCGGTTCTACGCGGAGACCGAGGAGCAGGAGTGCGCGCGGGCGCTGGAGCACCTGGAGACGACGATCGCCTTCGAGGGGCCGTCGACCGTCGCCGCGATCATCCTGGAGACGGTGCCCGGGACCGCCGGGATCATGGTGCCGCCGGCCGGTTACCTGGCCGGGGTGCGGGAGATCTGCGACAAGTACGGGATCGTCTTCGTCCTCGACGAGGTCATGGCGGGGTTCGGGCGGACCGGCGAGTGGTTCGCGGCGGACCTCTTCGACGTCACGCCCGACCTGATGACCTTCGCCAAGGGCGTGAACTCCGGATATGTGCCGCTGGGCGGTGTCGCGATCTCCGGGGCCATCGCGGAGACGTTCGCCAAGCGCCCGTACCCGGGCGGTCTGACCTACTCCGGGCACCCACTGGCCTGCGCGGCCGCCGTCGCGACGATCGAGGTCATGGCCGAGGAGGGCGTCGTCGAGAACGCCGCCCGGCTGGGCGCGGAGGTGGTCGGGCCGGGGCTGCGGGAGCTGGCGGAGCGGCATCCGTGCGTCGGCGAGGTGCGCGGTGTCGGGATGTTCTGGGCGCTGGAGCTGGTGAAGAACCGGCAGACGCGTGAGCCGCTCGTGCCGTACAACGCGGCCGGCGAGGCGAACGCGGCGATGGCGGCGTTCGGCGCCGCCGCGAAGGCCGGGGGCATCTGGCCGTTCGTGAACATGAACCGCACCCATGTCGTGCCGCCGTGCAACGTGAGCGAGGCGGAGCTGAAGGAGGGGCTGGCGGTGCTGGACGCCGCGCTGACTGTGGCGGACGAGTACACGGAGTAGGAACCGGCCCGGGGGCGAGAAAGATCCCCCAAAGATCCCGGCGATCGCGGAAACGTCCCGCCGACCCCGAACGCGTAAGGTGGCGTGCTCGTAGACATATACGACGCGCACGCCACCTCATCGCGACGACGGGAGACGCTCTGACCATGTCCGGCACCGGCGGCAACGGCCTCGTGACCCGGAGCACCCTGCGGCAGCAGCTCGCGGACGCCCTGCGGGACGAGGTGCTGGCCGGACGGCTGCAGGCGGGCAGAGAGTTCACCGTCAAGGAGATCGCCGAGCAGTACGGCGTCTCCGCGACCCCCGTGCGCGAGGCCCTCGTCGATCTGTCCGCACAGGGCCTGCTGGAGGCCGACCAGCACCGCGGCTTCCGCGTCCACGAGTACTCCGTGGCGGACTACCGCGGCATCATCGAGGCGCGCGGCCTGGTCACCAGCGGCATGTTCCAGGTCCTCGCCACCGACCGCTCGGGCCACCGGGACCCCGACGACCCCCGCGTCCACGCCGCCGTCGTCGGCGTACGCCGCCGCGCCGAGGAGGCCCAGCGCGCCGCCACCGCCGGCGACCTCACCGTGCTGATCGGCTACGACCTGCGCTTCTGGCGGGAACTCGGCGCCCTGTTCGGCAACCCCTATCTCGCCGACTTCCTGCACCGGCTGCGCGTGCAGTCCTGGGTCTGCGCGGTCCAGCACCTGCGCCGCGTCGACGATCTGCGCGGCCACCTGTGGTCCCGGCACACCGACCTGGTCGACGCCCTGATGCGCCGCGACCTGCCCACGGCCCGCTCGATCATCGCCGCCCACGACGCGGACTCGCTCGCCCTGATCGAGCGGCTGGCCTCGGGATGACCCACGAGCGGGAACTGCCGGACACCCCCGACCTCACCGGCTTATCCGGCCTCCCAGAACTTCCCGCCCTCCCCGGCGTCCCCGGCCAGCCAGGGCCGCCCGACCCCGACCTCCAGAAGGTCCCCGACCTCCAGGATGTCCCCGAGGTCCCGGGCCTCCAGGACATCCCCGACCTCTCCATCGTCATCCCCGCCTACAACGAGGAACACCGCCTCGCCCACACCCTCGATGCCCTCACCGACCACCTCACCACCGACAGCACCCGCTGGCCCGACTGGGAGATCGTCGTGGCCGACGACGGCTCCACCGACGCCACCCGCGCCCTCGTCACCGAGCGCCGGCGCCACAACCCGCGTATCCGCCTCGTCACCACCCCCCGCAACCGCGGCAAGGGCCACGCCCTCCGCCTCGGTGTGGCAGCCACCCGCGGCCGCCGTGTGCTCGTGACGG
The DNA here is from genome assembly GCF_044455405.1 of Streptomyces sp. NPDC051243. Taxonomy (NCBI): domain Bacteria; kingdom Bacillati; phylum Actinomycetota; class Actinomycetes; order Kitasatosporales; family Streptomycetaceae; genus Streptomyces; species Streptomyces sp. NPDC051243. Next base: position 553,962 of record NZ_JBITES010000004.1, on the reverse strand, counting down.
ATGCCGATCTCGCGACGCCGATCGAGGAGCTGGAACGGCTCGACAAGGCGCTCACAGAGGGCAACTGCGTAGCGATCGGCTCCCGTTCGGTCCCCGGCGCCACGATCGGCGACCGCCAGCACCGGCTGCGCGAACTCCTGGGCCGCGCGGGGAACCTGCTCATACGCCGTACCGCCGTCCCCGGCATCCGCGACACCCAGTGCGGTTTCAAGCTCTACGACGGCGACCGCGCCCGCGAGGCCTACGCCGCCTCCCGCGTCAACGGCTGGGCCATCGACGTGGAGGTGCTGCGGCACCTGCACCGCGCCGGACTCCCCATCGCCGAGGTCCCCGTCCGCTGGTCCCACCGACCCGGCTCGAAGATCGGCCCGCTGGACTACGCCCGCACCCTCATCGAGATCACCCGCATCAGCGCCCGCTCCCTGCGCCCCGCCGACGTCTTCGCCGCCTTCCTCTTCCTCCTGATGTCGGTGGCCCTGTACTCCGCCCGCTTCTTCGACCCGGCCCACCGCTACCTCCCCGACTCCCTCCGCGACCAGAACCAGTGGGAGTGGTTCTTCGCGGTCACCGCCGACAACGTCGCCCACTTCCGCAACCCGCTCTTCACCGACCTCCAGGGCTTCCCCGACGGCGTCAATCTCATGGCCAACACGGTCATGCTGGGCCTGTCCGTCCCCCTCACGCCCCTCACCCTGGCCGCCGGCCCCGCGGTCACCCTCAGCCTGGTCATGACGCTGGGCCTCGCCGCCACCGCGGCCGCCTGGTACCGGCTGATCGTCAAGTACGTCGTGCGCGGCCGGATCGCGGCCTTCCTGGGCGCGTCCCTGGCCGCCTTCGCCCCACCCATGGTCAGCCACGCCCACGCCCACCCGAACTTCGTGGTCCTCTTCATGATCCCGCTGATCATCGACCGCGCCCTGCGCCTGTGCGCGGGCACCCGGGTCGTCCGGGACGGGGTGGTGCTGGGCCTGATGGCGGCGTACCAGGTCTTCCTCGGCGAGGAGCCGTTGCTGCTGGCGGCGCTGGGGATGCTGCTCTTCGCCGCCGCCTGTGCCGCCGTACGCCCGGACACCGCACGCGCGTCCTGGCGCCCGCTCCTCAGAGGCCTCCTCCTCGGCGCCTCCGTCTGCCTCCCCCTCGTCGTCCACCCACTGGTCTGGCAGTTCTCCGGCCCGCAGAGCTATACCGACATCGAGCACAACCCCCGCTCCTTCAACAGCCCCCTCGCCCTGCTCGCCTTCGCCGAACGCTCCTGGCTCGCGGGCGACGCGGACACGGCGAACGCCCTGTCCTTCAACACCACCGAACAGAACGCCTTCTACGGCTGGCCCCTGGTCCTCCTCGCCTTCGCGATCCTGGTACGGCTGTGGCGCGAGGCCCTGGTGAAGGCGCTGGCGTTCACGGCGGTGGCCGCGGCATTCCTGTCCCTGGGCCGGGAGTTCCGCATCCCGCTCACCGACACGACCCTCCCCGGGCCCTGGAGACTCCTCGCCGACCTGCCTCTCTTCGAAGCGGTCATCGAGAGCCGGGTCGCGATGATCTGCGCCCCCGCGCTCGGCATGCTGCTGGCGCTCGCCGTGGACCGGCTGCTGACGACCCGCCCCCTGCCCACCCGCTACGTCGGCCTGCTCGGCGTCGGCCTCGCCCTGCTCCCTCTCATCCCGGCCCCGCTGAGAGCGGTCGACCGCGTCGACGTGCCCGCGTTCATCGCCGACGGGACCTGGAAGTCGTACGTCCGTGAGGGCGAGTCGCTCGTGCCGGTGCCGTTGCCCGACCCGTCCGACGCGGAGGCACTGCACTGGCAGACCGAGGCCGGCCTCGGCTTCAAGCTGGCGGGCGGCTACTTCAACGGCCCCTACGGCGACGAGCGGATCGGCATCTACGGCGCCGAGCCCCGTTTCACCTCCAACCTGCTGCGTGATGTGCGCAACTCGGGCGAGGTTCCGCCGGTCGTCGAGTCCTGGCGGGCGCAGGCCCGGGCGGATCTGGCGTACTGGAGGGCGGGGGTGCTGGTGCTGGCTCCGCAGCCGAACGACAAGGCCCTGCGTGAGACCGTGGAGAAGCTGGTGGGCGGGCCGGGTAAGTGGGTCGGCGGAGTGTGGGTATGGGACCTGCACGAGCCGCGACCGACCTCGTACGAAGACGATGAGCGCGCACAGGGGGTCCGCCTCCGTCCCGCACCAATTACCCTTCCCTGACCACTGTGCTATGTGAGGAGCCCTCTTTTGGCCTGTGACCTGTGGCTGGTGCCGCTCGTCGATGTGTTGTGCCACACCCCCGACAACCCGTTCGCCGAGGAACTCGCGCAATACAACAGCGTGCTCGCCGAGGCCGGACTGCCGCCGGTGCCGGTGTACCAGTACATGCCGGGCCTGTCCGGCGACGTCGCCCCGGTCGCCGGCTTCGACTACGACGCGCTGCACTTCCTGCGCCGCGCGTACCTGCTCCAGGTCTGCCAGCTCCCGGTGACCCCGGTCGACGAGCTGGGCGGCGACTACGAGCAGCTCCTGGAGATGTTCGAGTCGACGGCCAAGCAGTCGCACCTGGTCTGGCACTACGACCACGCGGGCGCCTACGTCCCCGTCGACTTCCCGGCCCCGCTCTCCAGCGAGGAACTCCTCGCGGGCGGCGGCCCCTTGGGTTCCTCCCAGTCCCTCCTGCGCGAGCTGGAGTACGTGGCCCCGGTGATCGGCATCGACCCGGCCAACCCTCCGGCGGCTCCCCAGCCCCCGCTCGCACCCACGGCCCTGGAGGAACCGGCGGTCCCCGCCCCCTACGACCCGAGCCCCTTCGCCCGCGAACGGCATGTGTGGCTGGGGCTGCACGCGGCGGCGACGCGGAGTCTGGCGCAGGGGTCGATGATCGTGTTCAGCTGATGCGGGCCCGTTCCAGGCTCCGACGGGGGGACGGCTATCCGCCGAAGGTGAGGGGCCCGTTGATGTCCCGGGCCTGGACGACCGGACCCTGGAACGTCCCGCCGGAGATCTCGTTGTGCACGTCGCCCGCGCCGGTGCGCTCGGCGTCCCACGCCTCGGCCCTCCCGCGCCAGGTTTCGAGGGCCTGGGCGAAGGCCGGGTCCTGCCGGGCCCGTTCCGCCAGCACCCCGGCGAGCTCCCTGGCCCGTGCCGCGTCGTCCGCCGCCGCGGCGAGGGCGGTCAGCTCGTCCGCGCCGCTCGGACCCTGTCCGGACGGACGGCGTCTGACCAGGTCCCGCAGCGAGGTCCAGATCTGCTGACCGGCGGCACCCGCGGTGCCTGCGGCGAGGGCCATGAGCAGTTCGGGTGCGATCTGGTCCACGAAGGGGCTCTCCCATCACTCTCTCGCATCACTGCGGTGTGGTCTCGAAGCGGGTGATCTGGGCATGGATGTCGTTCACGATCTTCTGTGCCAGTGCCGCGTCGTCGTCGGGCACCTCGACTCGCACCCACAACAGGAACGCATGGTCCTTGCCCTTGTCCAACTCCCTGAATCCCCATCTCCGTTTCATCGACATCCGGTATCGGGTCCCGTCGGCGGCGGAGCCGATGGCGTAGTACGTGCGCTCCTTCTCGTCCCGCCGCCATTCGGTCCGGTCGTGGTCGGGGAGGAGGCTCAGGAAGGCGCCGGTCTCGTAGCTGTCGCACGAGGGGCCGCAGTACTGGGACCTGATCTCCACGCTCGTCTTCGGCACCCACCCCAGCTTCTCGAAGTCGGGGTCGCTCCGGCATATGTAGTCCTTGGTATCCCCCGTGGCCACAAAAGGAGGCGGGCAGTTGAGGTGCTTCGGGGCGCGAAAGACGAAGTAGGTGTCCGGCAGGTACCAGAGGTAGGAGCGTTCCCCGTCCTGCCAGACCGCGCCGTGCAGCGGCCGCGCCAGGCCGCGCTCGTAGGAGGCGATGCGGTTGTCGGTCTCGGGGACCCGGGTGCGCGGTACGTCCGCCAGGGAGCGGCCGTCGTTCTCCGATGACGGCACGGCGTCGGCGAGTCCGGCCCGCAGCAGGGCGTTGCGGGTGAGGATCCGCGCCACCTCCGCGACCCGGTCCTCGGTCGCGAACTCCTCGATGTAGGTGACGGCAAGAAGGATGTTGTCCACGCGGACCACGAAGGAGGCTTGGTACGAGGCCGTGGCCAGGTCGCTACGGCGCAGCCAGGCGGCGCGCCCCACCATGCGGACGGACTGGTCTCCCAATCCGGCGTCCGTGGCAGGCTCCGACCCCGCGGCCAGGGTCTGTTCGATCTGTCCGATCTCGAGGTTGGCGCCTTCGAGCGCACGGTACGGCCCGCTGCTGTTCCCCTTGCTCGTGTACAGCACGGCCGACACGGCCACCTGCACGTCCGGCGCGAACGGCGACTGTTCGCCGGCCTGGCAGTGCTGTCGGCCGCCCGCGAACTTCCTGCCGTCCACGGTGATCCATGGCAGGTCCGCGGCCAGCAGGTCGCAGGCGGCGGGCAGTTGGGTCCTCGGCCCTGGGATGGCGGCCATCCCGAAGGGCCCGCGGGCCACGGCACCGCCGACGGCAAGCAGCATCAGGACGACGAGCACGGCGGCCGTCCGGTGCACCGGCAGGGCTCCCGGGGTGACCGTCGGCGGCTGTGTGCCGGTGGCGTACGCGGCGAGCCGGTCCCGCAGCTCGACGTGGCGGAACCGGTACACACCGCCGCTCTGACGCAGGACGCCCCGCCGGTGGGCGTCGTCGAGGAAGGCCATCAGCCGCCGGGGCAGGTCGCCTCTGAGGGCCACGTAGCCGCGGGCCAGGGCGAATCCGAACCACGCGGACTCCACCAACGAGGCGAGGACGCAGCCGAGATACGCGGATCCCACAGTCCAGACCCAGTCATCGACCGAGACGGTGTGCCGCCCGCCGTTCACCATCCAGAAGAGGAGCAGGAGGGCCGCCGAGAAACCGAGCATCCCGACGGGCAGAGGATCCTTGCCGTCCCTGGCGTAAGCCAGCCAGCCGAAGCGGATCGCAGCGTGCCGGTCGGCCCGCAGCAGGGCACGCGGGGACTGGGAGACGGACGGGTCGGCTGGATTCCACAGCGGCTTCAGCAGCCTCCGGCACTGCCGCCAGAGGGCCACGACGGTCAGCAGTCCCAAGAACTGGACCATTCCGGTCTCCTCGGAGATCAGGGCGATCCACCAGAAGAACGCGAGCGCGCCCACCGAGACTGCGGCGGAAATCTGGTTCGTGCGTCGCCGCACCCCCGCCCACACCTCCTGCCGCGTCGGCCGACGCAGTTGCCGCGGCCCGTTGTGCGGCCGCCTCCGAAGGACGTGCACGCAACCGAGCAGCACCAGCGCCAGCACCGCATACCCGCCGACGAACGACAGCCCCACCCACCGGTCCCACCAGGGCGTCCCGTACTCCCCGAAGGACACGGCGAGGCAGCACAGCGCGAACGCCGGCAGCAGTGTCGCCGTCCGCAGCAGCCGCGGTACGTCCTCCGCCAGCCGCCACCAGGCGAACTCGTGCTCACCGCCCGCCTTCATCCGCGCCGCGAGGAACGCGAGCCAGGCCCTCGCGCGCTCCGGGTCCCAGTGGCCGGGCCGGTCCCGTACGTCGTGCGAGGCGCTGTAGGCGACGCTCAGGAAGGCGTCCAGGAGATGCCGCTCGACGTCCCGCCGGGTACGGAACGCGCCGGGTACGAGCAGTTCCCCGGGGTCGGTGCCGGGTTCGCCGTACGCCTCCCGGGCCAGTCCCGCCATCAGCGGCGCGCCCAGCACCTTGCGCAGCCGACGCACCTCCCGCGCGTCGTCGGAGTCACTCGTGAGCCGCCGCAGGACGGGGGCCCACTTGGAGTCGGCGGCGCCCTCAGGGTTCAGATAGCGGTCCAGGGCGAGGGTGCTCAGCGGCCGCAGTTCGATCTCGGTGCGCTCGAAAACGCTGCCGTCCCTGACGTGCCGCCGGTACTCCGGCTCCCGGCTGGTCAGCACGAACGGGCGGCGGCCCGACGTACTCGCCCGGAGCTGCTCCAGGGCGTCGGCCCGCAGTTCGTCCGGGAGTTCGTCGAAGCCGTCGAGCACCGGCAGTACCCGCCGCGTCTCGATCAGCCCCCGGGCCACGTCGGCGGCAGGCGCCCCGCGTACCGGCGTGCACGCGCGCGGGTGGGCCGCCGCGATCTGCGCCGCCACCCATCCGATCAGCCCCTCGCTCGGACTCCAGGATGCCAACGGAACGACGACCGCGACCGGCTCCGCCGAATCGGGCGTGCGGGTACGCACCAGTTCCTCGGCGAGCCGCAGGGCCAGGATGGACTTCCCTGCGCCCGCACCGCCGAGGACGACGAGGCGGCGGGTGGGCAGGCGGGCGAAATAGGCGGCGATGGAGAGCCGGGCGCCGGAGCCGGAGCCGGCGTCGTTTTCGGCATCAGGCCCGCTGCCATGGACCGTCGTCCAGTCCACGTCGAGCGGATACGGGTCGTTGACCTGCGTGAGCCGCTCGTCCTGGGCGTACCGCAGGGAAAGGTCCCGGGCGAGCGAGTCGGCGGCCCGGGCGAGGTTCTCCTCCGACAGCCAGACGGCCTCGCGGCGCCGTACGGCGGCCTCCCGGGCACTCAGTACGACGTACAGCACGCCGGCCAGCCCCACCAGCGTCAGGCCCGCGACCGTGGACCCGGCACCGAGCCGACGCAGGTACGGCAGCTCGGGCGCGTTCAGCAGGCAGACCAGCCCGAGCAGGGCGAGCGCGCCGCAGCCGACGCCCCGGATCGGCGCCCCGACCTGGAGGATCAGGCGGTCGACCCGGCCGGCCATGACGACCGGCCCGTGGAACGTCCCCGAGCCGATCCGGTTCCGCACCGACGTGCCGCCGCCGTCATCGCTGTCCACGCCCCCGTCGCTCCGCACGCTCCCGTCCCCGTCCCCTCCGTCACACCCCTCTGCTCAACTCCCTTTACCCGCTCAGCCGTTCCCCACCAACACGACGGCCCCGGCCGGCGCGAGCGGACCGGGGCGTCGGGCTGCCGCCCTGGAGAGGGGGCGGGTCAGTTCTGCTCGACGATGCGGATGGTGCGGATGCCCGTACCTCGATAGCGGGTCGGCGTCGTGGTCAGGACAGGGCGTCCACGCGGCCACTCAACGGTGGGCAGCGCGAGGTTCTGCACAGGTGCGCCGCTCCAGTCCGGCTCGTCCTTGCCCTCGTCGTCGACACCGGCCGTCCGCAGGCGTTTGCCCACGGCGGCGGCCGCGAAGTCGAGCCCCTCGACGTTGACGGACGGCAGCGCGCCCAGGTGCTCGGCGACTCCGGCCCGCTCGCGCTCGGCGGCAGAGAGGCTGAGCGCCGGGATGCAGACGCGCAGGGCGGGATCCTTCTCGGCCTCGACCACGAGCCGCGAGGCCATGCTGTTTCCCGCCCCGAGGGCGAGCGCGGCCGTGTCGTCGAAGATGACGGCGCGGGGCAGCGGGTACCGCTCCTCGTTCGTCACCGGACTTGCCCGATCCGCCCGGCTTCAAGGTCGGCCCACAGCTTCTCGCCGGCCTTCTCGTCCTCCTCGGTGTACGGCCTGCCCAGAAAGTGCTCCTCGACGTACGCCTTGGTCTCCTCGTACCGCTTCCGCAGCTCCTCCTTGGTGGGCGTGGCCCCGGCCAGCTCCGCCACGAAGTCCCGCATGCTCATCCGTAATGTCAGCGTCAGGGTCGTCGCATCCCTTTCGATTGAGTTGACCCGGCCCACGGACGTGCGACCGGGAGTCTTCCTGGCCCCTACGCGGGCGCGACCCGCCCCTTCAGCAGCCCCCGAACCAGCCCGCCGCCCCACCGCAGGACATTCCGCCAGCCAGGGACACCCGGCTGCCCGTACCACCTCAACAACCTTGGCAGGAAGGGAAGTTGGCACCCATTGACGCGCATGCACCAGACACGCCTCGACATGCGCGGACGCCGAATGCACGGGCCCCGGCGTGCCGGGATGGCGCAGATCGCGCGCCTGGCCGACACGAACCGGCCCTTTCTCTGCCGGAACTGGGCGGGTCGCGATGCCCTGATCCGGGAGGCCACACGGCTTGAGCCGAGGCGTCTGCTGTTCGTGGCCCGCGAGGTGCCGGACACCCTGCCGCCACGTTGCCGGCAGGTGCGTTTCGTGGTGCGCGCCGCGCGCCTTCTGCGGGAACACCCCGTCGTCGGGGCGATGGCCCGCACCGACCCGGAGCTGGTGCACGCCGCGATCCTGCGGCCGGTCACGGACTGGCACACGACGGCACGGCTCTGGCTGCGCGAGCATGTGACGGGCCACATCACGGCACCGGCCGAACGCGACAGCGCCACCCTGGCCGTCCTCACCACAGCACTGCCCTACGCCCTCACGCCGTCCACGAACCCCTCGGCGATCGACGCCCGGTTGAGCACAGCCGTACACCTGTGCCTCGCAGTCCCGACGCCGTGGGCCGCGCAGCAAATCTGTTCCAGCACACGGTAGTTGCGCCATATGGAATGATCCCGGCCATGCAGCCCCTGGTCGCAGGCGATCCGTCGTACATCGGCTCGTACCGCCTGATCGCCCGGCTCGGGGCCGGGGGCATGGGCCGCGTCTATCTGGCACGCTCCGAGGGCGGTCGTACGGTCGCCCTGAAGCTGGTGCACACGGACTTCGCCCTGCACCCGGAGTTCCGGCGGCGGTTCGCCCGAGAGGTCGCCGCCGCGCGCAAGGTCGGGGGCGAGTGGACCGCGCCCGTGCTGGATGCGGACACCGAGGCCAAGACGCCCTGGGTGGCCACCGGGTACGTGGCCGGGCCGTCGCTCAACACGGTGGTGGACGGGAACTTCGGGCCGTTGCCGTCGACCTCCGTGCACGTCCTCGCCCATCGCCTCGCTCTCGCGCTGCAGGCGATCCATGAGGCCGGACTCGTGCACCGGGATCTCAAACCGGCGAACATCCTGCTCACCGTCGACGGTCCCCGGGTCATCGACTTCGGCCTCGCGCGCGGTTACACGGCGAGCCTCGGCGGCAGCCTGACCGAGCCGGGTGCCGTGCTGGGGACGCCGGCGTTCATGTCGCCCGAACAGGTGCGGGGCGAGACGCTGGGCCAGGCAAGCGACGTGTTCTCCCTGGGGTCCGTGCTGACGTACGCGGCGACCGGCAGACTGCCCTTCCCGGGCGAAGGCGCCGGGGTGCACAGCGTGATGTTCCACATCGCGTACGAGGAGCCGGACCTGGACGGCGTACCCGACGGACTGGCGGACCTGATTCGGCAGTGCCTCGCCAAGGAGCCCGAACAGCGCCCCTCCGTACGGGAGTTGATCGACCGTACCCGGCACGCCGTGGCGCGTTCCTGGCTCCCCGGCGAACTCCTCGCCCGGCTGGGGCGGGACGCGGCACGGCTCCTGGACGCGGAGGTGCAGCTCGCCGAGTCGGATCCGGTACCGGCGGTGTCGGTGCCGCCGCATGCGCCGACGTTTCCGGACGTACGGGGCTTCGACGCGGACGGCTCGGGCGCGGCGCGCGATGTGCTGGACCTGCCGGAGGCGGGGATCAGGCCGCCTAGCGTGCGCAGGGTGGAAGAGCCCCGACGGCGGACGTGGCTGCGGATCACGGTGGCGTCGGCGGCCCTGGCGGTGGCGGGCGCGCTGCTCCTCGTGCCGTCACTGCTCGGTATGGGCGGGGCCTACGACGAGGAGGATCCGCTTGTCGGGCGGTGGGAGGGCCAGGGTTCCATCCCCGACGGCCAAGCCTACGCCGAGCTCGCCGTGTCCGGCAGGCCCTCCCGGGGCAGCAACGTCGGCTTCGTCGTGCATCACGGCCGACTGACGTGCTGGGGCTGGAGCAAGGTGCTGTCCCGCCAGGCCGACACCCTCGTACTCGCCAGGGCCCATGTGGACGTCGTCCTGCCTGCTCAAGGCGACCAGGACCGCTGCCTGCCCCTTGGCCGACAGACGCTGTCGCTGACCGACGGGGAGAGCCTGTCCTGGACGTGGCCCGACGCCGAGTTCACCCTGACCGGCGCCATGTACGGCAACCCCCACATCCCGGCCGCCTATACGGGCACCTGGGACTCCGGGAAGGGCCACCACCTGACCATCCAGGACGGGAACTCCGATACGTCGAGGATCAGCGGGCTCGACGTCCACGGCGGACGGTACTGCGTCTGGTCCGCCAGGATCCACGAACTGTCCGGCGCGTCCCAGTTGGTCTACGGCCCCGTCGAGGTGGACCGCGATGTGTCCGACCAGGCCTGCCACTACTGGGACGCCTACGGGCTGGCGATGTCCCCGGACGGCACAGCCATCACCCGCCTGGCTTGGCCGCAGGACACCCGCGACAAGGGCATTCCACGCACCGTCGAGCGCCTACGGCACGTGAACTGAGGCGCCCCGGCGGCTCCACAACCGCCGGGGCGCCCCACCGTCTCCTAAAGGAACGAGTTGATCTCGATCGTCTCGTCCCGGCCGGGGCCCACGCCGATCGCGGAGATCGGCGCGCCGGACATCTCCTCCAGCGCCTTGACGTAGTTCTGCGCGTTCTTCGGCAGGTCCGAGAAGGACTTGGCCGACGTGATGTCCTCGGACCAGCCGGGCAGGGTCTCGTAGACCGGCTTGGCGTGGTGGAAGTCGGACTGGGAGTACGGGAGCTCCTCGACGCGCTTGCCGTCGATCTCGTACGCCACACAGACCGGGATCTCCTCCCAGCCGGTCAGGACGTCCAGCTTGGTGAGGAAGAAGTCGGTCAGGCCGTTGACGCGGGTGGCGTAGCGGGCGATGACGGCGTCGAACCAGCCGCAGCGCCGGTCGCGACCCGTCGTCACGCCCCGCTCGCCGCCGATGCGGCGCAGCGCCTCGCCGTCCGCGTCGAAGAGCTCGGTGGGGAACGGGCCGGCACCGACGCGGGTGGTGTACGCCTTGAGGATGCCGATCACACGGCTGATCTTGGTCGGGCCCACGCCCGCGCCCGTGCAGGCGCCGCCCGCGGTCGGGTTCGAGGACGTGACGAACGGGTACGTGCCGTGGTCGATGTCGAGGAGCGTGCCCTGGCCGCCCTCGAAGAGGACCACCTTGTCGTCCTCCAGCGCCTGGTTGAGGATCAGGACCGTGTCGGCGACGTACGGCTTGATCTTCTCGGCGTAGCCCAGCAGCTCCTCGACGACCTGCTCGACGGCGATCGCGCGGCGGTTGTAGAGCTTGGTGAGGATCTGGTTCTTGACGTCGAGGGCCGCCTCGACCTTCTGCTCCAGGATCGACTCGTCGTAGAGGTCTTGGACGCGGATACCGACGCGGTTGATCTTGTCGGCGTAGGTCGGGCCGATGCCGCGCCCGGTGGTCCCGATCTTCCGCTTTCCGAGGAAGCGTTCCGTCACCTTGTCCACCGTCACGTTGTACGGCGTGATGATGTGCGCGTTTCCGCTGATGAGGAGCTTGGACGTGTCGACGCCGCGCTCGTTCAGACCGCTCAGCTCGGAGAGCAGGACCGACGGGTCGACGACGACACCGTTGCCGATGACCGGGGTGCACCCCGGGGACAGGATTCCGGAAGGGAGCAGGTGGAGGGCGTACTTCTGATCACCCACGACTACCGTGTGGCCGGCGTTGTTGCCGCCCTGGTAGCGCACCACGTAGTCGACGGATCCGCCTAGCAGGTCCGTCGCCTTTCCCTTGCCTTCGTCACCCCACTGAGCACCGAGCAGCACAAGTGCGGGCACGCGCGTACACCCCTTCCGGGCGGGGCATGTCCAAGGTCAGGGGCGCACGCGTAGGGTTTCCGCCGCGTGCACCACGACCGGCACCGCGACCGTCGTTGGCCGCGCACCGTCGGACCGGATGGCCCCGGAATAGACGAAGCCCCTGGCGCAATAGCGCAAGGGGCTCTTGCACAAAGATGCTACCCGAGGAAGCGAGGCATGGCCGAGGTGGCGACTTTCGCGATGTCCGACCAGCTGCTGGTGGTGATCGATCCGGTCGCTCGGATGACGGACGGAGAGTCGGTCAGGATCGCGAAAGACGTGCTCAGCGCGGGTGCGGCGACGAAAGTGTGCCTGCCGGACGATCCCGACGAGTTCGCCCGGGCACTGGCGCGGCGCGGGTCGCGGCGGCCGGTGGTGGTCGGCGACGACCGCGCACTGACGCGTGCGGTGACCCTGCTGCACCGGCAGCGGGAGCTGGCCGAATGTGCGCTGTCGGTGGTGCCGGTCGGGGGCGCGCTGTCGCTGGCCGGATCCCTCGGCGTGCCGACGGGGGCGGTGGCGGCGGCCCGGGCCGTGCTGGAGGGGGTGGAGCGGCGGCTGGACCTTCTCGTGGACGACAGTGACGGGGTGGTCCTGGGCGAGTTGCGGATCCCGCCGGTACGGGACCCTGCCGCGCCGAACGGTGCCACCGCGGTGGGACCGGGCGCCGGGCGGCCGTGGCTGCGGACGTGCCAGTCGCTCGTACGGACCCTGGTGCCGGCGCGGGCTCCCTCCGCCGCCGGGTCCGGGCCGTCGCGGTTGCGGGTCGAGGTCGACGGGGCGACGCTGGTGGACCTCGACCAGCCGGTGGAGGCGGTGTCGGTGACGCCGGGGGCGGCCGGGGTGGCCGCGGTGGAGGTGCGGCGGGCTTCTTTGGGCGCGGAGGCGTCACCGCTGCGGGGTGAGGGGCGGACGGTGACCGTGTCGGGGGCGCATTTCCGGTACCGGGCGGATGCGGAGGTGTCGGGGCCGGTGCGGACGCGGACGTGGGTGGTGCGGGAGGGGGCTTGGGGGTTGACGGTGCCGGCAGCGGGGTGAGTCAGGACTGAGTGTTCTTCTTGGGTCGGTGGAACTGGCTGGTGTCGAGGATGCAGCCGAAGGGATCGGGGATGGGGAGCCTTTCACCGAACGGCTTCTTGATGCGGATCTGGTACTCCTTTGCCGACGGGGACCCGTAGACGGTGGCCTCTTGCTGCTGCATGTCGAGGATCAGGTACACGGGGACACCTGCCCCGGCATAGACCTCCACCTTCCCGGTCAGGTCGTCGTTCCGAGTGGAGGGAGAAGTCAGCTCCGCGACGAAGGACAGGGCCTCGCCGTCCAAGCGGTTGCTCTCCGTTTCAAAGACCTGCTCATGCGCCGCATGAACGTCCGGCCCATACGCACACGCGTCTCCTGGGAACACGTAGAGGAACGGACCGCAGCTGATGTGGTGGCCTTCGGGAAGGTAGGGTTTCAGCTGTTCACACACCTGCTCCATCACGCGGTGGTAGTACCCCTTCGACCACGGCGACAAGACGAAGCCCCCTCTGACGATCTCGGCCTTGTAGCCAGGCACGTCCAACTCGTCGAGGATGTCCAGCATGTCCTCGAAGCTGTAGGGCTCGATGCCGCTTATCGCCGGTCGCTCAGTCATCAACGTCATGATGCGCCCTCCCCTCAATACGGGCTAGCCACAACTCAGAGTAGCGACTCGCATACAGCTACGTAGTCGATCTCCGCAGACAGCGCCGGGCGTCACATACCGAACGTCTCCTCGCGGCGCACCCGCCACCGCTCCATCATCGCCGCCACCTCCCCCTCGATGAACTCGAAGAAGGCCAGCGTCTCGGCCATGCGGCGCCCCGCCGGGGTGTCCGCGCCGAGGCTGCTGACGCCCTCGCGCAGTGCCGTCTCCCATCGCTTGAGGACGGCCTCGCGGTTGGTCAGGGCCTCGTACCACTGGTCGCCGTGCACCCGGTAGCGCTCGCGACGGGAGCCGGGCTCCCGTTCCCGGGAGACCATGTGCGTCTGGGCCAGGTAGCGCACCGCTCCGGAGACCGCCGCGGGACTGATCCGCAGCTGTTCGCTCAGTTCCGCGGAGGTCATCACGCCCTTGTCGGAGGAGAGCAGCGCGGCGAAGACCCGGGCGGCCATGCGCTGCATCCCGGCCTCGACGAGCTGCGCCGCGAAGGACTCGACGAACTTCGACACGGCCTCGGCGTCCCGCCCGCCACCTGCTGCTTCACCTACTGCTTCCGTCATGCGCCCATCCTATTCCGCACTTCATACGCTTCCTTAACTTCACAAATTTCTGAAAAAAGCGTACGTTCTGAAGCATGACGAAGGCCATCACCGTCTCCGGACTCCACAAGTCGTTCGGCAAGACGCACGCGCTCGACGGGCTCGACCTGGACGTCGAGACCGGCGAGGTCCACGGCTTCCTCGGCCCCAACGGCGCCGGCAAGTCCACCACCATCCGCGTCCTGCTCGGTCTGCTGCGCGCCGACTCGGGCGGCGCGCAGGTCCTCGGCCGCGACCCCTGGGCGGACGCGGTCGAGGTGCATCGGCGGATCGCGTACGTGCCCGGTGACGTGACGCTGTGGCGGAACCTGTCCGGCGGTGAGGTCATCGACCTCTACGGCCGGTTGCGCGGCGGCCTCGACACCCGGCGCCGCGCCGAGCTGGTCGAGCGGTTCGAGCTGGACCCGACGAAGAAGGGCCGTACCTACTCCAAGGGCAACCGGCAGAAGGTCGCCCTGGTCGCCGCGTTCGCCTCGGACGTGGACCTGCTGATCCTCGACGAGCCGACGTCCGGCCTGGACCCGCTGATGGAGGAGGTCTTCCAGCGGTGCGTCGAGGAGGAGCGGGACAGGGGCAGGACGATCCTGCTGTCGTCCCACATCCTCAGCGAGGTGGAGGAGCTCTGCGACCGGGTCAGCATCATCCGCAGGGGCCGTACCGTCGAGAGCGGTTCGCTCGCCGACCTGCGCCATCTGACCCGGACCAGCGTCACGGCCGAGCTGGCGGGCCCGCCCAACGGGCTGTCCCGCCTGCCGGGCGTCCACGACCTCGACGTACGGGGCCGTCGCGTCCGCCTCCAGGTCGACACCGACAAGCTGGACGCCGTACTGCGCTCGCTGAGCGAGTCCGGCGTGCGGTCCCTGACCTCGACGCCGCCGACGCTGGAGGAGCTGTTCCTGCGGCACTACCAGGACGACGTACGCGAGGGGGCGACCGCGCGATGACCGCCGCGGCTTTCGAGGTACGGCCGGGCGGAACGCGCCAACTGGCGGGCACCGGAACGCTGTTGCGCTTCGCGCTGCGCCGCGACCGGCTGATGATCCCGGCCTGGGTGGGCGTGAACGCGCTCATGATCCTCTCCATGCCGAACACGCTGGAGAACCTGTACGGCTCCCCGGCCGACCGCGCGAACCTCGTGCGGGACACGGCGGCCAACGCCTCCTTCCGCGCGCTGATCGGTCCCGTCTTCGACGACTCGATCGGCGCCCTGACGGCCTGGCGCGTCGGCGTCTACGCGGGCGCCCTCGCGGCCGTGGTGAGCCTGCTCCTCGTCGTACGGCACACCCGGGACGAGGAGGAGAGCGGCCGCCAGGAGCTGGTGGCGTCCGGCATGGTGGGCCGCCGGGCCTCCCTGACGGCGGCACTGCTGACGGCGGCGGTCGCGAACGCGGTGCTCGCTCTGCTGGTGACGGTCGGACTGGCCGGACAGGGCGCAGCCGGGGCACTGGCCTTCGGGCTCGGCCTCGCCGGGGTCGGCATGGTGTTCGCCACCCTGGCGGCGATCATCGCCCAGGTCACGGAGAGCGCCCGGTTGGCGCGCGGGCTGACGGCCGGGTTGCTGGGGGCCGCGTTCGTACTGCGGGCGGCGGGCGACGCGGCGAGCGACGACGGCTCTTCGGCGCTGACGTGGGTGTCGCCGCTCGGCTGGCTGGAGAACCTGCGGGCCTTCGCGGACGAGCGGTGGTGGGTGCTGCCGCTGTTCGCGGCGGCGGCCGTGGCGCAGGGCGTGGTGGCGTACGGACTCGCCGGGCGCCGGGATGTGGGGATGAGCTTCCTGCCCGCGCGGCCGGGTCCCGCCGTCGGGCGCCTCGGCACAGCGGGCGCGCTGGCCTGGCGGCTGCAGCGCGGGAGCGTGCTCGGCTGGAGCATCGGCTTCTTCCTCGCCGGGGTCGTGTACGGCGGGCTGACCGACGGGGTGGCCGACCTGGTCGGCGACAACGACAACGCGCGGGAGATCTTCGAGCGGATGGGCGGTCAGTCGGGGCTGACGGACGCGTTCCTGGCGTCGATGGTGGGGATGCTGGGCCTGATCGCCGCGTTGTACGTGGTGGGTTCGGTCCTGCGGCTGCACGGCGAGGAGACGTCGATGCGGGCCGAGCCGATCCTGGCCACCGCGGTGGGCCGACTGCGCTGGGCGTCCGGCCACCTGGTGATCGCCTTCGCCGGGTCCGCCCTGATCATGGTGCTGGCGGGGCTGGGCTTCGCCGTCGGCTACGGCAAGGAGGCCGGGCCGATCCTGGGCGCCTGCCTGGTGCAGCTTCCGGCGGTGTGGGTCGTCGGCGGGCTGGCGGTGCTGCTGTACGGGGTGCTGCCGCGGGTGGCGCTGGGGGCGTGGGGCGTGGCCGGGGCGGTGCTGCTGATCGGCTGGGTCGGCCCTGCGCTGGATGTTCCGCAGGCGGTGCTCGATCTGTCGCCCTTCGGGCAGCTGCCGAAGTTGCCGGGCGGGGGGATGGAGTGGGGGCCGGTGCTGGCCCTGACCGGTCTCGCGGTGGTGTTGGTGGCTGGGGGGCTGGCGGGGCTGCGGCGGCGGGACATGACGACGTGACCGCCGCATCCGGAAATCCGCATATGGCACACACAGAAGACAAACGCAGACATAGGAGCTGAAGCACGGGAAGTAGGTGTATCCGCCATCCGTTTCCTCAAATGAAGCTCAATCCGTACAACCATTCCTTGACCGCGAATGTCTGCGGCCCCTAACTTCGCAATCACCGATCGCCGATCACCAATCACCCAATTGACCACCGGGTGAAGATGAAACGGGGAAACATGAACCGCATATCGAAGATTGCCCTGCTCGCCGGCGTTGCGATTCTGCCCATGACCGGGGCCGGGACCGCTTCGGCCGCACAGGCTTCCACGCAGGAAACTGCGACCGCTTCGACGTCCGTTCCTGACGGCTTCTTCAAGCCGGGCACCAACACCGTCGTGAAGCGAACCGCACCCGCCGCGCCGGCCCCGGCGTCTTCCGGCGCCTCCACCAGGGCGAGCTACTCGCTCAAGAACATCAACGGCCCGAACGAGGTCTGTGGCACCACCAAGCTTCAGAAGACGAGCGGGGCCGGTAAGACGACCCTCGTCATGACGGTTTCCAAGTCCGTTTCCGCGGAACTGAGCAGCGAGGTCGCGGTCGACGCCGAGGTGGTCTCCGGAAAGCTCGGCTTCAAGGTGACGGGCACCACGACGGTCGAGGACCAGACTCGGTACGAAGTACCCAGGGGGAAGTTCGGCTACATCGAGGCATACCCCCTTTACGACATGTACACCTTCAACGTCTACTATGGCGGCCAGAACAAGGGGTCCAGCTGGGCAATGCGGCCGGTCGGCGTGTGCTTCAACCAGTGGACCGAGTAGCCACATTTCCCGAGACCAGGGAGAGCACCGATGATGACGCGGACGATTCGTCGTCTCATCGCCGGCGTCACAGTGGGACTTGCCTGCTCGGCTTGTACGGCAACGGATACGGGGACCGCCAGACCATCCGGTGCACCGGTCATCGCCGAACTACCGAAACTCCCCACGGTCGACGTGGCCGGTGACCCCTTCGCCGAATTGGATGTCACTCCCCACGAGGCCGACCGGAGAGTGATCGGCGAAGTGGGCGTGGGCAGCGAACGGCTGATCGTGTATACCGAGGGGGAAAAGTGCGGACTCCTCGCCACCCCTTCGGGAACACATCAGAAACCTTCACTGCAACTCCTCACTTCGTGGCCGAAGAAGGCCGACGAGGGAAGTTCACGCCTGCCGTTCGGCCCTTACATGAAGACGTCCGGATACGGGTCGGGGGACACCCCGGCCTGGGCGGAACTCTCGTGCAGCAAGAAGGCTGCCGTCGTCAACTATTCACCTGTTGACGACGGCAAGGAGATACGGCGTGCAGGATCGGTCTCGCTGTCCCGTTCCGCCGATGGAAAGTCCATTTCTGTCGTCGTGGGCAAGGAAGAGCAAAGAAATAAGATCCTTTCCGCAGTCACCTCCTCGTGACCCGGAGAACTTCTCCGGTTGATCACCCCACCTCGACGCTCAGCCCCTCCAGACCCCGGATCACGAAGTTCGGCTTCCGCTCCGGCTCAGCCGCCAACCGCAGCGTCGGGGCCCGCTCCAGCAACGCCGCCATCGACGCCGCCAGCTCGATACGGGCCAGCGGAGCCCCGATGCAGTAGTGGATGCCCGCGCTGAAGGAGATGTGCGGGTTCTCCTCGCGGGTGAGGTCCAGGCGGTCGGGGTTCTGGAAGACCTCGGGGTCATGGTTGGCAGAGCCGAAGAGCATGGCGATCTCCGCGCCGCGCGGGATCGTCGTGCCGGCGATCTCGATGTCGTCCAGGACCCAGCGTTCGAAGAGCTGGAGCGGGGTGTCGTAGCGCATCAGCTCCTCGATCGCGGACGGGATCAGGGAGTGGTCGGCGCGCAGGGCGGCCAGCTGGCCGGGGTTGCGGAACAGCGCCCACCAGCCGTTGACCGTGGCGTTCACCGTGGCCTCGTGGCCGGCGTTGAGGAGCAGGACGGCCGTCGAGATCATCTCCTGCTCGGTGAGCCGGTCGCCCTCGTCGTACGCCGCGATCAGGCCGGACATCAGGTCGTCCCCCGGCTCCGCGCGCCGGGCCGCGATCAGCTCCGTGAGGTAGTCCGAGAACTCCACCGACGCACGCACCGCCTTCGCCGCCGTCTCCTGCGACGGGTTCAGCTCGTACATCCCGCAGATGTCCGCCGACCAGGGCCGCAGCTGCGCCCGGTCCGCCTCGGGGATGCCCAGCATCTCGGCGATCACCGCGACGGGGAGCGGCTCGGCGACGTCCGTCAGCAGGTCACCGCCGCCCTTCTCGACCAGCGCCGAGACCAGGTCCCCGGCCAGATCGCGCACATACGGCTTCAGCCGCTCCACCGTGCGCGGCGTGAACGCCTTCGACACCAGCCGGCGGATCCGGGTGTGGTCCGGCGGCTCCAGGTCGAGCATCCCGTGGTCGTTGAGGACATGGAACGGCTCGTGCTCCGGCGGGGGCGGGGTCCGGCCGAAGTCCTCGTGCGTGAAACGGTGCTGGTACGTCCGGCCCAGCCTGCGGTCGCGCAGCAGCGCGGAGACGTCCGCGTGATGCGGCACCAGCCACTGGTTGGTGGGCTCGAACCAGTGCACCCGGCCCCGGGCACGCAGTTCGGCGTAGGCGGGGTACGGGTCGGCCAGGAACGCCTGGTCCCACGGGTCGAAAGCGAGGTCGGAAGGAGCTGCCATGCACGGACGTTAGAACGCCGTGCCCCTCTCTGACCAGGGGTCTAGAAGGCCGGTGACGCCGACTCCGCGGGCAGGGTGAGTGCCGTGTGGGCCGGGCGGCCGGTTGCCGGTGGCAGGGTGGTGAGGCCGCGAAGCCTGTTGTTGCGCCTTTCAAGGGCCTCGGCGGTGGTGGGGAAGAGCGCCGCGTCGCCTTCACCGACCTGTGCCTGGTTCAGTTCGACGAATCCGCGGATGCCGCGTTCGTAGGCGGCGAAGGCCGCGGCGTGGTCGCGATGGGCGGCCAGCGAGCAGGCGAGCACATAGGCTCCGACGAGGGCCAGGCTGGAACCCTGCCCGGTCAGGAACGACGGGGCGTAGGCGGCATCGCCGACGAGCGCGACCCGGCCGCTGGACCAGCGCGGCATGTGGACTTGGCTCACGGTGTCGAAGAACGGATCCCTCGCGTGGTGCATCGCGGCGACCATGGCCGGGACTTCCCAACCGTCCTCGCCGAAGGTGGTGGCGATGAGGTCACGTTGTGCCTCGGGGTCGCGGAGGACCTCGTGGGGTGGTTCCGGGCCGGCGAAGTTGAGGAACGCGTGCAGCTCTTCGCTGTCTTTGACGGCGTAGAGCGCCGCGGCCCTTCCGGGAGTGTTCCAGATGAGCGCTTCATGGGAGAGCCCGAAGGTGTTGGGCATGGCGAAGATGGCGAAGCAGTACCCCAGATAGCGGTGGAATTGCCGCTCGGGGCCGAATACGAGCTTCCGGGTGTGCGAGTGCAGGCCGTCCGCGCCCAGGACCAGGTCGAAGCCGCGCTGGACGCCGCTGCGGAAGGTGACGTCGACACCGTGCTCGTGTTCCGTGAGCACATCGATGGAGTCCTCGAACACGAACTCCACCTCGTCCCGGACGGCCCCGTACAGGACTTCCGTCAACACCCCGCGAGGCACCTCGACGTCACGTCCCTCGAGCCCGCCGCCCACCGCCTGTGGATGAACCACCGCCGCCTCACTGCCATCGGCATGGAGAAAGGTCAACCGGCGCGACTCGATATGCGCTTCCTGGAGCCGCGTCAGGATTCCCATCCGGCGAGCCACCTCCACCGCGGTGCCACGCACGTCGATCGGGTACCCGCCACCCCGCGGTCCGGCGGACTTCTCCACCACCGTCACCGCGAAGCCGAACCGGCGCAGCCAGAACGCCACGGCGGGACCCGCGATGCTCGCACCGGACACCAGTACCGTGCCTTTCGGCGCAGTGCTTGCGTTCATTCGCCAACTCCTCAGTCCTCATGAGACATAAGTCGGTCATGAGACATAAGTTCGTCATGTGACATGCGAAATCCGACTCGGATCGCTCGGATCACCTTGTGGGCGAGGAAACCGTCGACGACGGCGAGTCGCGGCTGAGGCGTGTGCTTCGCACGAGGATGACGACCAGCACGGCGGCGATCGCGAACGCGCCGGAGGCGATCGCTATGTAGCCGTACACGCCTGTGGCCGAGTAGGTCGTTTCGCCGTCGACGACCACTGCGGTCGACTTGAGCACGGCCGCGCCCACGAAGTCCAGCACCACGGATCCGGTCGAGACCATGACCATGACCAGGCTGGACACGATGCCCTGCCGTTCGGCGGGCGCCAGGCTCCCCGCCATGTTGAAGCCGGATGTCCCGAGCGCTCCCACCGTGACGCCCAGCAGGAATCCGCAACAGAGCGCGGCGGCAAGCCGGGAAGCCCCGAGGAACATCCCGATGGTCACCACCGTTCCGAGCATGATCGCCCCGGCCAGGGTCAGAGCCGGTCCGATGCGTGCGGCAAGCCATCCGGCCCCCGGACCTCCGAGCGTGACGCCGACTCCCGGCGCCGCGAGCAGCAGTGCCACGGATCCCTGGTCGGCCAGTCCGTACCCGAGTCGCTGATCCGCGGAGACCTCACCGAGGAACGGGATGAGCTGAAGCATGCTCTGGTACGAACCGGCCGCGAGGAAGACGACGAGGAGCGTGAGCACCAACGGCCCGCCGAGGTCCCTGACATCGATCAGAGGGTCGGGCTTCCGCCCGGCGACCAGGAACCACCTGGCCAGTGCGGCGACGCCACCGACGAGGAGAGCCGACGGGCCGACGGCGAACCAGCCGAGGTCCGAGCCCAGACTGACGTAGCCGAGCACCCCGGCCAGACCTCCACCGAGGAGGAGGGCACCACCGGCGTCGATCCTGCCCGGTGTCCTGATCGAGGATTCGGGAAGGACGTGGTGGGCACAGATCGCCATCACGGCCGCGACGAAGGCCGACAGCAGGAACAGGATCTGGAAGCCGAACTCCGCGGCCAGCTTCTCGATGAGGAAACGGGACGCGATGTTGAGCACCGCGGAGCCGGAGGTCACGATGCCCACGATGATCATCGCGATCCGGGGTGCGCAGACCTCTCGAACGATGGCGACGGAGAGAAACACGGTGGCCAGAGCCGCTCCCTGCAGCATGCGCCCCGGCACGAACAACCAGATGCCGGGGGCCACCGCGCACAGCACGGCGCCCGCACAGCTCAGGAATAACGTCAGCACGAGCACCTTGCGCTTGCCGTGGATGTCGGCGCTCTTCCCGAGCAGGGGCGCCCACAGCACTCCCGCCAGCATCGCGGTGGCGTTGAGCCACGCCGCCTGGTCGGTGTCGAAGTGGTCGAGCACCTCCGGGAGGACGAGCAGGGGCGCGGTGATGGCCGAGTCGACCACGAAGTTCACCATGGCCAGGACTGCCACCAGGCCGATGAGCCTCCCGTTCCACCTCCTGTGCAGTCCGGCGTCTGTACTGGCATCTGTACTTGGCGTGGTCACACGCATCCCCCTTAAGATACGCATCGGTTTCTTATTCGAAAGAGTAGAGTACGCCGATAAGAAACGTCAAAGTTTCTAAGGAGAGTTGTGGGACGACGGCGCGGCGATGCGCTCGAGGCGGCGATCCTCGAAGCGGCCTGGGACGAGTTGAGCGAGCGGGGGTACACCAACCTGACCGTCGACTCCGTCGCCCGGCGGGCCGGCACCAGCAAACCGGTGCTCTACCGGCGCTGGGCGGACAAGCAGAAGCTGGTCGAGGCGGCGGTCGTCCGCCGCAATGCGCTCCAACGGATCACCCCGGCCGACACCGGGTCCCTGCGCGGCGACCTGATCGCCAGTCTCACCGAGTTGAGCGAGAAACAGGGGCCGTTCCTCGTCCAACTCAGCCTGCTGCTCACCGGCTACTTCGCCGAGACCGACAGCAGCTTCGCCGAGCTGCGCGAGATGTTCGTCGCCGGGCGCCGCTCCGGACGCGACGAGATCATGGAGCGCGCCATCGAGCGCGGCGAGATCGATCCGGCCAAGCTCACGCCGCGGATCGCCTCACTCCCCTTCGACCTGCTTCGAGGCGAGACGATGATGACGCTACGGCCGGTGCCGCCCGAGGCGATCGAGGAGATCGTCGACACGATCTTCCTCCCGCTGGTGCGGTAGCGCTCCGCTGGGGGTGCCGGGACGAGCCGCGCCCCCGCGGCGGAGCCGTTTATCGATACCGCCCCGCGCCCCTTCAGGACGTTGCCGTGCCGAAGTCCGGCAGGGTGACCGAGCCATCCTCGGCCAGAGGGAAGGCGGGGTTGTGGGCGATCTCCCACGCGTGGCCGTCGGGGTCGGTGAAGGCGCTGGAGTAGAAGCCGATCTCATTGACGGCTGCGGGCTTGGTGATCGTCCCGCCGGCCCGTTCCACCGCCGCGAGGAGCGCGTCGACCTCCGCCTCGGACCGCACGTTGTGCGCGAGGACGATACCGCCGAAACCGCCCGCCTGCCCGGGCTCCAGACCGCAGTCCCGCGCCAGCTTGTCCCGGCCCCACAGCACCAGCCCCAGGCCGCCCGCCTGGAAGAAGACGGTCTCCTGCACCTCCTGGCCCCGCCAGCCCAGGGCCTCGTAGAAGGCCTTGGAGCGGGCCAGATCGGAGACTCCCAGCGTGATCAGAGTGATGCGCTGTTCCATTCCCCCACCGTACGACTCGTGCGGCGCGCTCAGCCCGGCGTGACCAGCCGCGCCTCGTACGCGAACACCGCCGCCTGCGTCCGGTCCCGCAGCCCCAGCTTCACCAGGATGCGGCTGACGTGGGTCTTGATCGTCGACTCGGCGACCACCAGCCGCTCGGCGATCTCCGCGTTCGACAGGCCCTGCGCGATCAGGACCAGCACCTCGGTCTCCCGCTCGGTCAGCTCCCCGTACGCGGCGTGCGCGGAGGACATCAGGCGCGGGGAGTCGGACAGCTTGGAGAACTCCGTGATCAGCCGCCGGGTGACGGAGGGGGCGAGGAGGGCCTCGCCGCCCGCCACGACCCGCACACCGTCGGCGAGCTGGCGTGCCGAGGCGTCCTTCAGCAGGAACCCGGAGGCTCCCGCGCGCAGCGCCTGGTACACGTACTCGTCGAGGTCGAAGGTGGTGAGCACCAGGACCTTCGCGGAGCCGTCGGCCGCCACGATCTCCCGGGTCGCCTCGATGCCGTTCAGCTCGGGCATGCGAATGTCCATCAACACGACGTCCGGGGCGAGTTCACGGACCCGCTCCACCGCCTCGCGGCCGTTCACCGCCTCGCCGACGACCTCGATGTCCGGCATCGCGTTCAGCAGGACCGAGAAGCCCTCGCGCACCATCATCTGGTCGTCCGCGATCAGCACGCGGATGGTCATGAGCCGTCCTCAGTGGTCATGGTGACCGGCAGGAACACCGCCACCTCATAGCCGCCGTCGTCGGTGCGGGCCGCCGTCATCTCGCCGTTCAGCATGGTGACCCGCTCCCGCATGCCGGTGATGCCGTGCCCGGCGCCCGGCGAAGGCTTGACCAGGGCGGGCGCGGGCGGCGGGCCGTTGACTATGCGCAGACCGAGGCCGCCGAGGACGTACCCGATCTCCACGCGGGCGCTCGCGCCGGGCGCGTGCCGCAGGGTGTTGCTCAGGGCCTCCTGCACGATCCGGTACGCCGACAGCTCCACGCCGGGCGGTAGTTCACGCACCGCGCCGGTCACCGCCTTCTCGACGGTCAGTCCCGCGTCCCGCACGTTCGCCAGCAGGGCGTCCAGGTCGGCGAGGGTGGGCTGCGGGGCGTCCGGGGCCTCGTAGTCCTCGGCGCGGACGACGCCCAGGACGCGGCGCAGTTCGGTGAGGGCCGCCACCGCGTTCTCCCGGATGGTGGCGAAGGCCCGCTCCAGCTCGGGCGGCGGGTTCTCCACCCGGTAGGGCGCGGCCTCGGCCTGGATGGCGACGACCGACATGTGGTGGGCGACCACGTCGTGCAGCTCGCGGGCGATGTTCGTGCGCTCCTCCAGCAGGGTCCGCCGGGAGCGCTCGTGCTCGGTCACCGTCTGCTGGGCGGTCACCTCCTGGCGGGCCTGCCTGCGGGTGTGCCAGATGGCGACGACGAGCAGGATCAGCGCCGAGAAGACCAGAAACGGGGCGGTGTCGTCGCCGTAGTAGTAACTCGGGCCGAATATCACGTCCGCCACGAAGCCGTACGCCGCGGTGACGGCCCACATGTAGCCGGCCGTGCGCGGCCTGGTGCGTATGGCCACGACCGTCAGCACGGTCAGATGACAGGCGAAGTTGGCGGGCTGCCAGGGGTAGCCGTCCACGGAGTCGGCGAAGAGCTGGCTGAGCGGGGTGGCCGCCATGGACAGCCAGAACGCTCCGACCGGCCGGATCATGGTCAGCAGGATCGGAAGCGCGGCGAGCGGACCGAGCACCACGGCCGCACCCTCGTTGTCGACGGAGGCCATGAGCAGGGCGAGCAGGGCGACCGCGGAGATCAGGGCGTGCGGTGTCCAGGCCACGTACTCCCGCAGGCGGCCCGGGAGCCGGCGGGTCAGCGGGCCGTCGACACTCATCCGCGGCAGCGGGCGGTAGGCGAAGGCGTCGTGGAACAGGTCCTGCCGCAGCCCCTGCAGGGCGTCCGCGGCCAGCCGGAACTCCGGGCTGCGCTGCTTGGCCGCGTCCCCCGGCGGGGTCGGCGTCTGAGTCGTCTCGGTCACGTACAGAAAGGTAGGCGCACAGCCGTGTCGCGGTCGTCCCCAGTGAGAGGGGTTCCCGCGGGTCCGTCTCAGGTACTACGGGTGTCCCCGCAGGTCGTGGGCTTGGTGCCCGCCCTGCTGCCCCGCAGGTCGTGCGCGAGCTGCCCGCCCTGCGTGCCGGCTCAGTACCCGGAGGGCCGCACCAGCCCCGACTCGTACGCGAACACCGCCGCCTGCGTCCGGTCCCGCAGCCCCAGCTTCACCAGGATCCGGCCCACATGGGTCTTCACGGTCTGCTCGGCCACGACCAGCCGCTCGGCGATCTCCGCGTTCGACAGGCCCTGCGCGATCAGGGCGAGAACCTCCGTCTCGCGTTCGGTCAGGCCGGCGACGCGGTCCTTGAGCGGGCTGCGGGGCCGTTTGTCCAGGCGGGAGAACTGGGCGAGCAGGCGGCGGGTGATGCCGGGCGCGAGGAGCGCGTCCCCGGCGGCCACGATCCTCACCGCCTCGGCCAGTTGGTCGGCTGAGGCGTCCTTGAGGAGGAAGCCCGAGGCACCGGCGCGCAGCGCCTCGTACACGTACTCGTCGAGGTCGAAGGTGGTCAGCACCAGCACCTTGATGTGCGGTGTCGCGTCGGTGATCCGGCGGGTGGCCTCGATGCCGCCGAGCTCGGGCATGCGGATGTCCATCAGCACGACGTCGGGGGCGAGTTCGGCGACCTTCGCCACCGCGTCCAGGCCGTCGACCGCCTGCCCGATCACATCGATGTCGGGCTTGGTGTTGAGCAGCACGGAGAAACCCTGCCGGACCATCTGCTGGTCGTCGGCGATGAGTACACGGATGGGGCTGCTCGTCATGGGGGCGGTTCTCCTGTCAGGGGTGGGGAGCGGACGGGGCGTCGCCCCGTGGGAGGAAGGCCGAGACCGCGAAGCCGCCGTGCTGGGTCGGGGCCGCGGTGAGGTGGCCGCCGAGCATCGCCGCGCGCTCCCGCATGCCGAGCAGGCCGTGTCCCGCGCCCGAGGAAGGCGGAACCGGTCGCTGGGGGCGGGAGTTGACGACGCCCAGATGCAGGCCGTGGTAGTCGTGCGAGATCTCGACGCGCACCTCCGAGCCGGGCGCGTGCCGCAGGGCGTTGCTGAGTGCCTCCTGGATGATCCGGTACGCGGACAGCTCGACTCCCGTGGGGTACGAGTGGGCCTCGCCCCTTATGTCGGTGACGACGTCCAGTCCGGCGGCACGGGTGTTCGCGATGAGGGCGTCGAGCCGGTCGAGCCCGGGCTGTGGCGCGTCGGGGGCGGCTCCGGTGCCCGGCCCGCCGAGGCCGTAGGGGTCCTCCGGGTTGTCGGGGTCCTCGGAGCGCAGGACCCCGAGGACCCGGCGCAGTTCGGTGAGCGCGTCCAGGGCGTTCTGCCGGATGCCCGCGAGGTTCGCCCGCAGCTCCTCGGAGGGGTTCTCCGCCAGGTGCGGCGCCACCTGGGCCTGGATGGAGATGACCGACATGTGGTGGGCGACCACGTCGTGCAGTTCGCGGGCGATACGGCTGCGCTCCTCCAGGAGGGTGCGCCGGGCCCGCTCCTCGGCGGTGATGGTGGTCTGCCGGCCGAGTTCGGCACGGGCTTCCCGGCGGCCGCGCAGCGCCATGCCGAGCACCACGGCGACGACGAACAGAGAGACGGCGACCGCCCCGGTGCTCTGGTAGCCCGGCGCGCCCAGCAGGCCCTGAAGGACGTAGGTGACCAGCGCGGACAGGGCCAGCACCTCGACGGACACCCGGGTGGGCACCCGAAGGGCGAGCAGCAGCAGCACGAGCAGGTGCGCGATGAGCCCGGCCGACGTCCACGGCCAGGTGAAATCGTGCGCGTCACCGGACAGCAGCCGCTGACGCACCGCGAGGGCCCCGACCACGGTGGCCGCCATCGACAGCCACCACGCCGGGATCGGCCGCCACATGGCGAGCACCAGCGCGCCACCCTGCGCGATCGCGACCGGGAAGGCGATCCCGAAGGCCAGCGCTCCGTCGTCCTGGAGTTGTGCCGTGCCGCCGAGCGTGATGCCGAGCGTCGCCACCAGGCACAGCACCCCGTGCGGCAGCCAGCGCAACCACACCGAGGGGGGCAGCGGGTCCACCCTGACCGTCCACAGGTCGTCGCGCAGCACCCGCAGCCGGCGCCGCGATCGGCTCACGAACGCGCGCCGGGTCCCGGGCTCCGCCCCCATCCCCGCCCCCGTCTCCGACACATCGCCAACCCTAGGCATGGTGGCGTACCTCCGTTTCACTGCCGTGAGAGACCCGCTGGGCCCGGATGACCCGGGAGCGGCGGCCGGTCGGCCGGCGCGGGCCCTGCTCGTAGGTGCGAAAGGCCGTCCAGCAGGCTGCCAGCGCCAGGGCGAACAGCGGGAGCCAGGCCAAACGGGCCGCCACCCATACGAGGTCGTCGGGGAGCGTGTGCAGGCCGGGCAGGCGGCCGGTCTGCAGCAGCG
Source organism: Streptomyces sp. NPDC051243 (assembly GCF_044455405.1). NCBI lineage: Bacteria > Bacillati > Actinomycetota > Actinomycetes > Kitasatosporales > Streptomycetaceae > Streptomyces > Streptomyces sp. NPDC051243. Next base: position 526,359 of record NZ_JBITES010000004.1, on the reverse strand, counting down.
CGGCCGTGGTCGCCATCAGGGCCGTCTGGTGCCAGAGGAAGATCGTCATCGCGGAGAGGTTGACGAGGGCCACCGCCGCCCAGGCCAGGGGGCGGCGCATCGCACGGCGCAGTGGCTCACGCAGGAGCAGGGCCAGGCCGCACTGGGCCAGGCCGAAGCCGACCGCGGCCAGCGTCGGCGGGTTGAGGTTGGAGATCCCGGCGCCCGGGACGCCGACCATCGACGCCGGGTAGCCGGCCCCGGCGACCAGCGCGGCCGTCCCGACCGCGCCGGCCGTCAGCAGGATCCACCCCGCGCGGCGGCGCTCCAGCTCGCCCCGGGTCCAGGCCGCGCCCAGGGTGTACGGCACCAGCCAGCCGGCCGCCACGTTCACCCAGCCGAGCCAGGCGGGGGCGCCGAATCCGAAGCGAAGGAGGTCCACGTGGAGGACGACGGCCAGCGGCCAGAGCGGGTTGAGACGCAGCAGGAGGGGTGTCGCCGCCGTCAGCGCCGCGAAGACCAGCAGGAACCACAGCGGGGACAGGGCCAGTTTGAGCAGCGCGTGGATCGTGGCCGGGTCCGTGCCCGAGACGAGCAGCAGGAGTGACGCCACCGTCCACAGGGTGAGGACGGCCGCCACCGGTTTGAACAGGCGGGCCAGCCGCGACCGCAGCCACTGTCCGTACGTCGCGCCCCGGGCCCGGGCCGACGTGTAGCCGCGCGTCGCCACATGGCCGCCGACCAGGAAGAACACGGCGAGGGTCTGGAAGACCCAGGAGATCGGGGCCAGCCAGGGCATGTGCTGGAGCGGGCTCGCGGTGTGCAGGCCCTCGCCGTCCGCCACCAGGGCCGTGACCAGCCAGTGGCCGAGGACCACGCCGAGGATGGCGAAGGCGCGCAGGGCGTCGACCGCCCGGTCCCTCTCGGCGGGCGTGGCGGCGTCGACACGGGCGGCCCCTCGCCGTATGCCCGTCCACGCGCCGCGAATCCTCCCCCGCTCCCGGCTTCGTCCGAGCGGGGGTACCTCCCTCGCGGTCGGGGAGTCAGCCATGGGACACCTCCGAGGTCTCGCCCAGGACGATGCGGGTCAGGTTGGCCAGGGACGTGGAGCCCGGCCTGAAGTAGTCGCTGTGGCCGCCGTCGCCCGCCGCGAAGACCCGGGCTCCGAAGGACGGGGACACCGGGTCGGCGCCGAAGCCCACGGTGGTGCCGAGCAGGTCGACCTCGATGTGCGGGACCTCCGCGACCCAGTCGTCACCGCCGCGGGCCGCCCAGACGTGGGCCGGGGTGTGCAGCGCCGCGGCGGTGTCGGCGCCGGTGCCGGGGCTGCCGAGCAGCGCGATGTCGTCCACGTCCAGGTGGGAGGCGGCGCGGCCGCAGACCACCGAGCCGTAGGAGTGGCACAGGAGGAAGACGTGGGTCTCCTGGCCGGTGACGGCACGCAGCCGCCGTATGAACTCCCGCAGTTTCGGGGCCGCTTCCTCCGCTCTGCCCGCCGTCGCGACCGTGGTGCTGACCGTGGCCGGTGTCTCGTAGCCGAGCCAGGCCACGACGGCCGTGCGGGTGCCCTGCGGGGCCTGTCGGGTGAGCCGTTCGTGCAGGGCCCTCGCGGCGTCGCGGAAGCGGTCGTAGGTGTCGATGGACGTGTCGGAGCCCGGGACCAGGACCGCGACGCGGTCGGCGTGGGCCAGGTCGCCGAAGACCTCCGTCGCGAGGCCGGGGCCGCGGCCGTCGAAGGCGAGGAAGCGGCGGGACGGGTCGGCCATCGCGCGGTCCGCGGCGGCCCGTTCACGGTTGCCGTGGGCCTCGGCCATACGGGACGCCTCGGCGGCGTTGGCACGGTTGGCCGCGTACGCCTCGTCCAGCGTCGCCGCCGTCACCGGAGCGGCGAGGGCGGCCGGGGCCGGGGCGGGGATCTCGGGGCGCGCGGCGCCGGACAGCGGGACGACGACGGCGCCCGTGATCAGGGAGGCGAGGAGGACCCGGCGCCAACGGGCGGTGCGGTGAGCGCCATGGATGCGGGTCGGCCGTGTCGGCTCGCTCGTCTCCTGTGCCGTATGCGGCTCCGGACCCGTACGCGGATCCCGCGCATCGGTCGGCGCGCTCGCCTCGGCTGCCCCCGTCGTACGCCCCATGGTCGTCTTCCCTTCCAGTCCGCCCGGCCATCGGGCTTGTCTGGTGGGGAAATTACGGATCCGGACTCGTCGTCCGCGTCACGCCAGGGAGCTCACCTGCGAGGTAGCTCTCAGGTACTACGGGTATGAGGGGGCAGCCCCACGACAGGGCTCACCACGCCAACTGCGCGATCTCCTCAACCACCACCGCACACGCGTCCGCCGCCGGATCGATCAGCGGGAAGTGCCCGACGTCCTCCAGCAGCGTCAGCCCGACGACCTCCCCGGCCTTCGCCGCCGCGTCCGCGTACGACTCGGCGACGGCCTGCGGAACGACATCGTCCGTGCGGCCCTGGACGAGGGTCGTGGCGATGCCGGTCGGGAGCAGGAGCGCGGGGTCGGCGTACGGCCGGCGTTCGGCGAACTCCTCCGCGCCGCCCAGGAGTTGCCGCGCCGCGCCCCCGCAGACGTCCAGCTTGTCGGCGACCGTGAAGTCCGCGATCGGGGCCAGGGCGACCACACCCCGCAGCGGCGCGGGCCGGTCGGTGCGCCAGGGGGCGTCCGCGGGCAGGCAGTGGCGGGCCGCCGCCCAGAGGGCCAGGTGGCCGCCGGCCGAGTGGCCGGTGAGCACGATCCGGCGCGGGTCGGCCTGCGGGAGCGCCTCCCGTACCAGCGCGGGCAGCGCGTCCAGCGCGGCGGCGACGTCGTCGAAGGTCTCCGGCCAGCGCCCGGCGACCGGACCACCGCCCGCATCCCCCGCGCCCCCCGAACCAGCCGGGCCACCGGTACCCTGCGTGACCCTCGCACCCTCGACGCCCCCCGCAGCGCCGGCAGCCCCCGTCACGCCGGTCACCCCGGTCACCCCCGCGATCTCCGCCCCCCGCCGGTACTCCACATTGGCCACGGCGAACCCCCGTCGCGCCAGAAAGCCCGCGAACGGAGTGACATGCCGTCGGTCGTACGGCGCCCGCCACGCCCCGCCGTGCAGCAGGACGACCAGCGGGGCCGGGCCGCCCGGGCCGGCCTCGCCGCGTGGCGCGTAGAAGTCGATCACCTGGTCGGGGTGGCCGCCGTACGAGGCGATGGCGTCGGGGTCGACGGGCGGGTGCGAGAAGGCCGACTCCTCCTCTGCGGCGGCCCGGGCTGCTGCGACGTCGTCCGGCATGCTCCAACCTCTCAGCGACATAAAGGATTTGCACGGTGGCGGGGGTGGCGGACCAGGGTGGGGATTCGGCCGTTGGCGGGGACGGTACCAGGCCGGTGACGTGCGTCGACACGGGGATGTCACGCTCGGTGAGGGTTAAACGGTTCTGCTGTTTCGTTACGCTGGCATCGAAGATCGCGTCGCGCATCGTATGCGCACCAAGGAGGCCGATATGTCCGCCGAACCCGGCACCGTACGTCCCGGAGGGCGCACCGCGCGTGTCCGTGCGGCCGTGCTGCGGGCGGCCGGGGACGTTCTGGCGGAGCAGGGTTTCGACGGCCTCGACCTCGCCGACGTCGCCCGGCGCGCGGAGGTCGGCAAGACGACGGTGTACCGGCGGTGGGGCTCGGTGACGGGACTGGTGGCCGACCTGCTCGCCGAGATGGCCGAGCAGTCGCTGCCCCGCGAGGAGACCGGGTCCGTGCTCGGGGATCTGCGGGCCAACGCGGAGCTGGTGCGGCGGACGTTGGCCGATCCCCGGCAGGGCGCGCTCTTCCGCGCCGTCATCGCCGCGGCGACCTGCGACGAACGTACGGCGCAGGCGCTGCGGCGGTTCTACGAGCTGCGGGTGGCGGAGTGGGCGCCGTGCGTGGAACAGGGCGTCGCCAGGGGCGAGTTGCCTGCCGGCACGGACGCGGAGGCGGTCGTACGGGCGGTGTCGGCGCCCCTCTACTACCAGCTGCTGACGACCGGGACGATCCCGGACGCCCCCGCCGCGGAGCGCGCCGCACGGGCCGCGCACGCCGCCGCCGCGGCGGGGGTGTATGTCACCTAGGTCGTGTCCGCAAAGTCCCGTCGTCCGCCCGGAGGGCAGGCGGGACTTTGCTGACACGGCCTAGGACCGGCGGCCGGGGTCAGCGCAGCACCTCGGCCAGCACCCGCGCCGCCCGCTCCACGTCCGCGAACCCCACGTACAGCGGCGTGAAGCCGAACCGCAGCACATCCGGATGCCGGAAGTCGCCGACGACGCCTCGCTCGATGAGCCGCTTCATCACGTCCCCGGCGTCCGGGCACCGCAACGCCACCTGGCTGCCGCGCTCCGCATGCGCCACCGGCGTCACCGACTCCACGCGCCCCTCGCCCGTGTACGCCCCGACGCATTCCAGGAAGAAGTCCGTCAGCGCGAGCGACTTCGCCCGTACCGCCTCGATCGACACGCCGTCCCAGACCTCCAGCGCCGCCTCCAGGGCGAGCATGGAGAGGATGTCCGGCGTTCCGACGCGACCGCGCAGCGCGCCCGCCGCCGGTTCGAAGTCGGCGCGCATCCCGAAGGGCTCGGCGTGCGAGTTCCAGCCGGGCAGCGGGGAGTCGAAGCGGTCCTGGAGCTCCCGGCGCACATACAGGTACGCCGGTGAACCGGGGCCGCCGTTCAGGTACTTGTAGGTGCAGCCGACGGCCAGGTCCACCCCGTGCTCGTCCAGTCCGACCGGCAGCGCGCCCGCGCTGTGGCACAGGTCCCACACGGCGAGCGCCCCCGCCGCGTGCACGGCTGCGGTCAGGGACGGCAGGTCGTGCAGCCGGCCGGTGCGGTAGTCGACGTGGTTGAGGAGGACGGCGGCGGTACGGCCGGACAGCGCCGCGGGCACCTCGGCGGGCGTCACGGGGCGCAGCGCACGGCCGGTCATCCGGGCCGCCGACTCGGCGATGTACCCGTCGGTGGGGAAGGTGGTCGCGTCGACGAGGATCTCGTCGCGGTCGTCCCCGGCCATCCGTACGGCCGCCACAAGTGCCTTGAAGACGTTGACACTTGTAGAGTCGCCGACCACGATCTGGCCGGGCGCGGCCCCGACCAGCGGGGCGATCCGGTCGCCGATCCGCTCGGGCGCGGTCCACCAGCCGCTCTCGTCCCAGGACCGGATGCGCAGCTCGCCCCACTGCCGCCGTACGACGTCCTCGACGCGGCCGGGGACGTTCGCGGGCAGCGCGCCCAGGGAGTTGCCGTCCAGGTAGACAACGTCGTCGAGAACGAACTGCTTGCGGGTGCCGGCCAGTTCGTCGGCGGCGTCCAGCGTGCCCGCCCTCGCCACCAGCTCGGACATGGCGGTCGGCTCAGACATGGGACCTCGCCGTCCACAGCTCCGGGAACACGTTCTTCTGTGCGCGCTTCTCCAGCCAGGCCACCCCGGCCGAGCCGCCCGTGCCGGGCTTGGCGCCCATCGCGCGCCGGGTGGCGACCAGATGGTCGTTGCGCCAGCGCCAGACGAGTTCCGCGACGTCGGTCAACGCCTCGCCGAGCCGGGTGAGTTCGGAGTTCTGGTCGCCCGCGTAGATCGCGGTCCAGACGGCCTCGACCTCGTCGGACGGCACGTACCGCTGCGAGACGTCCCGCCGCAGGACGGCCTCGGGGACGTCGCACCCGCGCCGGGCGAGGAACCGCAGCACCTCGTCGTACAGGCTCGGCTCGTGCAGCGCCTTCTCCAGTTCCGCGTGGACGCGGGGTGCGCCGCGGTGCGGGACCAGCATGGACGCGGACTTCTCGGCGAGCAGGAACTCCATCCGGCGGTACATCGCCGACTGGAAGCCGGAGCCCTCGCCGAGGGCGCTGCGGTAGGCGTTGAACTGGGCCGGCGTGAGCTGGCCGAGCGGCTTCCAGGAGGCGTTGAGGGCCTCCAGTTCCCGTACGGAACGCTTCAGGGCGTCGATCGCCACGCGCGGGTCGTCCTCGCGCAGGGCGCGCGCCGCGGTCTCCCACTCATGGACGATGACGGTGAACCACAGCTCCATCACCTGGGTCGTGACCAGGAAGACCATCTCTCCGGGATCGTCGGAGAGGGTGTGCTGGAGGTGGGTGAGCACGTCCGCCTTGACGTAGTCCTCGTAGGGCGTCGTGCCGGCGAAGTCGAGATGCGGGGTCTCGGGCTCCGAAGTCTCCGCGGACGGGTCCACGGACCTGTGAGCCTGCTGGGACATTGCTGTCTCCTGTGTAACTCCGGGTAGCGGTCCGCCCTGCCGTTATCGGCAAAGGGGCCCCGGTCCCCACCCGGCATACTCAGCCATCGCCCCGGGACACCGCAAGGCCCGCCCGGTCACACCGGCGGGCCTCACGGGAGCGGAGGCCAGGGCTAGCCCAGGGTCTGGGCCGCCGTCGGCGAGGAGTCCTTCAGGAACTGCGTGCAGCGCTCGTACTCCTCCTGCTCGCCGATCTGTCCGGCGGCGCGGGCGAGAGCGTGCAGGGCGCGCAGGAAGCCGCGGTTCGGCTCGTGCTCCCACGGGACCGGGCCGTGGCCCTTCCAGCCGTTGCGGCGCAGGGCGTCCAGGCCGCGGTGGTAGCCCGTACGGGCATAGGCGTACGACTCCACGACGCTGCCCCGCTCGAACGCCTCGTCGGCCAGCTGGGCCCAGGCCAGCGAGGAGGTCGGGTACTTCGCGGCGACGTCCGCGGGGGCGGTGCCGGCGGCGAGCAGCTCGCGCGGGCCGGGGTCGTCGGGGAGGTGGGTCGGGGGCGGGCCCCCGAGGAGGTTTTCGTGAATGGCCATGGGTTCAGTCTGGCCCATGGGGTGGGTCGGGCAGGCCGGGGTGGGGGGGCGGAGACGGCGACCGCACCCCCGAACGCCCGACGGGCTCTCCGGCACCGTCCGCCTACAGCCGTCGTCTACAGCCGCCGCCTGCTGCGCGACCCTTCCAGCGGCGGTGCCACCACCCCGCCATGGGTGCGGCACTCGGGCCGGGTGCAGTCGGGTGGCAGGCGCCGTACCGTCGCGAAGGCGAGGACCGCCCCCGCCGCCAGCACGGCCGCGCACAGGGCCATCGCCTGGTCGAAGGCCTCGTCGAAGGCGTCCGGGGAGCGGTACGCCTCCTGGCCCATCCCGGTCAGCACCGGCAGCGCGGCCACCGCGACCAGGCCGGCCGCGCGGGCCGCCGCGTTGTTGATGCCGCTGGCCAGGCCCGCCCGCGAGACGTCCACCGAGGCGAGGACGGTGGCGGTGAGCGGGGCCACCAGGGTGACCAGGCCGAGGCCGAGGACCAGCACGGCGGGCAGTACGTCGGCGACATAGGAGGCGTCCGGCCCGACGCGCAGCATCAGCAGCATGCCGGCCGTGCACAGCAGGGGCCCGACGGTGAGCGGGATGCGCGGACCGATCCGGTCGGCCAGGGCGCCGGAGCGGGCGGAGAGCAGCAGCATCAGGAGGGTCGTCGGCAGCAGTGCCGTACCGGCGCCGAGGGCCGAGTAGCCGGAGACGACCTGGAGCTGGATCACGGCGAGGAAGAAGAAGCCGCCGAGGGCCGCGTACACGCACAGCGTGACGAGATTGACCGCCGTGAACTGGCGGGACGCGAAGATGTCGAGCGGCATCATCGGGTCGGGGCGCCGCTTCTCGACCACCACGAAGGCGACCCCGGCCACCACACCCGCGACCGCCGTGAGGACCACGACCGGCGAGCCTTCCCCGGCCTCGATCAGCGCGTACGTCACCAGGGCGAGGGACAGGGCACCGAGGGCCGCGCCGAGGACGTCGAAGCGGCCGTGCTTGGTGCCGTCCCCCGACTCGGGGACATGCCGTACGGCGATCGGCGCGCACAGCAGCGCCAGCGGGACGTTGAGAAGGAACACCCAGCGCCAGCCCGGCCCGTCCACCAGCCAGCCGCCCAGGAACGGGCCGACCGCCGCGCCGATGCCCCCGAACCCGGACCACAGGCCGACCGCCCGCCCCCGGTCGTCGGGATGGAAGGACGCCTGGATGAGGGCCAGCGAGCCCGGCGTGAGGAGCGCCCCCCCGATGCCCTGCAGGGCCCGTGCCGCGATGAGCACCCCGGCGTTCGGGGCGAGCCCGCACAGCAGCGAGGCGACGGCGAACCACACGACCCCGATGACGAAGATCCGGCGCCGCCCGTACCGGTCCCCCAGCGAACCGCCCAGCAGGATCAGGCCGGCCAGCGTGAGCATGTACGCGTTGACCGTCCACTGGAGCGCGGCGAGGTCGGTGTCGAGGTCCTCACCGATGCGTGGGAGGGCGACGTTGACGACGGTCGAGTCCAGCATGGCCATGCTGGAGCCGAGGATGGTGGTGAGCAGGATCCACCTGCCCTGCGGTGAGGCCAGCCGGACGTCGGGCATGACCCCAGTAAACAGTGAGCCCGGCGCCGAAGCACCGGGCTCACCACGAACAACGGGTCGCCTACTTCAGCTTCGTACCCGTGGAACGCAGGTTGGCGCAGGCCTCCGTCACGCGGGCGGCCATGCTCGCCTCGGCGAGCTTGCCCCAGGTGCGCGGGTCGTAGGTCTTCTTGTTGCCGACCTCGCCGTCGACCTTCAGGACGCCGTCGTAGTTCTGGAACATGTGGGCCGCCACCGGACGGGTGAAGGCGTACTGGGTGTCGGTGTCGATGTTCATCTTGACCACGCCGTTGTCCAGGGCGGTCGCGATCTCCTCGGCGGTGGAGCCGGAGCCGCCGTGGAAGACGAAGTCGAACGGGGACGCCTTGCCGAACTTGGCGGCGACGCCCTCGTTGAGCTCCTTCAGCAGCTCGGGGCGGAGCACGACGTTGCCCGGCTTGTACACGCCGTGGACGTTGCCGAAGGAGGCGGCGAGCAGGTAGCGCCCCTTCTCACCCAGCCCCAGCGCCTCAGCCGTACGAATCGCGTCGTCGACGGTCGTGTACAGCGAGTCGTTGATCTCGTGCGAGACGCCGTCCTCCTCGCCGCCGGTCGGGGTGATCTCGACCTCAAGGATGATCTTGGCGGCGCGGGCGCGCTCCAGCAGCTCCTGCGCGATGGACAGGTTGTCGGCGAGGGTCTCGGCCGACCCGTCCCACATGTGGGACTGGAACAGCGGGTTCTCGCCGCGCGCGACGCGCTCCTCGGAGACGGCGAGCAGCGGACGTACGTACCCGTCGAGCTTGTCCTTCGGGCAGTGGTCCGTGTGCAGGGCGACGGTGATGTCGTACTTCTTGGCGACGATGTGCGCGAACTCGGCCAGGGCGACGGCGCCGGTGACCATGTCCTTGCTGTGCTGACCGCCCAGGAACTCGGCGCCACCCGTGGAGATCTGGATGATCCCGTCGCTCTCCGCCTCCGCGAAGCCGCGCAGGGCCGCGTGCAGGGTCTGGGAGGAGGTCACGTTGATGGCCGGGTAGGCGAACTTGCCTGCCTTCGCCCGGTCGAGCATCTCGTTGTAGACCTCGGGGGTTGCGATGGGCATCTGTCCGCTCCTTGGAGTGTGCGGGTTGACGTACTGCGTACGGCGTTCTTCTTACGGCCCTGACCTAGACCTTGGGGGGTGTGACGTCGTCGTCGGCCCCATCTTTCCAGACGAACCGGGATGCTCCGAGCGCCTGTCGGCCCGGCTGTTTCAGTCGAGTCCGAGCTCGTCCTTGGAGTACGCGAAGAGGTACGGCACGCCCGCGCCCTCCTGGATCTTCTCGGCCGCGCCGGTGGCCCGGTCGACGATGGTCGCGACGGCGACGACCTCGGCGCCCGCCTCGCGTACGGCCTCGACGGCGGTGAGCGGGGAGCCACCGGTGGTGGAGGTGTCCTCGACGACGAGCACGCGCCGCCCGTTGATGTCCGGCCCCTCGACCCGGCGCTGCAGCCCGTGCGCCTTGGCGGACTTGCGTACGACGAAGGCGTCCAGCCGCTTGCCGCGCGCGGCGGCGGCGTGCAGCATGGCGCCGGCGACGGGGTCGGCGCCCATGGTCAGCCCGCCCACCGCGTCGAACTCCAGCTCGGCGGTCAGGTCGAGCAGCACCTGCCCGACCAGCGGGGCGGCCTCCCCGTCGAGGGTGATCCGCCGAAGGTCGACGTAGTAGTCGGCTTCCAGACCCGACGACAGGGTCACCTTGCCGTGCACCACGGCCTTGTTCTTGATCTGTTCCAGCAGCTCACCGCGCACATCAGTCATGCAGCCCAGCTTAGAGGCGTCGCCAGCTCCAGACGGTGGTGGCCTCCAGCGGCTCCAGGGGCGTGACCAGCCGGGGCAGAGTGTTCAGCCCGTTGGGCGGCCCGGTCTGCGGCTCGACGCACACGGCGGCCTCCTGCTCGTCGTACACGACGACCCACTCCTCCCGGCTGCTCACTGTCAGCTCCAGCTGCCCCGGCCAGGTGAGGGTGACGTCGACGCCTCCGGGCATGCCGAAGCAGTCGTCCCAGGGGCCGGGCTTCGGCTCGACGCGGTTCCCGGTGGGCAGGTGATCGTCCCCGCGCTCCTCCTGCCAGGCGGGGCTGAAGTCGAGCCGGACGTCCTGGGCGCCCTCGCCGCCGAGGTTGCGGTTGAACCAGGGGTGCCAGCCGATCTGCGCCGGGAAGGAGGCCTCGTACGTCTCGACGGACATGGTGAGGCTGAGGCTGTCCGGGGTGAGCGCGACGACCTGGGTGACGCGACCCGGGTAGGGCCACGGCTCGACCAGGTCGTACGTGATGACGGCCTCGCCCTCGGCGACGCGGGCGACGCGCCAGACGCCGTCGCGTGCGGTGCCGTGGATGGCGTTCGGCGGGGCGTTGAGCGGCATCTGCCGCACGACGGCCCCGTCGAGGAACCGCCCGTCCCGGATCCGCCCGCACCAGGGAACCATCGGGAAACACCCGAACCGCTCGCCCTGCCGCAACAACTCGGTCCCCCCGACGCGCAGCCCTCCGACCCGCCCGCCGTTCCCCGGCAGCACGTCCACCTCCGCGTCACCCGCGGTCAGCGTGATGTGTTCGTTACTCACGGGACGACCCTACTGGGGTGATCAAGGGGCCAGAAGGGGCCCTCACCGACGCCGCCGCAGCATCCGCCCCACCACGATCGCCGACGCCAACACCACCGCCGCCGCCGGAGCCGCCCACCGCAACGCGGTGTTCGGCGCGACCGTCTGCGGCGCGGGAACCGGCGCATACCGCCCCCGCGGCGGCGCATGATCCACTTCCTCCGCGCTACGCCCGATCATCGTCCGCCGGGCATGCGCCGCCTCGGCAACGGGCGGCTCGCCCCCACCCGCGCCCTCGCCCCGGCTCTCACCCTGGGCCTGCCCCCGGCCCTCGCCGTCCCCCTCGCCCTCATCGGCAACAGGCTCCAGCGAAGGCGGCGGCACCTCGGCATCGAAAGCGGACGCGGACTCCGGCGCGGGCGCAGGCGCGTCATCCGCATCCGGCGTCGTCTCGAACTCGCTGGTCACCCGCGGCTCGAACTCCCCGGGCGCGAGGGCCTCCTCGACGGCATCCACCGCGACTTCGTCCTCGCCGCCGTCACTGCCCCCGCCCCGCCCCGAATCCCGCGCCGACTCCGACGCCGGCTCCGGTTCAGGCTCCGCCCGCTCCTCCGCCGCCGCACTGCCCAGGTTCTCCGCGAACCGGCTCAGCAGCCGCGTCACAGCCGCCCCGACCGCGTCCTCCGGCAACTCCGAGATCCGCCCGTCCGCCGAGGCCGTCCCCTCGAACCGCACCGTGCAGCCGCCCTCCGCATCCATCGGCCGCAGCGTGAGCGCGAGCTTCACCGAGCCGGTCCCGCGCGCCTCCGTCGCGTCGCCCTCGACGGCGTACGAACCGTCCTCGCGCTCGGAGAGCCGTACGAACCCCCGGTACGTGATGGTGTGCCCGCCGATCCGCACCTTCAGCCGCCCGGTCACCGGCTCGGCACCGGCGTCCTGCTGGAGCCCGGGAACCGCCCGGGCGACCCGGGCGGGGTCGGCCAGGACCTCCTTGAGCCGCTCGGCCACAACCGGAACGAACACCTCATGCTCCATGGTCACCGAGCCTACCCAGCAAGGCGCGAAACGCACCCCTGCGTCCCGGGATTCGCCCCACCCGGCCGCCCACCGGGCGTATCCTCACCGGCCCCTCCACGGCTCCCCCCTCCCCGCCCCGTCAGTACCGCGGATGCACCAACGTCGAAGCCCCCACCCCGCCGACCCGCGTCCCCTCCGCCGCCCGCGCGGCCGCCGCCAGCCCCTTCTGTGTCAACGTCCCCAGCCGCGGCGCCGCCGCCCCCTCCCCGAGCCGCAGCGCCGGCCGGCTGCCCTGGCCCGCCAGGAGGAATCCCCAGTCGTGCGGTGCGCGTGTCGGGCCCGCTGTGCGGTCCGGGCCCGAGGCGAAGCCGGAGGCGTGGCCGGGGACGCGGTACGGGGCGGTGCGCAGGCCCGCGGCGCGCAGGGTCGTGTCGACCGTCCAGAAGACACGGGGGCGGGAGGCGACCGGCCCGGCGTGCACCGCTAGGCGGCCGCGCGGGGTCAGGACGCGGCGGGCGAGGCCGTAGAACTCCTGCGAGTACAGCTTGGTGCTGGCCGTGATGCCGGGGTCCGGCAGGTCCGAGATCACGACGTCGTACGTCGCCGGCGGCGCCGCCCGCAGCCAGCGGAAGGCGTCGCCGGTCATGACGTGGACGCGCGTGTCGTCGTACGCGTGCCCGTTGAGCCGGGAGAGGGGCGGATCGTGCCGCGCCAACCGAACCACCCCCGCGTCGACTTCGACCACATCGACCCGGTGCACCCCGGGATGGCGCAGCACTTCGCGCGCCGCCAGCCCGTCCCCGCCGCCGAGGATCAGCACGCGGGAGTGCTCGCCGTTCATCGCGGGGTGGACCAGCGCCTCGTGGTAGCGGCTAGCGTCGCGGCCGCTGACCCTGAGGCGGCCGTCGAGGAACAGGTCGAGCGGGCGGCCGTGCGTGCCGCCGGTGATGACGACCTCCTGGACGTCCGTCTGGAGCGCCACCCGTACGTCCCGCCCGTACACCTCGTGCCGTGCCGCCCGTTCGAAGTCGTCGACGAGTACGGCGGCGGCGGCGAGCACGCCGAGCACGGTGACGTTGGCGATCAGCAGGAGCCAGCGGGCCCGGCGGGTGAGGTCGCCCCCGAACAACCCGAGGACCAGCGCACCGCCCGCCACCGCGTTGACCGCGCCGGTGATCAGGGCCGAGGTCAACTGGCCCAGCAGGGGCAGCAGAAGGAAGGGGAACGCGAGGCCGCCGACGAGTGCGCCGACGTAGTCCGCCGCGAACAGGTCGGCCACCGCGCCGCCCGCGTCCTGGCGCCGGATGCGCTGGATCAGCTCCATCAGCAGCGGCACTTCGGCGCCGATGAGCAGGCCGATGGTGAGGGAGAAGGCGACGAGGAGGTAGCGGGGTCCGTCGGCCCACATGCCGCCCCAGTCGCCGGTCCAGGCGAAGACGGCGTACAGGGCGAGCGCGCTGCAGCCGCCGACGAGGGCGAGGACGGCCTCGATGGCGCCGAAGCCGGCGGCGGCGAGCGGGCGCAGGCGCTTGGCGACGAGGGAGCCGATACCCATCGCGAAGACCATGACGGAGAGCACGACGGAGGCCTGGGTGACCGAGTCGCCGATCAAGTACGAGGCGAGGGCGACGAGTTCGAGTTCATACACGAGTCCGCACGCGGCGCAGACGAACACGCACGCGAGAACCAGGAACCGTCCGGTGCCCTGCCGCACCGGCAGCCGCGCGTTGCCGCCCCAGGGCGGCGTCGTGCCGGGTGGGGCGGGGGCGTGCGGCTCGATCACGCTGCCGACGGTACGTTACGCCTGCGGCACGCAGCGTCACCCACACGTGTGTTGTTGAGGCGCGGCACGTTTGCGTCGCCGTCAGTGGGGACCGCCGCTCTCGCTCGGGCCAGGCAGGCCGGGCGGGTCCGGCGGGCCTGTCCCTGCCCCCGGCATCCGGACGCCGACCCGCGTCCGTGTCGCCACCAACTGCCCGTCCTGCGGATACGCGTGCCACGTCCGCCAGTGCACCTGCCCCTCGTGGTGCTGGGCGAGCATCGCGGTGAAAGCGTGCGGGCTGCCGGGGAACACACCTGCCAGGCCGTGCGGGTGGTCGGCGACCAGGGCCAGCAACTCCTGGGCGCGGCCCGCGAACTGACCTGGCGACAGGATCTCCACCCGGGCCGCGAACTCGTACTCCCAGTCACCGGCCCGCTTGGCCACCCCGAGCGGAAGCGGGGTGCTGCTGCCGGGCATACAGGCCACCGTCTCCGAGCAGACGCCACGCTCCTCCTCCACGAGCACCTGGTGGGACGCGCCGAGCAGTCTCAACTGAAGCTTCGCGCCGGTCAGTTCGAGGTCCAGCGTGGCCAGCGCGGGCAGCGGCTCCCGCCCCAGGGCCCAGGCGAGGTCGGCCGCGCGCGTGTCGGTGTAGGCGGTGTTCAGGGTCGTGAGCATGGGTCGGCTCCGCAAGCACGCAGGAAAGGGAGGTGTCGGTCTCCGGCGCACCCCGGCCGACACCGGGAAGCCGGCCCGGTCAGTCCAGTCGGCCGGTCAGAAGGGGTGCCCGGGGGACGTCCGAGGGGCTGCGTTGGTGAAAATTACTGAATCATGAACTGTGGCGCCGCCACAGCGTTTTTACCCAAGTTCGTGGGCTTTCCATCCCTCAGAGGGCTTATCAGCTCAACTGTTCAACTCCGGCGTACGCCGGGGCGCGGCCGCTCGGACCGCGAGCCGTGGGGAAACACCAGAGCGGGGCCGGTCCCAGTACCGGCCCCGCTCCGTACGGATGCGGTTCCCCCTTCCCGGGGAGCTCAGCTGCCCCGTGTCAGCTGCCTCCGCCACCGCATCCGCCCCCGCCCCCTCCTCCGCAGGACGACGACCCGCCTCCGCATGACGAGCCGCCGCTCCCGCAGGACGAACCCCCCGAGCCGCTGTCTCCCCCGCCGGCCCACCAGCCGCCGCCTCCGCCGTCGTACGAGCTCCCCCGGCGCCCGTGCGAGCGGTGGGCCGGACGTGCGCCGGCCCGCGCGATGGACACGACGAGCACCACGAACACGACTGCGACCAGCGCCCCCACGAATACTGTGGTCATGGCGTCAGCCTCCTTCCGTTCCCCCGAAACGGGCCCCGGCGTCCCCCCGTGGGCGCCTCCCGCTCGGTGCGTGCGAGTGAGATGCCCGGCCGTCTCACGGCCCAAAGCAGAGTTGAGGAAGTCCAGAGCTTGAGCGCAGGATGACCGCCATGACCTCCACCTCCCGCCCCCTGCTGAACCGCCGGCTCGCCGAGTTCGGGACGACGATCTTCGCCGAGATGTCCGCGCTGGCCCTGCGGACCGGCGCCATCAACCTGGGCCAGGGCTTCCCGGACACCGACGGGCCCGAGGCGGTCCGGGAGGCGGCGGTGCGGGCGCTGCGCGACGGGCGCGGCAACCAGTACCCGCCGGGCCCCGGCATCCCCGAGCTGCGCACCGCCGTCGCCGCGCACCAGGAGCGGCGCTACGGGCTGTCGTACGACCCGGACACGGAGGTCCTGGTCACCGCGGGCGCCACGGAGGCCATCGCCGCCGCCCTGCTCGCCCTCCTGGAGCCCGGCGACGAGGTGATCGCCTTCGAGCCGTACTACGACTCGTACGCGGCCTGCATCGCGATGGCGGGCGGGACCCGGGTGCCGGTCACCCTGCGGCCGGGCGGGGAACCGCGCGAGGGAGCCGTGCACCGGCGCTTCCGGCTCGACCTCGACGAGCTGCGCGCCGCCGTCACCGACCGCACCCGCCTGCTGCTGATCAACACCCCGCACAACCCCACCGGCACGGTCCTCACCCGCGCCGAGCTGACCGCGATCGCCGAGCTGGCGGTGGAGCGCGACCTGCTCGTGGTCACCGACGAGGTGTACGAGCACCTCGTCTTCGACGACGCCGAGCACCTGCCGCTCGCGACCTTCCCGGGCATGCGGGAGCGGACGGTGACGATCGGGTCGGCCGGCAAGACGTTCTCCTTCACCGGCTGGAAGGTCGGCTGGGTGACCGCGCCGTCCGCCCTGGTCACGGCGGTGCGGTCGGCGAAGCAGTTTCTGACGTACGTGTCGTCGGGGCCGTTCCAGTACGCGGTCGCCGAGGCGCTCGCCCTGCCCGACGACTACTTCGCGGCCTTCCGCGAGGACATGCTGGCCAAGCGGGACCTGCTGGCGGCGGGGCTGGCGGAGGCGGGGTTCGAGGTGTTCAAGCCGGCGGGCACGTATTTCATCACCACCGACATCCGTCCCCTCGGCGCCGCGCTGTCCGAGGAGGGCGACGGCTTCGCCTTCTGCCGCGCCCTGCCGGAGCGGGCCGGCGTGGTGGCCATTCCCAACGCGGTCTTCTACGACGACCGGGCGGCGGGGGCGCCGTTCGTGCGGTTCGCGTTCTGCAAGCGGACGGACGTGCTGGAGGAGGCGGTGCGGCGGCTGAAGTCCCTGGCGGGCTGAGCGGGTGTTCGTCCACAGCCTGTGGACGAACACCCGCCCGAAACAGCGCGAGCCCGACCCCGACACGCGGCCGTGGTGGCCGGTGCCCTGGCCGGGCTCTGCCCGATCTGTGCCGAGGACTACTCCTCGTCGTCCTCGGGGTTCTCCGCGTCGTTGATCTCCTGCTCCAGGCCGAGCTGCTCGACGAGCCACTTGTCGAACTCGATGGCGGCCCGCACCCAGCTGACCGTCGACGAGACGAAGTGTTCCAGGCTCACGCCGGTGCCGATCAGCATCTGCGCTTCGCCGATCAGGCGGACGGTGCCGTCGTCGTGCGTGTGGCTGTAGACCTTGGGCCACAGCGTCCGGCGGTTCCAGTCGTCGATCGACTCCAGGAGCTGGGGCTTCTCGTCGATCTTGTGGGGCCGGTCGTAGAACGTCCGCACCGAGAAGACCTGCTGGTCACCCTCGCCGCGGAACATGAAGTACGTACGGAACTGCTCCCACGGCGCCGCGAGGTCACCCTCGTCGTCGACGACGTACTTCAGCTCCATCTGGTCCAGGAGCTGCTTCACGAGGTCCTGATCCGGGACAACGGGGCCGGGCGGTGGCCCGGGCTGCGGCTGCTGGCCCCCGAAGTTCGGAATCGAGGACGGGTCGATGCTCACCGTGATTTTCCCTTCGTACGGATTCCGCCATCCTCCCCCATGCGGGGAGGGGGGTGGCAAGCCCTGACGGGGCCTGTCGGCCGTCGGCTGACATGATCTGGCCGGTCGGAACGGGCAGGGGTACGGAGGGACGGGTGCCATGTCGGGGACACAGGGCGGGGAGAAGGCTCCTCGAGGCCGGACCAGATGGGGATTGCCGGCCGCCGTTGTGGCGTTGCCGGGACTGGTCGTGGCGGGCTTCGTCGCCCTGGTGGTGCACTGGGCGGCCTCCGGCGACCTGTTCGGCCCCTCCGGTCCCGAGCCGGTCGCCTGCGCCGACGCCCTGCACTTCGGCGGGGCCGAGCTGCCGGACGGCGCCCAGGTCGTCGGGACCTGCGAGGTGCAGGGCTTCCAGGACATCCACTACAGCGCGGCCTTCCGGATGCCGCGCGCGGACGTCGGCGACTGGCTCGCGCGGACCTATCCGGACGCCCCGGCGCCCGAGACGGAGTCCTGCGGCCTCTGGGACGCGGATCTCTGTCTCGATGTGGCCGACCCGGGCGGCCACCCGGACGCGGGCGCACACGCCGTGCAGGTCAGCGTGGAGTACGAGAGTGCCGGCACCGCGCTGGTGCGCTTCTCCACGTTCACCTTGTGAGCAGGGGACCGGTTGACCGCCCGATGGCCGTACGAGCGCGTGATGGCCGCACGGGCGTGGGATGACGGCCCCACCCGGGGGCCGTCCCACCAGCCACGACGGTTACAGCGTCTTGCCCGTCGCGGGCCCCACGATCAGGCCGTCCCCGAACGCGTCCACCCGGACCGTGTCGCCGTCCTTGACCTCGCCGGACAGGATCTCCTTGGCCAGGCGGTCGCCGATGGCGGTCTGGACGAGGCGGCGCAGGGGGCGGGCGCCGTAGGCCGGATCGTTGCCCTCGTCGGCGAGCCAGGCCAGGGCCTCGTCGCTGATCTCCAGGGTGAGGCGGCGCTCGGCCAGTCGCTTGGCGAGGCGGTCGATCTGGAGCCGGGCGATCCGGGCCAGCTCGTCCTTCGTCAGCGCCGAGAAGACGACCAGGTCGTCCAGGCGGTTGAGGAACTCGGGCTTGAAGGAGGCCCGGACCACCTCCAGCACCTGCTCCTTCTTCTCCGCCTCACTCGTGATCGGGTCGACCAGGAACTGGCTGCCCAGGTTCGACGTCAGCACCAGGATCGCGTTGCGGAAGTCGACCGTACGGCCCTGACCGTCCGTCAGCCGCCCGTCGTCCAGCACCTGCAGGAGGATGTCGAAGACCTCGGGATGCGCCTTCTCGACCTCGTCGAGCAGGACGACGCTGTACGGCCGCCTGCGCACCGCCTCGGTCAGCTGGCCGCCCTCCTCGTAGCCGACGTACCCGGGGGGCGCGCCGACCAGCCGGGCCACGCTGTGCTTCTCGCTGTACTCCGACATGTCGATGCGGACCATGGCCCGCTCGTCGTCGAAGAGGAAGTCCGCGAGGGCCTTGGCCAATTCGGTCTTTCCGACGCCGGTCGGGCCGAGGAAGAGGAAGGAGCCGGTCGGGCGGTCGGGGTCGGCGATGCCGGCACGGGTGCGGCGTACGGCGTCCGACACCGCGCGCACGGCCTCGGTCTGGCCGATGAGCCGCTTGCCCAGCTCGTCCTCCATGCGCAGCAGCTTCTGCGTCTCGCCCTCCAGAAGCCGCCCCGCCGGAATCCCGGTCCAGGCGGCGACGGTGTCGGCGATGTCGTCCGAACCGACCTCCTCCTTGACCATCGTGTCCTTGGCGGCCTCCTCCTCGGCCTGCGAGGCGGCCTCCAGGTCCCGCTCCAGGGCCGGGATCTCGCCGTAGAGCAGCTTGCTGGCGGTGTCGAAGTCGCCGTCGCGCTGGGCGCGTTCGGCCTGCCCGCGCGCCTCGTCGAGCCGTTCCTTCAGCTCACCGACGCGGTTGAGGGACTGCTTCTCCTTCTCCCAGCGGGCGGTCAGGCCCCGCAGCTCCTCCTCCTTGTCGGCGAGGTCACGACGCAGCCGCTCCAGGCGCTCGCGCGAGGCCGGGTCGGTCTCCTTCTCCAGCGCGAGCTCCTCCATCTTCAACCGGTCCACGGCGCGCTGGAGTTCGTCGATCTCGACGGGGGACGAGTCGATCTCCATGCGCAGCCGGGAGGCGGCCTCGTCGACGAGGTCGATGGCCTTGTCGGGCAGGAACCGGGAAGTGATGTACCGGTCGGAGAGGGTGGCCGCGGCCACCAGCGCGCTGTCCGCGATCTGCACCTTGTGGTGGGCCTCGTAGCGCCCCTTGAGTCCACGCAGGATCGCGATGGTGTCCTCGACGGTCGGCTCGGCCACCAGCACCTGCTGGAAGCGCCGCTCCAGCGCGGGGTCCTTCTCGATCCGCTCCCGGTACTCGTCGAGGGTCGTGGCACCCACCATGCGCAGCTCGCCGCGCGCGAGCATGGGCTTGAGCATGTTGCCGGCGTCCATGGCGGAATCCCCACCGGCCCCGGCGCCCACGACGGTGTGCAACTCGTCGATGAAGGTGATGATCTGCCCGTCGGAGTCCTTGATCTCCGCGAGCACGGTCTTCAGCCGCTCCTCGAACTCACCCCGGTACTTGGCCCCGGCGACCATGGCGCTGATGTCGAGCGCGACGAGCCGCTTGTCCTTGAGGGACTCGGGGACGTCCCCCTTCACGATCCGCTGGGCGAGCCCCTCGACGACGGCGGTCTTGCCGACGCCGGGCTCACCGATGAGGACGGGGTTGTTCTTGGTACGGCGGGAGAGGACCTGCACGACCCGCCGGATCTCCTGGTCGCGCCCGATGACGGGGTCGAGCTTGCCCTCCCGGGCGGCGGCGGTGAAGTCGGTCCCGAACTTCTCCAGCGCCTTGTACTGCCCCTCGGGGTCGGCGGTGGTGACCCGGCGCCCGCCGCGCGCCTTCTGGAAGGCGTCCAGCAGCTTCTTCGCACTGGCCCCCTGCTGGTTCAGCACCTCACCGGCCTGTCCGCCCTTGGCGGCGATACCGATGAGGAGGTGCTCGGTGGAGAGGTACTCGTCGCCGAGTTCCTTGGCGCGTGCCTGCGCGTCGGCGATGACCGCAAGCAGCTCGCGGTTGGGCTGGGGCGGGGCGACGGTGGACCCGGTCACGCTGGGCAGTGAGGCGAGCGCCTTCTCGGCGCCGGCCCGCACGGAGGCCTGGTCGGCGTCCACGGCCGCCAGCAGGTCGATGATGTTCTCGTTGTCCTGCCCCTGGAGCAGAGCGAGGAGCAGGTGGGCAGGGGTGAGGTCCGCGTGCCCCTCGGTGAGGGCCCGGTTACTGGCCGCGTTGATCGCGTCCCGGCTCCTGTTGGTCAGCTCGGCGTCCACGTGTCCGTTCTCCTCCTGGCGTCAGCTTCTCCCAGTACTGACTGAGTCAGCGTACACAAAGTTGAGTCTATTCCGCTCAAGGTAGTCGCGGGAGGGTTGCTGCGACTAGGTTCCGGGCCATGGCGGCATACACCCAGAACCCGGGCGCGCCGGACGCGCCGTACCTCACCTTCTGGCAGGAGAGGCACCTGTGCACCCTGACGACCCTGCGCCCGGACGGCTCCCCGCATGTCGTGGCCGTCGGGGTGACATACGAGCCGGAGGCGCGGCTGGCTCGGGTGATCACGCTCAAGTCGAGCGCGAAGGTACGCCACGTGCTGGCCGCCGGCCCGGACGGGGCACGCGTCGCGGTCTGCCAGGTGGACGGCGGGCGGTGGGCGACGCTGGAGGGGCGGGCGCACGTCCGGACGGAGCCGGAGCGGGTCAGGGACGCCGAGCAGCGGTACGCCGTGCGGTACGGGCGGACGCCGACGCCCAATCCCGACCGCGTGGTGATCGAGATCGAGCTGACCCGGGCGATGGGGCGAGGCTGACCGGGCGGGTCGCTGCGGGTGGCTGAATACCGGGCGCCCGGTTTCGGCCACCGCGCGAACCGGCGGATACGGGGAAATGTCCCGGAAAACTGCAGCGGCGTCACCGTGTTCAGGTCACGGTGACGCCGCTGCGGGGGGAAGCACCTGAGCGATCTGTTACGACGGGGGAATCGCGTCAGGCACTGCGGGGGGTGGCTGAGATGGTCCTTGGCGCCGGGGCCTCCGGCTCCACCAGGCGGTGGTCGCGCTGATCGAGGTTGACGAAGATCATTCCGTACCGGATGGCACACCGCACAGGCTGCGGCGCCCCCCGAGGCCGCCGCAGACACCGGTAAGCCCGTACGTCCTCCTCCTCGTCCCGCGTGACGACGACCGGCTCACCGAAGACGGTCACCATCAACGAGTCACCGGGGTGGGGGATCGCGGTGACAAGGTCGATGAAGTGCCAGCCGGAGCGGTAGGCGGTGGCCATTTCGCGGCGGAAGGAGCGGTCGTCGGGTGGGGTGGTCACGTCAGCTCCATGCACTGTCATCGTTGACCGAGACATCATTGCCTGTAGCCGCGCTGTCCGCCGTCAACGACCAGGCACTGTCCGCCCGAACGTCACCCTTCGCGCCGGAGAAGCCACCCAGAGTTCCGAAGGCCACAACGGCGGAGAAGGCGGCGACAAGCACCGAGCGAAGCATTCTCTTACGCATAGTCGGCTTCGTCCTCACTTGAAGGTCCCCTCTTCCCCCGTCGGATAAGACGATGGCTCATTCAGGCACGTCATGGCCACACAATCGATGCATCATGTTCCTGCATGTTCAGGACCCTGGGGGGTGGAGATTTGGCAACGAATCGGACTAAAGCGACGCATCCCCACACCGCTACGGAGCTGTGTGAGGAAGGGCGCCGTCTTTACGCCAACGCGCTCCGCACGGGACATATCACCCGCGCGGATGTGGAGCCCGCCCCCTGCCTCATGGAGTTCGCCCTGCTCCATCCCGATCCCGATGACGCGAACCTGCTGCGCCCGGTTCCTCCATCGGTCGCCTTGGCCCAGCGGCTCAACCCCATAGAGCGCGAGATCACGGAGCGCAGGCAGCTGTCGATCGAGCTGACTAATGCTTTCGAGCCGTTCATGGCACTCAGTGCCCAGGCAACGGCTTCCACGCATTCGATCACCGTTTTGGAAGGGCTCGACCGCATCAACGAGGCGCTCGACCTGGCGACGGCCCAGTGCCAGAACGAGATGCTCACGGTCCAGCCGAGCCACCGCCACCCGGAGCGCAGGCTTATCGAGGCCCTGGAGCGCGACAGGCCGCTGATCGAACGGGGAGTGCGGATCCGCACCCTGTACCAGCACACTGCCAGGTACAGCCCCGAAAGGCTCGCCTGGGTCGACAACTTCCCCGATGGGAAGGCGGAGTACCGGACCATCGACGAACTGGTCGAGCGCCTCATCATCTGTGACGAGACCGTCGCGTTCATCCCCACCCGCGACGACCGACAGGTCGCCCTCGAACTGCGTCACCCCGGGCTCGTCCGCTACTTGATCAAGGTGTTCGAGTTCATGTGGAGCCGCGCCGTCCCCTTGAACGCCGGCGCCCCCTACGAAACCGCTCCCGACGGCATTACGGATATCCAGCACTCCATCGCCAAGCTCCTGGTTGAGGGCCACGTCGATGAGGCCATAGCGCGCCGTCTGGGCATGAACGTCCGTACGTGCCGCGCCCACATAGCCAAACTGGCCCAGGCGCTGGGCAGCGGCAGCCGTGCTCAGCTCGGCTATCTCATAGCGCAGTCGGGGATCCTGGACAAGGACCACTCACCATCAGGGGGAGACAGCCACCCGTGACCGAAGCGCATACACACGGCCCGGGAACAGCTGTGTGAGGCAGGTACGAACCTGTACGCCCGTGTTCTGCGTGAAGGCCGCGTGCGTGTGAAAGATGTTGACAGCGCGCCGTGCCTCATCGATCTCGGGCTGCCGCAGGAGCTGCTGCGCGCGTCGGAGGAACGGATCGCGAGCGAATGGCGACGGAAAGAGCGGTTGACGGATTCGTTCGCACCGCTGATGCGGATCGGCATGGGGCGCCCCACGACTGCCGACACCTCGGCACACAAAACGCTCAGCGGTGGCGAGCAGATCAACCGGGCCATCTCCCGAGCCATGGCCGAAGCGCAAGAGATCCTCTCCGTGCAGCACCCACAAGAGCCGGATACATGCGGCGGCGCAGCCCGTCGCGCTGGATCGCGATCAGGCCCTGCTCGACCGGGGTGGCCGCATCCGCGCCATCTACCAACACATGCAACGCCACGTGCCGTACGTCATCGCGCGCTACGAACAACTCGATGGGGACGTCGAGGCCCGCACCCTCGACGAAGTCACCGACCGACTCATCATCATTGACAGGTCCGTCGCCTTCATCCCGGTCAGCAACACACCTACGGTCGCACTGGAGGTCCGCCACCCGGCCCTGATCTCCTTTTTCGTGACCACGTTCGAGCGGCTATGGCGCCTGGCCGCACCGATGTACCCCGAGGCTGTCCAGCAACCTTCCCTGGACGGTGTCACCCTCTCGCCAACGCGCCATCGCCGAGCTCCTCGTCGAAGGCCACACCGACGCCGCCATTGCCGGCCGCCTCGGCCTGAACGTCCGCACCGCCCGCGTCCACAGCGCCAAACTCGCCGCGACCCTGGGCAGCGAGAGCCGTGCCCAACTCGGCTATCTCATCGGCCAGTCGGGGATTCTTGACCAGGAACCCCGGGAATCCCCGGCACTCCGGCGACCCTGATCACCGCCGCCTCGGACGACGGCGCCCGCGGACGGTCCAGCCCCACCTGCGCGATCCGCACCCCGAGCTGCGTCCGGCTCGCCGCCCCCAGCGTCTCCGACAGCCGTGCGATGTGCGCCCGGCAGGTACGCACGCTTATCCCCAGCCGCTCCGCGATCACCGCGTCCTGGTGGCCCTCGGCGAGCAGCGCGGCGATGGACTGCTCGCGGTGGGAGATGCCCTCGATGCCGGTGTCGGGGAGGGGCGCCGTCAGGGGGATCGCCAGGCGCCACAGGCGCTCGAACACCGTCAGCAGGTAGTCCACCAGCCCCGGATGCCGCAGCTCCAACGCCACCGTGCGGTCCGTGTTCGCCGGAATGAAGGCCACCGTGCGGTCGAAGAGGATCAGCCGGTCGATGACCTCGTCCAAGGTGCGGGCCTCGACCGAATCGCCCATCAGTTCAAGGTAGTTGAGCAGGCCCTGGCCGTGCCGGGCCACATGCGTGTACAGGTCGCGCATCCGCACGCCGCGCCCGCGCAGGGCCAGCGCCCGGTGCAGGCCTTCCGTCAGCTCGTGCTCGGGCCGGATGCCGCCGGGCTGCACGGTCAGCACCTCCCTCGTGCACGCCTCCGTCGCCGCGTCCAGGGCCGCCTGGATGCGGGAAGCGCCGTCCAGCACACGGATCGCGGCACCCGAGGCACCGGACGCCTGCGGCGACTGGGGACCGAGGCCGGCGTACCACTCGAACGCCGCCACCGCCGAGCCCACCCGCCGCTGGCTCGCGCTGACCTCGTCGTAGACCCCGCGCAGCAGCCGCGTCATGACCTCCTGCGGAGACGTCGGCACCAGCCAGTCCATGTCGTCGGGGTCGGGATGCAGCAGCGCCAGCTCCAGCAGGCAGGGCACCGGCTCCGCGTCCCGGCGCGACACCCGGCCGCGGCGTACGGCCCGGGAGTACACGCGGTCCCCGGCCTCGCACAGTCGGTCGGCACCGTGTGGATGCTCCTCCGCCCCGTGCCCGGCCATCGCCATCCACCCCCGGTTCTTGCCTCTCTCGCCGGCTCGCCCGCTTCCGGAGCACGGTGCCGCCCCTGTCGGGGCACCCCGGCAGGGCGTGACCCTGGTCGAGGGGCCCACCGTGCACAGCCCGTGGGGCCTACGGTTCGCTCGCGCTTCCGCAGCGCAACTATGCGCGGACGGGCCGTGCTCCGCAACACGGCTCCCGCCGCGCCGGGCGCCGTAAACCACCGTTTCGACCTACTATCTCCGGGCCTCCGCCTGCCGAGTTGCAACAAGCTGATGGTCCCCATCCGGCCTTTGCCGTGTGCGCAGCAAAGCCGCCCCCGGTTCGGTCCCGGTGGAGTGGTCCGGCCACCCGGCCGGCCGGACGCCACCCTTCCGCGATCACCTCCCGGAAATCACCCGGAGATCACCGTGTTACACGCCCCACTTAACGTCAGGCCATGGCGGACATATTTGACGCGTACGCGTTGGCCGACGCGTGGGACGAGATGTTCGAGCGGCCGGGTGAAGTCAGGACCGCCTATGAGCCGGTGCTGGCGGCGCTGCAGCCGATCGAACCGAGTGAACTGCGGTTCCGGGCCGACCAGATGGCCCGGGCGTTCACCGACAGGGGCGTGACGTACGCCTTCGCGGGCGAGGAGCGGCCCTGGCCGCTGGACCTCGTGCCCAGGATCCTCGACGCCCTGGAGTGGGATCTCATACAACGCGGGGTGAGCCAGCGGGTCAGGGCCCTGGAGGCCTACCTCGCCGACGCCTACGGGCAAGCGCGTGCCTTCGAGGACGGTGTCGTGCCCTGGCGGCTGCTGCTCAACTCGCCCCACTTCCACAGGGCGGCCCACGGTCTGGAGCCACCGGGCGGGGTGCGGATCCATGTCGCCGGGATCGACCTCGTACGCGACGAGGCCGGGGACTTCCGGGTGCTGGAGGACAACGTCCGCGTGCCCAGCGGGGTTTCGTACGTCATCGAGAACCGCCGGGCCATGACCCGGATCTTCCCCTCCCTCTTCGCCGAGCAGCACGTCCTGCCCGTCGACGGATACACCCAGCGGCTGCTCGCCGCCCTGCGCGCCGCCGCGCCCGACGGGACCGGCGATCCGCGCGTCGTCGTGCTGACCCCCGGGCCCAACAACGCCGCCTACTTCGAACACGCCCTGCTGGCCCGGCTGATGGGCGTGCAGCTCGTCGAGGGGCACGATCTCGTGTGCCGCAACAACCGCGTCTGGATGCGTACGACGCGCGGCGAGGTGCCCGTCCATGTCGTATACCGGCGGCTGGACGACGACTTCCTCGACCCGCTCCACTTCCGCCCCGACTCGGTGATCGGCTGCCCGGGCATCCTCAGCGCGGCCATGGCCGGCAACGTCACACTCGCGAACGCGGTGGGCAACGGCATCGCCGACGACAAGCTCCTCTACACCTACGTCCCGGACCTCATCCGGTACTACCTGGGCGAGGAACCGATCCTTCCGAATGTCGAGTCCTACCGCCCCGACGAGCCGGGCCAGTTGGAGGCGGTCCTCGACCAGATCGAGCAGCTCGTCATCAAGCCCGTCGACGGCGCCGGCGGGCAGGGCATCGTCATCGGTCCGAAGGCCGACCGCGAGACGATCGAACGCACTCGCAAAGCCGTCATCGCCGATCCGCGCGGCTTCATCGCCCAGCGGCCGGTCGCCCTGTCCACCTCCCCCACCCTCGCGGGCGAGCGCATGGCACCGCGCCACATCGACCTGCGACCCTTCGCCGTCAACGACGGCAACGATGTCTGGGTACTGCCCGGCGGCCTCACCCGGGTCGCCCTCCAGGAGGGCAACCTGATCGTCAACTCCAGCCAGGGCGGCGGCTCCAAGGACACCTGGGTGCTGGCCGAGGGGCCCGCGGAGTCCCCGGCGCCGCTGAGCGCCACCGAGCCCCTGGACGTCGCACCGCGTCAGCTCGGACCCGACGGCAACCCCACCGTCGTACAGGAAGGGGCACAGCAGCAGTGAACGACGTGATCCTCTCCCGGATAGCCGAGGCGCTGACCTGGACCGGCCGGTATGTCGAGCGGGCCGACGCCACGGGCCGGATCCTCGACGCCTACCTGCACCGCATGCTGGAGGACCCGTGGCGCGACGAGGACGTGGCCTGCCGGTCGCTGTACGCGATCCTCGGGATGGACGCGGGCGGCGCGCCGGTCGACATGCAGCAGGTGCTGGACCAGCTGGCCTTCGACGCCCGTTCCACGGGGTCGATCGAGGGGGCGCTGGGTGCGGCACGCCTGAACGCGCGCAGTGCCCGTGAGGCCGTCTCGTCCGAGATGTGGGAGTGCCTGAACTCGACGTGGCACGCGCTCGCCGACCAGCGGCTGGCGGCTCGGCGCACCGGCCCGTACGCGTACCTGGAGCTGGTGCGCCGCCGCGCCGCGCTCTTCTTCGGCCTCGCCGACTCGACCATGAGCCGGGACGACAGCTGGCGCTTCGTCGTCCTGGGCCGGAGTCTGGAGCGGGTGGACATGACCGTACGGCTGCTGTCGGTGCGGGTGCTGGACGCCGCGCACGCGCCGGACTGGCCGACCCTGCTGAGCGCGTCCGGCGCGGACGAGGCGTACGCGCGCGTGTACGGCGGTTTCGGCGACACCCCGCGGGTGGCGGAGTTCCTGCTGCTGGACCGCGACTTCCCGCGCTCGGCGCTGCACGCGCTGACCACGGCGGAGGAGTGCCTCACCGCGCTGGGCCGCCCCCGCCAGGACCCCGCGCGCCGCCCGATCGGCCGGATGCGCACCCGGCTCGAGTACCTGGACACCCACGCCCTGGAGGAACAACTCCCCCTGCTGCTGAGGGACCTGCAGCAGGCGTGCATGGCCTCGGCGGACTCGGTGGCCGACCGGTTCTTCCCCTACCAGGGGCCCGTCGAGTGGGCCCAGGAAGGAGCGTGAGATGACCACCCAGGGAACTCGCCGGCTCCGTATCAAGCACATCACCCGCGTCTCGTACGCCCAGCCCGCCGCGTCCTCGCACAACGAGGTCCGCATGACCCCGCTGACGCTGGCCGGCCAGACCACCCTGGACGCCCGGGTCACCATCAGCCCGGCCGCGACCACCTGGGCGTACTGGGACTACTGGGGCACCCAGGTCACCGGCTTCGACCTGATGGACCCGCACGCCGACCTCACCATCACGGCCTCCAGCCTGGTGGAGACCCATCCGCCGGGCCCGCTCCCCGAAGCGCCCACATGGCAGGCGCTCGCCGACGAGGTGGCGTCCTCCCGGCTGCTGGAGTTCGCGGGCCCGACCTCGCGCACGACCGTGCCCGACCGGCTCGTCGAGAAGGCGCGGGAGGCGGCGGCCGGCCTCGATCCGCACGAGACGGCCCTCGCGGTGTCCGCGCTGGTCGCCGACCGGGTGTCGTACCTTCCCGGCGCCACGAGCGTGAACACCTCCGCCGCCGAGGCCTGGGAACAGTGCGCGGGCGTCTGCCAGGACATCACCCACCTCACGATCGCGCTGCTGCGGGGAGTGGGACTGCCGGCCCGCTATGTCTCCGGCTACCTGCACCCCGAGCGGGAGGCGGAACTGCATCGTCCGGTCGCCGGGCAGAGCCACGCCTGGATCGAGTACTGGGCGGGCGACTGGTGCGGCTACGACCCCACCAACCGGACGCGGGCCGACGAGTCCCACGTGGTGGTCGGGCGCGGGCGCGACTACGACGACGTCACCCCGCACAAGGGGATCTACCGGGGGGTGCCGGGTGGGCCGCCGGAGGTGACGGTGGAGTTCACGCGGGTGGCGTGAACTCGGGTGGCGTGAACTCGGATGGCATGAACGCGGGTGGCATGAACGCAGGTGGCATGAACGCAGGTGGCTTGAATGCCGCGGGCCCGTCGTGAGACCGACGGGCCCTGCCTGCCGATGCCTACTTGCTGAGCCCGAGCCGCGAGCAGGCCGCCTTGTACTCGGCCGTGCAGATTTCGGAGACGTCGTAGATGCCGTCGGCGAGGACCGTCTCCTTGATGTTCCCCTTGGTCAGGGCGACCACGGGGACCAGCAGGGCGGGGATGTCCTTGTCGGTGGGGCTGTCGACCTGGTCCTGGGCGAGGGAGTCGAACTGGATGTCCTTGCCCTGGACCTTGGCCACGGCCATCTGCGCGGCGCTCTCGGCCTCCTGCGGGTACGACTTGTACACGCTCATGTACTGCTCGCCGGTCATGATGCGGTGCACGGCGTCCAGTTCGGCGTCCTGCCCGGTGATCGGCGGCAGTTCGCTCACGCCCACCGCCTCCAGGGCCTTGATGACGCCGCCGGCCATGCCGTCGTTGGCGGCGTAGACGCCCTTGATGTTGTTCACGCCGATCGCCTTGATCGCCTCGGCCATGTTGGCCTGGGCGTTCTCCGGCTTCCAGTCCTTGGTGTCGTACGACTTGGCGATGTCCACCGTGCCGTTGAGCTCGGAGAGGGCGCCCGCCTTGAACTGCTTGGCGTTCGGGTCGGTGGGCGAGCCGTTCATCATGACGATCTTGTCGGAGGAGTCGATGTCCCCCATGGCCTCCAGCAGCGAGCGGCCCTGGACCTCGCCGACCAGTTCGTTGTCGAAGGAGACGTACGCGTCGATCGGCCCCTCGGCCAGGCGGTCGTAGGCGATGACCGGGATTCCGGCGTCCTTGGCCTTCTGCACGCCGTCCGCGATGGCGTGCGCGTCGACGGCGTCCAGCAGGATCACGTCGACCTGGTTGTCGATCAGCTGCTGCAGCTGCTCGGCCTGCTTCGACGCGTCCGCGTCGGCGTTCAGGTACTCGACCTTGCCCTGCTTGTTGGTGAGCTCGAGAACCTTGTTCCGGATGATGGGGTAGTCGAACTTGTCGTAGCGCGTGTTCGCCGTCTCCGGCAGCAGCAGCCCCACGGTGATGTCGTTGCCCTTGGTCGGGCTCGCCTCGGTGCTGTCCCCGGTGACGCCCAGTGCCCCGCACGCGGCCAGCGAGAGGGTCATCGTGGACGCGGCGGCCACGGCGGTGGCGGTGCGGCGCAGGGGGCGCAAGGGACGCATAGAGGAGCTCACTTCTGGTGCCTTCGGGACACGGGCGCACCATGGCGCCCGGATGTCTGAAAAGCCAACGCGTCGTCCGCCCCCAGCGTCAAGCGGAACTACTTAACGAGTGCGCAACACCACGCTCCGCTGCACATGTGAAGACATGACGGAGTGCCTCCAAACGCCCATTACACCCCCTCCATCGAACCCTGGCCGAAGAGTCGACCAAGATCTGTACAACCAACGCCATACCTCGCGAGTCGTGATCACGACAGCCTCCGCTCCGCTGTCCCGTACTCGACCAGAGGATCGAATGAAGCCAGCCAGACGCACGACCGCCGCGACCGCGGCGACGGTCGTGCTCGCCACCGCGGGCACCCTGCTCACGACGGCCTCCGCGTCCGCCGCTGTGACCTGCACCTCGCCGGTCTTCAAGCGGCAGTTCTTCGCGAACACCACTTTTTCGGGCACCCCGAAGAAGACGGACTGCGACAGCGCCATCGACCAGAACTGGGGCACGGGTGCCCCCGCCTCCGGACTGCCGTCGAACGACTTCGGCGTCCGCTGGACAGTGACACGCGACTTCGGCTCCGGTGGGCCCTTCTCCCTCGCGGCCTCCGGTCTGGACGGCATCCGGGTCTACCTGGACCCCGGCACGCCCGGCGCGCGCAAGATCGACCTGTGGAAGAACACCTCCACGACCGTCTCGAAGACCGTCAACGTGACGATCCCGTCCGGCAAGCACACCATCCGCGTCGACTACGTCAACTGGACCGGCTCCGCCAGGGTCAAGTTCACCTACGCGCCCCGCACCTCCGCCACCGTCGACACGGTCAAGCCCCTCGCCCCGGCCGGCTTCACCGCCACCTACGACCAGGCGACCGGCAAGGCCCGGCTCACCTGGGCCAAGAACAAGGAGATGGACCTCGCGGGCTACCGGGTGTACCGGCGGCTGAAGAGCGACACCTCCTACCCCGCCACCCCGCTGGCGACCACGACCTCCACCACGTTCACCGACAGCACCCTCCCGCTGAACGGCGCGGTGTACTACTACTCGGTGCGCGCCTACGACAAGGCCGGCAACGTGTCCGCGGGGTCGGCCGGAGTGCCCGTCACCACCGCCGACCGCACGGCCCCGCAGCAGGTCACCGGTCTCACGGCGAAGGGCACCACGGCGGGCAACACGGTCAGG
Source organism: Streptomyces sp. NPDC051243 (assembly GCF_044455405.1). Taxonomy (NCBI): domain Bacteria; kingdom Bacillati; phylum Actinomycetota; class Actinomycetes; order Kitasatosporales; family Streptomycetaceae; genus Streptomyces; species Streptomyces sp. NPDC051243. Next base: position 495,478 of record NZ_JBITES010000004.1, on the reverse strand, counting down.
TGGGAGCCGTCCGCGTCGGCGGACGTCCACCACTACGAGGTGTGGGGCGCGCCCGAGGGGCAGCAGGATCCCGACGGGCCCGACATCGTGCTCGGCACGTCCTACACGGACGTCCGCGCCGAGACGGGCGCGGCCTACACGTACAAGGTGCAGGCGGTCGACGGCGCCATGAACGCCTCCCCGGTCTCCGCCCCGGTGACGGCCACGCGCCCCGCGCCCTCCGCCACGCCCGCCCCGACCGGGCTCACCGGCGCCGTCCACGACGACAAGACCGTGATCGGCTGGGACCTGCCCGAGAACTCGGGCCAGTTCCGCGTCTACCGCCGCACCGACGGCGGCTGGATTGCCATCGGCGACCTGGGACGGGGCAACCGGTGGGACGACATCGTCGCTCCCGCGGGCAAGGCGTCCTACTACGTCGTCGCCGTGGAGAGCGGTACCGGTGCCGAGTCGGCGCCCTCCGCCGAGGTCACCGTCGACCGGCTCACCCGAGCCACCCAGTTCGGCCCGGCCGCGCCGCGGCTGACGCTGGTCTCCGCGGGCGGCACGCGGTTCCCCATCCAGATCAAGGCCGAACCGGGAGCCGGCGACGAGGGACGCCTGCTGAAGGGGTACTCCTGGGAGATCTCCGGCGCCTGCGGCGACAGCGGCACCCGGCTGTCCACGACCGGCGCCATCGAGTGGACGCCGCCGTTCAACGGCCCCTGCATGGCGACGGTGTTCGCGGTGGACCCCTACGGGCGCACGAGTGCGCAGAGTTCGTCACTGGAGTTCATGGTCAACCGCTGACAGCGGATCAGGGGCGCACGGCGGATCCGCCGGAAGTCACCGGCGAATCCGTACAACCCCAGGGCCGTTCCGCGAGTCGTGATCGTCGCCACCCCTTCCCCGGCCATCGACGATCACGACCGAGGATCCATGAACCCAGCCAGACGCACGACCACCGCGGCCGCCGCCGCTGTCGTGCTCGCGACCGCCGGCGGTCTGCTCACCGCGGTCGCTTCACCCGCCTCCGCCGAGACGACCTGCACCTCGCCGGTCTTCAAGCGGCAGTTCTTCGCGAACACCACCTTCTCGGGTACCCCGAAGAAGACCGACTGCGACAGCGCCATCGACCAGAACTGGGGCACGGGCGCCCCCGCCTCCGGACTGCCGAGCGACAACTTCGGCGTCCGCTGGACGGTGACGAGGGACTTCGGCTCGGGAGGGCCGTTCTCCTTCGCGGCCTCCGGTCTGGACGGCATCCGGGTCTACCTGGACCCGGGCACGACCGGCGCGCGCAAGATCGACCTGTGGAAGAACACCTCCACGACCGTCTCGAAGACCGTCAACGTGACGATCCCGTCCGGCAAGCACACCATCCGCGTCGACTACGTCAACTGGACCGGCAGCGCCAGGGTCAAGTTCGCCTACGCCCCCCGCACCGACGCCACCGTCGACACGGTCAAGCCCCTCGCCCCGGCCGGCTTCACCGCCGCCTACTCCAACGCCACCCAGCAGACCAAGCTGGGCTGGCGGAAGAACGCCGAGATGGACCTGGCCGGTTACCGGGTGTACCGGCGCGTGGCAGGCACCACCAGCTGGCAGACCCTGCGCCAGCTGGCCGCCACCGCCACCTCGTACACCGACACTCCCCCCGCCACCGGGGAGACGTACGACTACCTGGTCCGGGCGTACGACAAGGCCGGCAACTCCTCGGCCACCACCTCGACCGCCTCCGTGACCAGCCTCGCCGTCACCACGCCGACCGGCTTCACCGCCACCGGCACCGACACCGGGATCGCCCTGAACTGGGACGCGGTGCCCGGGGCGGTCAAGTACCGGGTGCTCCGCTCGTGGAACTCCGTCGACGGGGCCGCCACCACCTTCGAGCCCACCGGCACCTCGTTCACCGACACCCGCGTGACGCGCTCCGCCCGGCACGAGTACCGGGTCGCGGCGATCGACGCGAGCGGCCGGGTCACCGCCTACAGCACCGCCAAGGCCGCCCGCCGTCTGGTGGCCGCGCCCACCATCGGCCAGGCCTTCCCGCACTCCAGCGCGGTCACCGTGACCTGGAACGCCGACTGGGACTCCGGCGGCTCCTACATGGGCTTCCGGGTCTACCGCGCCACGGGCACGAGCACCGACTGGGTCGAGGTGACCGATCGCTGCGGCTGGCGCGAGCGCGACCTCCCGGACGGCTCCGAGCAGTTGCTGTGCACCGACTGGTCGGCGGGCACCAACACCGCCTACCGCTACGCGGTCAGCGGCTACGACAGCAACGACAAGGAGGGCCTGCGCAGCGGAGAGGTGGCGGCCACCACCGGCACCGACCGGCAGGCGCCCGCCGCTCCGGCGTCCGTCACCGCGACCGGCGAGGACTGGGGCACGACCCTGACCTGGTCGCAGGTGGCCGACGCCGATCTCCACCGGTACACCGTGTGGCGGGGCACAACCGTCGACGGCGTCTGCACGGACACCGCGAAGCTCGGCGAGACCGGCGTGGCCGTGACGTCGTGGCGGGACGTCAATGTCGCCGACGGCGAGCACCTCTGCTACGTCGTCCGGCCCCAGGACTTCGCCGGGAACCTCGGCGCGGGCACCACGGTCCATGTCACCGAGCACGATCTGCGGCCCACGGTGGAGACGCCGGCCGGGGCCACGCACGTGGCCTACGCGTCGCTCTCCGCGGCCGGCAATGTGCAGGTGTACGGCTCGTCGCCCGCGGGCACCGAGGAGTACGTGAGGTTCCGGGCCGCCCGCTGGAACCCGCAGACCGCCACCTTCGACGCCCTGCCGGACTCGGACTACGAGCCGCTCTACGACGCGAACGTCCCGACCGGAACGTCCCTGTGGTACCAGGTCGTCGGCGTCCGCGAGGACGGCACCACGTCACAGCCGGTGCTGGTGAGCGTCGCCGTACCGCCGGCTTCCTGACGGAACGGCAAGGGGCCCGGAGGTTCGATGCGAACCTCCGGGCCCCTTCGCATGACTGCGTGCCTGCGTGCCTGCGTCGGCCTAGTCCTTGGCCTTCTTCGGCCGCCACACCACCAGCGCGCTGGTCTGCTGCACCTCCTGGTACGGGACCAGGTCCCGGCGGTACGACGCGTGCACCGCCGCCTCGCGCTGCTGCATCGCCGCCGCCGCGCCGTCCAGGGCCGCCTGCATCTCCGCGATCCTGGACTGCAGCGCCGCGACCTGGTTCTCCAGTTCGATGATGCGCTTGATGCCGGCCAGGTTGATGCCCTCGTCCTGCGACAACGCCTGCACCTGGCGGAGCAGTTCGATGTCGCGGGCCGAGTAGCGCCGGCCCCGGCCGGCCGTGCGGTCCGGGGACACCAGGCCGAGGCGGTCGTACTGGCGCAGTGTCTGCGGGTGCAGGCCGGAGAGCTGGGCCGCCACCGAGATGACGTAGACCGGGGTTTCCTCGGTCAGTTCATACGGGTTGCGTCGACGGCCGTCCATCTCGATCAAGCTCCCTTCGCGGCCTGGAACAGCTCCGCCCGCGGATCCTCGTCCGCGGTCGCCTCGCGATACGCCTCGAGTGCGTCACGAGCCTTCCCCGTCAGGTCCTTCGGGACACTCACCTCGACGGTGACCAGCAGGTCTCCGCGGGTGCCGTCCTTGCGGACCGCGCCCTTGCCCCGCGCCCGCATGGTGCGGCCGTTGGGCGTGCCGGGCGGCAGTTTCAGGGTGACCGGCGGTCCGCCCAGGGTGGGGACCCTGACCTCGCCGCCGAGGGCCGCCTCCGTGAAGGTCACGGGGACGGTCACCGTGAGGTTGTCGTCCTTGCGGCCGAACACGGGGTGCGCGTCGACGTGCACGGTGACGTACAGGTCGCCCGACGGGCCGCCGCGTTCGCCGGGCGCCCCCTTGCCGCGCAGGCGGATGCGCTGGCCGTCCGACACCCCGGCGGGGATGCGGACCTGCATGGTCCGGGACGACTTCGCGCGGCCGCTGCCCTTGCACTCAAGGCACGGGTGCTCGGCGATCAGGCCGCGCCCCTTGCAGTCCGGGCACGGGTCGGTGAGGGAGAAGCCCCCGCCCGAACCCCGGGCCACCTGGCCGGTGCCGACGCAGGTCGGGCACACCCTGGGCGTGCCGTTCTTGTCGCCGGTGCCCGCGCAGGCCTTGCACGGTGACTGCGAGGACATCCGCAGCGGGACGGTCGCGCCCTCGATCGCCTCGGTGAAGCTGAGGGTGACCTCGGTGTCGATGTCCTGGCCGCGCCGGGGCTGGGTACGGGTGGCGCCCGTGCCGCCGCGGTTGAACAGGCCCCCGAAGACGTCACCGAGTCCGCCGCCGAAGCCGCCGGCTCCCCCCTGGCCCTGGGCGCCGCCTCCGAAGAGGTCGCCCAGGTCGAAGTTGAAGGAGCCGCCCGCGCCGCCCGGCCCAGGGCGGAAGCCGCCGTTGCCGAACAGGGCGCGTGCCTCGTCGTACTCCTTGCGCTTCTTGGGGTCACCGAGGACGTCGTTCGCCTCGGAGATCTCCTTGAAGCGCTCCTCCGCCTTGGCGTTGCCCTTGTTGGCGTCCGGGTGGTACTCGCGGGCGAGCTTCCGGTACGCCTTCTTGATCTCGGCCTCGGTGGCGTCCTTGGGGACGCCGAGGACCTTGTAGAAGTCCTTCTCGATGAAGTCCTTGGTGCTCATCCTCGACGTCCCTCCTCTCTCGTCGTCAGTTCAACGTCAGCCCTCGTCCGGGCCACCGCTCTCCTTGTCGTCGGCCGCCTCGGCAGACTCCTCCTTGACGGTCTGCGCGCCCGGCTGGGGCTCGGCCACGGCCACCCGCGCGGGGCGGATGGTGCGCTCGCCGATGCGATACCCCGGCTGGAGGATCGCGACGCAGGTCGTCTCGGTGACGTCCGGCGCGTACGAGTGCATCAGGGCCTCGTGGATCGTCGGGTCGAAGGGCTCGCCCTCCTTGCCGAACTGCTGCAGACCCATCTTCGCCGCGACGGTCTCCAGCGACTCCGCGACGGACTTGAATCCGCCGACCAGTTCGCCGTGCTCCCGCGCGCGGCCGATGTCGTCGAGCACGGGCAGGAGCTCGGTCAGGAGGTTCGCGATGGCGATCTCCTTGACCGTGATCCGGTCCCGCTCCACGCGGCGGCGGTAGTTCTGGTACTCGGCCTGGAGCCGCTGGAGGTCCGCCGTGCGCTCGCCGAGCGCGGTGCGCACCTGGTCCAGCTGGGCCACCAGACCGGCGTCCGCTGCTGATACGTCCCCGGCCGGGGCCGCCCCCTCCGTGTTCGAAGAGGGTGCGGCCTTCGGCTCGGCGTCGTCGGGGGTCGCGCCGGAGGGGACGTCGGGCTTCTCCTCGAAGCCCGGGGTCTCCTCCGTCACGCGGCACCGTCCTTGCGCTCGTCGTCCACGATCTCGGCGTCGACGACATCGTCCTCAGGGGCCTTGCCACCGGCGGTGGCGCCCTCGGGACCGCCCGCGGCCTGCGCGCCCTGGGCGTCGGCGTACATGGCCTGGCCGACCTTCTGGGAGACCGCGGCGACCTTCTCGGTGGCGGTCCGGATCTCGGCGGTGTCCTCGCCCTTGAGCGCGGTCTTCAGCTCCTCGACGGCGGCCTCGACCTCGGTCTTGACCTCGCCGGGGACCTTGTCCTCGTTGTCCTTGAGGAACTTCTCCGTCTGGTAGACGAGCTGCTCGCCCTGGTTGCGGGTCTCGGCGGCCTCGCGGCGGCGGTGGTCCTCCTCCGCGTACTGCTCGGCCTCCTGGCGCATCCGGTCGACCTCGTCCTTCGGCAGCGAGGAGCCGCCGGTGACGGTCATCTTCTGCTCCTTGCCCGTGCCCAGGTCCTTGGCGGTCACGTGCATGATGCCGTTGGCGTCGATGTCGAAGGACACCTCGATCTGCGGGACGCCACGCGGGGCCGGCGGCAGACCGGTCAGCTCGAACATGCCGAGCTTCTTGTTGTACGCCGCGATCTCGCGCTCGCCCTGGTAGACCTGGATCTGCACGGACGGCTGGTTGTCCTCGGCCGTGGTGAAGATCTCGGACCGCTTGGTCGGGATCGTGGTGTTGCGCTCGATGAGCTTGGTCATGATGCCGCCCTTGGTCTCGATGCCGAGGGACAGCGGGGTCACGTCGAGGAGCAGGACGTCCTTGACCTCACCCTTGAGGACACCGGCCTGGAGCGAGGCGCCGATGGCGACGACCTCGTCCGGGTTCACACCCTTGTTGGCCTCCTTGCCGCCGGTCAGCTCCTTGACGAGCTCGGCGACGGCGGGCATACGGGTCGAGCCACCGACGAGGACGACGTGGTCGATCTCGTTGATGGAGACGCCGGCGTCCTTCATGACATTGAAGAACGGAGTCTTGCAGCGCTCCAGCAGGTCGGCCGTCAGCTGCTGGAACTGAGCCCGGGTGAGCTTCTCGTCCAGGTGCAGCGGGCCCTCGGCGGAGGCGGTGATGTAGGGCAGGTTGATCGAGGTCTCGGTGGACGAGGACAGCTCGATCTTCGCCTTCTCGGCAGCCTCACGCAGACGCTGCAGAGCCATCTTGTCCTTGGACAGGTCCACGCCGTGACCGGACTGGAACTGCTTGACCAGGTAGTCGACGATGCGCTGGTCCCAGTCGTCACCACCGAGGTGGTTGTCACCGTTGGTGGCCTTCACCTCGACGACGCCGTCGCCGATCTCCAGCAGCGAGACGTCGAAGGTGCCGCCACCGAGGTCGAAGACGAGGATCGTCTGGTCGTCCTTGTCGAGGCCGTAGGCGAGCGCCGCCGCGGTGGGCTCGTTGACGATGCGAAGGACGTTCAGACCGGCGATCTCGCCGGCCTCCTTCGTCGCCTGGCGCTCGGAGTCGTTGAAATAGGCCGGGACGGTGATGACCGCGTCGGTCACCTTCTCGCCCAGGTAGGCCTCGGCGTCCCGCTTCAGCTTCTGGAGGATGAACGCGGAGATCTGCTGCGGGTTGAAGGGCTTCCCGTCGAGCTCGATCTTCCAGTCCGTGCCCATGTGGCGCTTCACGGAGCGGATGGTCCGGTCCACGTTGGTGACCGCCTGGCGCTTGGCCACCTCGCCGACCAGCACCTCGCCGTTCTTGGCGAAGGCGACGACGGACGGCGTGGTCCTGGCGCCCTCGGCGTTGGTGATGACGGTGGGCTCGCCGCCCTCCAGAACGCTGACGACGGAGTTAGTCGTGCCCAGGTCGATGCCGACCGCACGTGCCATGGTTGATTCCTCCAGCTGACTTGAGTGGAACGGACTCAAGTGTGCATGACGCCTGCCACCCGGTCAACAGAGCTGAGTCGACCCCACTCAACTCTTATCCGTTCCTTACACGCAACTGGGCTCTGACCTGCGTAGACGTGGCGTGCGTGGACGTTCGAAAGGGTTCCCCCACGGGAAAATAGGGTTGACGGCGAGGCCCGTAGACCTTGATCCGCAGAAGTCCGAGTACGGCGATGAGGGCGGTCGCCGCCACCCAGTACAGCCCGGAAACCGCCAGCCATCCCATGTGCACGAGAACGCCGACGAGCACCCCGGCGAAGGCGGCGACCCCGAGGAGGATCGTCACGCCCTGCGGGGTGAGGCCGAGGCGGCGCAGCCGGTGGGCGAGATGGTCGGGAGCCCCGCCGCGCAGCAGCGGCCGCCCGGCCAGCCGGCGGGACAGCGCCACCAGGAGCACGTCGGCGGTGGCGAGGGCGGTGAGCGAATAGAGGATGCCCAGGCTCGACACCGGATCCCGTCCGGCCCGGGTCATCACGGCCGACGCCGCCAGCACGAACCCGGTGAACAGGGACCCGCACGCCCCGAACCCGATCCGCGCGGGAGGCCAGTTGTGCATCAGGAACCCGGTCAGCGCGGCCGCCAGCACGCTCAGCAGCACGGCGAGCGCGTCCATCACCTCGGCCGCCGCGAGCACCCCGACCCCGAAGGCGGTGACGACCCCGACGGTCCCGGCCAGTCCGTCCGCGTGGTCGAGCGACTTGAAACCGACGGCGACGAGGACGATCAGACCGATGGCCGGCACCCCCAGCAGGAACCCCGTCTCGCCGTACGGCACCACGAAGGCCGCCGCCACCGCCGTGCCGCCCGCCAGGAACCGCGCTTTCACCCGGCGCAGGTCGGCGAGCAGCCCGAGCAGCGCGACGGCGCCCGCGGCGATCAGCAACCGCCTGATCTCGGGACCCAGCGGGGCGACCCCCGCCCACTCCCAGCCGGCCACGACCAGGCAGGTCGCGAGGACGACGGCCGTGCCACCGAGCAGCGGCAGGGGCCGCTGCCGCCGACGGTCGATGATGCCGAGGCGCAGCGCGGGCAGCCGGAACAGCGCCGAGAGGAAGGCGGCGAGGAGGAGGGCGGTGGTGGCGGCGGCGATCCCGTACAGCACGCAGCTAGGTTAGTGCCGTATAACCCCTTTTGAGACGAATAACACGATCGGATCTTAAGGCAACCCTCAGCGACTCAGATCACCCCGCACCTGGCTACAGTGCGACGGAAGATGGGGGTAGTCTCAGACGGACTGCATAAGTTACCGCTTAGTAATGTCGAGGGTTCGCGGTACGGATCCCCTCGAAGAACCCCTCGCAGGCCCGAGGAGCCCCGAAATGCAACTCGCCGCGATCATCGTGTCGCTGGTCCTGACCGTGGTCGGCGTTGCGCTGCTCGCACGCGCCATCGGTCAGTTCGTCCGGTACTTCAAACTCGGCCAGCCGGTACCGGCCGGCAGCCGGACCGACAACCCCTACGCGCGCAGTGTGACGCTGGTGCGGGAGTTCCTCGGCCACACCCGGATGAACCGGTGGGGCATCGTGGGCTTCGCCCACTGGTTCGTGGCCATCGGCTTCCTGACGCTGCCGCCGACGATCATCACCGCGTACGGCCAGCTCTTCCAGGCCGACTGGACGCTGCCGGTCATCGGCGGCTTCCTGCCGTACGAGCTGTACATCGAGTTCATCGCCGCGATGACCACCCTCGGCATCGTCACGCTGATGGTCATCCGCCTGCTGAGCCTGCCCTCGCGGGCCGGCCGCAAGTCGCGGTTCGCGGGCTCGAAGATGGGCCAGGCGTACTTCGTCGAGTACGTCATCTTCACCATCGGCCTGGCCATCTACGTCCTGCGCGGCCTAGAGGGCGCGCTGCACCACGTGGACCACTTCGAGGCGGCGTACTTCGCGTCGTACCCGCTGGTCCTGGCCTTCAAGGGCCTGAGCGTGGCGACGCTGCAGAACCTCGTCTACCTCTTCGCGATGATCAAGCTGAGCACGACCATGATCTGGATGATCACGGTCTCGCTCAACACCAACATGGGTGTGGCCTGGCACCGCTTCCTCGGCTTCCCGAACATCTGGTTCAAGCGCAACGCCACGGGTGAGACGGCTCTCGGCGCCCTCCAGCCGATGACCTCCGGCGGCAAGCCGATCGACTTCACCGACCCCGGTGACGACGACGTCTTCGGTGTCTCCCAGGTCGAGCAGTTCTCCTGGAAGGGCCTGCTGGACTTCTCCACCTGCACCGAGTGCGGCCGCTGCCAGTCGCAGTGCCCCGCCTGGAACACCGGCAAGCCGCTCTCCCCGAAGCTGCTGATCATGTCGCTGCGGGACCACGCGCACGCCAAGGCGCCGTACCTGCTGGCCGGCGGCGGCAAGACGATGGAGGGCGAGGAGAAGGCGTCCGAGGAGCAGCTCAAGGACGTCCCGGCCGCGGCTCTCGCGGAGGCCGAGCGTCCGCTGATCGGGACCGTCGAGGAGAACGGCGTCATCGACCCGGACGTGCTGTGGTCCTGCACCACCTGCGGCGCCTGCGTCGAGCAGTGCCCGGTGGACATCGAGCACATCGACCACATCGTCGACATGCGCCGCTACCAGGTGATGATCGAGTCCGCGTTCCCGTCCGAGGCGGGCACGATGCTCAAGAACCTGGAGAAGAAGGGCAACCCCTGGGGCCTGGCCAAGAAGCAGCGCCTGGAGTGGCTCAAGGAGGTCGACTTCGAGGTCCCGGTCGTCGGCAAGGACATCGAGGACCTCACCGAGGTCGAGTACCTGTACTGGGTCGGCTGCGCGGGCGCCCTGGAGGACCGCGCCAAGAAGACCACGAAGGCCTTCGCCGAGCTGCTGCACATCGCGGGCGTCAAGTTCGCGATCATGGGCGGCGACGAGAAGTGCACCGGCGACTCCGCCCGCCGCCTCGGCAACGAGCCCCTGTTCCAGGAGCTCGGCATGGAGAACGTCATGGCGCTGAACACGGCGTTCGGCGAGGAGATGGACGACGACGGCAAGGTGACGGAGGAGTCCCGCAAGCCGAAGTCGGCCAAGAAGATCGTCGCCACCTGCCCGCACTGCCTCAACACGCTCGGCAACGAGTACCCGCAGATCGGCGGCGACTACGAGGTCATCCACCACACCCAGCTGCTGCAGCACCTCGTCGACGAGGGCAAGCTGATCCCGGTGACGCCGGTCGAGGGCATCATCACCTACCACGACCCGTGCTACCTGGGCCGCCACAACAAGATCTACACGCCCCCGCGCGAGATCATCGCGGGCGTCCCGGGCCTGCGCAACGAGGAGATGCACCGCCACAAGGAGCGCGGCTTCTGCTGTGGCGCCGGTGGTGCGCGGATGTGGATGGAGGAGCGGATCGGCAAGCGCATCAACAACGAGCGCGTCGACGAGGCCCTCTCGACCAACCCCGACATCATCTCGACCGCCTGCCCGTTCTGCCTGGTCATGCTCACGGACTCCGTGAACGGCAAGAAGAACGACGGCAAGGCCAAGGAGTCCATCCAGGTCGTCGACGTCGCCCAGCTGCTGCTGGAGTCGGTCAAGACACCGGTCGACCCCGAGGACCCGGCTCAGACGGAGAGCGAGCCGGAGCCCGAGCCGGTGAAGTAGCAGCCGTTTCACGGCCGACGCCCCCTGTCCTCGTCGGGCAGGGGGCGTCGTCGTACGTGAGCACAGCCGTACGATCCACAGCTATAGGCAGGAACCGATCGGAAAGGAGCTACGGCGTGATCATTTTCGGCACCAAGGGCTACCTCTACCAGCTCGCGATACTGACGCTGGTGTGCGGCCAGTGCGGCAACCCGTCCGCACACACGCTCAGGAAGCGCGTCACGAAGTTCACGCTGTTCTTCGTGCCGCTGTTCCCGTTCTCCACGAAGTACGCGACGCAGTGCACCTTCTGCGGCGCCGAGCAGAAGGTCACCGCGGAGCAGGCGGAGCAGTTGCAGGCGCAGGCCGCCGGCGGTCAGGGCGGTCAGCAGTCCCACGGGCAGCCGCAGCAGCCCTACCGGTCCTGACCGGCCGGCCGACCCGTCAGGACTTCGACTGCTTCGAGCCGTTCACCGGGTCGGCCGCGTGCTTGGGGCCGGGCCGCGACGAGAACTGGCCGACAAGCTCGCGAAAGCAGATCAGGGCGGTGATCGGCGGAATTCCCACGACCACCATCGCGAGCAGGGAATGCGGTGACTGGCCGATGCACAGGGCCACGGCCACGCCGGAGGAGACCAGCATGACCGCCCAGGACCGCCGTGCGGTTCTGCGCTGAACGGAGGCCCGCAGGATGGACAGTCCCGCTAACAGCCAGGGCCCGTACACCGTCAGCGGCCACCATTCCGCGAGTTTCGGCGAGACGACGAGGAGCGCGATACTGCGGAGCTGATCGTACGAATACGAAATGGACCAGGTCAGCATCGTCACCGCACACACCGTGATGGCCGCGACAAGAACCGCGACGGTGATGATCCTCGGATTTCCGCCGAGGATGTGCGCGCCTGCCTGAGGCCGCCGCCGATTGACCGGGCGGCGCGGGCGGGTGTCCCTGTCCCGGTCCGGCCGAATGTCCCGGTCGAGCGGACGGGCGTCCCTGTCCAGCAGACGGGTGCCGTCGTCCAGCAGGGGCGCGACGGGATCCAGCGGCACGCCGTGCGTGGTGTTCAGCATCTGGGCCAGCTCGGCGTCCGGGTCCCACGCCTCCGACGAGATCGTCGGATCGGGAACCTGCCAGAATTGCTGCGTGTCGACCTGCTGCATGTAATGAGGGTGATCGTCTAGCGCGTCATAGTCGGTCCTCATTTCTAGAACCTTTCCCCTTCCATCGACGCCCGGAGATATTCACTCTCCATCCGACTGATGGCTCTCAGGAAGTCCTCGAGCAGATCAGAGCAGTGCGTGACGCTTTCCCCAGTGGTCTGATCAGCTGCCTGCCGCGAGCGGAACGGACCACCCTCACCTGCATGTCTCTCCTGCCAAGTCACGCCCACCTAACGAGCGCCGGACAGCCCAGGACATCTGGCATTCGGGGGAATATCCGTCAACGGTGATTATCCGTCAGCGGCGATTATCTGGAATAACAATGACAATGCATGTCCGGCGAGCTGCCGCATTCTGCAGACATCGCGGATGTATGACTAAATCTTGTCGGGTGCGGTGTGCCGCCCCCGGGCCGCGAGGGCGAGTACGGGGCCGACGGCGAGGAGGAGGGCGAGGGCGGCGTAGCCGTAGGTGAGCGTGGCGGCGGAGGCGACCGCGGCGACCAGCAGCGGGCCGCCCGCGTCGCCGAGTTCCCGGCCGAGTTCGGCGGAGCCCATCGTCCGGCCGAGCCGTTCCGCGGGGGTGGCGGCGGCCAGCGCGGCGAAGCCGAGCGGGGTGATCAGGCCGGTGCCGATGCCGATCAGGGCGGCGGCGAGCAGGACCCCGGTCAGGCCGGGCAGCATCGCGCAGGCCAGTCCCGCCGCCGCGATCAGCAGCCCGGCGGTGAGGCCGCCGCGGACGGTGAGGCGGCCCTCGTCCAACGCCCGCCCGGCCCTCGGCTGGACGACGGCCGCACAGGCCGCCAGCACCGACACCGCGGCGCCGGTCGCCACCGTGCCCAGCCCGGCGGCGGCACCGGACACCGGCAGGAAACCGACGCCGACGGAGAGGGCGGCGGTCGCGCCGGCCAGGGCCGCCGTGGGCCGCAGGAAGGCGGGGTCGGCCAGCCGCCGGGCGAGGTCGAGGACCGTCTGCCGTCGCTTGGGCAGCGGCGGTACGCGCGGGACGGCGACGGCGGCCCAGAGCGCTACGGCCGCGCCGAGCACCGTCAGGACGGTGAACAGCAGCCGCAGACCGCCGGCCCACACCAGGACGCCGCCGAGCAGCGGGCCGAGGGTGTATCCGATGGATTTGCAGAAGCCGTAACTGCCGAACGCCCGCCCGTGACGCGCGGCCGGGTTCAGCCGGGCGACCAGCGCGGACGCGGACGGCGAGAAGGCCGAGGCCGCGGCGCCCTGGCCGAGGCGGGCCGCCCACAGCCAGCCCGGGCTGTCCGCGACGACGTAGGCGGCGGACGCGGCCGCGAACGCGACAAGTCCGCCGAGCAGCACCGGCCGGGCACCGATCCGGTCGGCGAGCGCCCCGAACAGCGGCTTGAGCAGCACCTCGGCCCCGTCGTACAGGGCGAGCAGGCCGCCCAGGACGAGCAGTGAGGTGACGGCGTCCTCGGAGTACCCACCGAGGTTGGCGGCGATGCCGTGGGCCCCGAAGGCGGTGGTGAAACCGGCGGCGTACAGAGGCCACATCCGGGCGGCGGGTGCCGCCCGCTGTGCCGACGTCGCGGTCATACGGCGCCTTCCTCGTCGGGTTTCCGAAAATGTATCCGCCCGGTGCGTCCAGCAGGAAGAGGGCGCCGGTCAGGCCTCAGCGCCGGCCGCCGAACTCCCATTCATGGACCTCGACGTCGGCATACCGGTCCGCGGCCAGCACGGCCCGTGCCACGTCCGCGTCGGCGGCCCGGAGCAGCACCGCCGTACCCAGCCAGGTCGCGCCGTCGTCGGACAACAGCGGCCCGTACGCGATCAGTTCATCCCGGTCGGGCGGTACGTCGAGGTCGGCGGCCGGTCCCGCGCCGAGACCGAGGACCAGGTAGCGGTTGCCGCCGGTCCGGCCGCCGGGGAAGTCCCACATGGTGCGCCCGAGCAGATTGCGCCACCGGCGCAGCAGCACGTCCCGGTACGCGCCCGCCTGGTAGTTGGGCTCGTCGAAGGCGAACGCGCGGGCCGCCGCCGGATCCGGCAGATCGACGATGTGCACACTGCCGGTGGGCGTCTCGCCGTCGGCGGCGAAGGTCGGGCCGCGGGCGATCAGCTCCTTCGCGTACCCGTCCATGTAGGACCAGTGCGCCTCCGTCAGCTCCTCGCGCAGCGGGAGGGAGCCGGGCCGGTCGCGGTGGTAGCAGAAGAACTCCATGCCCCTCAGTGAAGCCGGGCGCGGCCCGGACCGCTAGCGTGCCGATCATGGCGGACTGGGAGATACGGCCCGCCTCGGCGTCGGACGTCGAGGCGGTGGCCGAGCTGCGCGCGGTCGTCCTGCGGGCGGATCTGGAACGGCTCGGACGGTACGACGAACGGCGGGTGCGGCAGCGGCTGCGCGACGGATTCGAGCCGGCGCACACCTGGCTGATCGAGGTGGGCGGCGCGTTCGCCGGCTGTGTGGCGCTGCGGCCGGACGGGGACGCCCACTGGCTGGAGCACTTCTACCTGGCCCCGCGGCTGCAGGGCGGCGGTATCGGTTCGGGCGTGCTGCGCGAGCTGCTGGAGCGGTGCGACCGCGCCGGCCTCCTCGTCCGGTTGAACGTGCTTCAGGGCAGCCCGGCCCGACGGCTGTACGAGCGGCACGGGTTCACCGTCGAGGCCGAGGACCGGGTGGACGTGTTCATGGTGCGTGCGCCTCGCGGCTGAGCCCCACAGTTGCTTACGGCTGTTGCTTACGGCTGTTGCTTACGGCTTGCGCGCCACGCCCCCGAAGTCGTCGACCTCCGCCGGCGCCTCGTCACCCGGCTCGCTGGGGCGCCACCGAGTGACGGACACGACGCCCGGCTCCAGCAGCTCCAGCCCCTCGAAGAACCGGGCGAGTTCCTCCGGGCTGCGGTTGATCCGCGGGTTGTCGCTCGCCTCGTTCCACTGCTCGATCATCTCCCGCATCTGCCGCGGGTTGAGCACCTCGGTGTCGTCGCAGAGCACGAGGTGGCTGCCGGAGGGCAGGGCGTCCATCAGGCGGCCGACGATGGCGTAGACGGTGTCGTCGGTGATGTGCGCGGTGATGCCCAGCAGGATCAGCGCGACCGGCTGGGTGAAGTCCAGGGTCTTGGCGGCCTGTTCGAGGATGGCCTCGGGCTCGCGCAGGTCGGCGTCGATGTAGTCGGTGGCGCCTTCGGGGGTGCTGGTGAGCAGCGCCTCGGCGTGGGCGAGGACGACCGGGTCGTGGTCGACGTAGACGATCCGGGTCTCGGGGACGAGGCGCTGGGCGACCTCGTGGGTGTTGTTCGCGGTCGGCAGCCCGGTTCCGACGTCCAGGAACTGACGGATGCCGGCCTCGCGGACGAGGTACTCGACCGTCCGCACGAGGAACGCCCGCTGGGCCAGGGCGATGTCGAGGATCGCCGGGTTGCCGGCCGCGATCTGGTCGCCGACCTGCCGGTCTATCTCGTAGCAGTCCTTGCCGCCGAGCCAGTAGTTCCAGATCCGGGCGGAATGCGGCACGTTGCTGTTGATCAGCGGGCGTTCAACTGACATGGAAGCTCCCCGAGTTGGCCGGATGTCACCGCATAACCTAGACCGTGTGTCCGGCGGTGAAGGAGGGGCTCGTGGCGGTCTGTCCGAGGTAGGGGATCCGTTCGGGACGCGTTTCACGTGGAACCACGCGGGGGCCGGGCACGATCTGCCTTGTAGGTCCATCAACGCGGGGGGTGTCGTGAACCAGGTGCTCTACAGCGAGCGGTCGAGGAATCCGCTGGCCCGGACCGTGGAGTTGACCGCGGACCGGCTGCGCAACGGCGGCAGGATCATGCCGTTGAGTGAGCTGAACCTCGGGGCCATGGCCGAGGCCTTCCAGCGCGGGTGCTGGCTGGGAGGCGGCGGGTCGGAGCGCCCGCTGCACTGGCTGGCGCAGGGGACCGGGGTCGTTCCGGTGACCCGCGTCACCGGCACCACCACTCTGGTGCGGGTGCGGCACGCGGCCGAGTTCGCCCACCGGCTGGGCGAACTGGCCGTATGGCGGTGCGGCGGGCCGGACCAGGTGGCGGCCCTGGCAGCGCTGGCCCGGGCCGAGGGCGTACCGCTGTGGATCGCCCGGCGGCTCGCGCCGGGACCCGCCGGGCCGATCGCCGTCGCGGTGGACCGGCGCCTGGTGCGTGTGGACGTCTGGGGGCCGCAGGCTCCGGTCGTAAGGATCCGGGCGCCGTACGGCTTCCGCCGGGACGCCCCCGACCCTTCCAAGGGCCTGTGGCTGACGGTCGGCGACGCCACCGCGGAGCTCGCGCTCTGGAAGAGGCTGCGCAGGTCGACGAGCTGCGTCGAGGTACGGCTCCCGGGGCAGCACTGGGTGTTGCGGCGGGAGAACGCGGTGAGCTCTCGGCTGCTGCGCAACGGATGGCCCGTCGCCCTGCTGGGGCGGCCCCCGCGCCGGCCGGTGCTCGAGCCGGGCGCGGTACTGCTGCCGCTGTCCCCGGTGCGGTACGAGAGCCCCGACCCGCTGGATGCCGTCATGGCGCAGACCTTCGCCGTCGCCTTCGCGCTCGGGGACACGACCGGCTGGGCGCGGTTCCGGTCGGAGCGGCGCCCGGTCAACGGGGGTGAGCCGTTCGCCGTCGACGACGACTGGTGGGACCGCCCCTGGTTCAGCAACCTCGGGAACAGCAGCGCCGACAACGAGCCCGGTGGCGGCGGAGACGGCTGGGGCGGGAGCGGCGGCGACAGCGGGGGAAGTGACAGCGGGGGTGGGGGCGGAGACGGCGGCGGTGGAGGTGGTGGCGGCGACTGACTGAGCCGACCTCGCGCCGGCACCGAAGCAGCCTGCCGCTGCGCCCCAAGAATGTCCCGAACTCACGTACAACCCTTACGCCCCACCAAGCGTCTCCTGATCGCCGACCGCCCGGTGAAGCCGTGGACAACTCCCGGCGAACACGGGCGGCCCGGCACCCCACCGACTGCGGTTGCCCGCCGGGCATCCCCGCATGCAGCAGGAGACCCCGCATGCACAAGCACCACCCTGTGCGCCTCGCCCTCGCGACGGCGGCCACCGCCGCGCTGACGGGCGGTCTGCTCACCTTCACGGCGGCCACGCCGGCGACGGCCGCGACGGGACAGTACGCGGCCGACTTCAACGGGGACGGCTACAAGGACGCCGTCGCCGCGGCCACCCAGGCCCGGGTCGGCGGGATGTGGTGGGCGGGTGCCGTCGGCATCGTGTACGGCTCGTCGAGCGGCGTCGGCCGTACCGCGTCCGTCAGCCAGAACACCACCGGTGTGCCCGGCACGGCCGAGGACTACGACGGCTTCGGCGAGGCCGTGGCGGTGGGCGACCTCAACAAGGACGGCTACGGCGACCTGGTGGTCGGCGCCCCGTACGAGACGGTCGGCGACGACGAGCAGGCCGGCGCCGTGGTGATCGTCTGGGGCTCGTCGACCGGTCTGAAGGGGGCGACCACCGTCAAGGACCCGGCGCCCACCAAGCACGACCGCTGGGGACAGGCCCTGGCCGTCGGCGACTTCACCGGCGACGGACGGCCCGACCTCGCGGTGGGCGCCACCGGCACCACCCAGTGGATCATCAAGGGCGGCTTCAGCAAGTCCGGCACGACGGGCACGAAGATCACCTACACGACGACCTGGACCGGCGGCGGGGGCGTGCGCCGGCTCGTGTCCGGCAAGGTCGACACCGACGCCAAGGCCGATCTGATCGTCGGCGGCCGCACCAAGCTCTCCGCCGAGAACGACCTCGACCACAATTACCTCTACTTCGGCACGACGTCGGCCCCGACCAAGCAGCGGCGCCTCCCGTACGGCACCCAGCTGGCCATCGCCGACCTGAACAAGGACGCATACGGCGACGTCGTCACCGGCTGGACCCAGACCGCGACCGGCGGCACGCTGGCGGGCAACGGCCCGGCGGTGGTGTCGTACCTCTCCTCCTCCGGCGTCACCTCCACGCTCCAGCTGCCGTGGCCCGGCATCCCGTCCGTCGGCGACATCAACGGCGACGGCCACCGGGACCTGTCGCTCGGTGACCCCGACGACTCCACCGACGCCCCGGTCAGCGGAGCCGTCCACCTGCACTACGGCACCGCCACGGGCCTGACCGCGGACGCCGTGACCCTCACCCAGAACTCGGCCGGTGTACCGGGCTCCGCCGAGATGAACGACTTCTTCGGTGAGAGCACCCTGCTCACCGACCTGAACAAGGACGGCAGGGCCGACCTTGTGACCGCCGCGAACGGCGAGAACGACTTCGACGGCCTCGTCACCGTCCTGAAGGGCTCGGCCTCGGGCATCACGACGTCCGGCGCGACGACATACGGCCCGACCGCCTTCGGCATCTCCACCGGCGACGACCCCCGACTCGGCATGATCATGGCCGGCTGACCCAAGGAGCCCAAGAGCCCCCATGCGCAGACACACCTCGGCGGTCCTGGCCGCCGCCCTCCTGACCGCGGGCCTGACCCCGCTCGCCCTGAGCACGCCGGCCTCGGCGGCGGTCGCCAAGCACTACGACGACTTCAACGGCGACGGCAACCGGGACCTGGCGTACGGCCACTACTACCAAGGCATCTCCGGCGCCGACGGCTGGCAGGGCGGCGCCGTCAACGTCGTCTACGGCAAGGCCGGCGGCCTCGACACCTCCCGCACCCAGGTGGTCCACCAGGACAGCCCGGGCGTGCCCGGCACCGGTGAAGAGGACGACATGTTCGGCGAGTCGATCAGCAGTGCCGACCTCAACAAGGACGGCTACGCGGACCTCATCGTCGGCAACCCCTTCGAGCATGTCGGCAGCGTCGAGTACCGCGGCTCGGTCACCATCGTCTGGGGCTCCCGCTCCGGCCTGTCCGGCGGCACCAACCTCACCCCGCAGGGCGGCGCCGCGGGCCACTTCGGCCGCGACCTGGCCACCGGCGACTTCAACGGCGACGGCTCACCCGACCTCGCGGTCATCGGCGGCGAGGAGGCCTGGCTGTACCGCGGCCCGTTCACCAAGTCCGGCACCACCGGCAGCGTCAGCAAGATCGACAAAGCGGGCCAGGGCTGGTACTCGTCCGGCCTCGCGGCAGGCAAGGTCAACGGCGACGGCAAGACCGACCTGGTGGTGCTCGGCACGCAGTTCATCGACAACAAGCCGACCCCTCGCATCTGGTTCCTCAAGGGCGCCTCGGGCGGCCTGACGTCGGGCGCCTCCAAGACGTACATCAGCGATCCCCGGACCGCGGCGATCGGCGACTTCAACAAGGACGGCTACGGCGACATCGCCGTCGGCCTGCCCGACAACAACGGCGGCAAGGGCATCGTCAGCGTGTGGCGCGGCACGTCCTCCGGGCCGAGCGGCTCGATGACGTACAACCAGGCCAGCTCCGGCGTCTCCGGCAGCCCCGAGGCGAACGACGACTTCGGCTACGCCGTCTCGGCCGGCGACACCGACGGCGACGGGTACGCGGACCTGGTGGTCGGGGTGCCGCACGAGGACGTGAACGGCATGGAGGACCAGGGCGGCATCCACGTGTTCCGGGGCGGCTCCGGCGGCCTCAGCGGTGCGCGGTCCTCGTGGATCCCGCAGACGGTCATGGGCGCGGCCGACTCGCACGTGTCCTTCGGCAACGACCTCCGCCTGCGTGACGTGACGGGCGACGGCAAGGCCGACCTGGGCGTCGGCGCGGCGGAGGTCGGCGTGCTGCTGCGCGGCACGAGCAGTGTGCTGACCGAACTGCCGGAGATGGGCGGGCCGTTCAGCGACTGAGGTGACGTATGAAATCGGCGAGTCCGGTGGCGGTGGTGGTGATCATCGTGCCGGGCTCGGCCCCAGAGGCGGCCACGGCAAGTACGTACGGTGCGAAATCGGGCACCAAGCCCGCATAGCCCCTGGCACCTCAGGAATTCCCCGAACTCACGTACAACCCTCACGCCCCACCGCGAGTCTCCTGATCGCCGCCAACCGCACGTGAACCCGAGGACAACTCCCGGCCAACACGGACGGCCCACGGCACCCCCAATGACTGCGATGCCCCGCCAGGCATCCCGCATGCAGCAGGAGAACCCGCATGCACAAGCACCACCTGCGACTCGCCCTCGCGACGGCCACCGCGGCCGCGCTGACGGGCGGTCTGCTCAGCGTCGCCGTCTCGACCGCGACCGCCGCCGACTCCGCGCACGTCCCGGTCGCCGACTTCAACGGCGACGGCATCGGTGACATCGCCGCCTCGGCGTACGGCGCCTATGTGAGCGGACGCGACAGCGCCGGTCAGGTCGTGGTCCTGTACGGCACCGCAACCGGCGTGTCGTCCGCCAAGCGCAAGACGATCAGCCAGAACACCACCGGCACCCCGGGCACCGCCGAGACCGGCGACGGCTTCGGCGCCGAGACCGCGTACGCCGACTTCAACGGCGACGGATACGACGACCTCGCCGTCTCCGCCCCGTGGGAGAAGGTCGGCACCGACACCAACGGCGGCGGCGTCGCCATCCTGTGGGGCTCGGCGAGCGGCCTCACCGGCAGCGGCGTCACCGTCGCGGACCCGGCGCCCTCCGCGCACGACTACTGGGGCAAGGACCTCGCCGCCGGCGACTTCGACGGCGACGGCAAGGCCGACCTGGCCGTCGGCAACTCCTCCAGCACCATCCACGTCTTCAAGGGCGGCTTCAACGCCTCGGGCACCGCCGGCGGCCGATACACCATCAAGCCGCCCATCTACAACGGCTCCAACGACTTCCCCTACGGCCCGCTGAGCCTCACCGCCGGCGACGTCAACGGCGACAAGCGCACCGACCTCATCGTCGACGGGTACGAGACCCAGACCGACTACGGCTGGAACACCAACTACTACGTGCCCGGCACCGCGAGCGGCCTCAGCGGCTCCTCCGCCCAGGCCCTCAAGCCCGGCATCATCACCGCCGTCGGCGACATCAACGGCGACGGCTACGGCGACATCGTCAGCGGCGCCGGCTGGGACAGCACCACCAGCGACGGCACGCCCGTCCCGGACGCCGCCAACGGCGGCAAGGTGAACATCACCTACGGCTCCGCCTCCGGACCCGCCACCACGGCCGGCATCACCCAGAACACCGGCAACGTCCCCGGCACCTCGGAGAAGGGCGACGGCTTCGGCTGGGACCTGGACCTCGGTGACATCAACGGCGACGGCTACCAGGACCTGGTCGTCTCCTCCCCGACCGAGGACATCGGCGGCGTCACCGACACCGGCCAGGTCACCGTCCTGTACGGCTCCGCGAGCGGTATCGACACCGCCTCCGGCATGCAGGGCTTCGCCCAGAGCACCCCGGGCGTCCCCGGCAACGACGAGAAGAGCGACTTCTTCGGCGCCGACGTCAAGCTCGACGACGTCACCGGCGACGGCAAGGCCGACCTCGTCATCGGCTCGTACGAGAACGCCGGCAACGGCGGCCTGACCTACCTGCCCTCCAACGGCACGAACATCACCACGTCCGGCTCCCGCTCCGTCGCCCCCAGCGACTCGGGCGTCTCGACGACCGGATCCCCGCAGTTCGGCGCGGTCTTCGCGGACTGAGCGAACGGACAGACAGCGGGCGGGTCGGTTGGCCGTACGACGCTGACGTGGTCGTACCGCGCTGATGTCGTCGTACGCCGCTGATGCCGTCGTACGGCACTGACGTCGTCGTACGGCCGACCGCCGCCCGCCCCACCCCGCCGGGCCCGCCCGTCCCCACGGGCCCGGCTCCCCCTACGCCTCCCGGGAGAGACCGACCTTGCGCAAGCGCACCCTCCTCCTCGCCGCCGCCCTCACCACGGGCCTGCTGTCCGCCCTGCCCGCCACCACCGCCTCCGCCGCCCCCTCGGGCCTGGCCGGCGACTTCAACGGCGACGGCTACCGCGACGTCGCCATCGCCGCGCCCCTCGCCAAGGTCGCGGGGAAGAGCAACGCCGGCTACGTCGGCGTCGTCTACGGCACCGCGAGCGGCCTGGACACCAGCAAGCGGCAGATCATCAGCCAGGACACCAGCGGCATCCCCGGCGTCCCGGAGTCGTCCGACCACTTCGGCGAACGCCTGACCACCGGCGACCTCGACGGCGACGGCTACACGGATCTGATCGTGGGCGTGCCCGGCGAGCAGATCGGCTCGACCGACGACTCCGGCGCGCTGACGGTGATCTGGGGCGGCTCGACCGGCCTGAAGACCGCCACCGACATCTCCTCGCCGCTCCCCGAGAACCGCAACGCGCTCGGCTGGTCCGTCGCCGCCGGCGACTTCGACGGCGACGGCGACACCGACCTGGCCGCGGTGAACCTCGCGTTCCCCGAACTGAACCTCTTCAAGGGCCCGTTCACCCGCACCGGCGCCGCGACGGAGCTCGTCGGCATCGACACGATGGAGCAGACCGGCATCAACGCCGACAAGCTCGTCGCGGGCGACGTCACGGGCGACGGCAGGAGCGACCTGCTCGTCATGGGCCAGGAAGAGATCACCGACGGCTACCGGACCCGCAGCGTCCTCTACAAGGGCTCGGCCTCCGGTCTGACGGCCGGCAGCAAGGTCGCGGGCGGCTACGACGCGGTCATCGCCGACGTCGACAAGGACGGCTACGGCGACATCGTCACCGGCAACTTCATGGAGAAGTCCACGGACGAGCCGAACGGCGGCCTCGGCGGCGCGATCACCGTGACGTACGGCGCCGCGGGCGGTCTCAGCACCCGCACCCCGGTCCGGATCACCCAGGACACGGCGGGTGTACCGGGCGCGTCGGAGAAGAACGACGCCTTCGGCTGGAGCCTCGCGGCCGGTGACACCAACGGCGACGGCTACGCCGACATCGCGGTCGGCGTCGCGAACGAGGACCTGAGCGGGAAGACGGACGCCGGTTCGGTCGTGGTCCTGCGCGGCTCGGCCACGGGCCTGACCGGCAGCGGCGCCAAGTCGTTCTCCCAGGACACCAGCGGGGTGCCCGGCACCGCCGAGTCGTACGACTACTTCGGCCACTCGGTCTTCCTGACCGACTCCAATAAGGACGGCCGCGCGGAGCTGATCTCCGGCGCCCGGGGCGAGAACGACGGCGCGGGCTCCGTCTGGGTCCTGCGCGCCACCTCCACCGGCATCACGGCCACGGGCGCGAAGTCCTTCAGCAGCACGACGCTGGGCGGCCCGTCGGGCCTCGCGTACTTCGGCGACGTACTGACCGGCTGACACCCCCGCTCCACCCCGCGCGCCATACACCACGCACCCCCACACACCGGCCCCCCCCACCAGGAGAACCCACATGCTCCGGCGCAACCGCCTCCACTCCCTGGCGCTCGCCACGGCCACCGTCGCCGCCGCCCTCACGGCCGCCCCGCTGCTCACCGCGGCCCCGGCCGCCGCAGCGCCCGCGAAGTACGCCGACGACTTCAACGGCGACGGCTACCGCGACCTCGCGAGCGCCGCGCCGTACACACCGGTCGGTGGCAAGACGGACGCGGGCGCGGTCGTCGTCAACTACGGCTCCGCGAACGGCATCAGCGCCACCCGCCGCACCGTGATCACCCAGAACACGGCCGGCATCCCCGGCGCAGCCGAGCAGGGCGACCGTTTCGGCACCTCCCTCACCTCCGGCGACCTGAACCGCGACGGATACGCCGACCTGGTGATCGGCGCCAAGGGCGAGAACGCCGAGGCCGGCGCCGTCGTGATCGTCTGGGGCGGCAGCAGCGGCCTGGCCGGCGGCCAGGTCGTGCCCGACCCCGCCCCCTCGGCCCACGACGAGTACGGCATGTCCCTCGCCGTCGGCGACTTCGGCGGGGACGGCCGGGCCGACCTCGCCGTCGGCAGCACCGGCAGCGACGTCTGGATCCACAAGGGCGGCTTCACCAAGGCCTCCGGCGCCGCATCGCGCTCCGAGCTCGCCACCGACCTCCAGCCCGGCAACAGCCTCTACGGCGCCCAGAGCCTCGCCGCCGGCGACGTGAACGGCGACGGCATCGACGACCTGGTCATCAGCGGCAACGAGGCGGAGACATACGAGGACGGCACCTTCGTCTACCTGGGCTCCGCCACGGGCCCCACCCGCCAGACGTTCCTGCGGAACGGCGCCTGGGAGCTGGCGGCGGTCGGCGACCTCAACGGCGACGGCTACGCCGACGTGGTCACGTCGACGTACGGCGACGACGGCGTGACCAGCATCGGCGGCTCCGTCAACGCCTACCTCGGCAGCGCGGACGGCGTCCGCACCCGGCCGCAGGCCACGATCACCCAGGACACCCCGGGCGTCCCCGGCTCGGACGAGGAAGGCGACTACTTCGGCAACGCCCTGTCCATCGCCGACATCAACGGCGACGGCTATGCGGACCTGGCCGTCGGCGCGCTCCACGAGGACGTCGGCACCGCCAAGATCGCCGGCGCCGTCACCGTGCTGCGCGGCTCGGCCACCGGCCTGACCACCACCGGCGCCCAGTCCTTCACCCAGAACACGGCCGGCGTCCCCGGCACCGCCGAGTCCGCCGACCGCTTCGGCGCCTCGGTGCGCCTGTCCGACCTCAACGGCGACGGCAGGGCGGACCTGTCCGCCGCCGCCGACGGCGAGAACCACCCGGCGGGCGCGATCTACAGCCTGCGCGGCGCGGCGTCGGGCGTGACCACCACGAAGGCGGTCAGCTTCGGCCCGGCCGCGGTGGGCCTGCCCTCGGGCTACCTGCGGCTGGGGCAGGTCATGCTGCGCTGACGCCATCCCTCACGACCCTGATGTACCACGGAGAACGGCCCCGCCCCTCCCCCTAAGGGATGTCACAGCTCGGCCGCAAAGCCGGGCCCGAACCGCTGGGCCCGGCACGCGGATCTCCGGGACCAGGTACGTTCGAAGACGTGGCTGGATTCAGGATCGGACGGGGCAGCCGGAACAACGGCACCCCGCAGACGCGCCCCCAACAACCTCCGTACGGGCAGCAGGTGCCCCAGGGACCGTCGGGCGGCTATCCCCCGCCGCCGCAGCAGCCGTACGGCGGCTCGGGCGGCGGCGGTGGCGGCTGGCCGCAGCCCAACGGCGGTGGCGGCTACGCCGGTTACGGCGCCGGAGGGCACGGCGGGCAGGGCGGCCACGGTGGGCACGGCGAGCCGGAGTACTTCGGCGACGGCGACTACCCGCACGGCCCGGGCGGCGGCGCCCCCGACCCGTACGCGGCGAACAACCCGGGCCACACCCAGGCGTTCTCGGTCGGCGAGGACCCCTACAGCCAGGGCCAGACCTACCAGGCCGGAGCGGCCCCCGCCGGCCCGATCGGCCCCCGCCTGCACTGGAAGGCGCTGCTCCGGGGAATCGTCCTCTCCCCCTCGCAGACCTTCCTCCAGATGCGGGACTACACGATGTGGGGCCCCGCCCTGATCGTGACGTTCCTCTACGGTCTCCTGGCCGTGTTCGGCTTCGACACCGCCCGCGAGGACGCGATCAGCGCGACCCTCTCCAACGCGGTCCCGATCGTCCTGACCACGGCCGTGGCCATCGTCCTGTCGTCCTTCGTCCTGGGCGTGGTCACCCACACCCTGGCCCGCCAGCTGGGCGGCGACGGCGCCTGGCAGCCCACGGTCGGCCTCTCCATGCTGATCATGTCCCTCACGGACGCCCCCCGCCTGATCTTCGCGATGTTCGCCGGCGGCGACGCGACGTTCGTCCAGGCGCTGGGCTGGGCGACGTGGGTGGCGGCAGGCGCCCTGCTGACCCTGATGGTCTCGAAGTCCCACGACCTGCCGTGGCCGAAGGCGCTGGGCGCGAGCGCGATCCAGCTGGTCGCGCTGCTGTCGATCGTGAAGCTGGGCACGTTCTGATCCCGGCCGAACCGCAACATGAGAGGGCCCCCGGCACCAACGGCCGGGGGCCCTCTCTCACGTATGTCCGCCTCTGCGCACCGCAGTGGACCTCAGTGGACTCAGTGGACTCAGTGGACTCAGTGCACCTCTGTCCGCGTCTCTGCGCCTCTCTGCGCGTCTCTGCGCCTCTCTGCGCCTCTCTGCGCCTCTCAGGCGTCGAGCACCTGACCGGCCCGCTTCACGACGGGCGGTTCGACACTCCACGGGAAGTTGATCCAGTCATCGGTGCGCTTCCACACGTACTCGCACTTCACGAGGGAGTGGGACTTCTCGTAGATCACGGCGGACCGCACCTCGGCGACATGATCGAGGCAGAAGTCGTGGACGAGCTTCAGCGTCTTGCCGGTGTCGGCGACGTCGTCGGCGATCAGCACCTTCTTGTCGGTGAAGTCGATCGCGTTGGGGACGGGGGCGAGCATGACGGGCATTTCAAGCGTCGTCCCCACACCCGTGTAGAACTCGACGTTCACCAGATGAAGGTTTTTGCAGTCGAGGGCGTAGGCGAGCCCGCCGGCGACGAAGACGCCGCCACGGGCGATGCTGAGCACGATGTCCGGCTCGTAGCCGTCGTCGGCGATGGTCTGCGCGAGCTCGCGGACGGCGGCGCCGAACCGCTCGTAGGTGAGGTTCTCGCGCACCTGCGTGTCCTGGTCAGCCATCCCGCCACTCACACCTGGGTCCGGTGGAAGTTCTGGAAGGACCGGGAGGCGGTGGGCCCGCGCTGCCCCTGGTACCGGGATCCGTACCGCTCGCTGCCGTACGGGAACTCGGCGGGCGAGGAGAGCCGGAACAAGCACAGCTGGCCGATCTTCATGCCGGGCCAGAGCTTGATGGGCAGGGTGGCGAGGTTGGACAGCTCAAGGGTGACGTGCCCGCTGAACCCCGGGTCGATGAACCCGGCGGTGGAGTGGGTGACGAGCCCGAGCCGCCCGAGGGAGGACTTCCCCTCGAGCCGCGACGCGAGATCATCGGGCAGCGTGATGACCTCGTACGTCGAGGCGAGCACGAACTCCCCGGGATGCAGGATGAACGGCTCATCGCCCTCGGGCTCGACGAGCCGCGTGAGATCCGCCTGCTCGATGGAGGGGTCGATGTGCGGGTACCGGTGGTTCTCGAACACCCGGAAGTACCGGTCCAGCCGTACATCGACGCTCGACGGCTGCACCATGGATTCGTCAAAGGGATCGATCCGTACCCGCCCGGCGTCGATCTCGGCCCGGATGTCCTTGTCTGAGAGAAGCACGCCCCGAGGATACGCAAGGCGCGCGGAACGACCACAATCGTGACCGCCCGCGCGCCCGCTGCTACTGCTGTCGCTACTGCTCTCGCTACTACTGCCGCTACTGCTGTCGCTCCCGCTACCGCTTCTCCAGCTGCACCGGCACCACACTGCGGAGCCGGGCACACCGGGGACACCGGACGAGCCGGCCGGGGCCGAGGCGCTCGGCCTGCTGCATCGGGAACGAAGCGGTGCTGAACACGTGCCCATCGGCACAACGGACGACGGTGCGCTCCATCAAGTCCTTTGAGTCCCTTCCCCAAGAGCCGCGCCAGGCTGCTGCCTGCCTGACGACGAGAGGCCACATTACGGGATCAAAGGGACGGCCCTCCAGACGGCACTCCGCCCCCGCCCGGACCCTCTCCCACCCCTCCACCGTACGCCCCAACTCCCGCCCCCCGCACCCGTATCCCACCCGGACCGCACCCCTGAAACGCACTCAGGCCCCAAGGCGTCAGCGCCCGGGGCCGGAGATGAGGTACAGTGACGAGGCGATCGGACACCGCCTCCGGATCTTCCCGAAGCGGGTGTCTTACGCGGGTGTAGTTTAATGGTAGAACATCAGCTTCCCAAGCTGAGAGCGCGAGTTCGATTCTCGTCACCCGCTCCAGAGAAAAACCCCAGGTCAGCGGCCTGGGGTTTGTTTGTCGTCCAGTCCATTTTGGGGCGGCGTCATTTCACGACCGAGACCCCCGGCGAGTCTCGAACAACATCCGCTCGCCCAAGGTCAATGGACTTGTCATTCCGGCGGGCCGTGGACTGGGCGGGCAGGTTCTCGTCGAACGCCGCCCGCTGTGGGTGAGGGACTACACGCGGGCGGCGACCATCACCCACCATTTCAACCCCGTGGTGCAGGCCGAGGACGTCGGCGCCATGATCGCCGTACCCATGGTCCACGGGGACCGGCTGCTGGGCGTGTTGTACGGCGCCAACCGGTTCGCGGCGTCGTACGACGACCGGGCGACACAGCTCTTCGAGCAGGCCGGTGCACGAGCGGCGGCCGCGGCGGTCGTCGCCGAGCGAACCCGGCATGCTGCCGAGGTGGCGGTGCACGAGGAGCGACGGCGGGTGGCCCTCGATCTCCACGACACCGTCGGGGCCATGCTCTTCACCATCGGCGCCGGCATCCGCGGTCTCCTCGCCGAACTGCCCCCGGGGGACACGCTCCACGGTCGACTGAGCGACCTCGAACAACAGGCGGCCGAAGCCGCAGCCGCACTGCGCGGGTCGCTGCACGCGCTGAATGCTCCGCCGGACCGGGTCGCGCTGGGGGTGGCCCTGCGCGGCGACTGCCGGGCCTTCCAGGAACGTACCGGCATCGTCGCCCGGCTCATCACCGTCACCGAGCTGCCGCCACTGCCGTCAGCGCATGCCAGAGCGCTCACCGACACGGCGAAGGAAGCACTGTTGAACGTGGAGAAACACGCCCGGGCTCGATCCGTCGTGGTCAGTGTGTTCGCCGCCTCCAAGGGGGTCACCGTGCAGATTGCCGACGACGGTGTGGGCCTCCCTCCTGCCGGACGGACACGTGAGGGGCTGGGCGTGGCCGCCATGTCCGAGCGTCTGGCACGGGTGGGCGGACGGCTGAGCACGGGCCGCAATGAGGACGGCGGAGTCACCGTCCAGGCGTGGGTTCCCGTATGAGCACGGAGGGGATGGGCCTGATTCATTCACGGCCTGGGGCCCGCTTCAGTCAGCCAGCGCTCGAACCCACTCGGGAATGACGCGTCCGGTTCCCTGAGTACGACAGGAACACCCACCACCTGGCGAGTGCCGGCCGGCGTCACCGCAAGTCGACTGTTCCGGCCCGGGATGAGCTGTCCACCGTCCGACAGGACGAACTGGAAGTCCGCGGCCCAGTCATCGGCGGCCTCGGTGCACGGACGCATTTCGAGCTCGAACACTTTTGCCGAGTCCAGGCACAGGCCCGGGTCGGCATGGCTGCGCAGCAGCCCGTCCGGGCCCAAGTCCCACAACTGGGTGGCCACGGGCGCGCACGTGGAGGTCACCGCGGTGGCGCCCGCGACCGCGTCACGGTTCCCGATGTCGAGGCACAGACCGGTCGCCACGTTGTGCAAGCGGGCGTTCAGGACCGGGGTCGGCCGGTTGCCGGCGGGGGTGGCTTGGGGGGACGTGGCCTGCGTGGGGGTGGATTCCGCCGTCCCGGCATCGGCCCCGGGGCCGGTCGGGGAGCCGCTGAGGAGGATTCCGGTGACTGCTCCTATGAGGACCCCCGAGGTGATGACGATCCCGCCGAAGAGGAAGCCCGCTCGGCGACGAGCCGCCCGTCGAGCCCTGCGCATCCTGGCGCGGGCCACTGGCGTGTACAAGGGCCGGGCTTGTGGCGGCGCATGGGATGCGGGCACCGCCGTGGACGCATACGAGCGTCGGGCTCGGCAGAGGGTGAGGTAGTCCTCCGCGCCGAAGCCCAGCACCGCTTCGGCGAGCAGCAAGGGCAGGCGCTCCGGTGTCTGGTCGAGCTGGTTCGTGGCGGCTCGGCAGTACGCGCATTCCGTCAGATGGTGGTGCAGGTCCGGCACGGCCTCCGTGACCTGACTGCGGTCGGTGGCGACGTCGATGAGGCGGTTGTAGCGGCGGCAGTCCTCCTCGGGCGCGAAGTCGAGGTGGGCCTGACGGCACACGGCACGTAACCGGGCGCGGGTACCGCGAAGTTTGGCGCGGGCCGTGGCCAGGTCCAGTCCGGCATGGGAGGCGGCCTCCGCAAGGTCCTCCGCCTCGACTTCGGTGTGCCACAGCAACGACCGCAGTTGTTCCGGAAGCTGCTGGAAGCCGTGGAGGAGCAGATGCCGCTCGCGCCGCAGGACCATCGCGGACGGCTCCTGCCCGTCCGCCTCGGTGCGCAGGCCCTCCCGCAAGTCGAAGCGCCGTTCGTCGGCGTCCCACTCCTCAGCGGTCTCGATGACGGCGCCGAGCAGATGGCAGCGCCACGGGAAGGTCGGCCCGGCCGCGCTGTCGAGCTGCCGCCGGAAGGCCGCCTGCGCGAGGGCCTTGGCGGCCTGGGGGGAATTCGTGCACAGCGTCGCGTACTCCAGGACGGGCGCCCAGTGCCGGGCGAGCAGCTCCGTCACGAGAGGGGAGACCCTCGCCGGCCGCGGTCCGGGACGGAGCGGGTGGGAAGGCCGTCCCTCGACGTCGACGTCGACGCGTCCCCCTCGGAGACCGTCGGCGGGCACCGGCTGCACCGAAACGCGCTCGGTGTCGCCTTGGCCGACCTGCATAGTGCGTTTCAGAAGCATCCGAGCCCCCGTCGCCACGTCACCCTCTGCTACCCGGGGCGATCTTGCGCCCGTCGGTGACTGTGCGGAAGCTCCAGCCGGAGGTCTCCATCCGCAGACGGACACCGTCCCGTTGCACGTTGCACGCGGCACCTCGCACGGAGAGGGCCCCGCGCGGTTCTATCCCCCGCACGGGGCCCATGGTCGGGTGGACGGCCTTTCGCAGCCGTCCCCCGGTCCGCCGTCCCGCCCTGGTTCAGACGGGCCGTGTCGTGAAGATCGCGGCCGCGCCAACTCCTCACTGGCGTCCTGGACTGCGCGACGCGACCGATACGCGGGGCTGCGCGGACTGTTCGCTGAAGCCCTCGCAGAAGCATGCGAGCTCGGCGAGACCCGGGCCGACCTCAACCTCGAAGACGCGGCCGGCGCCGTCATCGCCGTCATGGACGGCCTCCAGGCCCAGTGGCTGTTCGCCCCTGAGTCCGTCGACATGAGCGCTGCCACGGACCGTGTCATCACTGCACTCCTGGCCGACATCACGGGCAAGCACACCTGACGCGTCGAGGGAGCGCGGCTCGTCGGCGAAGCGGGCCATCCGGCCGGCACCGAGATCCAGCGGCGTCTCAGGGCGCCCCATGGAGGTCAGGCCGACGGTCGATCGGAAAGCTCACGCTTGAGGATCTTGCCTGTCGCGGTCATGGGCAGCCCGTCCCGGAACTCGACGATCCGCGGGTACTTGTGGCACGCCATGTTCTGCCGGCACCAGGCCACGATGTCGGCCTCTGTGGCCGTGGCTCCGGGTTTGCGGATCACGAAGGCTTTGACCTCCTCACCGTGGCTGGCGTGGGGTACGCCGACCACTGCCGCGAGGCTGACGGCCGGGTGGGTGAGCAGGACTTCCTCGAGTTCGCGGGGGTAGACGTTGAAGCCGCCGCGGATGATGAGGTCCTTGGTGCGGTCGACGATGTAGAGGTAGCCGTCGGCGTCCCGCCTGCCGACGTCGCCCGTACGGAACCAGCCCTGCTCGTCGATGGCCTCCGCCGTCGCGTCCGGCCGGTCGAGGTAGCCCTTCATCACGTTGTGGCCGCGGATCCGGATCTCACCGGGCTCGTCGACGTCTGCTTCCGTGCCGTCGGTGCGGACGACGCTCACCTCGACGCCCCACGCCGGAAAACCGATCGAGCCGGGTTTGCGGGGCCGGTCGATGCGGTTGAACGTGGCGATGGGGCTGGTCTCGGAGAGTCCGTAGCCTTCGAGGATGGGCACGCAGAAGCGCTCCTCGAAGCCCTTCAACACCTCGACGGGCAGGGCCGATCCGCCGGAAACGCCGAGACGCAGGTTCTCCGCGATCGCGGCCAGGTCGGATCCGGTGACGTCCTCGCAGTTCAGCAGCGCCCAGTACATCGTCGGCACACCGGCGAAGAAGGTGATGCGCTCGCGCACCATGGCCTCGATCGCCGCGCGGGCGTCGAAGCGCGGCATCAGCATGATGGTGGTGGCGGTCGCGAATCCCGCGTTGAGCTGCGCGGTCTGCCCGAAGGAGTGGAACAACGGCAGCGCCAGCAGTTGGACGTCGTCGGGCACCATCGCGAACAGGCGGCTCGCCATCAGTGCGTTGTGGACCATGTTGCTGTGTGTCAGCTCGGCACCCTTGGGGGCGCCGGTCGTGCCGCTGGTGTAGAGGATGACCGCGGTGTCCGTCTCCGCCGTCTGCACGGTGTCGAACGCGGCGGGCATCCCGTCGGTGAACTCCGCGAGCGTCGTCGTCCCCGGGTTCTCCTGCCGGGTCGCACCGGAGGGCGTGCCGGGCAGCAGCACGAACTGCTCACAGCCCGGCGTCGACTCGAACGCCCGCAGCCCCGCCTCAGCGATGGGCAGTTGCTCCGTGCCCTCGAAGCAGAAGTAGGCGGTCGCTCCGGAGTCCTGGAGGTGGTACGCGATCTCCCGCTCGGTGAGCAGGACGTTCAGCGGTACGACGGTCGCGCCGGCCTTGAGGATGCCGTAGTAGACGATGGGGAAGTACGGCAGATTCGGGCAGCTCAGGGCCACCCGGTCGCCGGGTCCGATGCGGTGGGCCGACAGTGCCGCCGCGACCCGGTTCGCCTCGGCGTCGATCTGCGCGTACGTCAGCCGTGTGCCCCCCAGCACCACGGCGTCGCGGTCGGGCGCCTCGCGTGCGGTGTTTTCCAGCAGGACGGCGAGGTTGAGCATGGGTGTCTCCTCGGAGGAAGCGGTACGGCTGTGTGGCTAGCGGGCCGTGAAGAAGGAGCCCGGGTCGCCCGGGGTGGTCCTCTCGACGCCGGGCCCCGTACGCGAGATTCCGGTCGAGTTCTCCACGGCGACGCGGTGCTGGAGGTCGGCGAACTTCCGGACATCAGGCTGTCCGCGGTCGAGGAAGGAGCCGAGCCAGCCGAGCAGGAACCCGAGGGGGATGGAGGCGATTCCGCAGTACCGGAGCGGGAAGAGGGCGAAGTCCGAGTTCGGCAGCAGCGAGGTGGCGCTCCCTGACAGGCCGGGCGAGAGGGCCCACAGTGTCAGGCTGGAGACGAGCCCTCCGTAGAGGGTCCAGCACGCTCCCCTGCTAGTGAATCCGCTCCAGTACAGGGTGTACAGCAGCGCGGGCAACACGGTCGACGCGGCGACGGCGAACGCCAGCGCGACCAGGGTGGTGACGTTGATGTCCTGGGCGTACATGGACAGCGTCGTGGCGATCACGCCGATCAGGACGGCCGCGATTCGGGCGAGGCCCACCTCCCGGCTCTCCGGTGCCCGGCCCTGCCTGAAGGCAGCCTGGTACAGGTCGTGCGCCACGGCGGCGCACGCGGCGAGTGTCGTCCCCGACACCACCGCGAGGATCGTCATGAAGGCCACGCAGGAGATCACGGTCAGCAACACCGTGCCGCCCAGCTGGTCCGCCAGCAGGAACGTGGCGGTGTTGCCGCTCGGGCTCTCACGCGTGATGCGGGCCGGTCCGACCAGGGCTCCCGCCCCCAGGCCGATGACCGCGGCCATCAGGCAGAACGCGAGGGTGAGGAGAGCCGCCCAGCGGACCGTTCCGCGCGCCGCGCGCGCCGTGGGCACCGCACTGATGCGCATCAGCAGATGGGGCAGTCCGGCCGCGCCGAGCACGATGGCCAGCTGCAGACTCAACCCGTCGACCCTGCTGACCGCATCGCTCCCGACGGCAGCCCCGGGATTCAGGAACCGGTCACCGGCACCACTGTTGACCGCCGCCCGGTGCAGGACCTCGCCCGGGTTCCAGCCGGCCTCGGACAGCACCCCGAACGCGAGGAGCAGGCCACCGCCCACCAGCAGACCGGCCTTCAGCACCTGTACGACGGTGGTGGCCCGCATGCCGCCGATGGCCACGTAAAGGATCATCACGAAGCCGAGCGCAGCGACCATGCTCCGCTCGGCCGCCACCCCGGTCAGACCCAGCACCGGTGCGGCCAGGGCGCCGGCGCCGACGAGTTGGGGGATGAGGTAGAGCAGGCAGATGACGAGCGTGGCCAGGCCGGCGGCCGCGTGCACCGGACGCGGGTTCAGCCGCCGTGCCAGGCAGTCCCCGACCGTGAAGCGGCCCGTGCTGTGGTACGGCTCGGCGATCAGGAACTGGATGACGATCCAGCTGACGACAGGCCCCAAGAGGAAGATCATCATGCCGTCGTAGCCGGTCAACGCCACCAGACCCGGCGTACCGAGAAGGGTGGCGGCCGACATGTAACTGCCGAAGAGGGCCAGCCCGGCCCGGGCCGGGGACAGCCGCCGGTCGCCGAGGTAGAAGCCGCCGACGGCGCCGTCGGCGCCGTCTCCCGAGATGACCAGCACGGCCAGGAACAGCGCGCAGCAGACGAAGGGCGCGAAGACGGTGAAGACGTGGAAGGAAGGGGCGGCCATCAGTTCGAGGGCGAGGCTCATCGGGCACCCCCCGCATGGCGCTTCAGCTCCTCGGTGACGGGGTCGACGTGGGCGGCGCAGTAGCGGGCGTACCAGCGAACGGCGGCCGCGGTGGCGGCACACAGCGCCAGGCCACCGGCGAGGCCGACGGACAGCCGGCCGACCAGGACCATGCCCATGAACTCCGGTGCCAGGGCGGCGAGTACGGCGTTGAGCAGGAAGAGTCCGAGGACAGCGGCCGTGACGGGCCGAACCGGCCCAAGCCGTCTGGCGCGCAACGCGAGCAGGTCGGCCACGGGGTCGTCGACCCGCTCGTCCCGGCGATTCCAAGGCTCCGCGCCTCGTTCGTGCCAGGGATCGCGGTGGTCGGGATATGGGGTGGCGCCATGTGTCATGAGGGCTGCGTTTCCGTCTGGGGCGGCTGGCCTGGGGTACCGACGCATCCTGGGCGGGCCCGAGGACGCCCGACAGCCCCATGCGGAGGTCTCCAAATGGAGATGGCGTCCGGAAACGGAACCAGTGACCATGGGAAAGTAAGGGCCGAGCAGGGAGGTGCCCGAGCATGACTGGTCTGGTGGGCGGACAGCATCGACAGCCGCTATCTGACGAGCTGTTCGAGCTCACCGAGGGTTACAGGGAGATCCTCGCCCTGCTCGACGGGCCCGCCGCGATGCGCCGGATCGTGGCGACGGTGCCCACCGTGTGCGGCGCGGACACGGCCTGGGTCGGCGAACCGGAAGGCCCGGACGAGATCGTCCTGAGGCATCCCCTGAACGTGCGGACCGACAGGGTGGACGGGCTCGTGGTCCCCGTCGGCTGTGGTCTGGGCGGCCAGGTCCTCGTCGAGCGCACACCGAAGTGGGTGCGCGACTACCAGCACGCCCAGAGCATCACCCACCACTTCAAGTCCGTGGTGGAGGCCGAGGGCATGTCCTCGATGATCGCCGTTCCGATGGTCCACGAGGACCGGCTGCTCGGCGTGCTGTACGGCTCCAACCGCTACGCGGCGTCGTACGACGACCGTGCGACACAGCTCTTCGAACAGGCCGCTGCCCGCGCGGCGGCCGCGGTGGTCGTCGCGGAGCGGGCCCGGCACGCCGCCGAGATCGCGGTACACGAGGAGCGTCGACGGGTCGCCCTCGATCTCCACGACACCGTCGGGGCCATGCTCTTCACGATCGGCGCGGGCATCCGCAGGCTGGCCGAGGAACTACCCCCGGGGGACGCGCTCCAGGGACGGCTCAGCGACCTGGAGCAGCAGACGGTGGAGGCGGCAGCCGCGTTGCGCACGTCGCTGCACGCGCTGAACGCTCCGCCGGACCGGATCGCCGGCTGTGTGGCGCTGCGCGGCGACTGCCGGGCCTTCCAGGAGCGCACCGGCATCATTGCCCGGCTCATCACGGTCACCGATGTGCCGCCGCTGCCGCCGGCCCACGTCAGGGCGCTCGTCGCCGCGGCGAGGGAGGCCCTGCTGAACGTGGAGAAGCACGCCCAGGCGCAGTCCGTCGTGGTCAGCGTGTTCGCCGGCAGGGGCGGGGTCACGGTGCGGATCGCCGACGACGGAGTGGGGCTTCCGACCGGGAACACTTCGGAAGGACTGGGTATGCAGGCCATGTCCGAACGACTGGCACGCGTGGGCGGACGCCTGAGCGTGGGCCGCAACGAGGACGGCGGCGTCACGGTACAGGCGTGGGTCCCCGCATGAACCGGGAGGAGTCGGGTCAGCAGCCCCTGACCCGGGAGACGACAGACGACCAGGAGAAAGTGAGCGTCCTGGTCGTCGACGACCACCCCATCGTCCTGGACGGCGTCACGGTGGCCCTCAGCAACACCCCGTGGATCGCCGTCGCGGGATTCGCCCGCTCCGGGAGAGAAGCCGTCACCGCGGTCGAGCTGCTGCGCCCCGACGTCGTCCTCCTCGACCTGCGCCTGCCCGACATGCTCGCCCCCGAAGTGGTCCGCGAACTACGCGCCCACCGCCCCGGCGTCAAAGTCGTGATCTTCACCGCGTATCCCGAGCACGCCGCGCTGAACGCGGCCCTCGACGCCGGAGCGCACGCGGTCATCCTCAAGGACACCGAGCGATCCGATCTGGTGGACACCATCCGGCGAGTGAACGCCGGCGAGCGCGTCATCTCCACCAGCCTCGAACAGGACGTGAATGTCCTGCTGGCCAAACGGCTCAGGGAGCGCGGACTGACCCGCCGCGAGTACGACATCCTGCGCCGCATGGCGATGGGCGAGACGAACCCGGAGATCGCCGAGGCCCTCGGCCTCACCCGGAACACAGTCAAGACGTACGTGCAACGAACACTGGAGAAACTGGGCGCCCGCAACCGCATCGAGGCGCTCACCCGCGCCAACGAATGCGGGATCCTCTAGGTCGTGTCCGCAAAGTCCCGTCGTCCGCCCGCAGGCGGGACTTCGCGGACACGGCCTAGAGCCCCGGCTCTTCGTAGGGATTGCTCACGGGGGGCGTGAACGCTGCTGAAGACGCCCAGACCGAGGCCGCGCAGCCTGGCCTCCACCAAGACGTCCAGGATGTACGGAGGTGCGTGTCATGGGGCGTCCCGAGAGACCGGTGGACCCGGCGGCGGGACCCGTTCAGCGGCTCGCGCATGAGCTCAGGGAGCTGCGGAAGGCCGCCGGAAGTCCCTCGTATCGGACGATGGCCAAGGCGGCGGGCTTCTCGGCGACCGCCCTGTCACTGGCTGCCGCCGGTGAACGGCTGCCGTCCCTCGCCGTCGTCCGGGGTTATGTGCGCGCCTGCGGGGGCGATCCCACCGAGTGGGAGCTGCGCTGGAAGGCCGCCGAGGCGGAGGCGACCGGTGCTCCGGTGGAGGACGTCGAGGATGCGCCCGCGCCTTACCGCGGTCTGGCCCGGTTCGAGCCGGACGACCGGCATCTGTTCTTCGGCCGGGACCGGATGGTCGACGAGGTCGGGGAGCTGGTGTGCGAGCACCGGTTCGCGGTGCTGTTCGGCCCCTCGGGGAGCGGGAAGTCGTCCCTGCTGCGGGCCGGGCTGATCCCCCGGCTGCAGGAGGAGATCGCGGCCCGCGGCGACGCGGCGGCCCTGCGGATCCTCACCCCCGGAGCCAGGCCCGCCACGACGTACGGCCATCTGCTGAACCCTGCCGAGCACGAACCGGAAGGCTGGGTGGTGGTGGACCAGTTCGAGGAGGTCTTCACCCTCTGCCGCGATCCGCAGGAGCGTTCCCGCTTCGTCGACCTGCTGCTCGCCGCCCGCACCCCGGACAGCAGACTGCGCGTGCTCGTCGCGGTACGCGCCGACTTCTACGCCCGCTGCGCCGAGCACCGCGGCCTCGCGGACGCCCTGCGCGGCGCCGGGCTGCTTCTCGGCCCCATGACGGCGGAGGAACTGCGGGCGGCGGTGACCGGACCGGCCCGGGCCGCCGGGTGCCGCGTCGAGCGGACG
Organism: Streptomyces sp. NPDC051243; assembly: GCF_044455405.1. Classification (NCBI taxonomy): domain Bacteria; kingdom Bacillati; phylum Actinomycetota; class Actinomycetes; order Kitasatosporales; family Streptomycetaceae; genus Streptomyces; species Streptomyces sp. NPDC051243. The sequence goes on along the minus strand of NZ_JBITES010000004.1, from coordinate 457,864 downwards.
CTCACCGCCCGCCTGGTGGAGGAGGTTCTCGACCAGCCCGGCGGGCTGCCGATGCTCTCGCACGCCCTGCTGGAGACCTGGCGCCGCCGCAAGAGCCGCATGCTCACCCTCTCCGGATACGAGGCCGCCGGCGGGGTGCGAGGTGCGATCGCCGCCACCGCGGAGGAGGCGTACGGCGACCTGTCACCGGCCCAGGCGCGCGCGGCACGGCAGCTACTGCTGCGGATGGTGGAGCCGGGCCAGGGCACCCCCGACACCCGCCGCCCCCTGTCCCGCGCGGAGTTGGATGAATGGGATGAACCGGATGTACCGATGGTGGTGGAGCGGCTGACCCGGGCCCGGCTGCTGACCGCCGATGAGGACGGAGTCCAGCTTGCCCACGAGGCGCTGATCACCTGCTGGCCCCGGCTGCACGGCTGGATCGAGGAGGACCGCGAACGGCTTCGCCACCACCGGATGCTCGCGGACGCGGCCCGCGCCTGGCTGGAACACGACCGAGATCCCGGCGCGCTGTACCGGGGCACCCGCCTGGCCCGCGCCGAGGAGCTCTTCCCGCACTGCGACACGGACGCGGCGCTGACGATGACGGAGCGGGCCTTCCTGGCCGCCGCGCTGGACGCCCGCGAGGCGGAGCGCAAAGCCGCTGCCCGGATCAGCCGTCGGCACCGGCTCCTGACCGTGTCGCTGTCCGCCGTACTGGCCGTAGCCCTGCTGACGGCCGTCGCCGTCTGGGACGTATACAAGGACAACGAGCGCCAGCAGAACCAGGAAGCGGCCCGCCAGGTCGCCGACGTCGCAGACGCACTGCGCACCACCGACCCCCGCACCGCGCTGCTGCTGGGCGCGGCCTCCTGGCGCATCGCCGAGCTGCCCGAGACCCGCCGCGCCCTGCTCGGTTCCCTCGCCCAGCAGGAGACGGACACCTTCACCGACCCCGTGCCCGGCGATTCCGCCTGGCGTTCCCTCTCCGCCTCCGGCCGCACCTTGATGAGCCCCGCCGACCGCACCTGGCGCACCTGGGACGTGAGAACGCGCCACCGCACCGGCTCGGGCCGGCTGCCGGACGGCCTGGTGCTCGGGGCAAGCCCGGACGTGCGGGTGCTCGTGATCAGCCGCCCCGACGGCATACGGCTGTGGGACACCGCCACCGGGCACTGGACCGGCGGTCCGGACCCACTGCCGCAGTTCACCGACGTCAGCTTCAGCGGCGACGATCGCACCTTCCTGGTCACCGAGGGCGACCGGGTGCGGCTGCGCTCGCTCGTGGACGGCCGCGTGCTGTTCGAGGCCCCGGCACCGGGCATCACGGTCACCGCGCTCAGCGCGGACGGACGGCGCGCGGCCGTCTGCTCCGGCGGGCAGGCCCCGCAGCTGTGGGACATCCCCGGCCGCCGTGCCCTGCCCGGCGACTGGCAGAAGGACCGCATCTGCGACGCGGACGCGAACACGACCGTCCTCGCGCTGCGCGGAGACCGGCTGGCCGCCGCCTCCGACACCGGGCTCCGGGTCTGGGACACCAGGACCGGCCGGCGGATCGCCGAACTCGACGGCAACGTGGTGCACGAGGTCTCCTTCAGCCCGGACGGCGCCTTCCTGGCGACGGCCGACCGCGAGGAGATCCAGGTGCGGCGGCTGACGGCCCCCGAATCGCCCGTCTTCCGGCACTCCCTGCACAACCAGCGCCCCTACAGCGGCCTTGCCTGGGACCGGGACGGCCGCACCCTGCGCTACCTGGAGGGCAACACCGTCCACACCCTCGACCTCGGCCCGGCGGTCACCCCTTCCTGGCGCGGCACCCCACTGGACGGGGTGTGCTTCAGCCCCGACGGCCGTACGTACGCCACGGCCCAGCGTTCCGGCGGCCGTTACCTCTTCCAGCTCCGCGCCACCGCCGACGACCGGCTGATAAGCACCCTGCCCCCGGTGAAGGTGCCCGTCCCTCGCGATCCCGACCCGAGGATCCCTGACGACCCCCTCGCTCTGCTGGCGTTCAGCCCGGACGGCACGGCGCTCGCGTACGGCGTCTCGGAGCCCGGCCGGGAGGTCGTCGCGCAGTCGTTCACGGTGTGGGACGTCGCCCGTCACCGCGTCCGCTCCACCATGGTTTTGCCCGGCGACGCGGTGGTGAAGACCGCTCTCGGACCTGGTGGACGCACCCTGTACGCCGCCCGCTCCTCTGTCCGGCCCGGCGGCGACCTGTACGGCGAGGCATGGGACACCGCGGCTCGCCGCAGGACGGCGGTGCTGCCGGAACTGGCCGGCGTCCACCTGGCCGTACGCCCCGACGGCGGGCTGCTGGTCGGTGATGCACGGTTCGCCAGGCTGCCGTCGGCCGAGGTCGCGAGCCGCGACCTGGTGCAGGGTGCGCATGTGGGCGCGGTGGGGTTCTCGGCCGACGGCTCGTTGCTCGCGGTCGGCGACGACATGGGCAGGGTCGCCCTGTGGGACGGGACAGCGAGCCGGCGCGCCGGTGTGCTGCGCGACGTCTTCCCGGCACCGCTCGGTGACCGCCCGCAGGCGGTGAACGCGCTGGCCTTCAGCCCCGACGGCCGGACACTGGCGGTGGGCGGCGACGCGGGCAGCGTGCAGCTGTGGGACGTGGCGACCCGCCAGCCCCTCGGCAGCCCGCTGCCCACGCCCGGCGACGGCATCGAGTCCCTGGCCTTCTCCCCCGATGGCACGACCCTGTACGCGGGCAGCCTGCACGCGCCGCGCCAGCGGTACGACATCGCTCCCGAATGGGCGATCAAGCGGGTCTGCGCCCGGGCGGGCACCGACCTGACGCGGGAACAGTGGCGGACGTACGTGCCGGACGCGCCCTATCGGCGGGCCTGCGGGGTCAGTGCGGGAGCCGGGGAGTGATCTGCCGGGCCAGCGAGACGAGGCGGTCGGCGCCCTTCGCCCCGGCTGTCTCCGCGAGGGTGAGCACCCAGACCTTGGAGCCCGCGCGCCACACCACGTAGGCGACGTCCTGCTTGGGCTGCACCACCTGGACGGTCTCACTGAACGCGCCCTGCCCCAGGCCGGTGACCTCGGTGACCTTCACATCGCGCATGCCCGCCGACGCCGGGTCGCGGACCAGGTTGTGCGAGGCGGAGACCTCGGCGTCGTAGGAGCGTGCGGACGGGTTGAGGGTCAGCATGGCCGTCCCGTCACCGGAGGTGTAGCTGCACGAGTCCGGAGCCGTGCCCTTGTCGGGCGCGAGGCGGGGAGCTTGCTTCGGGTCGGTCAGCACCTGCCGGGCGGCGGACCGGTCGAGGACGGTGCACAGGTGGGAAGGCGGCAGGGTCTTGGGCGAGGAAGTGACGGCGGGGGTGGCGGTGGGCTCGGGCGAGACGGTCGTCACCTGACCGGCCCCACTCGGGGACGCAGCGGCGTCCGACGATGCGTTGCCTGAGGAGCAGGAGGCCAGCAGAGCGCACAGGACGGCGGCGGCTGCGGGAAGGGCGGTGCGGGGGAGGCGGCGCGAGTGCACGGCTGGGGTTCCTCACGAGTTCGGAGGTCGAACGGGCAGGGGCCCGGCCCCGGTGCAGGTGCAGGGACACCGGGGCCGGGCCGGCTTGGGGGCGTCAGTTCCAGATGTTGTAGGTGCCGTAGTCGTTGACCTTGAGGTTGGCCTGCCAGGTGCCCCACTCGTGGTTGCCGTCCCACCAGTACCGCTCCTCGCCCCTGCCGCAGCCGGAGTGGTCGGTGCGGAAGGCGCCGACGAAGGTGCCCTTCGTCCAGCGGCGCTCCACGACCTGGATCGGCTGGGCGTACTGGCCCGGGTTCAGATTGGTGCTGAAGCTGAAGGTGGTGGACGTGGAGCCGTTGCGGCCGTAGGAGGGGGTGATGCTGGCCAGCACCTGGTTGAGCCACGGGACGGGGTTGCTGACGCTGACGCCGACCGACCACTGCCAGCCCGTCGTCTTCGTCTCGTCCCAGCGGTAGCCGCAGCCGGGTGAGTTCGTGGGGCAGCGGAAGGTGGGTCCGCGCCACACCCAGTCCTGGTAGGTGTTGGCGGCCTGGGTCTGGGGCTTCGCCCAGGTGGTGTCGCCCTTGCGGATGTCGTAGCCGTCCGGCTTCCAGCACCAGGTGTCCGCCGAGGCGGAGCCGGGCGAGGCCAGCAGGATGAGCGGGGCGAGACCCAGGCTCAGCACCGGCGCCGGCCAGCGGCGGTTCCTGCGCTTCTTGTTCACTGCGGGCTCTGCTGCGGGGGTCGTCAGAGCGTGGGGACGCACTTGGGTGGCTCCTTGCGGGGAGAGCGGCAATGGGGGGAGAGGGTCCGGTGGTGCGAGCGGTGTACGGCGGTCAGTGCCTGTTGACGACGATCAGGTGGTACTGGTCCTCGGTCGAGCGCCAGTCGCCCCACCAGTCGTCGTTCTGGCTCCATCCCTCGCAGCTCCCGCCGCGGTAGGCCGTCAGCAAGACCTGGTCGCTGTTGGAGAACCACACGCTCGGGTAGTAGCTCGTCTCGCCGGGCTGGTTGCCCTGGAGGCACCGGTTCCACCGGTGGCCGTTGGGCTCGGTGACACTGATACGCCAGCTGTGCGCGTCCACGCTGTGGTTGGAGATCGCGACACAGGCGGTGAAGACGGGCGAGTTGCAAGCGGCGTGCGGGATGGGACGAGGCGGAGGGAAGGTGGCGGCACCAGCCTCAGTGGCGGTCAGGGTCAGCGACCCACCCACCATGGCGGCGACGGCCAGGGCGCCGGCGAATCTCGTGCGGAGTGAACGGGACATGGCCCCGCTCCCTTCTGTCCGGTTGGGTTCAGGCACAACCGAATCTCCGGGCCGCGGAGTTGATCAGGGAGTCGAAGCCACCGACTAATCAATACCGAGAAGCCATCCGCGCACCTGATCAACGGGTTGGTCTGGTCGAACGGGGCCCTGATCCGGGTGATCGCGTTGCGGTTGGCGCATACAGGCAGAGCTTCGCCGCAGCTCGGGGGTTATCGAGGTCAACGAGCACCGGGAGCCCCTGTTGCCGCAGCCCGGGGTGAAGGCTCGACGCGCAGCGGACCACGTACACGGGAAACGGCGTCGACGTGTGCAGTCGCGATGCGGCCACTCAGTCCGCCTGCGAGCCGAGTCATGCCGAGCCCGAAAGGCGCCTGCTGACCCAGTCGGCTCATCCATCACCGCGCCGTGCCCACAGCGTGCCCTTAAGAACGGACAACAGCGGTCGACAACGGTGCGAACCTCGCCTCACGAAGCCGCCACCAAGCTACACAAGCGCAGGTCAACAGCCAGGTCGCTGTCCAAGCGCCGTCGCTTCCCAAGCTGAGAGCGCGAGTTCGATTCTCGTCACCCGCTCCGTGATGAAGCCCCAGGTCAGCGGCCTGGGGTTTGTTTGTTGTCCAGGCCACTGTCGGGTGGCCCCCCCCGCGAGGTTGTGCGGCCCGAGCTCGCTCATTGCCGGCCCGTCCAGCGCTTGAGGACGAGGGCAAGGTCGTCCTCGTCCGGTTCGAGATCCCCTTGCTTGTGGGGCTCCCGCTCCCCGGATGGCCATCCAGGTGTCCAACCCCTGGGAGACGGCCGCTGTTTGAGGGCCGGCGCTACGACGGCGGCTTTTGCTCACTCTGCGCGGCCTGCAGGTCGGCCAGCAGCTCGGCCTGCCCGGCGAGCACTCCGGACAGGATGGTCCGTGCAACCCGCAGAAGCTCCGCGACCTGCGGACTGGTCAGCGAGTAGTACACGGTCGAACCCTCCTTGCGGGTCTTGACCAGATTCGCTCGCCGCAGCACCGCCAGCTGCTGGGACAGATGTGCGGGCTCGATACCCACCTCGGGCAGCATCTCCGCGACCGCGTGTTCACGTTCGCTCAGCAGCTCCAGAACCCGGATACGGGCCGGATGGCCCAGCGTCTTGAAGAACTCGGCCTTCAGTTGGTACAGCGGCGCACTCATCGTGCCGTCCCCTCCCCGACACAACGACACGGCCCCTCCGGCCGGCGCTCGGCGCATCGCATCCACCCGCCCCCACCCTTCGGGCGGGGGCACCCCCATCTCGCTTCGCTCGTCAAGAACATGCGGACCATCCTCGCCTGCGGTACCGGCCACGCCGAACCCGGATGCGAGTAACCAAGCCGCTCGAACCGAGCCAGCGAGGAGCACGCCTGCACCGTCGTGCCGGCACACGTGGACAGCCTCCCGGGACGTCGCCCCGGGCGCTCGGCACAACAGGGTGTCGGATCAGACCTTCTTCACGACGCTGGACTTGAGCTGCATCGCGCCGAACCCGTCGACCTTGCAGTCGATGTCGTGGCCGTCCACGCCGTCGACCAGGCGGATGTTGCGCACCTTGGTGCCCGCCTTGATCCCGCTCGGGCTGCCCTTCACCTTCAGTGTCTTGACGACCGTCACGGTGTCACCGTCGGCGAGCACGTTGCCCACCGCGTCCTTGATCATCCTGCTTCCGGTGGCGTCGTCCACGGACTCCACGGAAGGTGACCACTCGTGCCCGCACTCCGGGCAGACCAGGAGCGCGCCCATCTCGTAGGTGTAGGCGCCGGAGCATTCGGGGCAGGGGGGAAGGTTGTCACTCATGGCACGGGTGTCTTTCAGTCAGTGAGCGGATACGGGGGTCAGGTGGGCCAGCCGTCGGTGCGCCACGCCTGCTGTGCCTCGTCGGGAGGCGACATGTGCCGGGAGTGGACCGAGAAGGCAGTGGCCAGATCGCAGTGGACGGGGATGTCCGGGCAGTCGGCGGGCGGGACGAGCGAGCCCTCGGCGGGGATGGCGGCCAGTTCCAGGCTACGACCCGCTGCCGCGAGGCGGCGTGCGGTCTCGGTGATGGCCAGCTGGCCTTCCACGGACCAACCGCGCAGTTCGGTCAGGTCGAGGATGACCGGTCCGGTGCCGCGGGCGACGACCCAGCCGACCGCGCCGCCGAAGCGACGGACCGCCGCCGGGCCCAGGTAGCCGGCGACGGAGAGCACCCCGAAGTCGTCCTCGACGGTGTAGCGCCACTCGATGGTCATGACGGTGAACTTCCTTGTGCGTGCGGCCCGTTGAGGTCAGAGGGGGAGAGTTGTCCAGATGCTCTTGCCGTTGGCGTCGCCGTGCACGGCGACGGTGCCGCCGAGTTGCCGGGCGAGCTCCATGACCGTGCCGAGACCGCCACCGGTGCCGGTTGCGGCATGGTGCAGCGGGGGCTGGTGGGGTGGCGGTCGTGGACGGCGAAGGCCAGGCGGCCTCCGCTCGCCGCATACATGACCATGATCTGCGGGGACACCCCGGCGGCGTGCCGGACACTGTTGGTCACCAGCTCACTGAGGATCAGCAGAGCTGCGTCCGCGACGGGCCGGTGCAGATCTATCCCCCACTCGGCCAGCGCCTGCTCGGCGGTCTCACGGGCGAGACGGACGGCGGACGGCTCGTTGGGCAGGGTGAGCACATACCGGTACGGAAGGGCATCGAGAACGGGGGCCATCAGGTCTCCACGCGGGCGAGGCGGAAGCCGGTGACGCTCTGGGGCCGCAGGCGCAGCAGAGTGTCGTGCGGGCCGTACGTCCAGCCCGGCAATGTGCGACGGATGGGGGCACCTCCCATGCCCTTAAGGCAATGGGGGAGGGATATCTCGTTCACGTCGCTGAGCACGTCCACGGGGCCTTGGACGGTGACCGTCCAGCCGGTTCCGTGCACCGCCCGGATCTCGTCCACGTGGTACGTCACCGTGGCCGGCACCGCCGCCGCCTGGACGGGGGCCCGGACGATCAGTCGGCCGTACTCCCACACATGGCGGGACGGCCGTACGACGGCCGGCTCCCGCTGCGGGTACACCAGCCGTCCCAGGCTGCTGCCTTCCAGCAGCCACAGGGCCTCCGCTCCGGACACCTCCACCATGCGCAGAGGGACGAGGACAGTGCTCATCGGGTGGCCTCCTCACTGGAGGTCCGGGGCTTCTGGGCGGGTACCGCGGTCAGGACTCCGGTCGTCTCCAGGTGGTCGCGGGCGGCCCGGATCGCCTCGGGGGTGGTGGCGTACTCCCGGCCGTCCTGCCCCAGCAGGTCCAGCGCGCCGACGGAGTCCAGGACCTGGCGCTGGCCGGTGCGAATCCCGGAGGCCAGGACCAGGATGCCGCGCCGCTGCAGCTTCTCCACGGCGTCCTTGAGGACCAGCGCGCCGGTGGCGTCCATCGTCGACACCCGCGACATGCGCAGGATGACGACGCGTACGTCGGCCACCTCGGTCAGCTCCAGCAGGAAGCGGTGCGCGGCGGCGAAGAACAGCGGCCCGTCGATGCGGTACGCGACGATGTGCTCGGCGAGCAGGGCGTGTTCCTCGGCGCTGTGGTCACCCCGGTCGAGCGGGACCTGGTCGAAGCGGGCCTGCTTGGCCACGGCGCGCAGGGCGAGGGCACCCGCGACGACCAGGCCGATGATCACCGCGTACACGAGGTCCAGTGCCAGGGTCGCGACCGCGGTGAGGACGAGGATCAGCGCATCCGAGCGGGTGGCCTTGGCCATCGCCCTGAGCGAGCCGACCTCCACCATGCGGACCGCGGTGGCCAGCAGCACGCCGGCGAGGGCGGCGAGCGGGATCCTGGAGACGAGGGGCGCCGCGGCGAAGACGATCACAGCGAGGATCGCGGCGTGGGTCAGGGCGGCCAGCCGGGAGCCGGCGCCTGTGCGGACGTTGACCGCGGTCCGGGCGATCGCGCCGGTCGCGGGCACGCCGCCGAAGAGCGGTGCCGCGATATTGGCCAGGCCCTGGCCGAACAGTTCTCGGTCGGGGTCGTGCCGCTGCCCCACCGTCATGCCGTCCGCGACCGAGGCGGACAGCAGGGACTCCAGGGCCGCGAGCGCCGCCACGGCCACCGCCGGGGCGAGCAGGGTGCTGAGCGAACCGAGGTCCAGGAAGCCGAGTGAGGGCGCGGGCAGCCCGGACGGAAGATCGCCGATCGGCTGCGCCGCGTCCAGGCCCGCGACCTGGGCGACGGCCGTGGCCGCGATGACCGCGAGGATGGAGAACGGGACGGTCGGCCGCCAGCGGGCGCCCACCAGCATGACCGCGGCCACCGCGATCGCGAAGCCGACCGCCGTCCAGTTCGGGTGCCGCACGAACTCCTCGACGGCCCGCCAGGTCACCACCAGCACACGGTCGCCCTCGGGCTTGGGCACCCCGAGCGCGTTCGGGACCTGCTGCAGTCCGATCACGCAGGCGATGCCGAGAGTGAAGCCCTCCACCACGGGCGCGGGCACGTACTGCATGTACTTGCCGGCGCGCAGGGCGGCGAGCGCCACGAGCATGACGCCGGCCATCAGCCCGACGGTCAGGACGCCGGTCGGGCCGTACTCGCCGACGATCGGGACCAGCACCACGGTCATGGCCCCGGTCGGCCCGGACACCTGGAGGTTGGACCCGCCGAACAGCGCGGCGAGCGCGCCGGCGACCACGGCGGTCGCCAGTCCGGCCTCGGCACCGAGACCGGAGGAGACACCGAAGCCGAGCGCGAGCGGCAGGGCCACGATCGCCACGGTGAGGCCGGCGAGCAGGTCCTTGCGCGGATCGCGCCGCATGTCCGCCAGGTCGGCGCGGGTGGGCATGAGCGCGTTGAGCCGGGCCCCGGCCCGGCTGATCCCCGAAGTCATCGCGCCGCGACCTCGGCTTCCCGCAGCTCGGCCAGCAGCTCGCCCTGCCCGGCGAGCATCTCGGTCAAGATCCGGCGCGCGGCCCTCATCAGATCAGCGACGTCCCCGCCCGCCAGCTCGTAGACCACGGTCGAGCCCTCCCTGGTCGAGGTGACGATCCCGGAACGCCGCAGCACCGCCAGTTGCTGGGACAGACCGGACGGCTCCACCTCGATGGCGGCAAGCAGGTCCCGCACCGGCAACGGCCCGTCGTGCAGCAGCTCCAGCACGCGTATGCGTACCGGATGCCCCAGCATCCGGAAGAACTCGGCCTTGGCCTGGTACAGCGGAACAGACACAACCCCTCGGTTTCCCTGCAAACCCCACCTCGCGGGGCGGGCACAAAGGCTGTGCCCGCGACTACCGACGACAGGCACAGCAAACTCAGCATCTAGCCAATTGCTAAATTTTGCAATTCCGCATGAGCGGCTGGTGGGCTGCATCGGGGCAGCACTGAGGGTTCTGCCCCGAAGATCAGCCACTCGTCTACGCCTCGACTGCGATCAGGGCCCTTGAGGGGGCTTGTTTCATTGGGGAGCCGTTGCCGCGTCTTACGATGAGCTGGAGGGAACCCTCAGCTCACCGTTCCTGGGCGATGGCGGACACCCGTCCTGTACGCGCTTCGTCGCGGGCGGCGCACAAGACCCTTGCAGGAGCAGGCACTTGACCCCCTAGGAGCCTGCGTCAGAGCGGGAGGTCGTCGGGGAGTGCCCGGAACGCCTTGTGGCGACCCAACGGGCGTACAGCCCGGAAGTCTCGTCGGTCGAGGGTGAGGATCGCGTCCGTGTCGTAGTCGGCGGCAAGCGCCACGTTCACCGCGGCGGCGAGGTCGGGGTCCAGCGCGCGGTAGCGGACACGGACGGACTGGGCGGCGCCCAGGTGGTTCTCCGTGATCTCCGGCATGACAACACGGCCCCGGCTCATCCAGCGCCGCAGGTCGTCTACCGCGCTGAGGGCAGCCTCCCTGCCGAGCTCACGCGTCGCCACGTGATCCAGTTCGGCCAGCAGGAGCGGGGACATGACCAGCAGGCCCGCCGCCATGATGGCCTCGTTCGCCGCCCGGTGTTCAGGATGAGCGGAGTCCAGGGCTGCCAGGAGGCCGGACGTATCGGCGATGACAATGATCACGCGGCGGATCCGGACTCCGAGCCGGTCTCCCGCCGGACGGCCTCGGCGACCGTGTCGCGGACCTCCGACTTGGGCAGGGTGCGTCCCGGCCCCTCGAAGGTTCGTGAGAACAGCGGCTCGTCCCAGACCCGGTTCGCCATGGCGGCAAGGTGGACGCCCTGGCGGATGATCTCGGCCTCGCTTATAACTCGGCGCTTGGCGGCCTCCTTGATGATCGCCAGGTCCTCGGGGTCCGCGTACGTGCGGGTCTCCACTCGTGGAGTGCGCACCTCGGTCGGGCCACGTGCAGCGAGGCTCAGCGTGGGCAGCGGCGGCGCCAGGATGTCGACCGGGCTCGGCCCCTTCTGCGCATCGAGTCCGCAACAGTTCCACGTACACGGACCGGATCCGTCTGCGGGAGGCCCTCGACGGATCGCTGCCCTCGCCCGGCGGCAGCTCGGGCGGCGTCGGTGAGTACGGCTGGGTTCCGGGCGTACCCGCTCTCTCGTACTGATCCGTCCTGCCCCGGGCGGCCCGTTCCTCTTCTCCCCGCGGCTTCTCCCCTGTGAGGCATCATGCGCTGTGTCATCGCCCGGTACCCGTCCGACCTGACCAGGACCGGGGTGCCGGCCTCGATGAAGGACGTCAGGCCCGAACTCGTCACGGGGGCGTGCGTGGCCATCGGCCGCCGCCGCTGCCCCGTCAAGCAGGTCGGGCTGGTCATCACGCGACAAGCTCCCCGTGACTTCACCGCCGGCGAAGTCGTGCGGGCCATGATGCGTCTCGGCTTCACCTGCCACGACCGCCCCGAGGGAGCGCCCGTGGGCGAGGGAGGACCCGTGGCCGCGTGAGGACGGGCGGGAGACCGCTCTCAGGACCCCGGCGGGGGCAGCGCCTCACCGGTCGAAGTGGATGAGATCTCCTACGGTCCACGCGCTGACGTCCTTGATCGCGACTCGGTACATGCCACCCGTCGCCGGGATCCCGAGGCTGCCCTGCAGGATCCGGGCAAGATGAAAATGCAGATGCGTGGGCGCCTCGTCGCGACCGGACCGGTTCCCTCCCGGCCGGCGGGCGAAGACGTCCGAGAACGGGCCGAGCCGGTCCGAGTCCTTCAGGACCTCCGCCACCCGCTCCCTCCACACGGCCTCGGGAGCCAGCCGGCCGGTGATCACGGCGCCGCCGACGACCACGGTCAGCGACATCTGATTGCTTTCCTCGGACTCCACCGCGGTGGAGAGGGCGACGAGCAGCTCATCAGGGTTCGACATGACGGCAGAGCTTATGCGGCCCACCCGTACCCGTACCCCTGCGGGGCTGAATTGGCCGCGCGCGGCAGCAGGCGGCTTCCGCCGACAGGGGAGGGCCGATCGCGGCAGGCTTCTTCCTCCACCAGAAGAGTGAAACCTACTTTTGCAAGAGTAGATTTTCGTTCCCGATGCGGGTACGCTTCTTCTCGTAGACACGGTCGACGAGACCCGCCAGACACGAACTGGCGGGTGGCTGAATACGAAGTACGCAGGCCAGTGCGGCTCTCGAGCCTCGAAGCCACAGTGTTCCCAGAACGGTGACGGGACTGAGAGCCGCACTGGGCGGCTCGCACATCGAGGAGCTGCCAACAGCAGTACCGGTTCAATCAGTGGTTGGTTCAGAGAGGAACGGAGGAGCAGACGCCATCAGGATCGCCCGGTCCGAGAAGCACTCGGCCCGGGTACCGCAAGACCCCGGAATGGATGGTGGTCCCCGGTCAAGCAGCTGCGATCCCCCCGCACCCCCCTCTGCTGGGCCGGTAGCGGAAACAGAAGGTCGGCACCGCAGTAGGGCCGACAGATGGTGTTGAATTTCCTTCGGGGCCCTGGTGCCGTACGGCACCAGGGCCCCTCGACGCGTTGCACAGCGAGGTGACATGACATCGGACAACCCACTGAATGATCGTCTGGACGACGACGACTACCCCGCGTACACGATGGGTCGGGCAGCCGAGATGCTCGGCACCACCCCTGCCTTCCTCCGAGCCATCGGTGAGGCCCGTCTGATCACCCCGCTCCGCTCGGAGGGCGGCCATCGCCGGTACTCCCGCTACCAGCTGCGGATCGCCGCGCGCGCCCGGGAGCTCGTCGACAAGGGGACTCCGATCGAGGCCGCGTGCCGCATCGTCATCCTCGAGGACCAGCTCGAGGAAGCGCAGCGCATCAACGCCGAGTACCGTCGTGCCGCCAGCGAATCGGCGGGCCGTGCCGGCTCCGGCTCCGCCTGAACCCGGGGGCGCGTGCCGTATCCGGAACGCCGTCTTCGGCCGAAGGACAGCACTGCTCGGAAAGCCGCCGGCCCGCTGCTGCCGAACCAACGCCGCTCGCCCCCGGCAGGCGCATCCCGCCGGAAGGGCTGTGCACTCGCCAAGGGCCCCGGGTTGGTCGTCGGAGACAGCGGCGCAAAGCGCAGAGCCCGTTCACGCAAGCGCTTCGGCCCGCGTCCTTGGGCGCAGGCCAGAGACCCGGGCCCTTCTGCTGTCCGCGGTGATCAGCTCTCGCGTGCCAGATTCGTGCCAGAAGGCTTCTCAGGCGTCTTCTGCTGTGTACGGGCGGCGGAACGAGCCTTCCGAACCGTCGCGTCCAGCCCGGCGGCGACCTCGTCTTGTCGCTCGTCGTCGGAGTGCGGTGCGGATGTACCGCGCGGGGTAGCCACGGCTGGATGGCCGGCGAACGTCTGGTGGGGCTTGATCACTGACGACAGTGCAGCTCACCTGCCGGTCTCGCATCACCCGGAACGGCAGCCGACCTGATCCCCGGCCAGAGCCGGCCCGAGTCCGGGGCGGTTTGGCCCCGACGGGATGAGGGCCGCGCCGATCTCCGGCTCGACAAGATTCCTTCCCGATCACGGCAACCTTTCTTGGGCGTGGCGCCCACTGGCAGGTACCCGGGTCCCAGAACAAGGCCCGTTGCACCAGAAGGGCATGCCGTTGCCAGATCAGAACCGCTCTCATCGCCGCCGACCGGCGACCGGGCGCCTGCTCGCCGCCGTCGTGGTTCTCGCCGCCGTGGGTACTGCCGTACCGCTGGTCGCCCAGGCCGCACTCACGCCGGATGCTCCCAAGCCGACCCTGGCCGCCGCAGCGGCCGACAGCGGCCGCTACTTCGGCACGGCAGTGGCCGCGGGCAGGCTCGGCGATTCGACGTACTCCACCCTTCTCGACCGGGAATTCAACATGATCACCCCGGAGAACGAGATGAAGTGGGACACCATCGAACCCTCCCGCGGGAATTTCAACTTCGCCCCCGCCGACTCGATCGTCAGCCACGCCTCCGCGCACGGCCAGCGCCTGCGCGGCCACACCCTGGTCTGGCACTCCCAACTGCCCGGCTGGGTCGGCTCCATCAAGGACGCGGGCACCCTGCGCAGCGTGATGAACAACCACATCACCCAGCAGATGGCCCACTACAAGGGCAAGATCCACTCCTGGGACGTGGTCAACGAGGCCTTCGCCGACGGCCCCGGCGGCCAGCTCCGCAGCTCGGTCTTCCGGGACGTGCTGGGCAACGGCTTCATCGAGGAGGCCTTCCGCACCGCCCGTCAGGCCGACCCCGCGGCCAAGCTCTGCTACAACGACTACAACATCGAGAACTGGTCCGACGCCAAGACCCAGGGCGTCTACAAGATGGTCAAGGACTTCAAGTCCCGCGGCGTGCCCATCGACTGCGTCGGCCTCCAGAGCCACTTCGCCGCCGGCGGGCCGCCCGCCAACTTCCAGACCACCCTGTCCAACTTCGCCGCGCTCGGCGTGGACGTCCAGATCACCGAGCTGGACATCGCCCAGGCGTCCGCCACCGCGTACACCAGCGCGGTCAAGGCCTGTCTGAACGTCGCTCGCTGCACGGGCATCACGGTGTGGGGCATCCGCGACAGCGACTCGTGGCGCACCGGTGAGAACCCGCTGCTGTTCGACAACGGCGGCAATAAGAAGCCCGCCTACAACGCGGTGCTCACCGCCCTCGGCGGCAGCACCAGCGGCACCCCGAGCGGCGGCACGTCGGGCGGGGACATCACCTCCGGCGCCGTCTACACGCTCTCCAACGCCGCCACCGGCCGCGTGCTCGACCAGCCCGCGGGACACAACGGCAACGGCACCCCGCTCCAGGTGTGGAACGCCAGCGGTGCCTCCAACCAGCAGTGGCGGGCCGGCCGCAACAGCGACGGCACCTACACGCTGACCAACGTCGCCAGCGGCCGGGTACTGGACGAGCCGGGCAACCAGACCGCCAACGGGACGAGGATGCAGATCTGGGACTCCAACGGCGGCGCCAACCAGCGCTGGCGGGCCCACCGGAACAGCGACGGCACCTACACGCTGACCAACGTCGCCAGCGGCCGGGCGCTGGAGATCCCCGGCGGCCGTACCGCCGACGGCACTCCCGTCCAGATCTGGGACTCCAACGGCGGCGCCAACCAGCACTGGAACTTCAGGTCATCGCCCGCTCCGACGAGCGGCGAGTGTTCCCTTCCGTCGACGTACCAGTGGACGTCGACAGGCGCGTTGGCGCAGCCGGCGAACGGGTGGGCCTCGCTGAAGGACTTCACCGCCGTGACGTACAACGGCAAGCACCTGGTCTACGCGACCGCCTCTGACGGATCGTCGTGGAAATCGATGGCGTTCAGTCCCTTCACGAACTGGTCGGACATGGCGTCGGCCGGCCAGACCCAGATGAGCCAGGGCGCGGTGGCTCCCAAGCTGTTCTACTTCGCGCCCAAGAAGATCTGGGTGCTGGCCTCCAACGGGTGGGGCACCCAATGGCCCTTCGTCTACCGCACCTCCAGCGACCCGACCAACCCCAACGGCTGGTCCGCGGCGCAGCCGCTGTTCACCGGCAGTGTCCCCGACGGCAGCGCGATCGACCCGACCCTGATCGCCGACGACCAGAACATGTACCTGTTCTTCGCCGGTGACAACGGCAAGATCTACAAGTCGACCATGCCGATCGGGAACTTCCCGGCCAGCTTCGGCTCGTCGTACACGACGATCATGAGCGACACGGTGAAGAACCTGTTCGAGGCGCCGGAGGTCTACAAGGTCCAGGGCCAGAACCAGTACCTCATGATCGTCGAGGCTCGGGGTGCGACTGAGCAGCGCTTCTTCCGTTCCTTCACGGCCTCCAGCCTGAACGGTCCGTGGACCCCGCAGGCCGCCACCGAGTCCAACCCCTTCGCGGGCAAGGCCAACAGCGGCGCCACCTGGACCAACGACATCAGCCACGGCGACCTGGTCCGCACCAACCCCGACCAGACCATGACCATCGACCCCTGCAACCTGCAGTTCCTCTACCAGGGCCTGGCCCCCAACCAACCGGCGAACACCCCCTACGTGAAACTGCCGTACCGGCCGGGCATCCTCACCCTGAAGCGCTGACCCGCCTGATCCACGGTGATCGCGATGCGGTGCGGTCCGCCGACACATGGACGAGCCGTTCACGGCCCGGGCAACTCCACGTGCTGACCGACCCGCACCGCCTCGAGGAACCCCAGCCGTACGTCGGCTGGGGTTCCCCAACGTTTCGTCCTGCACTGGCTCCTGGCACCGGGCCGGCATGGGAGTCCAGGCATTCAGCACATGGGAGTGCCTTCGACGATGCGGAAGTCGCGCTCGACGCCGTCGGAGAGGGCGGCCAGCGCCTCCTGGTAGGCCGCACTCTCGCGCGTCGCGACGGCCTGCTCGAAGCTGTCGAACTCGACCAGGACGGTGCGCTCGGCGATTCCGGCGTCGTACGCCACGACCCGACCGCCAAGCACTATGGTCCGCCCGCCCCCGGGCTCGACGGCCAGGCGGGCCAGCTTGTTGTAAGCAGCCAGCTTCTCAGGGTCTGAAATGGTGCGGTAGACGCTGACCCAGTAGCCCTTGGGCATGGAACCTCCAGTGTGGGGATGAGTGCATCTGACTTACGGGTTGGTCTCGGACGAGCGTCGGCGGCCGTCCTTGTCGGTCTGCTGACCACCGCGAGTCGCCCTTCGTGTCAGCCGAGCCGGGGAAGGCGGACGGCGCGCGCGATTTCCGCGGCGCCGCCCAGACGGATCAGGGTGCCGGACGCGCTGCGTTGTGCGTTGGCGATGATCGTGGACGGATGGCCGAGGTGATCGCCCATGTCGACCGCGATGCCGGTGACGCCCTGATCCGCGAGATACGCGGCCAGACATGCGGTGCTGTTGGCGTTGGCGACATCCTCGGGGACGCCGATCGACGGGGCGAACATCCGGGCCGCTGCCCGACCGTCCGCATCGGGGATCGAGTAGGCGTAGCAGCCCAGCAGTCCGTAGCGGTCACAAGCATGGCGCAGTGCCGTGAAGTCCGGACGGAGTTCGGCCGGCACGGTGCGCGATCGCACGGGTAACAGGAGCCGTGGCCGGCCGGGTGAGGCCACGCAGGCGCCGTCGGGAAGGGCTTCGCTCATCAGGCCGAGGGCGGTCGCGATCGCCCGGAGTTCGGGTTCCCCGGCGTCCCGCCGGCTGATCGGGCCCGGGTCGAAAGTGGCCGTCAGGTCGTCGTGTTCTCGCTTCACCCAGCCTTCGAATACGCGACT
Source organism: Streptomyces sp. NPDC051243 (assembly GCF_044455405.1). Classification (NCBI taxonomy): domain Bacteria; kingdom Bacillati; phylum Actinomycetota; class Actinomycetes; order Kitasatosporales; family Streptomycetaceae; genus Streptomyces; species Streptomyces sp. NPDC051243. Next base: position 440,578 of record NZ_JBITES010000004.1, on the reverse strand, counting down.
TGTGGTGTGCAGCGTGGCCCGGTAATCGGCGTCGCCGCTGTGGCGCAGAGCGAGCAGCGCCAGTGCGGCGACTGTGCCGTGACCGCAGGCGGCCAACTCGCCTTCGCCGGTGAAGAACCGGAGCCGATACGACGGTCGAGGCTGATCCTCGCCGTCCACCGCAGCGATGAAGACCGCGTGCGAGGTGCCTGTCGCAGCAGGGATGCGCCGTCGCTCGGCATCGGTGAAGGGCGCGTCGTCGAGAACGGCGGTCGGACTACCGCCCTGGCCATGCCGCCGGCACGCGTCGACGATCGTCACCTCGGGCACGGCGCCGCGTCCATCGTGATCAGCATCGTCAGGTCGAGCGCGGGTGCGCTGTGTGTCAGGGCGCCGATCGAGATGAGGTCGACGCCTGCATCGGCAAGGGCGCGAACCCGGTCCAGGGTGACGTTGCCGGAAGCCTCCAGGAGGATCTCCGAGCCGCCGGAACGGCCTGCCCTCATTCGGATCACTTCTTCGATGTCGGCCACCTCCATGTTGTCGAGCATGAGCCAGCCGGCTCCCGCTTCCATCGCTTCGCGGGCCTGCGCGACGGTCTGCACTTCGACGTCGATCGGCACGCTCGTCCCGGAATCGGCCATTCCCTTCCGGACCGCACTGATCGCCGCGGTCACCCCGCCCGCCGCGGTGATGTGGTTCTCCTTCAGCAGGACCATCGCCGCCAGGGTGAGCCGGTGGTTGCTGCCGCCGCCCGCGGTGACGGCGTACTTGTCCAGCGCCCGCAGCCCCGGGGCGGTCTTGCGGGTGTCCAGGATCCGCGCCGGGGTTCCGGCCACGGCTTGGACGAAGCCGTCGGTGACAGTGGCGATGCCGCACAGGCGCTGCAGGAAGTTCAGCACCGTGCGCTCGGCGGTGATCAGGCTGCGAGCCGATCCGGTCAGCCGCACCAGGACGTCCCCGGCCCGCAGCCGCACACCGTCCGCGACCAAAGTCTCGACCTCGACCTCGGCGTCGGTCTGGGCGAAGACTTCGTGGACCACGGGCAGTCCGGCGGCGACGCCGGGCCGGCGGGTGATGATCTCGGCGGTGGCGATCGGGCCGGCCGGGACGCTCCACAAGGTGGTGATGTCGTCGGCGGCCCTGTCCTCCGCCAGGGCCGCGGCCACGCCGGCCCGCGCCGCCGACGCGGGGAACTCGGCCATCTTCATAGGTGGTTCCTCAGCTCTCAGAGATTGATCACCGGACCGACGAGGCCGTGGACGGCCTCCTCAGGAAAACCCACGAGATCCGACTCATGCCAATAGCCGTGCGGAAGCAAGCCATAGGCTCGGGCCTATCGCGAGAGGAAGGAGCGGCCGTGCACGACCACCGGGGCGTCGAACTTCGCCATCTCCGCTACTTCGTCACCGTCGCCGAGGAAGGCACGATGACCGAGGCGGCGCGCGTGCTGCGGATCGCACAGCCCAGCCTGAGCCAGCAGATCAGCGCCCTGGAACGCCGCGTCGGCGCCCCGCTGTTCCACCGCAGGCCCAAGGGGATGGAGCTGACCGAGGGCGGCCGGATCCTGTACGCGACCGCCATCCGCGCCCTCGCCGAGATCGAGGCGTCGCTGGCCCAGGCGCGCGACGCGCGCCGCCCGGTCCGGGTGGGGGTCTGCCGAACGGTTCCGGAGCACCTGCTGGCCCGCGTCGAGCGGATCCTCGCCGACGACGGCTCCCTGACCGTCGAGTTCGACGAGGCCGACTCCCAACGGCAGCTCGACCTGTTGCGGACCGGCGCCCTGGCCTTCGGGGTGATGCGCGTCTTCCACCCCATCGACGGCCTGGCCGAGCTGACCCTGGACGACGAACCGCACGGCGTGGTGCTGCGCCCCGACCACCCGCTGGCCGAGCACACCGCCCTGTCCTGGGCCGACCTGGCGGACCAGGAGCTCCTGTGGTTCCCGGCCGAGCGCAACCGCCGCTTCGCCGAGGACGTCCTGGCCCACCTCGCCGGCCACGGCTGGACGCCGCAGTTGAGGATCGTCGACGCGCACAGCCAGGCGCTGTACTGCCGCCACCTGCGCACCAGCGAGAACCTGGTGGGCCTGCGAAGCCGGAACAGCTTCACAGCGGACGCGGGGATGGCATGGCGGCCGTTCGTGTCCGACCCGCCGCGCCGCCGGTTCGTCCTGGTCACTCTCGGCGACAGCCCTTGGGCGGGGTTGTTGGCTCGCTCGGGCGGCCGGTCATCCGATGACGGCGGCATCGGTGGACCCGGTCAGCGCGCGGCGAGCTTCCCGAGCGCCGCCTCGTCGGCGCTGCCGGGCTCGGCCTGGTAGACCGTCATCCGCCGGCCGTCGTCGGCGAATCGCATGACCTCGATGACCAGCGTCAGGTCGCCGACCTCAGGGCGCCGGAAGTACTTGGGTTCGCCGCGCCGCACCCGTACCTCGTGGCGGTCCCACATCGCGCCGAACCCCGCACCTGCCGGCGCAGCAAGTCGTGCTGACGCAACCCCCTCGCGCCAGGCCCTGTCGTTCGGATCAGGCCGGCTGTGAGGTGCGGCGCCCTTCAGCCGGACCCCGCGACGCCGGGATGATCCAAACGACGTCCGGTGCGGGCTCCCTGACATCGATATCACCGCCGACACCGATGCCACCGTCGACCTCGATGCCACCGTCGCAATCGGTGCCACCGTCGTATGGGGTGTCGGCGTCGGAACCGGGGTCGGCGGCGGAATCGCCGGCCAGCGCGAAGTCGACGGCCCGGCCGGGAGTGTGGTGCTTGCCGCCTTCGGCGAACGCCTTCCTGTACGTCGCCTCGCCCAGCGCACCGATCGCGGCTTGCTCGCAGCGCGCGTGCTGTTCGGCCAGCTGCGGTCCGAACGCGCAGATCGAGCTGCCGGCGTCGTGCCACAGGGCATCCGCCACGCCGAGCAGCCGGGCGGCCCGCGCGTGAGCGCCGCCGTCGGCGCCGGCCCAGGCCAGCAGTTCCACCATCCTCCCGACCATCGCGTGGTCGCTGAAGCCACGCATGCTGTCCAGCGCGGACCGGACCAGGGACTCGTCCTGTCCCGGTCACCGCGGGCCCAGGCGTCATGGCCCAACGCCATCAGCACCTGAGCGCGACCCCACCGCTCCCCGCTCGCCTCCGCGGCGGCGGCGAACCGTCCGCCGGTCTGTGCCGCACGAGCGTCCCCGGCATACGCCAGGCCACCGGCCAGCGCCAGCAGCCAGGAGGCCGCCTCACGCTCGTCACCCAGCGCCGTCATGGCGGCCAGGGCCTCCTCATAGCGGCGGATGCCCTCCTCCGGCCGCCCCCGATAGTGCGCCGACACCCCAGGAGTGTCGGTGGGGTCGGGCGAGACGGCCATCCGACCGGCACTGGTCGGGGAAGCACCGGCAGCGGCCGACGATGCGCTGCCGGTGGAGCGGGAGGCCAGCAGACCGCACAGGACAGCGGCAGCCGCGGGCAGGGCGGCACGGGAGAGCCTGCCGCCAAAGCACGATCTACTGACCGTCCGTCAGCTCTCTTCGCCCGTACGGCGCCTGCGCGCGAAGTAGACCGCGGCGGTGCCGACCGCCACGACCGCGAGACCGGCACCCGCGAGGACGGGAGTACTGCTCGACGCGCCCGTCTCGGCGAGATCACCGTTCGGCTTCGGGTCGTTCGACCCCGTGTCCGTGCCAGGCTCGGACGTGGCCGGCTCGCTGGGCGTCGGGGACTCGCCCGCACCGGGCGTGGCCGACTCGGTGGGGGTCGGCGACTCGCCCGCACCGGGCGTGGCCGACTCGGTGGGGGTCGGGGACCCGCCCGCACCGGGTGCGTCGTTCTCGGTGAGCTGCGCCGCGAAGACGCCCGCGATCACCTTGTGGCCGTCGGCGTTGGGGTGCGGGTCCTGCATCGTGCACGCCCACGTCAGCTGGCAGATCTTGGCCACGTTCGCCGGCACCTCACCCGCGCCGGGCACGTTCACCTGGGTGGTGAAGTCGTCCGAGGAGAAGGCCCCGGCCACATCGGCCACCTTGAAGCCGGTGGACTTGTACACCTGGGCGATCCCCGCGTTGGCGGCCTTGACCAGGGGTGCCGACTCCTTGGCGGCCTGCTGCCCCGCGGCGCCCTGCAACCAGGCCGCCAGGAACGGGTTGTGGTAGTCGGAGCCCACGAACTGGGTGCTGTCCGTGCCCGCTTGGCGCAGCGCGCCCGCGATCTGGGCGAGGTTCTTCGCCATGGTCTGGCTCTTGCTGTTCAGGCACGCGCCGTCGAGGGTGCCGGCCGGGCGGCTGACGCAGTTGAGGAGGATGTCGTTCGCGCCCACGCTGAGGGTCACGTAGGCCACCTTGCCCTTGTGCTGGGCCATGGCCTGCAGGGCGGCGTCCAGTTGGGACTTGGCGTTGGGGTAGTCGCACTTGCCGCCGTTGATCAGAGACTCGGTGGTCTCAGCCGTGCAGCCGAGGCGTATGTGCTTCAGTCCGGGCGTGCGCTGCTTGAGCTGCGCGTAGAGCTGGTCGGTGTAGGCGACGTCGGTGTCCTTGTCGACGTCCGGCTGGTAGCCGGTGGTCAGGGAGTCGCCGAGCGAGATGTAGTACGTGGTGTCCTTGCCGTCGGTCGCCTCGTCGGCGGCGGCCGGCCCGGGCGTGCTCAGCACGATCGCCATGGCGGAGATGGCCAGCGGGGGGCCGAAACGCTGAAGGGATCTCATCACTTACGTGCGCTTTCCAGTGGGTTGAGGGGGGTTGGATGCCGAAAAGCTCTGGCGTGAGACGTGGTGGTACGCAGCGAATCTCGTCCGCAGCGGTTTCCGGGCACCCGAAGACGGCCTTGGTGAAGGCACAGGGGGTCTTCGCCTCCGCGAGACTGCCGGGTCTGCCCGGCTTCGTCTCTGAGGCGCGCGCGTCAATCTAGCAGGCCGAAAACCGCCTTGAATATGGGGCGCTGACAAATCCATGGCCACGACGACACGTGTAACCGTCAGAAAGGCTCGGTCGGCCGGGAATTGGTGACGGGACCCGTTGGTAGCCATTCGCTGAGTGATCGACTGGGTGCTGAATAGCCCTTGTGTGTAGGGCCGTTACCTGCACGGGCTGAGGTCCAACTGTCGGTCGGAGCTGGCGTTTGAGCGTAGTAGTCGACTCTTTTGTTCGACGGGTCGAATGGCATCGGACTTCGTGTTCGGCGGGTCGAATGACCCCGATCTCAGAACGCAGACGCTGGAGGTTAATCCGGGCCAAACATTCGGCGGAATTGGACAGCACTGACGCGATACGCCTGGCGCCCGGCCTGCGGGCGTGTCGAAGGATCCCGATGGCATGCCGGGGTTCTTCTGGGCACCGGAGTCCTTTTTGGCAGGCATCCCGGCCATGATGTTCTGAGCACCGCCGGTCAGCCGGAGCGCCGGCCACGAGACGGCGTATCCGAACGCGATCAGCGCGAGACCGACCACGGCCGGCCGCAGCCGCACCGCGCCGGAGCTCCATCCAGCCGGCCCAACGTCATGCCGAGGAGATCGAGCACGCCTGCGCCGCAGAGTCGCGCGATCGGGTCGTACGCGTCGATGCCGTACACCGTCCGCGACTTGAGGTTGCGGCCCCTGGGCCCTGTCGTTTGGATCATCCCGGCGTCGCGGGCCCTGGCACGCCCTCCCCCGAGCTCTTCGAGCAGGGGGTACCCCCAGCCGCGTTGTCGTCACTCGCCGAATCCCCCATCGCGTCGCCCGCCGCGGTAGCGGCTGATGTCACAGCCTCCTCCGCCTTGTAACTGCACGCTCCCCCACGCTCGAACCGGCTTCTCCCGGCTCACGCGGGGGCACCCCCATCGCCCCCGGCTCGGGTCGGCTGAAGGGCGCCGCACCTCACAGCCGGCCTGATCCAAACGACAGGACCTAGCCGCGCCCTCGACGGTGACCGGGCAGGTGACCGTACGGCCGACCTCGACCCGGCTGTCCAGGCCCGTCTTCGGTGCGAAGCGCACCGTGGAGAGCGGCAGTTCGGTCGGCCGCCCACTGGACGGCGCCTTCGAGTGGAACGTCCAGCTCGCGTCGACCCCGGTGGAGGCGGCCTGGACCCGGGCGCTGCGCCTGGCCGACGTGGTCAAGGCGCACGCCGGTCGCGGGCATGTCCACAGCGGTCGGCCTGCTGCCGCCCGGCCGGGCGTCCGAACTCGTGGCGGGCAGCGTGCAGAAGCTGCGCGGGCTGGTGGAGGACGTGCTGGAAGTGGCCCGCCTGGACTCCCAGGTGGCGGCGGTGGAGACCGAGGAACGCGAGGTGAGCGCGATGGCCCGGCGTGCGGTCGCCGGGCTCGAGGGCGTGCAGGTGACGGTCGCGGCGGACGCAGTCGTGGCCACCGACCCGCGCCGCGTCGAACGCATCCTGGCCAACCTGGCCGCCGACGCCCTGCGGCACGGCGCCCCGCCCGTCGAGGTGGAGGTCGACGGCCCAGTGGTCCGGGTCCGCGGCCACGGCCCCGGTTTCCCGGCCGATCTGCTCGCCGTGCTGCACACCTCCGGCCCTCAGCGCTTCCGCACAGGCTCCCGGACCGGCGGCACCGGCCTCGGCCTGACCATCGCGACGGCCAGGCCCGTCTGCTCGGCGCCGCCTGACCTTCCGCAACCGTCCGGGGGGCGCGGAGACGGAGCTGCGGCTGCCGGCGGACTGATCCGCCGGAGGCGGGGTGCACCTTTCGGATGGGCCGAATCCCGCCAGTCGGCGGGGGTGGCCCCACTGGTCGGCGGAGTGGATGTCTGCGGCTGACGCGATGGGATGGCCGTGCGGGAGGGGCCCTGTCCAACCGCGCCTGGTGGAACTCCCCCACAGGACCGTACACAGGAGACTCGAGTGAGTTACCGGAAGACCCCGCCCTGGCTTGCTGCCGTGGCCGTGGCCTGCTTCGCGACCGCCTGCAGCAGCACGTCCGGCACCGAGCCGGCCGCCCCGTCGACGACGTCCGCCGCGGCCCGCTCGTCGTCGGCCTCCGAGGAGCGGAACAAGGCGCTCGTTCTGCGCCTGTACTCGGAGGCGTTCAACAAGGACAAGACCGACGTGGTGAAGGAACTCGTCGCGACCGACTACATGCAGCACGACAAGTCGGTGCCCGGCGGAGCCGACGGGCAGATCAAGCAGTTCAAGGACGTCAAGGCGAAGATTCCCGGCGCGGTGGCGACCGTCAAGCACGTGGCCGCCGACGGTGACCTGGTGGCCGTGCACTGGCACGCCTCGGCCACCCCGAAGAACGAGGCGACCGGCCAGGCCAAGGCCGACCTGTTCCGGGTCGACAACGGCAAGCTGGTCGAGCACTGGGGCATCACGCAGACCGTGCCGGCGAAGACGGCCAGCGGGAACTCGCTGTTCAGCGATGTGTACCGGTACCCGAACGGGGAACCGACCCTGTCCGAGGAACAGGAGGAGAAGAACCGGAAGTTCGCGGTCGACGCGTATCGCAAGCTCTCCGACGGAGACGCGAGCGTGATCGACAAGAGCTGGGATCCTCGGTACTACCAGCACAACCCGGCGGCCGCGAGCGGAACGGCTCCGCTGAAGCGGTTCTTCCAGCAGAACACGCGGAGCTCCCCCTCGCCCAGCGGTGCCGCAGGCGGCGGGACCCGGTTCGGCAACACCCTCGCCGACGGGGACCTGGTGTGGGTCTTCAGCTCCGACTACGTCGTCGTGGACCTCTTCCGCGTGGTCGACGGAAAGATCATCGAGCACTGGGACGTCGTCGCCGACGGGCAGTAGCCCGGTCCGCGGGGCTGAACGGCAAGCGCCGACGGAACCCCAGCCGCCGTGCGGCTGGGGTTCCTTTACGGGTCGGCTACGGGTCAGCGCTGCAGGGTGAGCAGCCCCGGCCGGTACGGCAGTCTCTCGTAGGGAGTGTTCGCCGGTGTGTTGGTGGGCAGGCCCTGGTAGAGGAACTCCAGGTTGCAGGGGTCGATGGTCATGGTCTGGTCGGGGTTGGTGCGGACCAGGTCGCCGTGGCTGATGCTGTTGGTCCAGGTGGCGCCGCTGTTGGCCTTGCCCGCGAAGGGGTTGGACTCGGTGGCGGCCTGCGGGGTCCACGGACCGTTCAGGCTGGAGGCCGTGAACGAGCGGAAGAAGCGGTCCTCATTCACACCGCGAGCCTCGACGATCATGAGGTACTGGTTCTGGCCCTGGACCTTGTAGACCTCCGGCGCCTCGAACAGGTTCTTCGCCGTGTCGGTCATGACCGTGGTGTACGACGAGCCGAAGCTGGCGGGGAAGTTCCCGATCGGCATGGTCGACCTGAAGATGCCGCCGTTGTCATTGGCGAAGAACAGGTACATGTTCTGGTCGTCGGCGATCAGGGTCGGGTCGATCGGGCCGCCGGTGGGGAGGCTGCCGGTGAACAGCGGCTGCGGCGCGGACCAGCTGTTGGGGTTGGTCGGGTCGCTGGAGGTGCGGTAGACGAAGGGCCATTGGGTGCCCCACCCGTTGGAGGCCAGCACCCAGATCTTCTTGGGCGCGAAGTAGAACAGCTTGGGCGCCACCGCGGACTGGCTCATGGCGGTCTGTCCGGCCGACCCCATGTCCGACCAGTTCGTGAAGGGAGCGAAGCCCATCGAGTGCCAGTTGCCGTCGGAGTACGTCCCGTAGACCAGGTGCTTGCCGTTGTACGTCACGGTGGTGAAGTCCTTCAGCGACAGCCACCCGTTGGCCGGCTGCGCCAGCGGACCCGTCGAGGTCCACCGGTACGTCGACGGAAGGGAACACGTGGGCGACGTCCCGGACAGGCCGGTCCACTTCTGGTTGTTGCCGCCGGTGCAGTTCCACAGCTGCACCGCCGTACCGTTCGCCGTACCGGCGCCCGACACGTCCAGGCACAGCCCGGACTCCACGGCGACGATCGTGCCGTCGGAGTTCACCCGCCACTGCTGGTTCGTACCGCCGTTGCAGGACCAGATCACCGGCCGGGTACCGGCCGTGGTGGCGTGGCCCGGAACGTCCAGGCACTTGTTGCCGAACACGGTCAGCTGATTGCTGTCCGTCAGCGTCCACTGCTGGTTGGTCCCGCCATGGCAGTCCCAGATCTGCACGTTCGCGCCGTCGGTCTGGCTCGCGCCCGACACATCGAGACACCGGCCGGAAGCGACGCCGCGCACGGCGCCGGTGGTGGCAGCCTGAGCCGGGTTGGCGACGAGCATCGCCGACAACGAGGCCAGAACCGCAACCGGGACTGCAAACGCCGCAGACAGCCGTCTGCGGATGAAACTACGTCCGCGCATGGGACCTCTCATCCTTGAGAAGTAGTACGTTCGATATTTCGAACTGGAGTCGACATATCGAGCAGAGTGGATGATGAGAGACCCGGCGAACGGCGTCAATACTTCTCACACGATTCGCGCCCCGCAACATTCGCAGGGTCCCCGCTCACCCGCCCGCCACGGGACGGAGAGCGCCGGCGGCGTCGGTCTCGTACCGGGCCGAACAGGACGCATGCGATGGAGACGGCGACGAAGGCCAGGCGGATCAGGCCGCGGGTCGCGTCATGGGGAACGACGAAGACCGTGCCGTACAGGGTGATCAGCCCGATCCAGCTCCACCACGGCACCAGGCGCCGCTGCCCGATCACATCCCACAGCAGGGTGCCCAGCAGGACGGAGGCGGTGTAGCCGGCGCCCTCGCCGGACCGCCACGCCCCCCAGCGCCAGGCCCACCGCCGGAAGGCACGGCAGGTTCTTTCCGCAAGGCCGGTCCGGGCCTGGCGGCGGCCGGGATGACGCAGATCGGAGGAGGTGCCCTGAAAAAAGTTCCCGGCGCGCGGCAACCTGCGCGGAGCCTGTGGCGACAAGGAAGCGGATCCGGCCAGTTCCGGTGCCCGGATTCGCTTTTCCTCTGGTGAACGGCAGGCAAGGAGAACGCCTCCCCATGAACAACCCCACGAACGGCGGGCGCCGCGGGCGTCACCGCCGTCGCTGGACCGCCACCGCTGTGCTGCTCGGCGTGCCCGCCGCGGTCGTGCCGTATCTCCTGTTCGCGCAGGAGGACTCGCAGGCCGCGACGGTCGACGGCGACGCCTACTACCGGCTGGTCTCCGTGCGCAGCGGCAAGGTGCTGGACGTCAACGGCTTCTCCACCGCCGACGGCACCCGTATCCAGCAGTGGACCGACCAGAACACCGCCAACCAGCAGTGGAAGCTGAAGTCCAAGGGCGACGGCTACTACGAGCTGGTGAACCGAAACAGCGGCAAAGTGCTGGGCATAGCGGGCAATTCGACCGCCCAGGGGGCCTCCGCCGAGCAGCAGACCGACAGTTCCGCCACCTCGCAGGAGTGGCGGATCGATGATGTGGGCGGTTCCGACGCCGTCACCCTCACCTCGCGCAAGAGCGGCCAGGCCCTGGACGTCTCCGGAGGCTCCACGGCCGAGGGCGCGGCGGTCATCCAGTATCCCGGCCACGGCGGCACCAACCAGCAGTGGAAGCTGGTGAAGATGGCAGAGGCCCCGGCGGCCGGTAGCGACAGTGCGCAGACCACGGCCGCGGCCGGACCGTACCGGTGGAAGAACGCCCAGGTGGTGGGCGGCGGTTACGTCACCGGGCTGGTGTTCAACCAGAAAGAGAAGGGGCTGCTTTACGCGCGTACCGACATGGGCGGCGCCTACCGCTGGGACAGCGCGGCCGAGCAGTGGATCCCGCTGACCGACTGGCTCGGTGAGAAGGACTGGAACCTGCTGGGCATCGACTCGCTGGCCACCGACCCCGTCGACCCCAACCGGCTCTACCTCGGGGCCGGCACCTACACCAACGAGTGGGCGGGCAACGGCGCGATCCTGCGCTCCACCGACCGGGGCCGCACCTTCCAGCGCACCGATCTGCCCTTCAAGCTGGGCGCCAACGAGGCCGGCCGCGGGGCGGGCGAACGGCTGGTGGTCGACCCCGCCGACAACGGCACCCTGCTGCTGGGCACCCGCAAGAACGGCCTGTGGCGCAGCACCGACCACGGCGTGACATGGCGTCAGGTCTCCTCGTTCCCCGTCAAGGACGGGGCGAGCAGCGGCGCGGGCATCTCCTTCGTGACGTACGGCCCGGCCGGCAGCAAGACGATCTACGTCGGCGTCAACGACAGGTCCACCTCCCTGTACCGCTCCACCGACGGCGGCAGCACCTGGCAGGCCGTCTCCGGGCAGCCCACCGGCCAGCTGCCGCAGCACGGCGTGCTCTCCGGTGACGGCTCGCTGTACCTGACGTACACCAACAACCTCGGGCCCAACGACGTGACGGCGGGCTCGGTGTGGAAGTACACGCCGGACCGCGGGGCGTGGAAGAACATCTCCCCCTCCCAGGGCTCTTACGGGTTCTCCGGTCTGGCCGTCGACCCGCGCAAGCCCTCCACGGTGATGGTCACCACCCTCGACCGCTGGTGGCCCGAGGACGAGATCTACCGGACCACCGACGGCGGCACGACCTGGAAGGCACTGGCCGACAAGTCGGTGCGCAACGCCTCCGCCGCGCCTTACGTCGGCACCCACACCGGGCACTGGATGACCGCCCTGGCCATCGATCCCTTCGACTCCGGGCACGTGCTGTACGGCACCGGCAACGGCATCCTGCGCAGCAAGGACGCAGGCGCCTCCGACAGCGGCGGCACCAGCCACTGGAGCATGGGCGCCCGAGGGCTGGAGGAGACCGCGCTGATGGACGCGATCGCCCCGCCCGGCGGCGCCACCGTCATCACCTCCATGGGCGACCAGGGCGGTTTCCGCCACGACTCCCTGACCGAGGTGCCCTCCGGGCGGCTGAGCAACCCGATGATGGCCAACAGCACCGACATCGATTTCGCCCAGTCCAAGCCCTCGATGATGGTCCGGGTCGGCCGTGGCGGCGCGCAGGACGGGGCCTACTCCACCGACGGCGGCAGCACCTGGACGGGCTTCAAGGCTGAGCCGGTGGGCAGCGCCCAGGACGGCCACATCGCGCTCGCGGCGGACGGCTCCGCCATCGTCTGGACCCAGGCCGGCCAGGCCCCGTACCGCTCGACCGACAAGGGCGCGAGCTGGTCGAGGGTCGGCGGCCTGGGCACCGACGCGGTGGTCGTCGCCGACCGCTCCTCGGCCCAGACCTTCTACTCCCTGTCCGGCGGCACGCTCTACGCCAGCACCGACGGCGGCGCGACCTTCAGCGCCCGAGCCGGCAACCTGCCCTCCGGCCGCCTCACGGCCGTCCCCGGCATCGCCGGAGACCTGTGGATCGCCGGCGGTGGCAAGGGGCTGCTGCACTCCACCGACGGCGGCCGCACCTTCACCACGCTCAGCACGGTGCAGTCCGCCTCCGCCCTCGGCTTCGGCAAGGCCAAGCCGGGCACCGGCTACCAGGCCCTGTACCTGATCGGCACCGTCAAGGACGTCACCGGAGTCTTCCGCTCCACCGACAAGGGCGCCACCTGGATCCGCGTCAACGACGACGCCCACCAGTGGGGCAGCATCGGCGGCGTCGGCGTCATCACCGGCGACCCCGACACCTACGGCCGCGTCTACGTCGGCACCAACGGACGCGGCCTCCAGTACGGCGACCCGTCCTGACCCACACACCCGAGCGGGGCCGCGGCCACAACGGCCGACGGCCCCGCACTGGGGCGGAGGGACCCTGCGGAGGCGTGGGGCGCGTCACTTCAACCGGGTCGCTACGACGACGGCTCTCCCTCACCCTCACCCTGCGCGGCCTGAAGGTCGGCCAGCAGCTCGGCCTGCAATGCGACCTGCGGACTGGTCAGCGAGTAGTACACGTTCGACCCCTCCTGGCGGGTCTTGACCAGATTCGCCCGCCGCAACACGGCCAACTGCTGGGACAGGTGTGCGGGCTCGATGCCTACGTCGGGCAGCATCTCCGCGACCGCGTGCTCGCGCTCACTCAGCAGCTCCACGACGCGGATCCGGGCCGGGTGGCCGAGCGTCTTGAAGAACTCGGCCTTCAGTTGGTACAGCGGCGTGCTCATCGTGCCGTTCCCTCCCCGACACAACGGCACGTCCCCACCGGCCGGAGCTCGGCGCGTCGCATCCCACCCGCTCATGTCGTGGCCGTCCACGCCGTCGGCCAGGCGGATGTTGCGCACCTTGGTGCCCGCCTTGATTCCGCTCGGGCCGCCCTTGACCTTCAGGGTCTTGATGACCGTGACGGTGTCACCGTCGGCGAGCTACTCGCTGCTCGGCGGCTTCTTCCCATGGGAAGTCGTTACGCCGGGTCGATGCGGGAGACGCTGCCGCCCAGGTCGAGCACGTACAGCTCGCCATTGCCTCCCTGCACGAACGAGACGACCTGGCCGCCGTCGACTCCGAGGTTGCTCACGCCGGTCACCTCGCCGTTCTCCAACTGCAGGGCACGGACGGTGCCATCGCAGAAGTCGCTGAACACGTACTGGCCCTTGAGGTCCGGGATCGCCTCGCCTCGGTAGACGTATCCGCCGGTCACCGAGCAGCCGGGCCCGTTGCGGTCGTACTCATGGATCGGCGGTACGTGGTTCGCGGGCTCCGTGCCGCCCCGGAAGGGATGGTTGCCCTCCATCCGGGACCAGCCGTAGTTCTCGCCGCCCTTGCTGGTTGCCGGGGCCCAGTCGATCTCCTCCCAGGCGCTCTGGCCGACGTCCCCGATCAGCAGGTCGCCCGTGCCCGCGTCGAAGGAGAACCGCCACGGATTGCGCAGCCCGTACGCCCAGATCTCGTCCTTCGCGTTCGGGTCGTCCACGAACGGGTTGCCCGGCGGGATCGCGTACGGCTTGCCGCCGCTCGGGTCGATCCGCAGCAGCTTGCCGAGCAGCGTGTCGAGGTTCTGCCCGTTGCCGTGCGGGTCGCCGCCCGAGCCGCCGTCGCCGAACGCGATGTAGAGGTAGCCGTCGGGGCCGAACGTGATGTCGCCGCCGTTGTGGTTCGCGTAGGGCTGTGTCTGGGTGAGGACGGTGCGCCGGGTGTCCGGCTGGATCTTGCCGTCCCGCACCGCGAACTCGTCCACGGTGCTGGTGCCTTCGAGGTTCGTGAACGAGATGTAGAAGTGCGCGAACTCGTTGTCGAACGCGATGCCCAGCAGGCCGCGTTCGCCGTTGGTGGTGGTCTCCCTGGATATGTCGAGGACGGGCTCGCCGAGCCCCGCATCGTCCAAGACCCTTACCTTGCCCGCGCGTTCGGCTATCCAGACCGTGCCACCGGGACCGGCGGCGCCGGCGGTTGGATTCTGGGCCGTGGCCACTTTCTTGAGCACGACCTTCGCTGCCTGCCGTGGGGCGCTGAACTCGTCGGCGGACGCCGAGGTCAAAGCGAGGGAAGCGACGAGGCAGAGGGCGCCGATGATCGCCGAGCTTCTGGTACGAACTTTCACCGTGATCCTCCTGGAGGCGGCGAACGGGGGAGGTCACCCGGCTGCCAGGGGCAGAGACAGGTGGGTGTCGTCCACGCCGGCACGCAAACCTGGGGGGTGGGGGGATGGTGGTGCGCTACTGGCCACAGATGAGGCTACCGGGACAGGGGTTGTTGAAATAGACCACACTCCGCCACCCTGCGCTCCGCTTTCCGTCGCACCCTCCGCCTCCCCGTTCCCCGGCACTCTGCCTGGTCATGATGAAGCCCCAGGTCAGCGACCTGGGGCTTCTCGTGGTCTAGTCCAGCTTTAAGGGAGTCCCTCCGCGTGAACTCAGGGAGCCACTGCCCGTCGGCGACGACGTCCCAGTGCTCGATGATCTTTCCGTCGACCACGCGGAAGAGGTCCACGACGACGCCACCCCGCAGGCGCCGCCGTCAGTGCCTCGTGGCGGCGGCCGACGCGCCAACAGGGACCACGTACCCTCCAGCTGCCCGTCTCGGCACGCACTTCCGCTCCGGATGATCGCCCGGTTCAGTTCCACGCTTCCGACAGCCGCCGCGTGACGACCGAGCTGAGAATGCGTACGCCGCGCGTCGAGCCGGGATCGATGCCGGTGAGCTCCCGCACCCGGCGGAGGCGATAGTCCAGGGTGCGGGGGTGGACGTTGAGGGCTGCCGCCGTGGCGCCACGGTGCATGTCGTGGCGATAGTACGCGTCAAGCGTGACCAGGAGGTCCGGACCGGGCTGCAGGCTCCGGCTCACGGTCTGGAGCCATTCGTCGACGAACGGCGCGTCGGCGACGGCGAGTTCGACGAACACGTCCGACACGGTGTGCGGCCGCAGCCGAGCGGATGCCCGTCGCAGCGGCGCCGCCCTGCTGATCCGCCGGGCCAGGTCGAGGGCGTCGGCAGCCTCGGACAGCGGTGAGGTGGCGGTGCCGGCGGCGCAGGGGCGACCGAGGGCCTGGGCGAAGTCCCGTACGAGATCGGATACGAGGTCGGGCAAGAGGTCGGGGACAAGGTCGGGTACGGAGTGCGGCCGTACGGTCTCGGCGGTACTGGGCCCCGGAGACGCCGGGGGTCTGGCGGGAGGCAAGGGAATCAGGGCAATCAGCTCACCGCTCCTGCTTCCCTTGCCCGGGCACCACATGATCGGCGCTTGGTGGGTTTTCACCAGCGCCTCGATCTCGCTTTCCAGGTCGCCATCGCCGACGGGACCGTCCGGTACCCGGATCACCGTCACCACGCAGCGCTCGGGAAGTTCCATTCCCAGTGCCGAAGCGAGTTCCGCCGATATGGGGTCTCCGTTCAGCAACGACCTGGCCAGCAGGGCGGCCTGCTCGACGTACGGCAGACGGTGTCGCAGCGCCGTCACGAATCCCTGGCTGTAGGCACGGATACCGCGTTCTCCCTGCGGGGCGAACCAGCCCATCATCCGCATGAGTTCGTCGACGCCGACGCCGCGCTGAGCTTCGGTCGCTTCGTTGATCTCGCGCAGCATGAGTGAGGTGTGCAGTCGCAGGACCCGCTGCCGTGCATCCAGCGACATCCCCGCTGCGGCCCGCAACTCGCCGATCGCCGCGATGTAGCAGAGGTCGTCGTCGCTCAATTGGCTGTTGTCCGGGGACAGTTCGACCGTACGGCGGCGCAACCACAACGCGTACTCCAGCGTCTCGGCCCGCGCCCGGGAGTTCGTGTCCAGGAACCCGAACTCCGGGATCTCGCGCGCGTACGCCTCGACCTCCCGGCGCGCGTTGGCCGACGCCTGCCGGGCCAACTCGGCGAAGAAGCTCCCCATGGGCGCGAGCATGCCATTCCGGTCGAAGTAGCCGACAGGGGAAATCCGGACGGCATTTATCACTCTGCGCACATCGAAGACGACCGCGTCCGGGGCTCTTTGTCACATTGCGCAAAGTCCCTGGATCGGGGCATTCCCATCGCCTGTTCCACTTGTGGAGACACTGTGAACTGGCCTTAATGGGAAGCGCGTACCAGCCCGTGGGGGAACATCACAGCAATCATTCCGGCCACCACTCCGGATCAACGCGGGAATCGGTACGGGGATCTCTCATCCGCGCGCCTCAATGGTGCTTGTTCAAACGGGAGGGAAACACCGATGAAAGCAGGAACAAGAAAGAGAGTCGCGGCGGCGGTCGCGGTCATGGCTACGTCGACAGCGCTCATGCTGAGCGCGCCGGGCAGTGGCTCGGCCGCTCCCGCCGCCACTCCCAGCCTGCGCGCGTTCGGGATCACAGGTGACGGCACCCAGATGGCCACGTTCACCACCGACCGGCCGAACGTGCTCGACTGGGTCAGGGACGTCATCGGGCTCAGTGGCGACACAAGCCTGATCGGCATCGACTTCCGGGTGCAGAACGGCCTGATGTACGGCGTCGGCAACAAGGGCGGCATCTACACGATCAAGACCCCGCCGGCCACCACGGACGTCGTGATCACCAAGGTGTCCCAGCTCCAGTACTCGCTGCACGGCACGAACTTCGGCGTCGACTTCAACCCGGCCGCCGACCGGCTGCGCGTGATCAGCGACAACGGCCAGAACCTGCGGCACAACCTCAACGACCACACGACCATCCAGGACCTGAACCTCACCACCCCGCCGATCGAGGGCACCACCAAGGGCGTCTCCGCCGCCGCATACACGAACAACGACCTCAACGGGGCCACCGGGACCACGCTGTTCGACATCAATACGACCAGCGACCAGGTCGTCATCCAGTCCCCGGCCAACAACGGCACGCTGGCGCCGACCGGCAGCCTCGGCATCGACGCGCAGATCAACACGGGCATGGACATCTTCAGCACCCTGTCGGACGGCAAGACGGTCAGCAACGCCGCCTTCGCCAGTCTCACCGCCTCCGGCGCCAACAGGCCTTCCCTCTACAGCATCAACCTCTTCACCGGCGAGGCCACGCTCGTGTCCGACGCCCTCGGGTCCAAGTTCCCCCTGAACATCACGGACCTGGCCATCTCCCTCACCGGGAGCTGAGCCCCTCCCGCAGGTCACTTACTCGCCGCGGTCCGGCTGCTCCCGGGCCGCGGCGAACCTGAGGTGTGGTTCTTCGGGCACCTCCCGTCGCGACCATTCCCGTGGTGACCCAGGTCAGCGTGCTGAAACGGGCTTCACCCAACCTCGCCGGTGATCAGTCGGGCGCGGGCGGGCTGCTCGAGGGCGATGTCCGCCGCAGCACACCGTCGAAGTCATGGGTGCCGAGCGGCAGGTAAACCTGCCCGCACACGCCGCCGCCCGACTCGCGCACGCGTATCCGCACGCGGCCCGCGCGGTGCGCCGCGGCCACACGTAGTCGTTCCCGACGACGAACCACCGGCGCGCCTTGCGCTCGCCCGCCAGCAGCCGCATCGCGGGCCGCAGTTGGTCGTCCGGCGTCTCGCCGCTCACCGTCGCCAACAGCCGCCTGTTCATTCTCGGGTTGGCGGTCGCGGCCGTCGTCGCGCTGTCGCTCACGCTGCGGCTGACGCCGCTGGGCCGCCGGATCCGGGCCGTGGTGCAGAACCGCGATCTGTGAACCCGGCGCGCCTTGCGGGCGGTCGCATCGAGTCGGGCGGCAGCTTCCGGCTGTCGCTCGTCGTCGGAGTGCTGTACATCGGCGCGGCCTTCCCGGAGGACCGCCCGGCACGGACCATCCTGCCCTCGGGGGGGCACCGGAGCGCGTGGACAGCGTGTGCTCTGGGTGCCGGAGATCGCTTCCGCAGTGACGACGCGGTGATCCTTCGGCACCTGGAGAACTGCGCCGAGGCGGGCCCCGACGCGCTGCTCTTCGTCGGATGGCCTCCGCCGCCAGCTACTGCGCCGGCGTGGGATTCCGGCGCTGAGGTCTCGCCTCCCCAGGTATGCGCTCCCCCGTTCGTCCACCTGATCGTGCGGCTGTCGCCGATGTCAGCCGGGTGACATGCCCCGCTCCACACCGATATAGGTCGCCCTGCGGGACTCGGTCTTGTGCACGGTCATGTCGGTGCAGGCGTGGTGCAGCGCTGTGATGAGTGGCTGCATCTGTGCCTCGGTGTACGGGTGGTTGTACGTCGTGTATTCCGTGCCGACGACGTCCAGCCGCAGCACCAGTTCGTCCTTCTCCTCGCAGTCCTGGACGTCTCCGTCCCCCCGGCTGGCGAAGGAGATGCTGCCGATCTGAAGCGGGCGCAGGCCGTTGACGGCTGTCAGGGGGTACGTGCGGGTGCGCCCGTACCGCTGCCGCAGCAAGAGCCGCCCCTGCTCGCCTCGCCCTACCCGTATCTCGACCACTGACCGCCACAGGGGGATCCAGTACCGAACCGAGTAGGCGATCCACCCGAGGCTCGACGCGCCGACCATGAACGCCCAACCCGCCGAGAAGAAGGCGAGCACGGCGGCCGCCGGGGCCAGCACCAGGATCGGAAACCCCCGCATTCCAGGAACCAGTGCTGGGGCCGGGCTCTCCAGGAGAACGCCCAAGCCCCCTTTGCGTCTGTGTCCTCAGGGCCTTCTGCCATGAGTCGATCCTCAGCGAGGGGCTAGGCCGTGTCCGCAAAGTCCCGCCTGCCCCGCGACGCCTGGCACGCACTCTCGCCGCACCGGGCGAAAGCCCACGTACAACCAGTACGAGGGCTTCCGCGCTGTGTTGAGGCGCAGCGGACGTCGGTCAACAACGCTGCGAACCTCGCCTCACGAAGCCGCCACCGAGCTACCCAAGCGCAGGGCAACAGCCAGGCCGCTGTCCAAGCGCCGTCGCTTCCCAGGCTGCGGGCGCGAGTTCGATTCTCGTCACCCGCTCTTCTCGAAGCCCCAGGTCAGCGTCCGTACGCGCGCGACCCTGCTGTCACCCGGCCCGGCGGTACGCCGGTGGTCAGTCGGGCCGTTGGGTGCGGTTCTCATGAGCGAGGCCGTCCGGGCGGGCAGGCGTGCGCGGGCCGAGGGGAAGGATCATGGCCCGCAGCAGCACAGGTGCCCATGGCCTCAGGACCGTGGGATCCGGCGGGCGACGGATCGCCCCGATGTCCTGCCAGCCCCACGACAGAAAGGCGTCGCAGTCCGGAACGTCGGCTTGGCCGACCAGCGTCGCCCCGAGCGAGGCGTGATGGTCGGCGAGCAGGCGCTGCTGGAGGCGGCGGGCGAGGTCCTGGTCGTCCGTGTGGGGATGCACCACGATCTCGGTGATCGCGAAGACGTGGCCGGACGCGGTGAGCTGTTCGACGCTCTGCGGAAGGGTCCCGTCGAACCCCCTCCACCACGTCCCCTCGCGCGGTACCGGGAATCCATAGGCACACCCGGCGAAGGCGCTGTCCTCTGCGATCAGCAGCGCGAAACCGGGCCGCCGGATGTCGCCGGTGAGCCGCCGCAGAAACGCCTCCCGACGCCGGTACTCCTGGCCTGCCTGCGCACGGGAGGACTCCACGTACAGATCGGCCAGGTCCTCCCGCAGGGTCTCGGCCTGCCAGCGGTTCAGTCGGCGCAGGCGCACCGCGTCGGCGGGAGTCGGTGCGCCCCCTGGCGGCTCACGTCGGAGCGGGGCCGTCACCGCGCACCGCCCGCGGCGGCGCGAACCCGAGATGACGGTGGTCGAACGGCGTGGGGGTCGTGGAGCAGGAAGCCGGAGCCGGTGATCTCGATGACGCGGGCCAAGGCCGGTGTGGGGTTGTGCAGTTGGAGGGTCGTTCCGGCATCGGTGGCGATCCGGGATGCCGTCAGTAGGGCGTTGAGTCCGCTGGCGTCGCAGAAGGTGACCGCCCTGAGATCGACGTCGGCGGTGCGGATGCCGTCGCGCAGGCATGCGGCCAGTGCGGCGTCCACGAGCGGGGCGGTGGCCAGGTCGATCTCTCCGGCGAGGGTGATCAGCGCGCGGGTGGCGTGGTCGTGCCGGTGGACGTTCAGTTGTGGAAGGGGCATGGCTCCTCGATTCGGCGTACGAAGTACCCCAGCGGAGATTGCCGCGGGGCTGGACAGGCTTCGGGCCGGATTCGGCCCTCGCGGCACGACGCCGATACGGGGCGTGTGCGGGCGACGGAGGAACGGCCGGCCCGGCAGCCCTGGTTGGCGAGGACCGTGCCGGATCGGTCGTCCGGGAATGCGCCACGGGTCGGACGGAGGTCCGTGCGTTTCGGGTGGACCGCTCATCGGCCTCCCCGTCGGCCTTGTGCCGTCGCCGGGCCGGCGTCCACAGGACACGGGAGACCCCGGCCTGTCATGTGCGGTGCTGCGACCGGCGTCTTGGGCTGTGGGCGGTGCTGTCAGTTCGGGGGGGTGCTGTCAGTTCGGGGGGTGCTGCTCGCTCTCGCCCGGCCGTGGCCCTTCCTCCGCCGAGCCGACAGGCCCGGGCCCGGGCCCGGGACCGGCAACCCGGAGCGGCCGTAGTGGAAGGCGGCGATGCGGTCACCGTGCTGCGAGTTGAGCAGGTGGATGAGGAGCACCCCGAGGGCGATCATCGCAAGGATCACGATCACGGTCACGAACGTCTCCACGGTCCTCACCTCCCCATCGGCTGATGCGGCATCGCGGCGGACACGGTCGGGATCCGGTGACATGCGGCCGGATCGCGGGCCTCATGGCCGCCTTCGGAGTCCCAGACCGCTTCCCTGGCTAGGTCGGCCTCGTAGACCGTCCGCAGTCGTGCCGCCTCCTCCATCAACCGGCTCGCGGTCGACGTGCCCAGTGGATCACTCGCGGCGGCCATCAGCCAGGCGGCCGAGACGGGAGCCGTCTGCGGCGGGACCACCAAGAGGTTCCAGCGGCCCCTCCGGTACGAGAGCACCAGCAGTTCGTGCGGGTCCTGCTCGGCCCTGAACCAGCCCACCTTCACCACGTGCCCGGCGACGGGCACCTTGCGCGGCACGACCGGCCAGTGGGTGGGGTTCACCGTGACCCGGGTGATCCGTCCCCACAACGGATCCAGTACTGCGGTCAGGGCGGGGAGTTCGGCCGCGAGATCTCGGGAGCGGGGCCACCATGCGCCGTCCAGAAGAGCCGGTGCGGGACCGGCGGGCGCCAGCGACAGACGGGGAGAAGACGAGGAGAGCGTCGAACGGTCATCGGCTTGGGCTGTCGGCGGGAGGGAAATGGTCGCAGTCATGACGCGAACCCTGCCCCGGGCCGGCTGCGACCGGCCCGGCGTATTCAATCGCCGAAAACGACACGAGCCTGGAAGCCGGTGCGCGAAATATTTTCGATGATTTCAGCCTACTCCTCGGGCAGGCCCAACGGACCGCCCTGCCAATGGAGAAACGGCCCCGTGCGCCCCTGCCCCGGACATTCGTCCCAGAGGCAACAGTCTGAACCTGCCGTATTCGCCGGGAGGCGGGAAGAGATGATCGGCATTCGTTCGCGCGGACCCACGCGACGGGATCCTTGAGCACGCGCGCCGTCCCACTGCCCCGGTGGGACTTCGACGCGCGGCTCGTCTCGGCGACGTCGACACCAGGGCCGCATCCAAAGCTACGGGCCGTTCCCTTCAGGGACCCCGACCGCGCGCCTCGCGCTGAGGTCCGAGGGTCCTTCCGCGGGGCACGCCGAACTGGACGGCGCCTGGTGGCCCCGTTCACGTGACCTGCCGAGCGAGCTCTTCGCCCTGGCGGACGTGCTGGATCCGCTGTGGGGGCGGATCGCCCGTATCGCGGTCAATCCCCGCCACTGGCCGGTCCTCCCGCCCAGGATCTTCGTCAACGGCCGTATGGCGAAGGTCGGTTGGTTCACCTCAGAGCTGGATCCGCACGGGATCGTTCTGCTGTCCTACACCGCGGGCCGCTGGGACCTCCCGGCGGTCTCCCCCGGAGACCAGCGCCTCATCGGCCGCCCGGCTGATGGCCGCCGCGAGCGCGGACACCGGTACGCCGATGACCGCGACCGGGCTCATGACGGCGGGACAGGCCCGTGTCGGAAGCAGTGAGGGGGCCGGGAGGACGGGAGCGGCGGTGCACGCTCGTCGCACGGCATACGAAAAGCCCTGGTCGCGAGCGATGATCATGAGCGGGCACCCCGGGCCGGGCCCGGAGTAGAGTGAACTGCGGGAGTCAGTCGGTGACCTGTGGCCTTTTCCTTGCCTGAGGCGACGGGTTCGGAGCCCGGCACGAGTGGCGGCGACCATGACAACACTGCAGCAGCGGAAGAACCACCGCGAAGCGATCATGAAGACCCTGTACGAGGGCATGGAACGCAGCGGCCTCCCTGACGTCTCCGGGGCCAAGCTGCGTGACGATCTGGCGATCCCCGAGCAGGATCTGGCAGCGGCCTGCACCTATCTGGTGGAGGAAGGGCTCGTCACGGTCCGCTGGGCCCATGGAGACACACCTGCGACCGTCATGCTGACGCATCAGGGAATTCGGCTCATGGAGGCCGAGGAGGAGGATCGCGGCTGACCGGTGTGTGTACGCCGGGGCCGTTGCACCACCGGCGGAGCCCTCGGCAGGCGGGATGTCGCCGCGCGGGTCTCGTGACGAGGAGGCGATAGTGACCGAAGCCGGCTGCCGGAGGGCGAGGAGAGCCAGGGCCAACTGACTTGCGGTGGCGGCGGATCGGTCCTCGCCCGGTATGCCGGGGAGCAGGCGGCCCATGGGCTGCACGCTTTCGGCCATGCCACGGACGCGCGTCCGTGGACCGGTCCGGGAACACCAGGACGGAGTAGCGTGGCGGGCACCGGGAGTTCCCCGTACGCCCACGACCCGTCGGCGTCGTTCCTGGCGCACCACGGCACCGGTCCGTCACACGGCGGCCCGGGGACAGGACCGCGACATGGCATCGCGCGCCGACGAACGTGCGGCCCCCGAGCAGGAACCCTCTTGCCCATCCTTGCCCGCCCGGCTCACCCTGCGCCCGCCGACCTCTCCGCCCGGTCCCGTGTGCGGCGCCTGGTGGCCCCGTTCCCGCGATCTGATGACCGAACTGCCCATCCTCACCGACGCGTTCGACGCGAGGCGGGGGAGGTTGCCCAGTTTCGGCGTGCGCCGCGGCACCTGGCCGGAGGCGCCGTGCGACCTGCCTGCCCCCGGTCACACGGTGACGGCCGCGTGGTTCGCGTCCGGGTGCGACCCGTACACGATCCGGCTCTTCTCCTACGGCGTCGGCCGCTGGGACCTGCTGGTCGTCCCGCCCGGGACCGAGGCTGCGGCGGCCGCACGGCTGATGACGGCAGCGGCCGACCCCGCGCTCCGCCTCACCGCGGGCGCGCTCGTCGCGGCCGAACAGCGTCGGCACGATCAGGACGGCGTCCGGTGGGCGCAGGAGCAGGTGGAGCAGTGGGAAGGCGAGGGCGGCGCACCACAGCGCCCCTCACCCGACCTCTCCTTCTTCCGCGACCCTTACGGTCCGTGACCCCTGTATTGCCCTGCGCCCGGTAGGGTGAAAGTACCGAGGGCCCCCGCATACCGGTGACCGAACCGGTTTCGCTCCCGGCGCACGACGACACCGGGCGGCTCGCCGCCCGGGACAGGTGCCGCTTCATGACAGCCTCCGCTGACGGCCCTCGACTCCCTCGATCCGGACACAGCCCCAGCTGACGCCTGCCACAGCTCGGCAACCGCCATCCACCTCCTCGAACACCTCAGCCGGGTGCAGGCCGTGAACCAGGGCCGCCCATCTCGGACCGCCGCACTGCCGACCGTGACCGGCCCGGGACCACCCGCGCAACAGGCCCACCCAAGGAAACTCATGATCACCACAGTCCCACCGGCACCGCCCACCCATCCCCTCCTCCGGCTGCGCCTTGCGCCGCACAGCGCCCTGCCCCGCCGCCTCGACGGCGCGTGGTGGCCCCGCTCCTACGATCTTCTGGCCGAGCTTCCCCCGTTGCTCGCCGCACTGCCGCGCGCGTGGGGACACATCGCCAGTGTCACGGTGAACTCAGCGGACTGGTCCGCGGCACCGGGCCGAATGCTCGTCTGCAACCAGGTCGTACGGCTGCGCAGGGCCGTCGCACCGCACGCTCCGGACACCGTCGTCCTGCTCGCGCCCGGCCACGGCCGCTGGGACCTGCTGGTCGTGCCGCCCGACACCACCGCGGAGGAGGCCGGACCGCTCATGGCCGCGGCAGTGGACGACCGCGCCCGAGAGCGGCAGGAGTAGCTTGCCCACTCGACCGCACGAGGAGGGCAAGGACGCGCGACGCCCTGCCGGTCGATGTGTCGTCTCCAGCCGTACGACGGCCGTACCGGGCGGCCCGGCACCGGCGGAGCGGCTGATGAGAGCGCGGCCGGTCCCGTGCACCCTCACCGCGAGCGCGCTCCTGGGTCCTGTGCCGGCCGGCTTCGTTCGTCGGCCCGCTCCTCCCCGGCCGGCGGTGGCCACGGGAGACGGAGGGATTCTGTGCCGTCCCGGACCGCCCACGGCACGGCACGTAGCCGGTTCCCGTGCCGGAACTCTGGCGGGTCATGCGGAAACCCTGCCGCAGGCGCAGAGTGCCCGGCGCTTTCAGGGGTGCACCAGGAGGCGGTGGGGCGCGAAACAGGACGCCCCGCCACCCTCAGCCGGAAGACAGCGCCAGCCCCAGGCCAGCAGTGCCCGATAGGTGTCCACGTCACGGCGGTCGACGAGGGTGACGCCGATCGCGCCGATGTGGTCGTCGAGCAACCGCTTTTGCAGGCGCCGGGCGAGGTTCCACTCGCGGGTCAGGTCCTGGGTGCGCACCCGGCGCTCGACAAGGACGTCGGCGACCGCGAAGAGCTTTCCCGAGGCGGCAACGCGGAACAGGTTCTCCGGGAGATACACGTCGAGGCCCTGCCACCAGGGGCCCGCGACGCGCACGGGGAAGCCGTAGGCACATGCCGTGAGAACGGTGGCGCCCGAGGGGCGGACGGCCTCCGCGACGAGCAGCTCGAACCCGGGTCGCCGCATATGACCCGCGAGCCGGCGCCGGAAGGCGGCGGGCCCGGCCCGGTCCGACGGGTCCAAGAGTCCCGACTCGCCCGGCTCGCTCGACGACGTGTGAGCGTACAACTCACCGAGCTCCCCCATCCGGTCGTCGACCTGGCGCCGCGTCAGCGGCCGGACGAACTCGCCTCTCTCGGGCGACGACACCTGCCGGCGCCGCGACGGGCACGGTGTCTCGGGAGGCGTCCCGTGCCGGCCCGGCGTCCCGGGGCGGGCGGTCGCCGGGCGGTCCGGCATGTGCGCGGTCATGAGGCGAACCCTGCCCCGGGCCCGGACGGGGTCCGGCCCGGCATCGTCGTTCGCCGAGAACGGCACTCGGCACATGAGCCGGCACACGAGAAGCCCTCGGCGCCTTCGAGGCTACGCCCACCCCGACGGCGGACGGGGGCGGCCCCGATGCGGTCGGGACACCGTCAGGTGCTCGCCTCGTCACAGAAGTGTGCAACCGTGCAGGGCACTCTCCGCCAATTCCGGCTCTCCGGATACACGAAGATCGGGCACACGGGGGCACGGGTTCGCCGCACACATCGCACCCTTCCTCCTGGAAGCCCTCCGCTCGCTGCCACCGTCAGCCAGGCAGCGGGCTGTTGGAAAGCGAGTCGTGGTGCACAGCCGCGATGACACGGACCGGAGCCCGAACGACGGCAGCTGCCTTCGCTCACCGAACGCCCGGCGGCCGCTCGTCGCCGGTCATCCGCGGAGGTAGGTGAGGACGGCGAGGACGCGGCGGTGTCCATGGCCGTCGAGGTGGAGTTCGAGTTTCTGAAGGATGTTGCCGACGTGCTTGTTGACCGCTGCCTCGGTGACGTACAACTCGCGGGCGATGGCGGCGTTGGTGCGTCCCTCGGCCATCAGGGCGAGGACCTCGCGCTCTCGGGGGGTGAGGCGTTGCAGGGGATCGCGGCGGCGGTTGAGGAGTTGGCGGACCACCTCGGGATCCACGACCGTCGCGCCCGCGGCGACCTGAGCGACCGCGTCGACGAACTCGCCGACGGCGCTGACGCGGTCCTTGAGGAGATAACCCACGCCGGTGTCGCTGCCCAGGTCGAGCAGATGGGCTGCGTAGGACTGCTCGATGTACTGGCTGAGCACCAGGACCGGCAGGCTGGGGTGCTCGTGGCGCAGGGCGACGGCGGCGCGCAGGCCGTCGTCGGTGTTGTCCGGTGGCATGCGGACGTCGGTGACGACGATGTCGGGAGCGTGTTCCCGGACCGCCGTGATCAGGGCGTCCGCGTCGCCGACGGCGGCGAGCACCTGGTGGCCGAAGCGGGTGAGCACGCCGACCAGGCCGTCCCGCATCAGCGGGGAGTCCTCGGCGAGTACGACGGTCAATGGCACGGCAACTCCACGTGCATCAGGGTAGGCCCGCCCTGAGGGCTGGAGACGCGGAGCCTGCCGTTCGCCACGGCGACGCGGTCGGCCAGGCCCACGAGGCCGGTGCCCGCCTCCGGTGCGGCGCCTCCGATGCCGTCGTCGCCGACCGACAGAGCCAGCACATCGGTGTGCAGGCGGGCGTGCACCTCGACTCGGGTCGCCTTGCTGTGCTTGACGGCGTTGGTCAACGCCTCGGCGATCACGAAGTACGCCGCGGTCTCCACGGAGAGCGGCAGACGGCGAGGCAGGCGGATGTCGATCGTGACGGGCATCGTGGAACGCCCCGCCAGGTTCTCGACCGCGGCGGCAAGACCGTGGTCGGTGAGAGCCTTCGGATGGACGCCGCGGCTGAGCTCACGCAGTTCGTCGACAGCGAGCGCGACCTGTTCCTGTGCCTCGGCGAGCCGGCCGGCCAGCGGTGAGTCCGGCTCGGTGTCGAGGGCTGCCAGGCCGAGCATGACATTCAGGGAGACCAGCCGCTGCTGCGCCCCGTCGTGAAGGTCCCGCTCGATCCGGCGCCGCTCCGCGTCGAAGGCGTCGACCAGCCGCGCCCTGGAGGCCCGTACGTCGGTGAGCTCGCGGCCCAGTTCGCTGTCGCGCGGTGCCAGCATGAGACGGGTGACGGCCGCCCTGGCGCCGGCCCAGGCGGTGATGGTGTACGGCGCGGCGGCGAGCAGGCTGAGGCCGACGATCATCAGCGGCCAGGCCCCGGGGTCGTCGAGGGGCGACATGATCACCAGCACGGGGACGACCAGGGCGAAGCCGAGGACGAGGAAGTCCATCCACCACAGAGCGGTCGCAGACACCGCGGTGAAGCCCAGCTCACGCCAGGTCGCGGGCTCTCGCAGCCGGGTTCGTACCCATCCGAGGAGCCCCGCGCGTTCAGGCGCCCGGTGCGGGTCCGGCACCGGGTCGAGGTCCACCAGGCGCAGGCGCCACCGCTCGAAGCGGGTGACGGCGACACCGGACAGTGCCACACCGAGCAGGACAGGCATCCCCACCAACACCACCAGCGAGACGACTCCCGCGACGAGCGCGACCACGAGGACGGCGCCGGCGGCGGCGCCGAAGACGACACCGGACAGCAGGTAGGCGAAGGACCGCCAGGGCCAGCTGGAGCCGAGCACCTTCAGGGGGTTCTGGCCCAGGGCCTGCCAGGCGGTCCGATGTCGCATCCCTCGAACCTACCGAGCCGGGGATCTTGGGGCAGTAGTGCGTGCACTACCTCCGAACTCGCGTGTGCGCCAGTGCGTGCGGCGGGGAGGGGCCGGTGGACTGGACTCCATGAAGCTGATCACCGTCCCTACGGGCATGCGCCGCAGACTCGGCACTGTGCTGACCGCGCTCGGTATCGCGGTCGCGGTCACCGCCGTACCGGCCTCCTCGGCCCCGCGGTCCACCGCCGCCCTGGCTCCGGCCTCGATCGACCGATTCGTGAACGACTACCTGGAGCAGACCGGTCTGCCGGGCGCGGTGGTCGCCGTCACCAAGGGCGCCCGAGTCGTCCACACCGCGGGGTACGGGCACACCGCGGCCGGGCAGGACATGACGGAGCGGACGCGCCTGCCCGTGGCGTCACTGTCGAAGTCGATGACCGCACTCGCCGTCATGCAACTGGTCGAGGCGGGCAAAGTCGACCTGGACGGGCCTGTGCACCGCCATCTGCCGGAGTTCACCATGGCCGACCGGCGCTCCCAGGAGATCACCGTCCGGCAGCTCCTGACCCAGACCTCCGGTATGGCCGACTCCGCCTACCCCGATCTGACCCGCTCCCAGCCGCACACTCTCGAAGAGGCCGTCGCGGCGATGCGCGAGGCGCCCCTCGCCACGGCCCCGGGCACCCGGCACCGCTACCACAACCCCAACTACTTCGTCGCGGCACGCCTCGTCGAGGTGGTCAGCGGACAGCCCTTCGCCGACTACCTGTCCGCCAAGCTCTTCGCTCCACTGCGCATGACGCACACCGCGTCCGTCGACTCGACCACCGAGATGCCCGACCGGGCCCGCGGCTATGTCCGCGCCTACGGCACGACGTTCTCCCGTACCCACCCACGCTGGTTCGCCGCGGGCGGCCACGGTGTCGTCACCACCGCCGACGACCTCTCCCGGTGGCTCATCGCCCAGAACAACCAGGGTGTTTCCGCCGAGGGGCGCCGTATCGCCACCGCACACACCATCGAGCTCACGCACACCCCGCCGAAGGCTCCGAAGGACACGGACTACGCGATGGGCTGGGCGCGGTACCGGCACGGCGACGGGGCCGAGGAGATCCAGCACAGCGGCCAGCTCCTCACCCACAACGCCATGGCCACTCTGCTGCCCGAGAGCAGGATCGGCATCGCGGTCGTCACCAATACCGGCCTGATCGCCGGAGACGACGCCGCCCAGATCTCGCTGGGCCTCGTCGACCTGGCGCGCGGCAGGAACCCCGAGGTGACGAGGCCCTTCTCGATGACGGCCGACTGGGTCCTGGCGGCGCTGACCCTGCTGGCGACGGGCCTCGGCATCCGCGGTGTCCTGCGCGCGCGCCGATGGGCGCGGCACACCGCACGGCGACCATGGTGGCGAACGGCCCTGCGGTTGCTGCCGCAGACGCTCCCGATCCTCTTCCTCACCCAACTCGCGTCGCTGCTCGGTCTGCTGATGAACCGCTCCGGCACTCTGGCACAGACCACCTACGCCTGGCCGGCCCTTGTCGTCTGCGCCGCAGCCGGGGGCCTCGCCTCCACCGCGGTCATCACTGCCCGGGCACTCGCTCTGGTACGTCACCGCTCGCCGCACGAGACGGGCATCAGGCCCTCGGCCCCGCCTGACGCCGGAACTCCGGCATGACGCCCGTGCCGAGGGGCGGACCTCCGTCACCAAGGAGCGCTTCTCGACCCGGAGGGAGACCTGTGGTCGATTTTCGCCTCACGACGTGTCGAAGTACCAGGTCAGTGACGTGACGGGGTTGTTCCCGTCCGGATCTGTGCCGATCGCCACAGCGAGCGGGATACACGTGGGCTCATACTGAGGCATGACAAAGCCTGCGGCACCGAAGCGTCATTTGCCCACCAGCCCCTTCAAGGCCCCGGTCACGCCGGTTCCCAAGCACTTCGCCGTAGGCGACCAGGTCACGCACGACGTGTACGGCCTCGGCCGGGTGATCGGTATCGAGGATGGAATCGCGACTCTCGTGGATTTCGGGGATGCGCAGATGCGGATCTTGAGCCCGTACGCCAAGATGACCAAGCTGTAGAACCGCTGTGCCCGGTCACGGCACGCCAGGACCCATCAGGGACCTGTAACGAAAGGCAGACCTCTCATCGACCCGACATCGCTGTTCTCCGCCCTGGAAGGGCAACCCCGCCGTTCCACGGCGGTATCGCCGCCTCCGACGACAGAGCCCTTCCAGGCCCCGGACTTCGGGGAGGACGAGGGCTCGTGGTCCGAGGGCGCACAGGAGCCCGCCCAGGGCACGCGCGCGGCGAGGCCCGAGGCTGCCTAGCGGTGGTTTCGACAGCTTCCCGTGGGCTGTCTCCGGCGCTGCGGTGAGGAGTGCGGCTGCCCCGGTCTCCGTCTCATTCGGCGCCGTTCGCGGTCGTTCGGGCGAGAACGGAAGCCCTCGCGGCACCGGCGGTCAGCCGCCCTTGGACACAGGTCGCCCTGGCACACAGCCTGGCCCGCCAGCACGGCCGGAAAGGCCGGAAAGCGTGCACGCCAGGGCGACAAAGCCGTGGCCCGCGCGTTGCGGCCGGGCAAGTCCCCGTCGGCAGCGCCCACTTGAGGAGCGCGCGGCTTCCTCCGGCGAGGGTTCCGAGCGCGCGCCAGGACGCGGATTTGCCGACCGGACGTCGCGTACCGGATACGTC
>NZ_JBITES010000004.1:0-410129 GCF_044455405.1 Streptomyces sp. NPDC051243 | reverse complement strand
CCGCGGGACGGTCGGTGAGCGCGGCGGAGTGGTCGGCGAGCAGTCGGCGCTGAAGGCGCCGGGCGAGGTTCCAGTCACGGCCCTGGTTCTGGGTGCCCGTCGGCGGCGCCCACTTGAGGAGCGCGCGGCTTCCTCCGGCGAGGGTTCCGAGCGCGCGCCAGGACGCGGATTTGCCGACCGGACGTCGCGTACCGGATACGTCCGGCCGCCGTCACGGCCCCACGACCAGGGCGCGGCATGGTGTTGACGGGGGCGCGTCCTTGGAGTCGGCCGTGACGGAGCGCCATCCCCAGGAGCGCAGTGCCCGAAGGGTCACGGTGTCGCGGCGGTCCACCAGTATGACGCCGAGCACCGCGGGACGGTCGGTGAGCGCGGCGGAGTGGTCGGCGAGCAGTCGGCGCTGAAGGCGCCGGGCGAGGTTCCAGTCACGGCCCTGGTTCTGGGTGCGCACTTCGGAATGGACCAAGAGCCCGGAGATCGCGAAGAGTTTCCCGGAGGCCGCGAGCCTGAGCAGATCCCGCGGGAGGTACCCGTCCAGACCTCGCCACCAGGGCCCGTGCGCTCGTACCGGAAAGCCGTAGGCGCACCCCGTCAGCACGACGCCCGCTCCGGGCGGTTCCCGGAGCACGCCCCTCTCCGCGACCAGCAGGGCGAAGCCCGGTCGTTGCACCTCGACGGCAAGTGCGCGCAGGAACAGCCGGCGGTCCTGGTTCCACGCCCGCGGATCGCCTCCGGAGGTCTGCGCGTACAGGTCACCGAGTTCCTCCAGCCGGTCCTCGATCTGCCATCGCGACAGGGGGCGGATGCGCTCCCCCGCCAGGGGCGACGGCCCCTGCCTACCCCTCTGATCGAGCCCGTTCACGGTCATGAGGCGCGTCCTGCCCCGGGCCCGGACGAGACCGGCCCGGCGTCGTCGTCCGCCGAGAACGGCACCGACATGGGAGGCGGCGCGCGAGGAACCCTCGGCCCTTTCACCGTACTCCCGCCCACGTCCGGCCCGGACGGCTCGGGCGTACGGTGGACCTACCGGGGGGCAACGACGGCGGAGAGCGGTGACGTGCATGCGATCGAGGTCCGAGCGCTCCGACGACGTCGACAGCACCCCCGAGGTCCGGTGGGCCCCGCCCGCGGGCGAGGGACTCGCCGAGGTACGCGTCGTCGCCGCGGATCCCGCCACGGCCCAGCGGGTCGCCGATGCTCTGCGCCAGGTGTTCTCCGCCGACGAACCCCGCAGCTATCCCACCGGACCCGACGGGCGCGGCACCCTGCTCCACCTGACGGTCGACACCCGCCGCGCCGCCGACGCCCCGTCCGCGCCCTCGCCCTGGCTGGACAGCAGCCGTTCCCAGGCCCGGCGCACGCACACCGACGAGCCCGGCTGACGGACGGCCGCAGGAGTAGCGTGGGAGGAGAGTCCGGGACGTCGGCTCCTGGCCTCGCCGGCCCATGGTCGTGAGCCGCTGCCGGAACCGCACAGGCAGGTGAGCACAGTGCCCGGTACCGATCCCTCGCCCTCGTCGGGACTTCTTCCGGACGGCGTCCATGAGTCCGTGCGCCCCGGGACCGCCTTGCTGCGGTTGGAGACGACTCATGAGCGCCGAGGAGTCCTCGACGGCGCGTGGTGGCCGCGCTCCCGTGACGTCGCCGCCGAACTGCCCGGTCTGGTCAGTGCGCTGACCGAACACATCGGGCCCGTCGCCCGGGTCGGCCTGGACTCCGCCGCCTGGGACGGACTGCCGACGCGCCTGGTCGTCGACGGCCGGGTCGTGCACATCGACGCGTCGTCGGTGGGCGACGACACCGTCCTGGTCACCCGAGGCGGTCAGGACCTCTTCTCCCTGCTCGTCGTACCGCCGGACACACCGCCCGACGCGGCGCGGGCAGCGATGGGCCAGGCGGTGCGTGTCGACAACCTCAAAGGGGCGGGGCAGATCCTCGTGGACACCGGTACCGGTCCTTTCCCGTCCCCCTTCGGCAGCGGACACACGGAGCCGTCATGATCCGCGCGGCCGATGTCCGGGAGTGGCGCGAACACGACGTGGTCGATCCCAAGGGGCGCAAGATCGGCGTACTCGAATCCGTCTACGTGGACACGGCCACGGACGAACCGGCCATGGCCACGGTCCGGACGGGGCTGCCCACCCGTCATCGTCTGGTCTTCGTGCCGCTCGACGAGGTGGTCCTGGGGCCGGACTACGTCAGGGTCTCCCGTACCAAGGGGACGGTGCGGAAGGCGCCTTCGATCGGGGACGGACGACGTACTGCCGGCCGAGCAGGAGGAGACGATCTTCCGCTACTACGACATGGCGTACCGCCCGGGCGCCCATGGCGAACGTCAACTCGCGCGCCGCTGATCACCAGGAGGTGATCAGGCCGATGGTGACCTTCCTGCTGCTCCTGCTGGTGGCCGTCGTCCTCGGGATCATCGGTGCGGCGGCGGACGGCCTGGGCTATCTGCTGGCCATCGGTGTCGTGCTCTTCCTGGCCGATGTGGCGTTCGTCGCGGTGGTGGGGGCACGGCGCGTTCGTCGGCGTCCCGTGCGCTGACCGTTCGGCCCGGACGCGGCGGCGGGGGAAAGTCTGTCACGGCGAGGACAGCTGTCCGTTCCCGCTGGAGTTAAGGTTGTCGCACGAGGCAGTCGGTGCCGGCCCCTTCGGCGCACAGGTGCCGCGCACGGCCGGGTCCCTCACCGCGTCCCCGAAACGAAGGTGCCATGCCCGCTGAGAACGCCCCTGTCGCCGGGAACCTCGACGACGACGACTACCCCGCCTACACCATGGGCCGGGCCGCCGACGTCCTCGGCATCACCCCGGCCTTCCTGCGCGCGGTCGGCGAGGCCGAGCTGATCACTCCCCTGCGTTCGGAGGGCGGCCACCGCCGGTACTCCCGCCGCCAGTTGCGCAGGGCCGCCCGCGCCCGGGAACTCGTCGACCAGGGCACCCCCATCGAGGCCGCCTGCCGCATCATCTCTCTCGAGGACCAGCTCGACGACGCCCTGCGCCTGAACCGGGAGATGCGCCGGCAGCTGGACGCGGGCGGCCCGGATACCTAGTCCCGCGGTTACAGAAATACATGCCACGACGGAATAGAAATTTCCGGCCGACCCGAGAATCCATGGCCCCCTCCGTCCGACCCTGTGTTAACGTGATAGCAGTTGCAGTTTTGGTTGCCGGAGATTTGATTCTTTGCAGAGCTTTCCGGATCTTTCCGGAGGGGTGATCACAGCGGCGACTCGGATCCGTAAAGTGCGGAATCCGGCACTGCCCCCAAAGGGAGATTCAATATGGCATCTGGCACCGTGAAGTGGTTCAACGCGGAAAAGGGCTTCGGCTTCATCGAGCAGGAGGGTGGCGGCCC
The DNA here is from genome assembly GCF_044455405.1 of Streptomyces sp. NPDC051243. Taxonomy (NCBI): domain Bacteria; kingdom Bacillati; phylum Actinomycetota; class Actinomycetes; order Kitasatosporales; family Streptomycetaceae; genus Streptomyces; species Streptomyces sp. NPDC051243. The sequence goes on along the minus strand of NZ_JBITES010000004.1, from coordinate 406,771 downwards.
GGACGTCTTCGCCCACTACTCGAACATCGCCACCCAGGGCTTCCGCGAGCTTCAGGAAGGCCAGAAGGTGAACTTCGACGTCACGCAGGGCCAGAAGGGCCCGCAGGCCGAGAACATCGTTCCCGCCTGACGCTGACGCGAAACGCTTGACCAAGGCCCGCACTCTTGGGGTGCGGGCCTTTTCGTTTTCTTCTTCGGCTCATTCTTGCGAATCCTCGTCCGCCTCCCGCTGCTGGACGGAATTCCTCGATACGCCGCATCGAGGAAGGTTCCTCCATGAACCGCACCCGTCGTAACGGCGGTGGTTCCGGTCGCTTCCGTGCTGACGGAAACTCCGCGCGCTCGGCAGGCAGAAATCGCGTTCCGGGAGCACGCTCCGCGGTGCGCCCCCAGGAGTTCACCCCGCCGGTCACCAGCACGGTGCCGCTGCCGGCGGTCGGTACGTTCGCCGAACTGGACATGCCCGAACGCCTGCTGGCCGCGCTCGGCGCCGAGGGCGTGACCGTGCCCTTCCCGATCCAGGCGGCCACGCTGCCGAACGCGCTGGCCGGACGGGACGTGCTGGGCCGTGGACGTACGGGCTCGGGCAAGACGCTCGCCTTCGGCCTGCCCGTGCTGGCCAGGCTCGACGGGCGACAGGCCCGGCCCCGGCACCCCCTGGCCCTCGTCCTCGTGCCCACCCGGGAACTGGCCCAACAGGTCACCGACGCGCTCGCCCCCTACGCGCGCGCACTGCGCCTGCGGCTCGCCACCGTGGTGGGCGGCATGGCCATCGGCCGCCAGGCGAATGCGCTGCGCGACGGAGCCGAGGTCGTCATCGCGACGCCCGGGCGTCTCAAGGACCTCATCGAGAGGGGCGACTGCCGGCTGGACCAGGTCGGCGTCACCGTCCTGGACGAAGCCGACCAGATGGCCGACATGGGGTTCATGCCCCAGGTGACCGCACTGCTCGACCAAGTGGGGCCCGGCGGCCAGCGGTTGCTGTTCTCGGCCACCCTGGACCGCAACATCGACCTCCTGGTACGCCGCTACCTCCACGACCCCGTCGTCCATTCGGTCGACCCGTCCGCGGGCTCCGTCAGCACCATGGAGCACCATCTGCTGCACGTGCACGAGTCCGACAAGCACGCCACCGCGACCGAGATCGCGGCACGTGACGGGCGAGTGATCATGTTCCTGGACACCAAGCACGCGGCCAACCGGCTGGCCAGGCACCTGCTGTCCGTCGGCGTGCGGGCCTCCGCCCTGCACGGCGGCAAGTCCCAGCCGCAGCGCACCCGGACGCTGGCGCAGTTCAAGGACGGCCACGTCACGGTCCTGGTGGCCACCAACGTGGCCGCCCGCGGGATCCACGTCGACGACCTCGACCTCGTGGTGAACGTCGACCCGCCCGGCGATCACAAGGACTACCTGCACCGCGGCGGCCGTACCGCCCGCGCCGGCGAGTCCGGCACCGTCGTCACCCTCGTCCTGCCGCACCAGCGTCGCGCGGTGGACCGTCTGATGGCCGACGCCGGCATCACACCGCGTTCGGTCCGGATCCGCCCGGGCGAGGCCGAGCTGCATCGCATCACCGGCGCCCGGGCCCCCTCCGGCGTGCCCGTCACCGTCACCGCACCCGTCGCCGAGCAGAGCGAGCACACGGGCTCCGCGGACCGGAGCCGGAGGAAACGAGGTACCGGCCGCGGCAGAAGCGGACGCACCACCGCCCGAACTCGCCGTTCCACGCCGAGGAACAACCCCTAGCCGGACACCGGGACGCGCACCCAGCGGCCGGTCGAGCCTTCACCCGTCCGGCCCGCCCCCACGAAGAGGAGAAGCCCTTGCCGCTGATTCCAGCAGGCACCCGGCCGGCCGAGAGCGCCGACGGCACCGGCCTGACCGCCCGGGACGCCATGCACGCTCCAGGGCCTCAGGTGGACGACCACATGAGCGTCGACGTGGCGCTGTCCGTGCTCATCAGTGCCCGCGTCCCGCATCTGCTCCTCCAGGACGCGGACGGGCGGTGCGCGGGACTGGTCACCCGGGCGCAGCTGTCCGCGCACCGCGGGGGCTCGTGGTACCGCGACCGGACACAGCTGCGGGACATCCCGCTCGACCGTGGACCGTTCACCGCGTCCATGGCCGTACTCAGCGAGGCGGAAGCCGCCATGCGGGTGCGGACCCTGGACGTGTCCCCCGTGATCGACGAGCACGGCTACGCCTTGGGCATCCTCGCTCTCCCCTGCTGACCAGCGTCGCGTGTCCGGACCGTGGCAGCGCCACGACCGCACCGTCAGGGCTTGTGCACCACGCCGACGTTCGCGGTAGTCAGGGTGCCCGTCGTAGGACTGCGCGAGGACGCGAAGCGCGTAGGCGAGACCGGCAACGCGCGAGTCCGAGGGATCCATCACCTTGAAGTCCCGCGCCAGCATGTCGATCAGGTCGAGCATGGGCAGGTGACTGCCGAGGAGGGCCTCGCCGCCGAAGGTGTCACTCACGTAGGCATAGGCATGGTTGTCCTCCTCGTTGCGGGCGCGGAGGAACGCTATGAGGTCGTCCACGGGCTCATCCTCGCGTGCCGCCTTCGTCGGCGCCGCCCGGCTTGGCTCGCTCCCAGGTGTACGTGGGCTGCGTCCCTCCGCGGTGCGGGCGGATTTCTTCGGCTGATCCTCAAACGGTTCACCGGATGCGGTGCTTCGTCCAGAAGGGGTCCACGTCGGTGTCCGTCACGGACTGTGCGGCCTTCTTGAAGTCGGCGGTGGTGGAGACGCCGTACCAGTGGTCGCGGGCGTACCGCTTGAGGAGTCGCGCCATCGTGTCGGCTCCGATGGTGCGCTCCAGGCGGGCCAGGGCGCAGGAGCCGGCCGTGTAGACGAGGTGGTACTCGCCTCGGTGCTTGCTCCAGTAGGCCATCGAGTTGGTCAGCGCGGTGTGCTCGCTCGGCCACTCGACGTCCGACCAGCAGTCGCGTGTGTCCCAGCCGTAGAAGCGCGCGTTGGCGTATTGGGCGAAGCTCTCGTCCAGCCAGGGCGCGCCGTACTCGTCGTTGCCCACGATGCCGTACCACCACTGGTGCGCCACCTCGTGGACGACGGCGCCGCCCTCCTCGGTGGTGCCGAGGACGACCAGGCCGGGGTACTCCATACCGCCGCCGAAGTCCTTGGTCATCACGAGGTCGATCTCGCCGTAGGGATAGCGGCCGAACTCCTTGCCGAACCGGTCGACGGCCGCGACGCCGTCCCTGCGGTTGAGGCGTACACCCGCCGCGGGCGTGTTCGGCGCCCAGTACGACTTCACACGCACACCGCCGGGCGAGACCTCCGTCGCCGTACGGAATGGGCCCGCCGCCCACGCGAAGTCCCGCACCCGCTGCGCGACGCTGTGCGTGACCGTGCGCCCGGGCTCGCCGGGGCGGGTCCAAGTGCGGCCCGTCGCGGGGACCTTGAGGGCCGACGGGTGGTCGATCCGCACACGGAAGTCGCTCGCCAGGGCGTAGAAGCTCTCGCCGGTCGACACATACGGATCGAGGTGCCAACCCTTCGCATCGTGCACGGCCAGCACCGGCAGCGCATTGCCCAGGAAGCGGAACGCGCCCTCGCGGCCGAAGCGGTCGTTGCGCCGGGGCACGGTGACGGACACGTCGAAGGAGACGGCCGTCCGCTCGCCGCGCGCGAGCGGCTTGGGCAGGGTGATGGGAAGCGCGGTGCAGTTCACGGTGAGGCGGCCCGCGGTGCCACCGCGCACCTTGGAGACCTTGACCGGGGGCGGCTTGCCCGGCGTGCCGCACTTGTCGACGCCGTTGCCCCACAGGCGTACGTACACCTCACGCAGGGGCCGGTCGGCGGCATTGCGGAACGACACCCGCTGCCGTCCCGTCCAGCGGGAGCCGTCGGCGTCGCCGCGCAGGGACACGTCGTAGTGAAGCCGATCGGGCGTCGCGGCCTTGGATGCCGGTGCCGTCACGGCACCGGCACCGGCACCGGCACCGGTGGCGCCCGCCGCCACGAACAAGGCGAGCGCGACAACGAGCAGACGACGACCGGCCCTTGACCACCACGCGGGTGGGCGTAACGACGACATGGCAGCGGATCCTGCCACACCGGTCTGACAATCGGCGGTTGCCGGCCACTCCAGCCGGACCACTACCGCCGACCAGGCCGGTGCGGACGCCGCCGGTCCGGTTCAAGGGCTGCGTTTCCCCGGGGGGCTCCTCGGCGTTTTCTCTGCCGTAGACCTCAATCCAAGGAAGTCCGGTTATGCCCCGTCCTGCACATATCGCCATGGTCGGCACGCCTCTGATCGGCCATGTGCTGCCCGGCCTGGAGATCATCCGTGAGCTGGTGGCCCGCGGTCATCGAGTGACGTACGCCACCGCCGCCCCGGTCGCCGAGCTGATCACCCCCACCGGCGCCGAGCTGGTCGGCATCACGTCCACCCTTCCGGTCGGCGACCGCGCCTGGCCGCAGGACCCCATCGCCTCCGCCTCACTCTTCCTGGACGAGGCGATGGCCGTACTGCCGCAGCTCCAGGCGGCGTACGACGACGATCCCGCCGACCTGTACCTCTACGATGTCGGCGCGTACGCGGGCCGCGCGCTGGCCGAGGCGCAGGGCCGCGGCCACGTCCAGCTGGCTGCGACGCATGTGGCCTGGGAGGGTGCCCAGGAGGAAATCGGCGCGGCATTCGCCCACCTGCCCGGAGGACTCGCCCATCGCGCGCGGTTCGCCGCCTGGCTGGCCCGGTGCGGTGCGGTGACCACGGACGTGGAGGAGTTCACCGGCCGCCCACGGCGAGTGCTGGCCATGATCCCGCGCGCCCTGCAGCCACATGCGGAACGGGTCGACACCGATGCGGTGACGTTTGTCGGCCCGTGCTTCGGCACCGGCCAGGAGCAGGACGGCTGGATGCGGCCGGCCGGTGCGCAGAAGGTGCTGCTGGTGTCGCTGGCCGGCTCGGCGCACGCCGGGCCGCAGGAGATCTACCAGCAGTGTGCGGCGGCGTTCGCGGATCTCCCGGGGTGGCATGTGGTGCTGCAGACGGGCAGCGACGGCGACACCCCCGAGCGGGTTCCTCGCAACTTCGAAGTACGGCCGTGGGGAACGCCGTCGACGATTCTCGAGCAGGCGGACGTATGGGTGACGCGCACCAGTGTGGGCAGCAGCGGTGAGGGCCTGTACGCGGGTGTGCCGATGATCGCGGTACCGGACGGGCCCGACCAGTGCCTCCACGCCGACCGGCTCGTCGAACTGGGCGTCGCCCGCCGGATCGACACCGCGGACATCACGGCAGAGACGCTGCGCACCGCCCTGATGGAGCTCATCGGCGACCCGCAGGTCGCCACGCGGTCGGCATGGCTGTGGTCCGAGGTGCGCGCCGAGGGCGGCACCCGCCGGGCCGCGAATCTGATCGAGGAGCACCTGGCCGAGGTGAGGGTGGGCTGACAGCGCGGGGCAGGCGACAAACCTGGCGACGTGGGCGATCGTCCCCGGAATACTGGCCGCCCATGGATGAGGTCGAACTCGTCGTCGCCCATTCCGAGCGCGCGACTCTGCGCGTCGGTGACGTGTTCTTGAAGGTGGACGGCGATCAGGCGCGCGTCGACGTCGAGGTCGAGGCGATGTCCCTCGCGCCGGTCCCGACCCCGGAGGTCCTGTGGCGCAAGCCGCCCGTGCTCGCGCTCGCCGCACTCCCGGGAACGACGCTGGGGCGCCTCGGCGGGCCGTCGACCGGGTCGTCGGCGGCGTGGGCCGCGGCGGGCGCCGCCATCCGGAAGCTGCACGAAGCACCCCTGCCGCCCCGGCCGGGCCGGGCCGGCCGCAGCATCGTCGCGCTGGCGGCGGAACTCGACGACGAGTGCGAGTTGCTCGTGACGAACGGCGTCCTGCCCGCCGACCTCGTCACCCGCAACCGCCAGGTCGCCGAGGCCGCGCTCCGGCCGTGGACTGCGGCGTTCACACACGGCGACCTGCAGATCGCGCACGTCTTCGTCGACGGCGACGAGGTCACCGGCATCATCGACTGGTCCGAGGCGGGCCAGGGTGATGCGCTGTACGACCTCGCCACCTTCACGCTCGGACACGAGGAGCACCTGGACGACGTCATCGCCGGCTATGGCACCGACATCGACCTCGACGTGATCCACGCGTGGTGGTCGTTGCGGAGCCTGCTGGCAGTTCGCTGGCTGATCGAGCACGGCTTCGACCCCTTCGCGCCGGGCTGTGAAGTCGACGTGCTGAGATCCCGGATGTGAGGCCGCGCACTGGGCCGTGCATGGGCGCGGCGGGCGGCCATCGGGCTTGGCGCAGACGCGTCTGCGTCCCTGCGCCGGCACGGTCGCGCCGCGCCCTCATCCGGCCCGGATCATGATCAGAGAGCCGGATCCGACGGCCCCACGATCGCCCGCAGCGCCTCGAGGTGCCCCTGATATGCCTCCCGACCTCGCCGGGTCAGCCGGAGCCACACTCGCTGCCGGGTGTCGCGGACTGCCTTGCGCTGCTCGACGTAGCCGGCGTCCATCAGCACGGTGACGTGCTTGCTCAGCGCCGAGGCGGAGAGGTCGAGTTGCTTTTGGACCAGGCCGAACTCCGCCTCGCCCGCGGCCTCCAGGAGGGCGCAGACGCGCAGCCGGTTCGGGGCGTGGATGGTGGTGTCGAAACCCTCCAGCCGGTCGTGGGTCTCGGCGCTCACGGGGTCTTCCGGTGCAGACGGACGAAGGCGAGGTGGAAGCCGACGGACACGGCGGCACCGATCAGCGAGGCCGCGATCAGCCATACCGGCCGCCCCGTGACGCGGAAAGCGAGCGCTGCCGCCACCAGTAGCACGGGCAGGCCGACCGCGAGCGGCACGGTCGCCCGCTTCGGCAGCACGTCCAACCGCAGCGCCACCCCGGTCCTGGCGCGCCACGCCTTCGCCGCGACGGCGAAGAGCCCCACGTACACCGCGGTGCTCGTCAGCAGGATGGCCATCCAGGCGGGGCGCGGCAGCAGCCAGTCCGAGTCGGCCATGACGCCGCCGTAGGTGATCGGGAGCGCGGCGATGTAGAGCGTGAGCGTGGCGAAGAACCAGTTGGGCCACGGTGTGGCCGACAGCGCCGCAGTGGAGGCCCGGATGTGCTCGGTGTCGGCCAGGGCGGCATGGGCCTGCTCCGGCGTCAGTCGTACCCCGTGAGTTTCCATGTCGGAAAGAGTAGCGGACAGTTTCCAGTACGGAAAGAGACGAGTCTCCGGTGCTGCCGCTCCGACAGCTGTCCCGCACAACCGGTGAAAGTGGTGGCCGCGTCGGTCGTCGCGCGGGTGAGACGACCGGAGACCGTCGGTCTGGCGCCGTTGGCCATCGGTTCAGGGCCGGCGTTCACCGACGGTGCCCGAGGTACGGCGTTTCCGCGGCAGCCGATGTGCGCCACGTCTCACCCGCGGGCTGTCACACCGCCCGCGCGACCGGTGTCTCCATGCCGAAGCCACAACACAAGGAGACATCATGAACGGGAACGTCAAGGTGCTGGTGGTCGGCGGCGGGTACGGGGGCGTGACGGCGGCCAACAGACTGGCTCGGCGCGACGGCGTGTCGGTGACGCTGGTCAATCCGCGTCCCGACTTCGTCGAGCGGATCCGCCTGCACCAGCTCGTGACCGGCTCCGACGACGCGGTCGAGAGCTTCGGCAAGGTCCTGGGCGAAAACGTCCGGCTGGTGGTCGACACCGCGACCCGGATCGACACCGCCGAGCGCCGGGTGTCGCTGGCGGGCGGTGACACGGTCTCGTACGACTACCTCGTCTACGCGGTGGGCAGCGGCGCCTGCGATCCAGGCGTCCTCGGGGCGGCGGAATTCGCTCATCGGGTGTCGGACTTCGAGGGGGCGCAACTGCTGCGGTCGGCGCTGGACGCGACGCCCGTGACGGCTGCGGTGACCGTGGTCGGGGCCGGCCCGACGGGCTTGGAGACCGCTGCCGAGCTGGCGGAAGCGGGCCGCCCGGTCGCCTTGGTCTGCGGCGATGTGCTCGGCCCCTCCCTGCATGCCCGGGTTCGCCGCCCGGTCGCCCGCCGGCTCGCCGAGCTGGGAGTGACCGTCCTCGAGGGTCCCGGTGCGCAGGTGACGGAGGTGACACAGGACGCCGTTCGGCTCGACGACGGCCGCGTGCTGCCCAGCGCGGTGACGATCTGGACGGCCGGATTCCGTGTCCCGGACCTGGCCGCCCGCAGCGGGCTGCGCACGGACGCCGAAGGGCGCCTGCTCACCGACACGACGCTGACCAGCGTGGACGACGAACGCATCGTCGCCGCCGGGGACGCCGCGGTGATGCCGGAGCGTCCGTTCCGGATGAGCTGCCAGGCCGCCGTGCAGCTCGGCCCGGCCGCCGCCGACACGATCCTGCGCCGGATCGCGGGGAAGAAGACCGCTTCCGTCCGGATGTTCTTCGCCGGACAGTGCCTCAGCCTCGGCCGGAAGGAGGGTGTCACCCAGTTCTCCTACCCGAACGACAAGGTGAACGCGCTCGGCCTCAGCGGGGGGCTCGGTGCCGGCGTCAAGGAGATCGCCTGCCGGTTCACCCTCGACAAGCTGGTGTCCGGGGCACGCAGGGCCAGTTCCCGCCCAGCCCACGGCGACGGCACCGACCGCCCGCAGCCGCCTCGGCCGGAACACCCCACGACACCGTCCGGCACCCGACGCGCGGCCTAGCCGGGGCCGGCCACGAGAGAGCGAAGCGCACGACATGAACGACCGCGTCACCGACCCGGCGACCGAGGCCTTCGTCGCCCACCGCGACCTGCTGTTCACCGTCGCCTACGAGATGCTCGGATCGGCGGCGGACGCCGAGGACGTCCTGCAGGAGACCTGGCTGCGGTGGGTCAAGGTCGACCTGGCACAGGTGCGGGACCGACGCGCCTACCTGGTGCGGATCACGACCCGGCAAGCACTCAACCGGCTCCGCGCCCTCAAACGGCGCAAGGAGGCCTACGTCGGCCCCTGGCTGCCCGAGCCCCTGCTCACCGCGCCGGACGTGGCCGAGGACGTCGAACTGGCCGAGAACCTGTCGCTGGCACTCATGTTCATCCTCGAAGCCCTCTCACCGACCGAGCGCGCCGTCTTCGTGCTGCGCGAGGTCTTCGACTTCGGCTACGACGACATCGCGACCGCGATCGGCAAGACCCCGGCCGCCGCACGGCAGATCGCACATCGCGCCCGCCGGCACGTCGACGCCCACCGACCGCGCACACCGGCCTCCCCGGAAGAAGCCCGGGAAGCGTCGAAGTCGTTCCAGCGGGCGCTCGCGACGGGGGACCTGCAGGGGCTGCTCGACGTACTCGCCCCGGACGTCGTCTTCGTCAGCGACGGCGGCGGCCTCAGACTGGCGGCCCTGCAGCCCATCGTCGGCGCTGAAAAAGCCCTCCGGTACATGGCCGGCAGTATCCACAAGGCCGGCGGCACCCTCACCGGTGAGTCGACGACGGTCAACGGCAACCCCGGACTCGTCCTGCGCCTGGACGGGGAGATCGACGGCGTGCTCGCCTTCCGTGTGGAGAACGCCCGAGTCACCGGCCTCTACTACGTCCGCAACCCGGAAAAGCTCACCCGCGTCGAGTCCGAAACCCCCCTTGTCTCCCGCTGACCGTTCCCCCGATGCGACCGGTGTTGTCGGACCGGCCCGCGGTGAAGGCGGGCAGGGGCGGCGCCTGCTCGTGGACGTCGTGGTGCAGGACGTCGTCCGGCCGGGTGGCGGACCGCCAGCGGTCAACTGCCGGATGACGGTCAGGAGCGCCGGCGGCGGCGCCAGTACCAGAGCGCGCCGACCGCGGCGGACGCCGTGGCCAGGGTGATGCCGAGAACCGGCCAGCGGCTCTCGGCGATGCGCAGGCCGGTCAGGAAGGTCATGGCGGTGAGGGCGAGCGGCACGAGGAGGGACAGGAGCGCGCGGAGTGCGGCCGTCATCACTTCCGGTTCGAGTCGGGAGGTCCGATGGCGCGGGGCGGGTGCGCTGTCGGCGAAGTAGTAGGCGAGGGCACGGTCTGCCAGGCGGGCGTCGTTGCGCTGGTAGGCCACCGCCAGGTACGGGAGCCACACGAGGGGGGCGACCAGTCCGACCAGGAAGACCACTCCGAGGAGCAGCCACCGCCAGACCTGGACGGCGAGCCGGCGTACGCGTCCGCCCGTGGCCGGGCTCTCGTCGTCCGGCGTGAGCAGGCCGAGGAGACGGGCCATGCGCACGGTGACGTCCCACAGGGCCACCCATCGCTTCCAGCGGGCGGGGGCGGCGGCGGGGGCGGCGCGTCCGGTACGGGTGAGCGCGTCCTGCGCCTGCCGGGTGTCCTCGTAGACGCCCTGGAGGACGAGGAGTTCCCCGGCGCGGGCGCTCGCGGTGGGGTCGCGGCCGTCGAGGGCGGCCAGTTCCAGGAGCGTACGTGCCTGGCGGAGCAGCGCCGCGCAGAACGCGACGGGAATGAGCAGCAGGAACGGGCCGCCCACGAGGGCGCCCTCCGATACGACGGTCCGTCGGCCGCGAGCGACGACCCGGGCCCGGAGCTCCGCCTCGTCGGCGTCGGGATGGTTCCGCCGAAGAGAGGCGATCGCCTCAGGCACGGCCGGACCGGTACGGCGGACCGCGAAGCCGGCGAGGATCTCGGGCAGATTCCCGGGGTCGGTGACGACCGACGCCAGCAGCGAGCGTTCGGGGGAGGGCTCCTTGCGGGAACCCGCCGTTCTCAGATTCTCCCGGCGCGGCACAAATCGCATCTTCCACGATCCATGCCGTTTTGCCCAAATAATCGGTTCTGTCTCTTGTGCCAGCGCGCCGCGGCCCTTCCCCCGCGTCGTCGGAAGGAGTCAGCGGTGACCAGGAACAAGACCGGCCCGGCCGCGGCCCGCACGGAGCGCCGCGCCGAGCGCCGGGCCCACGCGGACTACACGGGCGGCGTCTACGGATCCATGCTCGCGGCCTCCGTGGTGATCGGCGCGGGCTCCCTGGGCTCGTTCCCCCGCACCGAACTGGTACTGCTGCTGTTGCTCACCGCGGTGGTGTTCTGGATCGCGCACGTGCACGCCCAGCTGTTCGGCGCGCGCCTGGCACTGCAGGCCCTCGACCGCCGGATCGTGCTGCACGTGTGCCGTGACGAGTGGCCGATCGTCAAGGCCGCCGTCCCGCCGGCCGCCGCGGTGGCCGTCAGTCCGCTGCTGGGGCTGGACGTGCGAGGTGCCGTCTGGCTGGCCCTGTGCATCGCCGTGGCCGGCCAGGTGGGCTGGTCCGTGGCCGCGGCGCGCCGCGCCGGTGCGTCGCGGCAGCTCATGGCCGCCACCGCATCGGTCAACCTGCTGCTCGGCCTGCTGATCATCCTTTTCAAGATCGTTCTGACGCACTGAGAACGCGCAGCGGGTGCCGGGGCTCAGGACGCCGCGTCCGGGCGGCCGCCGCGGCGCAGCGCGCGGGTGCACCAGCCGATGATCTCGGCGTTGACCTCCGCCCCGAGAGCGACGGCGCTGATGTACATCGCGGTGTTGTCCGGCAGCACGAGGTACACGAGGCTGGCGGGGGCGGTTGCGAGGAGCGGTATGACACCCGCCGTGGACTCGCTCGAACTGTCGCCCGCCGGACTCCTTGGTTGCGTCGCGGTGGCCAGTAGCCAGTGGTCAGAGGACGGTGGTCAGAGGACGGTGGTCAGAGGTGAGCGCCGGGTGGGTTCCGCGGGCGAGGCCGAGGTCCTACGCGAGGATCGTCGCCTGTACGCGGTCGCGCAGGCCGAGTTTGCGGAGCAGCGCGTTCACGCGGGACTTCACGGTGCCCACGGTGATGCCGAGTCGCTCGGCGATCTCCGCGTTGGTGAGGCCGGCCGCGACCACGGTGAGGACATTGCGCTGGCTGACGGTCAGGACGTCCGGCTCGGGGGAGCTCCCGGCCGGGACCGCGGCGGGCGGGCCGGACGCGTAGTGGCCGATGAGGCGGCGGGTCGCGGAGGGGCGAGCACGCTCTCTCCGGCCGCCACGACCCGGATGCCCTGCACCAGTCCGGAGGGGTGTACGTCCTTTGAGGAGGAAGCCCGAGGCACCGGCGCGCAGTGCGTCGAAGACGTACGCGTCGAGGTCGAAGGTGGTCAGCACGAGAACCCGGGGCGCGTCCTGGCGGCCGGTGGTGATGCGGGTGGCGGCGATGCCGTCCAGCTCGGGCATGCGTACGTCCATGACGACCACGTCGGGGGACAGTTCCTCGGCGGAGTTGGCGCCGGCGGCCTCGCCCTGGCCTCGGCCGCCACGGAACCGGCCCTGGAGAACGGCTCGGCCCGCTACCTGGCTCCGTCCGACGACAGCGCCGGCTCGCTCACCTACACCGTGGACGTGACTGACGACTCGGGCCTCCCGGGACCTCAAGCTCCTTGCCTGGCCCGCGAGTTCGCAGCTCGACCCGACCGAGGCGGAGCTTCGCTCGGCGGAGGTCGCCGAGTGCCGGGGCACCTCGGACGACACCACCCGTTGCACCTACACGCTGAAGGTCACGAAGCGGGAGGCGGCCGAGCTGGACAAGGGCACTGGTGCGTCTCGGCACTGGCCACGGCCAAGGACGGGGACACGGCGTTCGTACCCCGCGCCGCCACCTTCGACGTCACACGCTGACCCTCGGGCAACAACACGAGGACAACAGCGGAGCAACAAACCATTGGTTGACTGCGGAAACAGTGACCGCTGCCGGAGCTCGCCGTCGCATCCATCGCGTAGCGTGCGAAACCCTGATGTCGCCCAGGAGGTGGCCCGCCCGTTGAACTCACGTCATGGACACGCGATGCGGTTCGGCGTGCTCGGCCCCGTCGAAGTGCTGAAGGGGGACGTTCCCCTCGACCTGGGGCCCCGGCAGCGCCGGCTGCTCCTCGTCCGCCTGCTCCTGGAGGACGGCCGCCCCGTCTCCCAGCACACCCTCTGCCGCGACCTGTGGCCGACGGACCGGCCGACGGGCGCCTCCTCCTCCGTGCGCGCCCACATCAGCCGGCTGCGCGCGGTCCTCGACCCCGTACGGCAGGGCCGGTCCACCATGCTGGTCAGCGGTCCGGCCGGGTACGCCCTGAAGGTGCCCCGCGAGGCACGGGACACGGCCCTCTTCGAGGACTCGCTGGGCAGGGCCCGCGAGGCCCTGAGAAACCGTCAGCTCACCGCCGCCCGCGCGGAGGTCGACGCGGCGCTCGGGCTGTGGCGCGGCGAGGCCCTGGCGGAGGCCGCCGAGCACGCCTTCGCGACACGCGAGCGCACCCGGCTCGACGGCGCCCTCCAGGACGCCAGGGAGCTGCAGGCCGTGATCCTCGTCCAGCAGGGCGAGACGGAACCGGCGATCGACGTCGCCGAGGGCCTCGTACTCAAGGCACCGCTGCGGGAGACCTCCTGGGCGCTGCTGATGCGGGCGTTGTACGCGGCCGGACGGCCGGTCGAGGCACTGCGGCAGTACGAGCGGTTCCGCCACATGCTGGCCACGGAGCTCGGCCTGGATCCCAGCCCCCAACTGCGGGACCTGCACACCGCGATCCTGCGGCACGATGTCGGCGTACTCGGCACCCCTCCCACGGCTTCGTCCGGTACGAGCCTTTCCCCTGGTCTTCCTTCCCGCCCCGACTTCACCGCCGCGTCCGCCGCGTCCGCCGCGTCCGTCGCGCCTCTGCGTCCAGACCCAGGACCTGTCCCCGCCACCACCCCCTTCGTGGGCCGCGACGAGCAGACCGCGCAACTGGTCGGCCTGCTGTCGGCCGCGGCCGCGGGTCGCCCCCAGTGGGCCGTGGTCAACGGAGAGCAGGGGTACGGCAAGACCCGGCTGGTGGAGGAGCTGTCCGCCCGGGCCGCGGCAGCGGGGTTCACCGTCGCCCGCACCAAGGGCGGTCAGGCGCTCAGCGGGAACCGTGGGGTCTTCCAGACCTGCCCGACCGTCCAGCTCCTGGACGCGCTGCGGCAGGACGGCACCGACTCCGCGCAGGACGAGGTCGCGCAGAAGGACCCGCTCGGCACGGTCGTCCATGAACTCACCCAGGCACCCACGCTGTGTGTCGTCGACGACCTCGACCAGGCACCGCAGGGCTTCCACCGCCTGCTCAGGCGGCTCGCCAAGGTGGTGCGGGAGGCGCCCGTCCTCTTCGTCTGCACCCTGCGCAATCCCGACGCCCCCGTGTCCAGCATGCTGCTCGCGGACCTGGCCCTGCTCGGCGCGACCTGGCTGACCCTGGAGCCGCTGACCGCCGACGGCGTGGCCGAGCTGCTCGCGGCGCGCGGCGAGGACGTCCCGCCCGAGGAGGTGGCGGCGCTGCACCGGCGTACGGAGGGCCACCCGTTCGCCTTGGCCGAGCTGCTCAAGCTGCCACCCGGCCGGCGCACCGGGCCGCAGGCAGGGATACCGGCCGCGGTACGCAACGTCCTCCATGCGAGGCTGGTCGAGCTGCCGGATCCGGCCCGGACCATGCTCACCTACGCCGCCGCCGACGGCGAATGGCTCGACGTCGGTCTCCTCGCGGACGTCCAGGGGCTCGCACCGGACGAGCTGCTGCCGCTGATCGACGCCGCCGTCACCGCCCGGGTCCTGGTCTGGGACGGTGACCCCGCCGTGGGTGGCACCGGCCGCTACCGGTTGCCCGAACTGCCCCGCGACGTCGTGCTGAGTACCCAGACCCCGTCCTCAAGGCAACTCCGGCACGCGGCGCTCGCCCGCGAGCTGGCCGGCCGCTCCGACACCGACCCGGCCCGGCTGGAGCGGCACCTGCGCGCGGCGGGCCCCATGGCGCCGGCGCCGGCCCGAGCCCCGGCCGCCGCCCCCGCCCCGAGCCGGCCGTCCGCCCTGGGACAAGGGCACTGATCCTCGTTCCCGCTTCTCCCCCGCCTCGCCCGAACCGGCGAGCCCACACTCGACCCAGGAGTCTGTGATGACCACCAAGACGGGCCCACAGAGATACCCCGGCGCCAGCCGGGCGAACTGGTACCAGGACGACTTCGGCGGTGACCCGATGCAGGTCAACGTCGTCGTCCTGCACACCACGGAGGGCCGCACCCTTCCCGGATACGGCGGCGGCTCGTCCGCCCCGAATCTGACGGCGGTCCCCGATCTCGCCGCCAAGAAGCTGAAGTGGTACCAGCACTTCGACATAGAGACCTCCTCCAGGGCGCTGGTCAACCTGCGGGGCGGCGTCGAGACGAACACCATGAACGTCTGCCAGGTCGAGCTGGTCGGCACCTGCGACCCGAAGACCCACGCGAAGTGGAAGACCGCGGAGCAGGCGCACATCTACTGGCCGGACGCCCCCGACTGGGCGCTGCAGGGCGTCGCCCGCTTCCTGGCCTGGATGCACGAGGAGCACGGCGTACCGCTGTCCGGCCCGAAGGCGTGGCCCGCGTACCCCACGTCGTACGGGAGCGGCGGCCAGCGGCTGACGGGTGCGCGGTGGGCGGACTTCAAGGGCGTGTGCGGGCACATGCACGTGCCCGAGAACGTCCATGGCGACCCCGGCGCCATCGACTTCGCGAGGATCGTCAAGTACGCGAAGGCCGAACTGGACGTGGACGACGACACCCCGGAGACGACCACACCCACCAAGCCGAAGGTTCCCGCGTTCCCGGGACGCAAGTACTTCGTGGCCGGGGCCTCGAACGCGTATGTCCTGCAGCTCGGCAAGCAGTTGGTGAAGCGCGGCTTCGGCGACCACTACAAGGTCGGCCCGAGCAGGACCTGGGGCGAGGCGGACCGGCTGAACGTGCGGGACTTCCAGAAGTCGCGCAAGGAACTGCGCGGCGACGCCGACGGCAACCCCGGACCGCTGACCTGGCGCCTGCTGTTCTCCTGAGACCACGGGGGCGTGGCTCCGAAAGGACGGCCGCCCACGCCTTCCGGCGGAGGCCAGGAGGCGGCCGTCCTTTCGTGAGTCACTGCCCACGTCATCCGCACATCACCTCTATACACACCGCGTATACACGCCGTGTAGAGTCTTTCGCATGAGCAAAGCGGCATCGAACCAGGACGGGAACCGGCTTGCGTCAGAGCAGACGCCGAAGGAATCGCTCGCGGGGCCGGAAAGTGACTTGCCGCGCTACCGGGTCGAGTTGGAGAGCTCCGGTGAGGGAATCAGGCGGGTGCATCATGTCCACGCGGGCTCGATGGAGGAGGCCCTGGTAGCGGTCCGTGAAGCGGACCACTGGCCGAGCAGCGGGCCCGGCAGCGACCCCAGCAGATTCCGAGTTGTGGAGGCAACCGAGCAGAGCGCCTCCAGCGAGGCCCGGCACCGGAGAAACGCGCGGCGACGACACATCAACACCATGGTGGAAGCAGGCCTCGCTGCGTTGGGCAAGACCGCACCCGATCGCCCGGATCAGGAGTTCCTCGACGTCCTGTGCGACTTCTTCACCCGGGCCGTCGTCATGCCCGGGCACTTCGCCTTCCCCTCAGCGGACACGGAGCCCGATCCCCTACTGAACGGCGACGACGCGGCGTGCGTCCTGGCCGAGTTTCTTACGACTCATCTCGCCCATCACGGCTTGAAGGTGGAACGAGCTCCCGCGTGAGAGCCGGCTCCTTGCATCCGACCCGTTGACGCACCGACAGGGCTGCGCTTCATAATCGGGCACTCGATGTCATCGATGACACATGTCAACGATGACACCCCCGGGTCGGCGGCGTGGACGTCGGCGCCGGCCCGGGGTGTGTGACTTTTCGGTCCGTCCGCGCCGGGGCCGCAGTAAGCAGCCGCGCGGACGAGCCGCGGGACTAGGAGAGACCATGAGCTCTGTACGCGTATCCCGGCATGCCCGCATACGGATGATGGCGGCGGTGGCGACCGTCTGCGCCCTGTCCGCAACCCCGCTGACCCCCCGGGCCGTCGCTGCCGACATCCCGCCGTACACCGAGACCTACAGACCCCAGTTCCACTTCACTCCGCAGAAGAACTGGATGAACGACCCCAACGGCCTCGTCCACTACAAGGGCGAGTACCACCTCTTCTACCAGTACAACCCGAACGGCAACTCCTGGGGCGACATGTCCTGGGGGCACGCGGTCAGCAAGGACCTCGTGCACTGGGAGGAGTTGCCGCTCGCCCTGTCGCACGACGACGAGGAGATGGTGTTCTCCGGCAGCGCGGTCGTCGACTGGAACAACACCACCGGGTTCGGCACGAAGAAGAACCCGCCCATGGTGGCGATCTACACCAGCGCCTACAAGAACGGCGGCAAGCAGGCCCAGTCGCTCGCCTACAGCACCGACCGCGGCCGCACCTGGACCAAGTACCAGGGCAATCCCGTCATCGACATCGGCTCCACCGACTTCCGCGATCCCAAGGTGCAGTGGTACGCGCCGACCAGGAGCTGGCTGATGACGGTGTCGCTGTCCGCCGAGCACAAGGTGCGGTTCTACTCGTCCAGGAACCTCAAGGACTGGGACCTGCTCAGCGAGTTCGGGCCGGCGGGTGCGACGGGCGGCGTGTGGGAGTGCCCCGACCTGTTCCCGCTCGCGGTCGACGGGGACCCGGACAACATCAAGTGGGTTCTGGTGGTCAACATCAACCCCGGTGGGATCGCGGGCGGTTCGGCCGCCCAGTACTTCATCGGCGACTTCGACGGCAAGAAGTTCACCGCCGAGGACAAGGGCACCTACACCCCGCCCAACGGCAAGATCCTGCAGGACTTCGAAAGCGCCGGCTTCGCTGAGTGGACGACGACAGGAACCGCGTTCGGCCAGGGACCGGCAGCCGGGGCGGTGGACGGGCAGGGGGCGGTCACCGGCTTCGACGGCAAGGGCCTCGCCAACAGCTTCCACGGCGGTGACGGCACCACCGGCACCCTCACCTCGCCCCAATTCACCGTCGACAGCCCCTATTTGAACTTCAAGATCGGCGGCGGGCGGCATCCGCACGAGGCCGGAACCGTCATGGAGCAGACGCCGCCCGAGGGGACGGTCCTCGCCGACTTCGAAGGCGGCACCTACGGCGACTGGACGGCGACCGGGGACGCCTTCGGCACCGCGCCGGCCACCGGCACACTCCCCGGCCAGCAGAGCGTCTCCGGCTTCCTGGGGAATGGCCTGGTCAACACCTTCCTGAACGGCGACTCGACCACCGGCACCCTCACCTCGCCCGAGTTCACCATCGACCAGAAGCACATCAACTTCCTCATCGGCGGCGGCAACCACCCGGCCGGCTCCGCCAACCCCACCGCCGTCGAACTCCTCGTGGACGGCCAAGTCCTGCGCACCGCCACCGGCAAGGACGCCGAGGCACTCGACTGGGCCTCCTGGGACGTCAGCGACCTCGCCGGCAAGAAGGCGCGGATCAGAATCGTCGACGACAACACGGGCGGCTGGGGCCACCTCAACGTCGACCACATCCTGCTGTCCGGCACCCGGGCCCAGCGCGTCTCCCGGGAGACGTCCGTCAACCTGCTCGTCGACGGCAAGGTCGTCCGCAGCGCGACCGGCGCCGACAGCGAGACCCTGGATTGGGCGTCCTTCGACATGCGCCCGTACGCCGGCAAACGGGCGCGGATCCAGATCGTCGACAGGAACACCGCCGGCTGGGGCCACGTCCTGGCCGACCGGTTCACCGCCGCCGACGAGCCCGCCGAGTCCGTCGTACAGCGCGCCGACTGGGCCGACTACGGCAAGGACTACTACGCGGCGGTGTCCTGGGAGAACGCACCGGGCGGCAAGCGCTACATGATCGGCTGGATGAACAACTGGGACTACGGCGGCTCCCTCCCCACCTCCCCGTGGCGTGGGGCCCAGAGCATCCCCCGCGAGATGGCCCTGCGCACCGTCGACGGCCGCGTCCGGCTGACCAGCATGCCGGTGAGCAGCGTGAAGTCCCTGCGGGAGAAGCGCCCGGCGACCGCGAGCGGCGTCACGGTCCAGAACGCCTCACAGCCCTTGACCGGACCCGCGGCCAACGGCAGGGCACTGGACATCGAGGCGACCTTCTCCCTCGAGGACGCCGACCGCTTCGGCCTGAAGGTGCGCACCGGCGCGGGCGGCGAGGAGACCGTCATCGGCTACGACGCCACGACACAGGAGCTGTACGTCGACCGCACCCGCTCCGGCGCCGGGGACTTCAACAGCACCTTCCCCGGCGTCCAGACCGCACCCCTGAAGGCCAGGAACGGCAAGGTGGCGCTGCGTATCCTCGTCGACTGGTCGTCCGTCGAGGTCTTCGGCGGCAACGGCGAGGCAGTGATCACCGACCAGATCTTCCCCGACCCCTCCAGCACCGGAGTCGAGGTCTTCGCCGAAGGCGGCACCGCCACCCTCGACCACCTGCGGGCGTGGCGGCTGCGGTCCATCTGGCGGTGACCTGCCTCGGTCCGCGCGCCGGGCCGCCAGGAGCGGCTTCCGGCGCGCGGGCCTCGGCGAGTTGCCGGGCCGAGGCCGGCCCGGCACCGTTCAGGTCAGCGGGTCGAGGAAGGTCAGCACGGAGGCGTCCTCCTCGATCAGCGGGGCGAGCGCGGCGTTGAACGGGCCGCCGTACGGGGCGTTCAGGTGCGCCCGGAAGGCGTCCTCGTCCCGGTACACCTCGAAGATCCAGTAGGCGCGCGGGGCGGACGCCTTGGTGTAGACGTCGAAGGCGAGGTTGCCCTCTTCCTCGCGCACCTTCCTGGCGTAGTCCTGGATCAGGCGCGCGACCTCGTCCTGCGCACCCTCACGGGCGGTGAACTCGGCGAGCAGGGTCTTGTTCACGGTGTGGCGTCCTCCGTGATCCGAGGCGGGGTCATGGTCTGCTCCTCTCTTCGAACGCGCCGGCGAAACGGGCACGTTGCGGGCGGTCGCGGAACGGCTTCGGGCGGGCGAGGGCCGCGGGCGTTGCCGATTTGTGACGGGCGCAAGGCATTGACGTTGCCCGGAGGCGGAGTCCATCATCCTCGCCAAGCAGTGTCAACGATGACATAAGTCAACGATGACACCTCGGGACGGCATTGCCCGATGCCGGCCGCTCGCCCGCGATCCCGCAGGAGTTGTTCATGTCACGCATCTCTCGTCTGCCCTCCTCCCTGCTCAGAGCCGCTGCCTGCACGGGTGTCGCAGCCCTCACCCTGACCGCCTGCGGATCCGGATCCGGAGCGGGCACCGGGAGCACCGGATCGGGCACCGTCAAGGTCGGTCTGATCACCAAGACCGACACCAACCCGTTCTTCGTGAAGATGAAGGAGGGCGCCGAGAAGGCCGCCAAGGAGAACGGTGTCGAACTGTCCACCGCGGCGGGCAAGTTCGACGGCGACAACGCCGGTCAGGTCACCGCCATCGAGAACATGGTCGCCGCCGGTGTGAAGGGCATCCTGATCACGCCGAGCGACTCCAAGGCGATCGTGCCGGCGATCGAGAAGGCCAAGGCCAAGGGCGTTCTGGTCATCGCCCTGGACACCCCGACCGACCCGGAGAGCGCGGTCGACGCCCTCTTCGCCACCGACAACCTCAAGGCCGGCGAGCTGATCGGCGAGTACGCCAAGGCCGCCATGAAGGGCAAGCCGGCCAAGATAGCCACCCTCGACCTCGCGCCGGGCGTCTCCGTCGGCGTCCAGCGGCACGACGGCTTCCTGAAGGGCTTCGGCATCAAGGAGGGCGACCCCTCGATCGTCTGCTCCCAGGACACCGGCGGCGACCAGGCCAAGGGCCAGACCGCCATGGAGAACTGCCTGCAGAAGTCGCCCGACATCAACGTCGTCTACACCATCAACGAGCCGGCCGCGCTGGGCGCGTACACCGCGCTCAAGGCCAAGGGCCGGGAGAAGGACGTCCTGATCGTCTCCGTCGACGGCGGCTGCACCGGCACCCAGGCCGTCAAGGACGGCAAGATCGCCGCGACCTCGCAGCAGTACCCGCTGAAGATGGCCGCCGAGGGCGTCAAGGCCGTCGCGACGTACGCCAAGGACGGCGAGAAGGCATCCGGCTACACCGACACCGGCGTCACCCTGATCACCGACAAGGCGCAGGACGGGGTCACGTCCAAGGACACCGCCTACGGCCTGGAGAACTGCTGGGGCTGAGCCTCCGGCGCCCGACTGCCGCCGTAGCCGCCGCCGTTCGACACCTCAGCGGGGCGGCCGGACCCTCCTCCCCGGCCCGGGACGGCCGCCCTCTCGTCCTCCCACCGTCCGACAAGGACGCACAAGGACTCGAGTCTTCCGAGAAGGACCTCGCATGACTGCCACGTCCACGCCACCCTCCACATCCACGCCGTACGCGGAGCTCAAAGCGCCGACCACGATCCGCAGACTGCTCACGCAGCCGACCACCGGACCGCTGGCCGCCCTCCTGTTGGCCTGTGTCTTCTTCTCCGTCTCGACCGACCAGTTCCTCACCGGCGGGAACTTCTCGCTGATCGTGCAGCAGGTCATGGTCGTCGGCACGCTGGCCATCGGCCAGACGCTGATCATCCTCACCGCGGGCATCGACCTGTCCTGCGGAGCCGTGATGGCGTTCGGCAGCATCATGATCGCCAAGATGGCCGCCGAGGGCACCCTCCCGCCGCTCGCGGCGATCGCCCTGGGCCTGGTCGTCTGCGGCGGCTTCGGCCTGCTCAACGGGGCGCTGGTGCAGAAGATCCCGCTGCCGCCGTTCATCGTCACCCTCGGCATGCTCAACGTGGCGTTCGCGCTGACCCACATCTACTCCGAGGAGCAGACGGTCACCAACCTGCCCGGCCCGCTCACGGCCCTCGGGCAGACCTTCCCGCTCGGCAAGACCGACATCACCTACGGCTCGCTGGTCACCATCGCCCTGTTCCTGGCCTTCGCCTACGCACTGAGCAGCACCGGCTGGGGCCGGCACGTCTACGCCCTCGGCAACAGCCCGGAAGCGGCGCGGCTGAACGGCATCCGCACCTCCCGCCTGACCATCGGCGTCTACACCGTGGCCGGCGTCCTCTACGGCATCGCCGCCCTGCTGCTCATCTCCCGCACGGGAGTCGGCGACCCGCAGGCCGGGCAGACCGACAACCTCGACAGCATCACCGCCGTGGTCCTCGGCGGCACCAGCCTCTTCGGCGGGCGCGGTTCGGTGCTCGGCACGTTCATCGGCGTCCTGATCGTCGGCGTCTTCCGCAACGGACTGCAGCTGATGGGCGTCGCCTCGATCTACCAGACCCTGATCACCGGAGTCCTGGTGATCCTCGCGGTGACCGTCGACCAGATCTCCCGGAAGAAGGCCCGTTGACCATGACCGCCAACAGCTCCCCCACCCCTGTCCTGCAGGCCCGCGGTCTGGTCAAGCGCTACGGCCACGTCACCGCCATCGACGGCGCCGACTTCGACCTGCTGCCCGGCGAGGTCCTCGCCGTCATCGGCGACAACGGCGCCGGGAAGACCAGCCTGATCAAGGCCCTCACCGGCGCGGTGGTCCCCGACGCGGGCGAAATACGCCTCAACGGCGAACCCGTCACCTTCTCCGGTCCGCAGAGCGCCCGGGCCCACGGCATCGAAACCGTCTACCAGGACCTCGCGGTGGCCGCCTCCATGGACATCGCGTCGAACATGTTCCTCGGCCGCGAACTGCGCCGCCCCGGCTTCCTCGGCAGCGCGTTGCGCATGCTCGACAAGAAGCGCATGCGCCGGGAGGCCGCCGAGCACATGGCCGACCTGAAGATCGGCCTGCGCTCGCTGACCCAGTCGGTCGAGACCCTCTCCGGCGGACAGCGGCAGGCCGTCGCGGTCGCCCGCGCCGTCGCCTGGGCCCGCAGCGTCGTCGTCATGGACGAACCCACGGCCGCCCTCGGCGTCAAGGAGTCCGGACAGGTCCTCGACCTGATCCGCCGCGTCCGCGACAAGGGCATGCCGGTCGTGCTGATCAGCCACAACATGCCGCACGTCTTCGAGATCGCGGACCGGATCCACGTCCACCGGCTGGGCAGGCGCGCCGCCGTGATCAAGCCCTCGGACTACTCCATGGCCGAGGTCGTCGCCATCATGACCGGCGCGCTCAGCGTCGACGAGGCCGGAGGTACTGTCGTAGCGGATTCCGAGGCCGCGAAGGCCGCCGGAGTGCAGGCCACCTGACAGCGCAACCCGCTCTCGCACGTTCCGGCCGAGGCCGCGGCCGGAACCCCGGGAGCACTCAGGAGACGGTTTCCTCCATGGCAGCGAGCCGCCGCCCCACCCTGGCCGACGTCGCCCGAGAAGTAGGTGTCAGCGCCAAGACGGTCTCCCGTGTCCTCAACGAGGACGGCCCCGTCTCGGCGCAGACGCGGGAACAGGTGCTCGCCGCGGTGGCCAAACTGGGCTTCCAGCCGAACCTCATGGCACGCAACATGCGCGTCGGCGGCCCGGACACCACCATCGGACTGGTCATTCCCGACCTCGCCAACCCCTTCTTCGGAGCTGTGGCCCGCGGCATCGAGGACACGGTCCGCGACCGCGGCCTGACCCTGCTCATGGGCTCCTCCGCGGACGACCCCGACCGCGAACGCGCCCTGACCGCCAAGTTCCTCGCCCGGCGGGTCAGCATCCTGATCGTCGTGCCGTCCGTCGGCGCCGACCACTCCGACCTCAAGTCGCACCGTACGGCGGGGCTGCCCATCGTCTTCCTCGACCGCCCCGGAGTCGGCCTGTCCACGGACAGCATCGTCAGCTCCAACCGTGCCGGGGCCCAGGAGGGCGTCGCCCACCTGATCGCCCACGGGCACCGCCGCGTCGGCTTCGTCGGCGACCTGCCCGTCAGGCTGTACACCCGCCGCGAACGCCTCGCCGGATACCGCACGGCCCTGCAGGAAGCCGGCATCCCCTACGACCGCTCGCTCGTCGCCGACGCACACGACCAGCGGGGCGCTCAGGCCGCGACCTCCCGACTCCTCGAACTGGCCGATCCCCCCACGGCCCTGTTCGCCGGCAACAACATCATGGCGCTCGGCATCGTCGCCGAACTCGCCCGCAGCAAGCGCAAGGACGTCGCCGTCGTGGCCTTCGACGACCTGTCACTCGCCGAGGCACTGGAACCGGCTCTGACGGTCGTCGCCCAGGACCCGGAGGAAATCGGCCGCAGCGCCGCGGCCACCGCCCTGTCCCGCCTCGACGGCGACCGCTCCCGGGCCCGCACCATCACCGTTCCCACCCGGCTGGTCGTTCGCGGTTCGGGGGAGCAGCCGGCGCCCAAACCGATCACGCAGGCACGTTGCCTTGCTCACACCGAGGGCGGCCCCGCGGCCTGTTGACAGTCGCTCAGACTATGCGTCGCGGCAGCGACAGCGCGGCAGATCGTCGTGTGCATCCGCAAAACGGCACCTCCGCAAAACAGCACACTGGAACCAGCCGACGCCTGGTTCAGGCCTCGGGCGCCTGATTCAGTTCCCGGTCGCCCGGGCCGAGCGGAGTCGAGCGCGCAGGGCGGGCACCCGGGCGCAGTCTGCGGGTTCGGCCAGGCCCTCGCCCAGGGCCAGGAGTGAAAGGAGCTGCACCGGGCGGCCGGTTGTGGCCGCGGCCTGCAGTTTGTGGTGGCCGTCGAGGAGGAAGTGCGTCAGGCCCCAGTGCCGGTGGTGGTCGGTCGGCTGGCCGGCGGCGGGTTCGCACACGTCCAGCGTCGATACCGCCACAGCGGTCGGGACCGTTGCCCGGCCCATGAGTTCGGCGTACGCCTCGACGCGCTCCCTCGTGTTCCACGTCGGGGGGACCATGGGCACGACGAACTCATAGAGGTGAGCGGACGCGTCGACCGCGGTCTCGAAGGTCCGGTAGTACGGCGTGTGCGGGTACTCCGGGAGGCCCCAGAACTGGTCGACCCCCCACGTGGTCACCTGCTCGCCGCTGAAATAGTCGCCTTCCTGGCCGGGCGCGACCAGACGGGGCTCCACGCGGAGCAGCAACGGAAGGTACTCGCCCTCCGGCAGCAACGCACCGAACGCCTCCGTCACGCCGCCGTCGTCCGGACCGGCCAGCGTGCCGGTGAGCGTCTCCTGCACGCTCTGCAGCGACAACGTCTGCCGGGCGGTGTCCAGTCGGCGGAACAGGAACGGGCACGTTCCGCACCAGAAGCTGAGCTCGAAGGCGGGTTCCCCGTCGACCACGAGCAACCTGCGCCCCGGCCCGGCGCCGGTCTCCCGCTGCTCGGCCTCGAAGCGCAACCGCGCCTCAGCGGCCGGAACGCCGAGCCTACGGGGCTCGCCCGCACTGATCATCACGGACCGACGGTACGGGACGCTGCGGATCGGCACCACCGGCTACCGGGCGCCACAACGCCGAGGTTCGCGACCTCGCGGTCGGAGCAGAGCACAGGCACTCGGACCGGGAGACGGGCCGGGCCCGACTCCCCTCGGGGAACCGGGCCCGGTCGCGTCTCGCTCCGCCGGTCAGGCGGTGGCGCCCGCCTTACGACGACGGGCGACGACCACCGCGCCGGCGCCGAGCACGAGTGCCGCGCCGCCCGCCAGGGCGACCTTCGGCAGAACGTCGCTCGAGCCGGTCTCGGCGAGCGAGCCGCTGCCGCCGTTGCCGTTCACCGGAGTGGTGGAGGAGCCACCCTGCTCGGTGGTGTTGTCGGTGGTGCCGGGCTTGCCCTCGGTGCCCTCACCATGGTCCGCGTCGTCGGCCTTGGCCAGGATCTGGAACTCGTGGTGGTCGAAGTCCGGGTAACCGCCGCAGGATCCGTCCGCGTTGACGTAATCGGCCGTCATGAAGACGGCGCCCTGGCCGGCCGGGGATGTCCGCGTCGACCTTCAGCCGAAGCTTGACGTCGAGCGAGGTCTTCGCCTCGAGGGAGCCGATGGACGATTCGTCCATCAGGTCGACGTCGTGCTTGGGCTCGGGGACGCACTCGTCGCCCGGCTCCTCCCCCTCCTCGGCCTCGGCGTCCGCGAGCGCCTGCTTCGCGTCGTCCAGCTTCTTCTCGGCCTCGTCCCGCGGCTACTGAAGAAGGTCGATCTTCCGGGCCTGGGCGACGAGGGCGTCGTCGTGGGCGGTCCTCGCAGCGCATCGCCCAGGCGGACGCGCGGTCGGCGATTCGGGCGCGGAGCAGCAGTACGGCGACAGGCGAGTGTGCCGAGCCACAGGATGACGACGGTGACGGCCATCGCGTTGTACAGCGCCTCGTTGAAGGGTGTCTCGTGGTTGAAGTGGCTGCGTTTCCCGCGCACCACCTGCCCGGTGATGGTCACCATCTCGACGAGGCTCGCCAGTGCGAGAACCGTCCCCGCCCCCCAGCCCTCGCGTCGTCCGCTGGGCAGAAACGACAGCATCCAGGCCAAGGAGAGGCAGTACGCCAGGCGACCTCCGGCCAGGATGGCGCGGCACCGTCGGGCGACAGGGTGCGGATCGCCGTCACCGTACCGCTCGCGTTCTTCACTCTGGTCTGGGTCCGGTAATAGCGGCTCGACGTCGACAGGTTGCAGACGTTCCAGGCCGGCGTCCATGCCGCCTCGGCGTTCATGGCCGGCGTCACGGTGACCGCGATCCCGGCCGCCGCGGCGACGGAAACCCCTGCAAGAACGCGACGCTGCACCGAACGCCGATGACGCGCGCTGCACGCGGAGCCACCCTCATCCCCCCCAGTTCTTGTCGTGACTTGGGCACAGCCGTTACACAGGCTGCCTGCACGTGCTTGCACCAATGCCCAGCCCCGCATAACCCGCTGCGACAACCCGAGTTCAAGTTCAGTAACGAACTACCGGCAGTCGCCACCGCCGACAATATGCACCCGGCAAGGAAATCATTGCGTGGCTCGGTAAATGTGGGTTAGGGTCCTGATGACCAGCGTGACCGGGCGGCGTGCCGGAGGGGACCGACGCGGCAGTGATGCTTCGACGGACCGGATGCCCCGGGTATTTCATTAGTGGGGGGAAATCGTGGGGCGTAGGCCCGTGCATTCCGTCATCATCATGACGGACGTCTGTGCTGCTGTGGTGCCGAGCGGACCTGCCGGCCATGGTGCGGCGAGTAATTGCCTTCCTGTGACGCTTCCGAGTTCGTCCAGGTGACGGTTTCCCTTCACGTTTTTCTTCACATTCACCGGTTCGGGCAGGACCGTCAGGTTCCGTAGCCTGCACGACTTCGCGTTCCGGATCACTGTCTCTCGCCCCGGCGGCGTACGAGCGTGACTAGCGCGATGACCGCGCGGGACACACCCGTCTCCACGCCTGCTTCGCGTGCCTGCCGCCCGCCCGCTGAGCGTCGGCGGCAACTCCACCTGTCTGCACCTGTCTGCACCTGTCTCCACCTTTCTCAACCTTTCTCCTGTCGAGCCGCCGATACGCGGCGGCAGAGAGGTCTCACCCCTCGTGAACACCAAGCACCTTCCTTCCACACGCATGCGGCGGATCGTGACGCGCGGCCTCGTGGCCGCCACCGCCCTCACGGCCGTCACCGGCGCGGTCGCGCCGGGAGCAGTCGCCGAAAGCACTCCCACCGTTGGGACATCGGACGTCGCGGCCCGGGCGGCGGGCATCGGGACGACCGACACCCAGCGCGTCGAGGCCGCGGCCGTGGTCCGTCTCGATCCGACCGCAGACGTACTCCTGCTCAGCGACTACGACTTCATCCACGCCCTGTGGCAGAAGGCCGGCGACGCGGGCGAGAAGCTGGACGCCGTGCGCACCGCCGCCGAGCAGGCGATGGCCAGCACGGCCGACGAGGACCACGTGCGGTTCATCGTGTCGGGCGTCCACGAGGCATACAAGCTCGACCAGCAGCGCGAGCGGGAGAAGGCCGAGGCCGAGCGGGCGGCGCGGCTGGCCAAGTCCCAGGTTCTGCTCACCATCGGCATCCCCAGCACCCCGGAACTGCTGGCCCTCAGCGACGACAATTTCATCCGGGCCGTCGCCAGGCACGAGGCGTCCGGCCCCGAGGTACGCGCCGCGGCACTCCAGGCACTGCTCGGCGAGCCGGCGGACTGGCGGGAGTTCATCGTCAACGGCGCCCGCGAGGCCCACAAGCGGGACGTGGCCAAGGAACTGGAGGACCTGGCGGAGCAGGACCGCAAGGAGGCCGAGCGCCGCAAGGAGCTCGCCGCGCGGAAGAACACCGCGGCCCTGTTCCGCATCACGCCTTCCGAGGCCATGCTGACGCTGAGCGATGACAACTTCATCCGTGAGCTGCTGCGCCTGGCCGCCGCCGACCTGCACGGCACCGAGCTGTACACCGAAGGGCAGCGCGCCACCCTCGCCTCCGACCCGGCCGCGTGGAAGGCGTACATCCACACCGGCGCCGAAGCCGCGTACAAGCGCGACGACGAGAACCGGCGCAAGAAGCTCGCGGAGGCGAACCGCAAGCTCGCCCTGCAAATACAGGCCGCCGCGCAGAACGGCGGCGTCAACCCCAACTTGGTCGCGGCGGCCAAGAAGGCCCTGGCCGGCAGCGACGACGACGTCGCGCTGTTCCTGAAGGCGGACACCCAGTACCGACTCAAGCGCCAGTCCCTGAAGGCATGGGGAGACCTCGAGTACGCGCGCCAGTCCAGCGGCGACCGCGGGAAGATCCTCCTCAACGGTTCGCTCAAGTCCACCAGCGCCCTGGCCGACCGCGAGGACGCCACCTGGGTCGTCGTGCCCTCGCTCGCGAGCCAGCCCGGCTGCTACTCCTTCGAGTCCGTGCGCAAGCCGGGCCACTACATCAGGAGCGGCAAGGCCGAGGCGAACGGTCTGCGGGTGGAGATCGCCGCGGACGACCGCAGTGCCGCCTTCCGGAAGAGCGCCACGTGGTGCACTCGCCCGACCCCCCTGACGTCCACGACTCTCGGCCTCGTGTCCTTCACCCAGACCGCCGGCAGTGGAGTGAACTGGCTCGCGCCCACGACGAAGGACGTCTACGCCCATCCCACCTTCGCGTTCCCCCTGCCCGGCGGTGAGGAAGGGGAGCCCAAGAAGGCCCGCATCGCGGGCTGGCGCGTCTCCGCACCGCTGGCTCCCTGACGAGGCACCGGAGGGGACGGCGGCCCCGGCCTGGCGGCGTCGGACCCCCCAGAACACGGCACGCAACTGCACGTAGCGGCAGGAATAAGGAAGAGAGCTGAAGTGGTGGCAGATTCCGCCGGTCGTGGCGTGAGACTTCAGAGGTGGGCCGTGGCCGCGTTGGCGGTCGCCTCGCTGGCCGGTGGCAGCCTGTCCGAGGGCGCGGCGCCCGCCCGGGCGCACGCCGTGGTGGCCGCCGATCCGGCCGGCCCCGCCTCGGCGGCGGTGGCTGCCGCGGCGGACGAGGCACGGGCACGGGTACTGCGGCTGGCCAAGTCGGGTCTGCCCGCGGAGATCCGTACCTCGGCGTGGAACGCGCTGCGCAGCACGCGCGGCGACGCGGCGATCGCGGACTGGCTGGCCCCCGGGGGCGGTTACGACGCGGCGAAGCAGCGGCTGCGTGATGCGCGGTCACGCAACCGGGCGTTCTGCGAACGGGTGGTGGCCACGCATCCGGTGGGGTTCTCCCCGGCGGTGCGGTCGGCCGCGGAGCGGGCGCTGAAGGGCACGGATGCCGACCGGGCCGCGTTCGTGAAGACCGGCTACGCCGAGGCGCAGCAGCGTGACCGCATGACGCGGGAGGCCGATGCGCAGCACCGTCTGGAGGTCGCTGAGCAAGACCGTGCCTTCGTACGGGCGCTCGCGGAGGACGACCCGGGTGAGCAGGTGCGGGTGGCGGCGCAGTGGGCTCTGCGGCCCGGCTCCACAGACGCGGACGCCGAAGAGTTCTTCGGCTACGGATGGGCGACGGGTGCCGCCCTGGACGTGGAGGCCTACCGGCTTCGGGTGGCGGACGCCGAGGTCCGGCGCCACCACGTGCTGGCGTCGCTGATCGCGCAGGCGGTGGCCGCCGAAGAGGCGTTGAAGTCGTCGGCGGACGCGGCGAAGGCGCGTGCGGAGGCCGAGCGGGCCTGGCATGCGGTGGCCGAGCACGCGGACGGTGCGCAGAAGTCGTGGCTGGCCGAGCTCGACACGGCCATGGTGCAGGCGGGGAACTGGCAGAACATCGCCCGGCTGGCCAAGGAGAGCGCCGACGGCCTCTGGCAGAAGATCGTCACGCCGGCCGAGGCCCGCCAGGACGACTGGGCCAAGGAGCAGACGGAGGCCGGTCTGACGGCCACGTTCTGGAAGGACATGGCCGCCCGGGCCCGCGACAGCGAGAACCGCGTCAAGGGCTGACGCCACGGGTCGGCGCGCTGCGCCGGTTCCGTACCGCCGAGTCCGCGGCCGTGGCTCCGGCCGGTTTCCCCTGCCCGCGCATTGCGGGCAGGGGGCTTCTTCAGGCGGTCTTCTGTCGCCGGCCTCTCATACCCGTCTGCCGACCGATTTCATTGAAGGAGTTTTTTGTGGGGGGAAGAATCAGGACCCGAGCCGGGCAGATACGTGGCCGTGCACCAGGCCTGACGGTCAAGGTCGTGTCAACCGTCATGGCACTGGCCATTCTCGGCGGTGTGGCCGGGGAAGCGAGGGCTGCGACCTCGCCGCGGCCGGGTGACACGGTCGTGCTTACGCGGGAACTGGCCGGGCTGCCGAAATCGGAGACCGGCGCACCTCCGGCACGTTCCGCCTTGGACGACATCAGTGCCGACCAGGACCGGCAATTGGTTGAGGATTTCGCGGAGTTCGACGAGGAGGAGGAAGTCCGCGAGGCCGCCAGGAAGGCGTTGGAAAGTACGGATCCGAACGCGATCCGGGATTTCCTGGAGCGTGGTGAGGCCGAGGCACGGCAGCGCGCCAAGGACAAGCGGGACGAGGCCGATGTCGCCAACCGCCGCCGGATCGAGGCGTTGCGCGGCACGGGCGGCCCGTTCTTCAACGCGGAGGTCGAGCGGGTCCTGAAGGGCACCGCCCGCGACCGGGCCGATTTCCTCGCGTTCGGCGCCGATATAGCGCGGCAGCGGGACAAGGCGACGGAGCAGAACGACAAGGAACGCGCGGCGGAGAACCGCAAGCGGGTCGAGATGCTCGTCGCGGTCGGGGGTCCGGAGGTGAAGCGGGCCGCACAGGCCGCTTTGGCCACGGGTGACGACAAGGTGATCGCCGAGTTCCTCGAGAAGGGCTATACGGTCGCCGCGCGCAAGGACGCGGACGATCAAGCGGCCCACGAGAAGGCGCAGAAGGAGGCGCTGGAGGCGGCGGAGCGGCTGCGCAAGCTGGCGGAGCAGGCGGCCACGGCCGCCGAGGCCCGTACCAAGCTGATTGCCGCGCACGGCAACGCGGTGAAGGCGCTCAAGACCGCGTCGAACGCGATGAACGCGGCGGCCTCGCAGTCCCGGGAGGCCGACCGGATGCTCGCCGCCGACCGGGCCGGCAAGCGCCTGTCCGACTACGGGCCGGTCAAGACCGAGATCGCCCGGCAGGTCGGTATCGCCGAGGACGCGGCCAAGCAGGCGCAGGTGGCGGCGGGCCAGGCCAAGGTGCAGGCCGATGTTCTGGTCGAGACGGGGCTCACCCATGGCGTCCAGTGGTCGCAGGTCGCCTCCGGTATCGCGGACGCGGCGGACGCGGCGGCCAAGGCTGCGGGGACCGCGCAGCACGCGGTGGACGCGTCGGCCGCCGACGCTGCCGGGCTGAACTCAAAGAACCAGGCCGAGTTGCACGCGAAGCAGGCTGCCAAGTGGCGGGCGAACGCCGAGGAGCACGCGAAGGCGGCGGCCCGGCTCGCCGAGGCGGCGGCCAAGCAGGCGAAGATCGCGGCGGACGCCGCGGCCAAGTCCCGCCAGGCCAGGATCGAGGCCGAGGAGGCCGAGAAGCAGGCGTGGGACCACGCCCAGAAGACACGCGCCGCGCGGATCGAGGCTCAGCGTCAGGCCAGGATCGCATCCGAGCAGCGGGCGATCGCCGAACGCGAGCGCGACCTGGCGGCAGCCGCACGGGCGCGGGCCGAACGGGAGCGCGATGTGGCCGCCCAGGCACGTGCGCGTGCCGAGGCCGAAGCACGGACCGCCTCGGCCAAGCGGGCCGACGCGCAGGCCGCCGCGGCCGTGGCGGCCGAGAAGCGGGCCACCGCGCAGACCCAGGAGGGCATCGCCGCCAAGGCCGACGAGCTGGCCAGAGGCGAGGAAACCAAGGCCCGCAACGCCAGGAACAAGGCGGTGGAGGCCGAACGCGTCCACAAGGCGGAAGAGGCCCGGGCGCAGGCGACCGAAGCGCTGGCCGCCAAGGCGAAGGGCACCGAGCACGCCGAGGCAGCGCGTACGGCGGCCACCGAGGCACGATCCGCTGCGAACGCGGCCGGAACGGCTGCCGGGTCGGCCCGTGGCGCTGCCGATCAGGCGTCTGCTGCGGCGGTGCGTTCGCGTTCGGCGGCCATCGAGGCTGCCGGTGCGGCCGCGCGGGCGCGGGCAGCGGCCAGTGAAGCCACGGCGCACGCAGCGCGGGCCAACGCCGCCGCCAACAAGGCCGAAGCGGCCGCTTTCGCGGCGAACGCGGCGGCGAGCAAGGCGGAGTCCGAGGCCGCGGCCACGCGCGCGGCGGCGCAGCGGGCCAATGCCAAGGCGGCCGAGGCCACCGCACAGGAAGCCCGGGCCGGCATCGCCGCCCACGAGGCCTCCCGCCTCGCCGGGCTGGCCGCCATCCGGGCCAACCAGGCCCTCCAGGCGGCCAACCGCACCCGGGAGGAAGCCGACGGCGCCACCAGGGAAGCGGCTATGGCCCGCCTGCAGTCCACCATCGCCGTCCAGGCCGCCACCTCGGCCCGTACCACCGCCGCCGGTATCGCCGAACCGGCCAACACCGCCATCCAGCTCACCGCGCCGTTCACGGGCACCGACGTGAACGCCGACTTCGCTGCGGAGGTGGCCCAGGCCGCCCTGGCGACGGGTCAGGCGGAGGTCACCAAGGCCGAGGCCCGAGCCGCGGAGGCAGTCAAGGCAGCCGAAGCGGCCGAAGCCGCCGCCGCCCGTGCGGGCGCCGAGGTGGGCCCCGCGTTCAAGGCGGCGGCAGCAGCGGCGCGTTCCTCCGCGGACGCGGCACGCTCCTCGGTGGCCGCGATGAAGTCCGCGGCCCAGGCCGCCGAGGACGGAGCCAGGGCCCGGACCGCGGCGGCACGGGCCAACGAAGCCGACGCACAGGCACAGGCCGACGCGAAACTCGCCCGCCAGTCCGCCAACCAGGCATTCGCGGACGCGGCAGCGGCCCGCACTGCCGCCACCCGGGCCGAGGCCGAGGCCGAACGAGCCCGTGGAGCCGCCGCCGACGCGGAGAACCAGGCCGCGGCCGCGGGCAGCGCCGCCACCCTGGCCGAGAAGGAGGCGAGCGTCGCCCAGGGCGCGGCCACTCAGGCGGAGAAGGACGCCGCCGACGCCGGCAAGCTGGCCACGTCCGCCGAGGAGCACGCCAAGTCGGCCGAGACCGCCGCCAAGAACGCCGGTACCTACGCCAAGGAAGCCGACGAGGCGGCCAAGCGGGCCGAGGAGTACCAGCGCGAACTGGAGCGCAAGGAGCGCGAGGAGGCCGCCAGGTCCGGTAAGGACGTCTCCGGCGGCGACCTGACGGAGGCGGAGCGCAAAGCCCTCGAAGCTGCGGGAATCAGCGTGGCGGAGTACGAGGCGGCACGAGCGCTCGCGCAGAAGGACCTGCTCGACTATCTGAAGGAGAACGGCGGCGAACTCCTCGTCGAACTGTTCGCCGAGGACATCAAGGAGTGCTGGGACGCCCCCGACGTCGGGATCTGCCTCTGGGCCATCATCCAGAACCTCGGCCCAGCCAAGGCGCTCAAGATCGCCAGCAAGCTGCCGAAGATAGCGAAGGCCATCGCGGGGATCAACGACTTCCTCGACAAGACGGCCAAGGCGAGGAAGCTCGTCGACAAGGGCGAGAAAGTCATCGAGCGGGTCAAGGCCGTCCTCTGCGACACCAAGCCCAAGCCCAAGGCCATGCAGAAGTCCGGGTCCAAGTCGACCCCGAGGGCATTCACGGCCGCAGCCTCCTCCGGAGGCGGAGGTTTTGACGGCTGGGACGGCTGGGACGGCTGGGACGACTGCGAGTTCATTCCCACTGGCCAGAACCTCCCCGAGAACGGCATCGAGGTCGCCCTCGACACGATCGCGCTGAGGAACCTGCGGGACTACCACTTCGAGGGCGGACGCATGGTCTCCGACAGCAAGGGGCTGTTCAACTCCGACCTCACGCTCGGGGACCTGAGGGACATCTTCTACGGGGCGATGACGGACCAGGGGGGATGGAGGCATGCGAACGGCGGTTCCGCCTACCGTGAGAAGAACGTCTGCCTCGACCCCACGAAGAGGTTCGGCAGGTCTTCCAGGCAGAGCGGAGAGCGGGAAACCCACTGCCTCACCATCGTGGTGAGCGTGCACGGGGATCTGGTGACGATGTACCCGATTCCTCCGACACCCTGAAACGAGAGAGGAGAGCCGGCATGGGTCTGGGAATGCGGAGACTGAACCGCGCGCAGGATGTCGTCGAGGAGTTCGGTGACGATGTGGAGGATTCGTTCCTCGCGTTGTGCGCGCGAGCACCGGAGAGCAGCCTGCGGCGGGGCATCTCGCCGTACGACCTGACGATGTTCAACACACCCCAGTTGGAGCGCCTTGTAGTCGAGCTCGAAGAGCTGCGGGAGGAGGAGAAGACACCTGTGGTGCAGCGTGTCATCGAGGAGGCCCACGAGGCGATCCGGCGCTCGGGCTACCTGCTCTTCATAGGGGACTAGTCGTGGGCCATCAAACGGGCGAGAAGGCTTGGGGCATGAGAACGCGCACAGCTTCGCACCGCAGAGCTGTCAGCCATGGCTGACGGATTCATCCGGTGGTACCGGGAGTCGGGGGCCACGTCGGTCTTCGCCGAACAGGTGGGACTCTTCGAGGCACACGGCATCGGGCTCGTGCACCCGGTGAAGGATGCAGCTGAGGTCATCAACATCGAGGGGGACGATGTCCTCATCCACCCGGAGGAACTCGGCCGGCTTCTGGGTCTGCGCTTCGCGTCCATCGCGATGAACTGGTGGTTCTCCGCGGACACCAACGTGATCGACGAGTACGACTACCAACCGTTCGGTTGCGAGATCCAGACGCTCTGGCTGGACGGCCTCACCTCGGAGCAGGCCGACGTGGTCGAGGCGGCTGTTGTCGCGGCGGCGACGGGACTTCCGGTGCCGACCCGCGCCGTGATCGTCGATCGGCGCGGTGCGGCCGACCCTGAGGACTGGGACTCGGTCGTGCTCTACGACGGGGAGAAGCCACCGGTCATGCCGGACCGGGTACTTGTGCGCGACCCGCTCGCGGAGAGGCTCCTGAGGTCGTCTCCGGAGCTGAGGAGTGAGGAGACCGGGGCGGGCCTGACCCTGCTCTCTCCCGCCCGTTCGCTCTGACACCCGTGGGTTCCACCGAGCGACCGCCCGCAGAAGTCCCGCCGGACACAGGTCCGGCGGGACTTCCGTTCACTCCAGGGACGGCCCGGTGCCGCCGGGGGCAGGTCCGCGGGTGCCGGACATCGATGCCCCGCCCTGCCCCCCCCAACTCTCCGCAGCGTGGCCGCGTCCAGCCGGGTGGCCGACGAGAGGCTCTGCTCGCCGCGGATGTTCGCCCTCACCCCGCTGGGGCTTATGAGAAACCTGAGAACAGGACATTCATGACTTCTCCTTGACTTCCGCTGAGGTTCGTGTCGGCTCTCCAGCATGGCGAGCACCGGCCTCCACCGGTCGGTCGAATTCCGGCGGCCGCGCTGGCCGAACGCCGCTGGCTGCTCGACTTCGCCGAGAACCCGCGCCGCGACACCCTCCACGCCGACCGCCAGCTCGTCACCCAGGCCGTGATCCAGCTCGCCCAGAACGCCGCTCAGCACACCGAGGAGCACGGCCGTATCGGGATCGGCGGCCGGCCCGGGCCCGACTGGGTCGAACTCTGGGTCAGGGGCACCGGCCCCGGCATCCGGCCCGCCGACCGGCAACGCGTCTTCGGGGTGTTCACGAGAGCGGAAGAGAGCCGGGGCAGAACCGGAGCCGGGCTCGGACTCGCCATCGTCAAGGCGATAGCCGAGGCGCACCACGGCGAGATCCAGCTGGACAGCGCACCGGGCCGAGGCTCGACCTTCACCCTGCTCATCCCCTACGTCACCCACGCCCTGAACAGCGGTCCCCACAGACCATGAGCCAGACCAGACGGCCCCGCCATCACCTCCTCATCGCCGAGGGCGAGGCCCACATGGCCTCCTACCTCGCGGAACGCTTCACCGCCCAGGGCTTTCGCACCACCGTCGGCACCGACGGCGCGGCCTCCAGCGCCCTGCCGTCATCATCCTCACCGCCCGGGACACCGTCGCCGACACGGTGCACGGCCTGGAGGGCGGCGCCGACGACTACATGACCAAACCCTTCAGCTTCGAGGAACTCCTCGCCCGGGTCCGCCTGCGCCTACGGCTGCGCGAGAGCGACAGCTCCGTCCTGCGCCGCGCCGGAATCGCCCTGGAGACCCACACCCGCCAGGCGTATGCCGGCGGCCGGATCATCCAGCTCAGCGCCCGAGAGGCGGCCCTGCTCGAGCACCTCATGCGCAACGCCGGCGAGGTCCTCAGCCGGGAGGGCCTGCTCTGCGGCGTCTGAGGATACGAGGCGTCGGAAGGCTCCAGCATCATCGACGTGCTGTCGGCTGCGGGCAGGCGCCCGCGATGCTCCGCTTCCGTTTTGCCCGCCCATGAGCCATTCGCGAACGCATTCGAATCCTGTGCACGCCCTGTGTTACCTTCCGGCGCCTTCTGGGGGACCGCTCCGCACCGCGCCCCGTCGACGTGCCGCTCGCGCGCGTCCGGGTGCGTCCGCGTCGAGCTGTCTCCTCATCGCCAGCCAGTTGGAGGAATGCGTGGCAGGACGACACTCGCCTGACCGCAGACGCACGCTCATACGTACGGGCATCGCCACGGCCGCCGCACTCGCGGTCGCCGGCGGTGCCGTCCCGTTTCTCCTGCAGGGAGCGCAGGCCGAGCCCGCGTCCCTGACGATTCCGGCCCCCGACCGGTACGCACCACTGCAGAACATCCTGCACACCGCGGGCAGCTCCGGCTTCCTCACCAGGGAGGAGCAGGAGGGCGACCCGTGGCGTACCGGCTTCGGCCCCATGGGCCCCTACCGGTGGATCCCGCAGAGCGGCGACGCACAGGCCGTCGGCCCGAACCCCCCGGACTCCGGTGTGCGGGTGGACGGAGCGGCCTCCGACGTCGTCGCGCTGTACACCAAGGCGAGCCGCACGGTCGAACTGAAGGACCTGAAGGCGGGTACGTCGACGACGTTCACGCTGCCCGAAGGCCACTACTACCTCGGCGCCACGGGCGGCGCCGTCCTCACCGCCACCCTGAACGACGCGGGCAGCAGCCTCGAGGCGCTGCACGTGCTGCGCAAGCCCGCCGGCGGCGAGCTCACCGTCACGGCGGTGACCGGTCCCGTGCCCGCGGCCGGGTACGCGATCGGCGCCGACGGGCACACCATCGCCCTGCGGACTCCCGTCGACTCCTACGCCGGAAACCAGCAGATCACGCTGGTCGACCTGGACGCCGCCCGCGCCGACGTGGCCTTCGCGGGCGCGGTCGGCGGCAACGGCATGATCGCCGTGCTGTCCGACACGTACGTCGGCTGGTACGACAGCGAGTACGGCGACGACAAGGTGCACCTGCGCCGCCGGGACGCCCTCGACGGTCCCCAGATCACGGTCGATGTGGCGGGCAGCCGCGAGTTCCCGGCCAATGTGGCGCTGCTCGGCGACCACGTCCTCGCCACCACCGGCTATTCACCGCAGGAGCCCGGCGACGAGTACCAGCTGCGCCGGGGCGGGGAGCTGAAGGCACTGCCCATCGGCGGCGGTGAGGCCAAGACCCTGCTGCCGCACGCGGCCCTGTCCATGGCGGCGTCTCCCGACGGCGGCGTCCTGGTGACGGGCGGCGCGGACGCGGGCCACTGGGCGGTGCGCAAGGCCACGGTCGGCGCCGACGGCACGATCTCCCTCAGCACACTGCGCGAGCTTCCGCCCCGCGTCGGCGAGCTGCGCGAACTCGCCCTTGCCGGCGGCGTGTTGGCGACGACCGAGTGGGACACCAACTTCTACCCCTCGGTCTTCAAGCGCACCCTCGACCTCGGCGACAGCCCGTCCGCGGGCGACCGCTCGGTGCTCGCACAGCCCGAGGCGACGGCGACCGGCGACCGCAGTTACGCGGGCGCGGTCCCCGTCGGCACCGGCGACGGCCGGTTCGCGTACAAGCTCAACTCGGCGAAGCCACACCTGGAGGTGCGCTCGTCGGAGCAGGACTCGCTGTCCCTGCCGCTGCCCGCGACCGACGCGAACGGCTTTCCCTCGACGTACGGCAGTGACGTGCTCTCCGCGTCCGGCCGCTATGTCGTCTTCGGCCAGGGCACCGGCCCCGACCACCACCAGTACGTGGCGGACATGGCGGCGACCGGCGGGCCGAAGATCATCTCCGAGCGGGTGGGCGGCGGCAGCGCGGTGTGGGGCACCGCGCTGTGGACCGCGGGCGACACCGCCGGCACCATCAAGGCCGTCGACCTCAAGTCCAAGGCGACCGCCGACACCGTCGACATCGGCTGCACACCGAACCGTCTGCAGGCCGTGGGCCGCTGGGTCGCCTGGGACTGCTCGACCGGCTCCGGGCTCTACGACCGTACGACCGAGCAGAAGGCCGCGCTGCCCGCCGCCGGCGAGCTCGGCGACGGATATCTGCTGAGCCTCGACAAGGACGCCGGCACGGTCCGGCTGACCGACTTCCACACCGGCACCGTCGGTGACACCCGTGACCTGGGCGCCCTGCCCGGCGCCACCGGGAAGATCGCGGCCGACCGGTTCGGCGGCGGGGTCGCCTGGCTGGACACGGCCACGGGCGTGGTGCGTGCCGAGGCCACCGGCGTGCCCACCTCCCCGCTCGCCAAGATCGAGTCGCATCCCGACACGTCGGTGAACCTGAAGTCCACGACGGACGCCCGCTGGGACGGCTCCTGGCAGCTGTCCAAGCCCGCCGCGTCCGGCGCGCAGATCGTGATCAAGGACAGGGCGGGTCGTACCGTGCGGACGCTCGCGGCCACCGCGCGCGGCGCCGCGCTGACCGCCACCTGGGACGGCAAGGTCTCCGCCACGGCGTACGCGACGGACGGGACGTACACCTGGACGCTGACCGCGGCGCCGGAGGACGGCCAGGGCGCGGCGCTGCAGCTCACCGGCAGCATCACCCTGACCGGCGGCACCCGCGGCCACCACGACCTCAACGGCGGCGCGGGCGACCTGATGACGCTCAGTTCCGCCGGCTACCTCACCACCCACTACGGCGACGGCAAGGGCGCCTTCGGCACCAAGGCGTCCGGCACCGGCTGGCCCGCGGGCACGTACGCCGTGCCCTTCGGGGACCTGACCAAGGACCGCTGCAACGACCTTCTGGTCCGCATGCCCGACGGCACCCTGCGCCGCTACACCGGCAAGTGCGCGGGCGGCGCCTACAGCCCCACCGGCGGCTACACGGCACTGGGCAGCGGCTGGCAGCAGTACAACGTGCTGACCGCGCCCGGCGATCTGACCGGCGACGGCCGTACGGACCTGATCGCGCGGCAGGCCTCCACGGGTGACATCTACCTGTACGCCGACAACGGCGCGGGCGGCTTCAAGGGGCGGGTCAAGATCCGTTCGGCCTGGACCGGGTACACCCACATCACCGGGGCCGGCGACCTGGGCGGCGACGGCTTCGGCGATCTGCTCGCCCGCCGCACCGACGGCACCCTCTTCCGCTACGACGGCACGGGCGCGGGCCAGTTCAAGGACCGGGTCACCGTCTTCACGTCCTGGGGCAAGGGGTACAACGCGATCCTGGGCGTCGGCGACATCACCGGTGACGGCAGGGCCGACCTGCTCGTCCGCGACACCTCCGGCAACCTCTACCGCAACAACGGCAAGGGGAACGGAACGTTCACCGCGCGCACGCTGATCGGCACGGGCTGGCAGGGCTACAAGGGCCTGTTCTAGACAGCCGCGGAAAGTCCCGGATCCGGCCCCGACTCTCTCGAGTCGGGGCCGGTCCTGCTGAGGCGGTTGCTCAACCGCCGCCGCTCCCCGTCGCGGCGGCGGGTGCGTTCCCGGTGCCGCCCGGCGCGAGTCCGCAGGTTCCGGACCTCGATACCCCGTCGTGTCCCGTCAGCTCGACGACGATCTGGCCGTCGGCGTCCTGGCTGTAGGCGATCGTGCAGGTCAGCTGGCGCAGAGCGGTGCTGTCGAGGCCCGCCAGGGCCACGGGCAGGCGGGTCGCGACCCTGCCGCCCGGCAAGGGCTCGACCTCGACGGTCCCGCCGGGGCGGGCGGCGGGAAGGGCGGTGGTCAGGCCGGCGGCCCGGTCTTCCTCCCGCGGACCGTCGAGCAGCGCCATCACGACCTTCTCCGTCGGCACCGGTCCGGCCGGGTCGCCGGAACTCTGCTCCCCGGAACCCGACTCGGCGTAGCCGTCGCCGAACACGGTCGAGGGCCCGGTCGTCCGGATGACGGTGCTCAGCCCTCCGTCGGGGGAACGGAAGAAGAGCAGCATGTCGTAGTCGCGGTCGAGGAAGGCCTGGAAGCTGGCGGGACCGCCCGCCTCGATGACGTCGGTCTCCTGGATGCCGCAGCCGCCGAGCAGCGGTACGGCCGCCGCGACGGCGACGGCCGCGACGGCGACGGCCGCCGCACGTCGGCACGTGCGCGCACGTCCCGTCCGCCGGCCTGCTTCGCTCATCCGCCGGTCTCCTCCGCATGGAGCGGTATCTCGACGGTGAAGACGGCGCCGCCTCCGGGCTGGTTCCCGGCGTGGATCGTCCCGCCGTGCAGCTTCACGTTCTCCAGGGTGATCGCAAGGCCCAGGCCGCTGCCCGCCGAGCGGGTGCGGGCCGCGTCGGCCTTGTAGAAGCGGTCGAAGATGTGCGGGAGCACTTCGGGGCGGATGCCAGGGCCGCTGTCCATGACCTCGGTGATCAGCACGGGCGGGCCCGAGGAACGGGCCTCGGTGCGCAGGCGTACCGTGACCGGCGCGCCGCCGTGCCGCAGGGCGTTGCCGACGAGGTTGGCGATCACGATGTCGAAGCGGCGCGGGTCGAGCCGGGCGCGGACGCCGTCGGGGAGTTCGGTGCGGAGCCGGTCGTCGCTCCAATGCCGGTGGTGGAGGGTCTTGCGGATGGCTTCGGCCACGTCGACCTCGTCGGCGTTCAGCTCGGCCGCGCGGGCGTCGAAGCGGGAGATCTCCATCAGGTCCTCGACGAGCACGGCGAGCTTTCCGGTCTCCGCGCTGACCAGCCGCACCGCCCGGGCGGTGTCGGCGTCCAGGCGGTCCGCGTCCTCGTCGAGGACCTCGGTGACGGCGAGCATTCCGGCGAGCGGGGTGCGCAGTTCGTGCGAGACGTCGGAGGCGAAGCGGCGGGCGCGGGCTTCGGCCTCGCGCAGTTCCCGTACGGAGCGCTCGAGTTCGCCCGCCGACTCGTTGAAGGTGCGTGCCAGGTCCGCCAGTTCGTCGCTGCCACGCACCCGGATCCGGGTGTCGAGTCTGCCGCTGCCCATGCTCTGGGCGGCCTGCCGCAGTTCCCGCACCGGGCGCAGCACGCTGCGGGCGGCGAGCAGGCCGGGGATCAGCGCGACGGCGAGGCCGGGCAGGGCGCCGTCCCGGGCGGCCATGAGGAGGGCGTCGACGTTGACCTGTTCGTCGGTCATCCGCATGACGGCGTACAGGACAAGCCCGCTGGGCAGCACGCCGGCGCGTGGAACCTGTCGTGGAGCGAGTGGCAGGGCAAGAGCGCGCTGCGCTGAGGAACGGTCCGGGCGCCTCCATGCCGTATCGCGAAGCCCGTGACGGCTCCGCGACAGGCAGATCCGGCTCCTGAGGCCGGCCCGGCGGCAGCGAGGGTCGTCAGGATCCCCGCGGCACGTCCTCATGGGAGGGAGACGTCCCCTCGTGCCGCCCCGTGAACGGCACGAGGACCGGCGTCTCCCGGCGCCGCCCGCGGCCGGCGGGCGTTCCGGGCCCTGTCACGGCGGGGGTGTTCAGCGAGGGTGAGGGCCTGCGGACGTGCCGCTCGCTCAGGCTGTCGTCGATGCGCACGACGAAGCCGGTGGTCTTCCCCGCCGGCTCGGCCGGGTCCGTCATCTCGGCCACCGCGGAGATCCTCTCGTAGAGCGCCCTGCCGCGCGCACCGCGGGCGGGATCGTCGGACCTGGCGACGTTGCGGAGCACATCGAGGATCCGGACCAGGTTGTGGCCCGAGAGCACCACGTCCTGCATCCCGTCGGCGCCCTTGGTGATGCGTCCCCGAGGCAGATTCGGATCGACACTGAACAGGCCCAGGCGCCTGCCGTCGGGGCCGACCCGGTTCCCGGCGTCGTACGTGCTCTGGGACCAGGCGGGTTCCCACGCCCCGAAAGCGGCTCGCGCCATGAACGTCCAGGTGTCCTCGTGGCACTGCAGCGTGACGTAGGAGATGCCCGCCAGCCGCCGCATCACCTCGCCGTGCCGAACGGCCGAGACCTCGTTGGCCGCACGCGCCGCGCGGGCGACTGCCCGGTCCTCCTCACGCCAGCGCTCTTCCTGCTCCCAACGGCGGTGCGCCAGTTCCCTCTTGAGCCGCTGCTTCTCGGCATACTGCGCGATGAACGTCCTCAGCACGACGGGGCCACTCCCCGCCCGGCCTCACCGACGAGGTCTTCAAGAATCAAAGCCGAACTCATACTGTCTGAAACGCGCCGAACACCTTCAAGACACGCCCGGCGTCCCTTCGCGGGCCGACCATCCCGCCCGAGCCGCCGGCCGGGCGTACCGGAGGTGCGGCGCCGAGGAGCGCCACGTCATGACCGCCCAGCAGCCGCTCACCTACGACGCGTTCGTCGAGCTCGCCGCCGCCGACCCGGCCGTCGTCGGCCTCGTCCTCAAGGGTTCCCGAGCCCACGACGGCATGGTCACCCGGCACTCCGACCACGACCTGTATGTGATCGTCGCCGATGACGCCAGGACCGATCTGACGCGGTTCGCGGGCCACCGCACCGACCGGCTCGACCTCGTCGTCGTCTCTCTCACCGAGTTCCGTGCGGCCGGGATGCCCGGTTTCGAGCGCTATGCCCTCGCCCGCGCGCAGGTCGTGCTCGACCGGCTCGACGGAGGCATCGCCCGGATCCTCGCCGACAAGGCCCGGCTGGGCGCCGACGAGGCCTTCCAGGACGCCGCCGGCCTGCTCGACGCCTATGCCAACTCCCTCTACCGCTCCGTCAAGAACCACCGGGACGGCCAGGCACTCGCCGCCCGCCTCGACGCCGCCGACAGCGTCCGGTTCCTGCTCGACCTGCTCTTCGCCCTGGACCGGCGTCCCCGCCCGTACAACAAGTACCTGGAGTGGGAACTCACCCGGCATCCGCTTCCGGGCTGGGACACCGACACATTGCTGCGTGCCGTGGACCGCATCTCGGCAACCGGCGACGTAGTGCTGCAGCAGCAGTTGTTCACGCTGGTCGAGGCCGCGGCCAGAGAGGCGGGACACGGCAAGGTGCTGGACGCATGGGGCGAGGACCTCGACCTCATGCGTCCAGCACTCAGGAAGGCATGACGCTCACCAGGTCAGGGCGTCGGCCATGGTCGACTGCCAGTACGAGACGCGGACCGAGTCGTCGACGTACACGCCCTTCGCGGGCAGCGACGGCCGGGCGGCGTCGCTCGCGTCCATGTCGAAGTAGACCGCGAGGGACTTGGCCGTGTAGCCGCCCGAGCCACTGCCGTCGGCGGCCGAGAGAACGACGCTCGCGTAACCCGACTCGCCGGGGGCCAGCGTGACCACCGCCTGCGGCTTGGAGTCCTCGATGGCCGGCGGGACGGACTGGGCCTCGCCGAATCGGACCGCCGGGTGGCCGATGAGGTCGCAGTTCTTCGAGCCGGTGTTGGTGACGGTGAGGAGGAGATGGTTCAGGGGGCGGGAGACCTCCGTGGCGGTCGTACGGGTGGCGGCGGGGGTGCAGGGGGTCAGGGTGGCCTCCGAGTCGTCGGAGCCGGTGGAACCGGAGGAGCCCGTGGAGCCCGTGGAGCCCGTGGAGCCCGACGCGCCGGTGGAGCCCGTGGAGCCCGACGAGCCCTTGGTGCCGCTGGTGCCGGCCGCGCCGGCCGTCGAGCCGTCGGAGGTCAGGCCAGCCGCGCCGGTCCCGCCCGTTCCGGTGGAGGTGCCTCCGTTCGCCTTGGGCGAGGCCGTGGCCGTGGCCGACGATCCGGTCGATGCCCCCTCGTCCTTGACGCCCTCCCCGCTGTTGCAGGCCGTCAGCGTCAGTGTGGCCGCCGTGAGCGCGGCGGCGACGAGCATGCGGGTGCGGTGGGTGCGTGCGGACATGTGATCCCCCTTGTGGTTCACGGGTGTTGGTATGGCCGCTCGACCGGGTGCCGGAAGCGGCGGGCCGGGAGCGGCGTGCTTGGATGGCCCAAGCTTGTGAGGTGATCCGTCCCGCCCGCCACGACTGCCGGGGCATCCGGGACGCTGGAACGCTGATGGCACCTCTGACCTGGGGGAATGACCTCCCCCTGGAACGCGGGTCCGGGACGTGGGGAGAGGGAGGAACGGTGGCGGGGGACGAGTTCTCGGAGTTGCTGGGCCGGTTGAAGGAGCGGTCCGGGCTCAGTTACGGCGTGCTCGGGAAGCGGCTGCACACGAGTGCGTCCACGCTTCACCGGTACGTCAACGGGGACGCCGTACCGACGGACTACGCGCCCGTGGAACGGTTCGCGCGGGTGTGCAAGGCGACGCCCGAGGAACTGGTGGAGCTGCATCGGCGGTGGGTGCTCGCGGATGCCCGGCGGAGGCAGAAGGCGG
Source organism: Streptomyces sp. NPDC051243 (assembly GCF_044455405.1). NCBI lineage: Bacteria > Bacillati > Actinomycetota > Actinomycetes > Kitasatosporales > Streptomycetaceae > Streptomyces > Streptomyces sp. NPDC051243. Next base: position 362,149 of record NZ_JBITES010000004.1, on the reverse strand, counting down.
GGGGCGGGGCGGCGGAAGCCGCTGCCGAGACGTCGGGGAGCGATGCGGCCCGGGCCGAGGCTGGCGCCGAGGCCGGTTCCGAGGGTGAGCGGCAGTCCTTGTCGGGTGCTCCCCGGGCGCGGCGGCGTACCGTCGTGCTCGCCGGGGCCGCCGTGGCCGCCGTCGTCGTGTCGGCGGCGCTCGTGGTGGGTCTCCTGCCCGGCGACGGTGACGACGACGGCGACCGGGGCGGGAAGCTGTCCGTGGGGGCCGGCGCGTCCCGGTCCGTCGAGGAGAGTCGCGGCGCCTCCAAGTCGGCCGGTGCGAAGGGCGAGTCGGCGTCGCCGTCCTCCACCGCCTCGGGCAGCGGGAGTCCCACGGCCTCCGTCTCCGCCTCCCGGAGCGGCGGGGCCGGCGCGGCGGAGGGCGGCGGTGCCGCGGACGGGGCCACCGCGCCCGAGGTCGACGTCAATCCGTACAAGTGGGAAGACCCGTGCAGCCAGCACTACCTGGTGAACCAGCAACCCGAGCACGTGCCACCGCCGCCGAACGAGCCGAAGGCGCGCGGGTGGGTCACCGCGCTCGGCGCGGTCGCCGCCGGGCGGCAGATGCTCGCGCTGACCGTGCAGGGCACCGGGAAGGCCACCGTCGTCCTGAAGGACCTGCATGTGCAGGTGGTGGAGAAGAGCGCACCGCTCGCCTGGAACGACTTCCAGATGGGGGTCGGGTGCGGTGGCAACGTGGAGACGACGGCATTCGGGGTGGACCTCGATGCCGGAGAGCCCGTGCTGTCCCCCAAGGCCGGTCAGCGCGACTTCCCGTACAGCGTGAGCGAGTCCGATCCCGAGGTCTTCTACGTCTTCGCGGACGCGCGGGCGCACAACGTGAGCTGGTATCTGGAGCTGGAGTGGTCCAGCGGTGACCAGCAGGGCACCGTACGCATCGACGACAAGGGCAAACCGTTCCGGACGAGCGGCAACGTGGGCCGGCCGACGTACAACTACCCGCTCGGTTCCTCCGAGTGGGGGCGGGACGAGTACACCCCCGACATCCCCGGCTGAGCGCCCGGCCGGCAGGCGTATGCCGGGCGCCCAGCCGGCCCGTTCAGCTCGCCCGCACCGTGCTCGCCAGGTCCGGTGGCGGCGGGGGCTCGGGCAGCAGGGACTGCAGCTCGATGTTGATGGAGCGCAGTCGTTCCTGTTCGCCCGCGTCCCGGGCGCGTTCGCCGTCGCGGATGAGGCGGTCGGCCCTGGCCGGGTGGCGCATCCGGTCGCGGTAGCGGGCGAGGTTGTCGAAGATCAGCGGCTGCAGCACCCCGGCACGGTCCAGGACGCGCGAGGCGTGCTCGCGCAGCCGGTCGGTGCGGCGGCGCAGCAGGTCGGCGTCGCGGGACTCCACGGCGTCGGCGATGTCGCGCTCGTGGACCGGCATGTCCTCCCGGTCGGAGGGGCTGCCGTGCGCGGCGACCAGGTCGCGGATCTCGGTCAGCAACGACTCGGCGCCGCGGACGAGTTCGGGCCAGGTCAGTTCGTCCTCGACTGCGTCCAGGGCGAGCCGCAGGTCGAGCAGGCACTTGGCGGCGCGGGCGGCCTCGTCCGGGGCGTGCCGGGCCGCCTGCACCGCCCTGTCCAGCTCGCCGAGCAGGTCCTCGTCGTCCACGCGCCTGAGCAGCAGGTCGGCGACCGGGTTGGGCAGGGAGCCGCAGCGGGTGCGCAGTTCGGCGAGCCTGGCCCGCTCCGCGTCCACGGCCGGCAGCAGTTCGGCGTGGTCGACGGCGGGTTCGCCGACCAGGTTCACGGTGGTCTCGAACGCCTCGTCCAGCAGCGGCACGAAGGCGCTGACCTTCACCAGTCGGGAGGCGTCGATCTCGACGGTGAGCCGTACCTCGCTGCCGGCCGGCACGGTCCGGCTCACCCGGTCGGCGCCGACCTCGATGCGGCCGATGGTCCGGTTGCGGTCGGCGCGGGCGCGTTCGCCCTCCAGGACGGGGATGCGGATCAGCCCGCCGCTCGCGCCCCGCTCGACGGTGACGGTGGTGCGCAGCGGTGCGGTGCGCCGTACCGGCAGCCGCGCGCCGCGTTCGACGAGCGGGCGCACCTGGTTGTCGCTGAGGCCGACGCCGAGGGCGTGGGTGAGCATGGGCTCGGTCTCGACGGCGCCGACGGTGTAGGTGAGCCGGTCCGGGTTGAGGCGCCGCCGGGTCCCGGTGGCGTCCGTCAGGACGACGGTGAACGTGTTGCGCCGGCCTGCTTCGGCGCGCAGGGAGGCGGTGAACTCGCCGCGTGCCGACAGGGTGATGCGGCCGCTGTGCCAGGGCGGGTCCGAGGCCTCGTTGAGCAGTTCCACGGACAGTGCGGAGGCGGGCGTACCGTCGGCGGCGGTCACCCGGCCGACGACGACCGGGTCCAGGTCGGGGCTGACCCGCGGGTACTCGCAGCGCAGCGTGAAGGCGCCCGGCTCCGGCGCGGGCGCGGTCCAGTCGTCGGGCAGCGGCTGGGCACCGGCGAAGATCGCGGCGCCGCGCGCGACGACGGTCATCGGGTCGTGCCCGAAGTCCAGCGGGATGCCGAGGCCGTGACGCGGGTCGGCCAGGCGCTCGCGCAGGAAGGGCATGGCGGTCTGCCCGCCGACCATGATCACCTTCTCGATGTCGCCGGGCTGCGCGCCGAGTTCGTCGAGCGCCCTGCGGCACAGGTTGACGGACCGGGTGACGAAGGGCTCGGCGAGCCCTTCCACGTCGGCGCGGCGCAGCTCGTGGAAGAACTCGTACCGGTTGCCGCTGTCGTCGACGAGTTCGACGTCGACATCGGCGGTGTGCGCGCGGGACAGCCGGATCTTCGCGGTCTCGGCGGCGTGCTTCAGCGCGGCGACGGCGGCCCGCCACCGCGGGTTGCCGCGGGCCAGCCCGGCCAGCTGCGGCACCTGCCGGACGGCGGCCGGGACCAGCAGTTCCTCCACGATCCGCCAGTCGACGAGCTTTCCGCCGAGGAAGTTGTCGCCGCAGTGGCCGACGACGGAGAACTCCCCGTCGCGCAGCCGGATCACGGCCGCGTCGAACGTGCCGCCGCCGAAGTCGTAGACCAGCCACATCGCGTTCTCGTCGGTGGCCTGGAAGCCGTACGCGTGGGCGGCCGCCGCGGGCTCCTGGAGCAGCCGGGTGAACTCCAGTCCCGCCAGGCCCGCCGCGCGCCGGGTGGCGTCGCAGGCGTTCAGGTCGAACGCGGCCGGTACGGTGATCACCGCCGCGCGGATCTCCTCCTCCAGCCGGGCCGCGACGTCGGCCCGCAGCGCGGAGAGCACCTCGGCGGACAGCTGCTCGGGTGTCATGGTGCGGCCGGCGGCGGGGAAGTGCTTGTCCTGGCCGGCCGTGCCCATGCGCAGTTTGAACTCGGCGCAGGTGTTGTCCGGGTCGCGCTCGTACCGCTCCCGGGCCGGGCGGCCGACGAAGAGCCGGTCCCGGCGGTCGATCCAGATCGCCGACGGGGTGGTCTCGTCGCCGTCGTTGTTCTTGATCACCTCGGTCTGCACGCCGCGCAGTACGGCGATCGCGCTGTTGGTGGTGCCGAGGTCGATCCCGATGTCGATGGTGCTCCTGATCGTGCTCACTGCGCGGCTCCCCCTGACGCGTCGGACTCCTCCTGCGGCGTGCCCACGATGACCTCGCCGAGCGCGAGGGGCGTGCCCCGCAGGTACACGGCCGGCCGGACGGTCTCCACGACCTCGTCGCGTTCCAGGCCGGGCATGGGCTGGTAGGCCAGGACCCGCATCCGCAGCCCGGGGTCGAAGACGGTGCCCTCGTACGAGCGGGTCCGCACACCGCTCTCCACGAGGGCGTCGACGACGGCCTCCAGGTGGCGGCGCACCCCGGCGGAGATGCCGTCGGCCGACTCGGCCTTGTTGCACAGCCGCCACACGGCCGTGGCGAGCTCGACGACGGCGCCGGCCTCCAGGGCGACGGGGGCGGTGAGAGGTGGGGGTGCGGTGGTGGGAGCGGGGGTGGGGGGCCCGGCGCCCTGCGGGGTGGACGGCATCAGATCACTTCTTCCTTTTCTCCCAGATGTCCATGAGCTCGGCCATGCCGAACAGACCGATGACACAGGCGCCGCCGCTCAGCCATTTCCCGACCGTGGTTTCGGGGCCCACCAGCAAAGCGCCGCCGAACAGGGCCCCCACCAGCACCATCAGCCCGATGACGACCGGGCGGAGCGAGCCGCCCCTTCGCCGGCTCCCGCGATGTGCGGCGTGTGACCGGTACCCGGCCGGATACCGGGGGAGCGGCTCCGGTGAGAGCCCGGCTCCCTCCAGCAGGCGCCGGGCGTCGTATCGGCAGCCGACGCAGCACGGGATCGCGATGCTCCCGGCGTCCGAGAAGTCGGCCCGAGTGACGGTCACCACCTCGGACGGGCCCACGGACCGGCCGCAGCGGAAGCACTGTCCGGGGATGCCGGTGATCGTCGGTGCCGGGTCGTACGGGGATCGGGCGGCGGCCGCCCGGGTGAGCGTGTCGATGTTCTGCCGGATCACCGACCGGGCCTCCTCGGCCACCGCGTGCGGCAGCACCCTGCGGTAGCCGGCGAGGGCCTTGTCGATGTCGCGGGTGGTATTGACGTACTCGGTGTACAGCCGGCAGACCGCCATGGCGACCGCGTCGCGGACCTGGTTCGTCTCGGGGGCGTGCGGGCGCAGCTCCCGCAGCTCGCGCAGGCGTGGCTCGACGGTGTCCAGCAGCCGGGACGCCCGCTCGGCGCCGCCCCGCGGTGACCGCTCGCCGCGCTCCACGGCCTCCTTGCAGTCCAGGAGGATGTCGTTGCTCAGCAGCACGGCGAGGTTCTGCTCGACCAGGTCGCGTACGTGCCCGCTCGCGGCGAGCATCCGCGCCGACCGCAGGTGTGCGGCGGCCCTGCTGACGCGGGGGTCGCGGGCGGTGGACCGGTCCGACGACAGGCCGTTCGCGCAGGCCACCGCGCAGGCGTTGACCGCGGTCGCCACCTCGTCGGCCGCGTCGGCCGGCACGGGGTGGTCCGGTCCCAGTACGGTCCGCAGCACCCGGACGTCGGCGCGCGTCTCCGTCAGCAGGGAGTCGGCGGCCCGGTCCAGCGTCGCCGGATCCGCGCCGGGGCCGGGTATGGCCTCCGTGCGCTGCCGGACGGCGGCGGCGAGCGGCGCGGTGACGCGGCGCAGGGCGGCGTCCACCGTGGCGTCGTTCACGACCTTGGAGTCCGCCAGGCCGTCGTTCACGGTGAAGCCCCACATCAGCGACACGTGCTGCAGGGCGACGTCCTCGCCGCCCTTGCTCCGGGCCGCGTCCACCGCGAGCTGCGCGTGCAGGTCCAGCAGCACCGCGGGCAAAGCCTCCCGCAGGACGGTGCCGTCCACAACGCGCAGCCGGGGGTCGTCGAGTACGCGGATGCGCTCGTCCATCCAGTGCCAGCAGCCGTCGTCTTCCAGCACCAGCCGCCAGTACCGGTAGGCCCGCTCCCACAGCGTCCGGCGCGTGCCGGCTCCGTAGAACGCCTTCGACTCCAGCGCCTCGGCGTGGTGGAGGACGGCGAGGTTGTGTACGGCGATGCTGCGGGCGCCGCCCGGGTCGCCGGCGTCCCCGGTACGGGAACCGGCCAGCCGTTCCCAGGCGTTCCGGGCCTGCTTCAACTCCGCCCCGTCGCTCTCCGGCAGCGGCCAGAACCAGAAGAACTCGTCCACCACCCGCCGTACCGGATCCTCCAGCCGCCGCAGTGCCTCCCGTACGGCGATGTGGTCGGGGGCCGGGTCCGGCGGCAGCCACCGCGACTCCCCCGCCGCCGGGCCCCCGCTCCGCTCGGCCCCCAGCGCCTCGGCCGCGCGGGCCTCGGAGACCCGGCGCCGCACCGCGCGCGGCGTCGCCGTGACCGCGAGCCCGCTGATCCTGAACGCGTTGTGCCGGTACAGCTCGCGGTCCATGGCGTCCGTGAGCCACGTCGGCACGTCCAACCGAGCCATGGGATCCCTCCGACCGCCGTCAGCCCGCCAACGGCGCCCAGCATGGGCCCGACCCCTCGGGACCGGTCCCGAGCCGTCCCGCACGACCGGTCCGGTCAGGACGTCCTCTCAGCTCGGGGCGAGGTCGGTGCGCAGCAGGTGGTGGTCGGAGTACTGGCTCGGATGCACGCGGTGCCCGAGCGGGGCCATGCCGCGCAGGAAGACGTAGTCGAACTTGGTCTGCCAGTCGGTGGTCACCTCGCAGGTGCCGGTGGACGAGGGACGGCACTGGGGGTCCGTGTCCGCGGCCAGTGCCCACATCCCGGTGAGTTCGGGGGCGTCCGGCACGGCGTTGAAGTCACCGAGGACGATCGCACGGTCGTGCCGGGCGACCTCCGCGGCGAGTACGCCGATCTGCTTCGCCCGGACCGCTTCCTGACGTCGGTGGGCGAGGTGGGTGTTGAAGACCCGGACGGTCCGGCCGCCGACGACGGTGGTGACCGCCATGTACCCACGGTCCTCGGATCCTCCGTCGGGGTACTCCACGCTGACGCGGTCCGTCATCGGCGCGGCCGAGAGGATCGCCTGACCGTAGGCCCCAGGACGCCACGGCAGTCCACCGCAGCGGCCCCAACTCCTCAGCACCGTCCCGTACTCGACGTGGTAGACCAGCCCGTGCAGGTTCTCCAGGTAGTCCCGGATCCTCTCGACGTCACGCACGCACGCTTCTTGCAGCGCGATGACCTGCGGCGCGTACGTGGCGATCTCCGCCGCCCGGTCGACGTCGCTCGTCTCGCAGGGGTTGCAGATGTTCCATGTCATGATCCGGTTCGGTACGACGTCCCGGACGGCCTCGACGGGCGCCGACCTGCCGAAGAGGGCACCGCTCGGCGCACTGGGGCCGACGAGCACCATGAAGGCCACGACCACGGCGCTCGCGAACAACCGTGTGCCCCTTCCGAGCACCATCGCCTCCTCTGAGTGAACACCTGCGATCCGACGGCCCCTTGCACGAGGTTAGGAGACGGACTGTGCGACTGCCGTAAGCGATGAACTCACCCGGTGCACGCCACGTCGAGCGGCAAGATCCTGCCGGCCCATCTGCCGGCGAAGCGGCGTGCCGCCCTGCTCGCGCGGGCCGGGATGCGGAAACTGACGCCGCACACCCTCACCAAGCAGGGCGAAGCTGGACAGGCACCTCGCCATTGCGGGAGCGCGGATACGCGCTGACGCCGGAGGAACTCGAGGTCGGGCTGCACGCGATGGCCGCCCCGGTCCGCTCCCGGGACGGTGAGGTCGTCGCCGCGCTCAGCGCCTCGGGACCGGCGTACCGCTTCACCGGGGAGCGCATGCACGCCCTCGCGCCGGTGCTGCTCGCGCGGAGGAGATCAGCCACCGGATGGACCACATGGACCGGGCGGCTTCCGTGGGAGCTCCCCGGTCCGGGCGACTCGACGCGTAGCCGCGCGCAGCGGACGTCCGCTCACCGCCAGTCGGCGGCCCGGCTGACCGGGGACAGGGAGGACCGTGTCTGGATCCTCGCCTCCGAGAAGCCGTACCTGTCGAGGACGGCCCGGTTCGGGATCAGGCGGTAGCCGTACCACGCGTCCCAGATGTACGTCCGCGAGCCCCTGCCCGTCCTGGCCAGGAACGCGTTGGCCAACTCGCGGGCCTCGTCCCACGCGCAGTCCGCGAAGACACCGCCGCTGATGACGGCGACGCCGTTCCAGTCGTTCCAGAGGTTGAAGTAGACCGTCGCGTCGGGGAGGTAGTAGAGGCGGTTGCCGGGGCCGACCAGGTACACCCGGTCATCGGTGGGCGTCTTGAACCGCTGCCCCGGCGCCGGGCAGGGGACGGTCGCGCGCGTCGGGGACGCGGAGGCGTCCTGTGCCGGTTCGACGGTCCTCAGAGAGGTCGCGTGCTCGCAGTGCGGCCAGTCGCCGAAGTTCTTCGCGCGTTTCCACAGGCTGTGGGCGGCCCGGATGTTCCACTCCGGGTCCATCGCGTCGCGGGGTGTGCCGCCGAGGTCCCGCAGCCTGGCGTCGGAGATCTGGAAAACGCCCCAGTTCCGGGTGCCGTCGGGGTTCGGCACGATGTGCAGCGGATCGAGGAACGACTGACAGTCGGCGACGGCGACCGCGTCGTCGGGTGCTTCGCGGAACACCTCGCGGATCCGCTGCCGTACCTTCTCGGGCGGCCAGGTGGCCATCCGGACCCTCGGTTCGTAGAGCGCCTTCTTCGTCTCCTCTCCGACCACGCCGTCGGCTTCGATGTGCGACAGCTCCTGGAAGGCGGTCACCCGGCGCAGGGTCTGCGGGCCGAAGTCGCCGTCGACGTCCAGTTCGGCCCCGGCCCGGGTCAGGAGCCGCTGCACCTCCCGTACACAGGCGTCGCGCCGGCCCAGAGTCACCGGCTTCGCACACCCCGCCGAGAACAGCAGGCGGTCCTCGCCGGCGGGGCCGCCCCCGGCCCCGGAGCCGGTTCCGGGCACAGCGGCGATCCCCGATGCCGTGGCCCCCAGCGCCAGGACGAGGGCGATCACGAGCCGAGCCGGCGATGCCCTCCGGTGCCAGGGCGGAGGCGGGGAGGGTACTGCGTCCGGGGTCGAGTCCGGGGTCGAGTCCGGGGATGGGTCGGGGGTGTGGACCGGGGTGGGGGCCTGGGCCGGGTTCGAGGCCCGGTCCGAGTCCGGAGCCTGGGCCTGGACCGGGTTCGCTGAGGGGTCCAAGTGCGGCTCCGTGTCCGGTTGCCCGGTCGGCTGCGCCTCCGCCTCCGTGCCGCGGTCGGATTCCCGCGCCGCGTCCGCCAGGGCCCACAGCCGGTGTAATCGGCGCAGTTCCTCCGGTGACGCCCCGCAGGCCGTGGCGAACCGGTGGGCCGGGCCGTAGTCCGGGGGGACGTACGAGCCGGAGCAGTACCGATGCAGGCTGGAGCCGCTGATCCCGGTTCTGCGGGCCAGCGCCTCGTAACTGAGACCGGTCCGTTCCTTGAGCGCCCGCAGGCAGGCCGCGAACTCGTCGAACTCCACGGGCTGCGATCCCATTTGCTCTTCCCCCTCGGCGCCCACCGTCGTACCGCGCCGTCCCGCTGTCGCTGTCCCACCGGTGTCCCAGCAGACCGGCCGACGTGCGAGGTCACCACACGTCTCGGCGTCCCAGCATCCCACCGGGCGGCGATTCGTTGCCAGCCGCCGAAGCGCCCTGCCAGCGTCGGCGTGGCTCGGGCAGCGCTCCTGCCGGCACCGCCCGCGGCCACCATCAGCACGACAACACGACCAAGGAGAAACAGTCATGAGGACCAAGATCGCCACCGCTCTGGCGACCGTCGGGCTCGCCGCCCTGACGGTGACCGCGCTGCCCGGCGCCGCGCAGGCGAACCCCGAGTGGTACTCCGCACCGGCCGAGCAGAGCGATTCGTCCGCTGTGTCGCCGCTGGGCGTGGACGACTGCCCGCAACGCTTCTTCTGCGTCTGGGTCAACGCCGATTACGGCAGCAGCAGGGGGCAGTTCGAGCAGGACAACGCCCGTTGGACCCGCTTCGCCCAGCCCAAGTGCCCCACGGGCAACTGGAGCGACTGCGCCTCCTCGGGCTACAACAACGGTACGAGCGGCCTGGGCGTCCGGGTCTACGAGCACGTGGACTACAAGGGCGCTTCCAAGTGCCTCCCGAAGGGCTGGAAGGGAAGCACGTTCACCCGCGTGAACTGGGAGGGCACCTCGACGAACATCAACGACAAGATCAGCAGCAACAAGTGGACGGCCTGCTGAACCATCCCCACCCGGCGATCGGACGACTGGCAGGCTGATCATGAACCACCCTTCGCGGCGGATGACCGCCCGTAAAACGGCAACAGTGCTCTCCGTGTTCGCGTGGGCCGCAGTCCTGATCTGCGTCGCCGGATGCGCCGCGGGACCGGCTCCCCGGCCGGGCCCCGCGGCGCCCTCGGCCCGGACGCTTCAGCGCGCGGCGGCCGTCCTCACCAGCGACGCCACCACCCTGCGCCAGCGCTGGCAGCTCTTCAACGCCCAACAGGTGCTGGATCAGCGGTGCATGCGGAAGCTGGGCCTGCGGTACCTGATCACGAGCGCGGGCCCGGCACCGGCGGCCGGAATCACCACGGCCGACGTGCTCGGCTCCGGGTCGTCGCCCGGTTACGGGGTGCACCCGGAGCCGGGCGGCGGGGCCGAGGACACACCGGCTCAGGACCGGTACGTGAGCTCCCTGCCTCCCTCTCGACGGGACCACTACGTCACCGCTCTCAACGGGCCGGCCGACCGGCTGACTCCGCTGACGCTGCCCAGTGGCGAACAAGGGGCCTACGCCACCGGTGGCTGTACTGCCCAGACGCGGGCCCTGCTGTACGGCAGTGTCCGCGCCGCTTTCGAGGACGTCCTGGTGCCACAGGACGTGAACGCACTCTTCGACCGCTACCTGGCCCACGACCGGAGTTACCGTGCCGCACTCGACCGATGGCAGCGCTGCATTGCCGGGAACGGGCACCCGGCACAGACCCCCGCGGCCCTGATCCAGACGCTCCGGAGCAAGGCCGCCCGGGGAGCGAGCCCCGCCTCCCTCGACCGCGAACAGCGCGCGGCCGCCACGGCGGACCGGCGCTGCGACGCAGAGAGCGGCCTGCGCGCCACGCTCTCGGCCCGGCGTACGGCCTTCCTGCGACAGCAGCCCGAGACCACGCTGTCGCGGCTGGAGGCAGTGTGGGAACACAGGCAGCAGGCGCTCCGACGAGCTGCCTTGTAGCGGGTGTTCCGCCTTGTCACCGACGTCCATTTTCCTCATTCCTCTCGACATGCGCCTCAACTACCCTGAGCGCGCGAGCAGTTGGGTCTCTGAAGGGTGGCAGGCGATGCCGGGGGAGCAAGGGCCGAAGCAGCCGGGTATCCGCTTGCGTTGTTCCGCACTGGCCACGGCCGCCTGGGCGAAGCTGCGGCCGACCGGCAACCGTGTCACCGGCTACATCGCCGTCGGCGCGGTCGGCGCGCTCATCGGCACCTCGCTCGCCGTCGGAGCCGGCGCGTCCGGCACCCGGCCCAGGCTCGCCGACATCGGTGCCTGGCTGGTGAGCAGCGAGAAGGGCGAGGTCGCCCACGCCCACGGTCTGACCGGCGCCGTGGACGGCAGGGTCGTGCTGCCGGCCGGGATGGCGGGCCACCCGGTATCGGTCGCGCGGGACGGCGACACCACTCTGGTACTGGATGAGCGGACGGGCCGGGTGGTACGGATCGACACCGCCCAGCTGACCGCAGAGCAGTCGGCCGACTACGGCGCGGCGGGACTGCAACTGCTCTCCGGCGGCGCGTACGCCTATGTCGTCGGCCCCGCGCAGGGCACCGTCCAGCGGATCGACCCGGCGAGGACGACGCCCGAGGGCCCGCCCGTGGAACTGGGCGGCAGGCCGGGAGCCGCCGTGGTGGACGGCGACGGCACGCTGTGGGTGCCCATGCCGGACGAGGGCACGGTGGTGCCGTTCGTCGAGGGGCGCAGAGGTACGGCGATCGAGGTGGCCGACGCGGGCCACGACCTGACCCTGACCGTGGCCGGCGGCCGCCCCGTGGTGACCGACAGGACCGCCGCCGCGATGAAGACGCTGACGGTCACGGGCGTGCGGGGCACCTTCGGCCTCGGCGACGCGATCGCCGGGGCCGACCCGGCCGACGTCCTGGTACCGGCGACCACCGACGGCTCCGCGGTGCCGGTGCTGGCCGCCGGCAGCGGGGAGCTGGTGGTCGTGGACGTCCGCAGCAGGGGCACCACACACGCCCGCGTGCCGGTGGCAGGCCAGGGTCCGGGAGCGCCCCAACTGCTCGGCAAGCGGGTCTACCTGCCCGACGAGTCCACCGGCAGGCTGCTGGTGTACGACACCTCTCTCTCCGCGCCCGCCGAACCGGTGCCGGTCACCGACGGGGCGGGTGAGCTCGAACTGTTCGTGCGCGACGGTCTGTTGTGGGTGAACGACCAGGACGGCGCCGCCGCCGCGGTGATCGACGCCGACGGCGAGGTCAGGCGCATCGGCAAGTACGGCACGGACGTGCCCTCCGCGCGCGGGCCCGGGGACGGGCCGGTCGAGGACAGCGTGCCGACGGGCGCCCCCGCGACCTGGGTTCAGCAGCAGCCGACTGCCCCGGTCGGGACGGCTCCGGGGCCGGGTGCTCCCGCCCCGGGCCCCTCGGGCGGTGTTTCCGGAGAGACGCCCGGGCCCGGGCCGACGCAGCCGGAACCCGAGCCCGGGGCCCCGGGAGCGCCTCAGGCGGAGTCGCGGTCGGGCGCCATCCGGATCACCTTCGCCAAGGCGCAGGGCGCGACCCCGCGGCGCTATGTGCTCAAGGGACTGATGCCGGACCAGACCGTCACCCCGGCGGAGGTCGGCCCCGACGGCCCGTTCACCTTCGAGGTCAGGGGCGGGTCGTGCGAGGAGCAGTACAGCTTCACGGTGGTCGCGAAGTACGGCAGTGGCAAGCCGGACAAGGAGTCCGCGCGGTCGGCGCTCGCGCGTCCGTGTGTGGCGCCGGGGGCGCCGCGGAACGTCACCTTCACTCCCGACCGGGGCGGACACGGCGGCAAGGTGAGCTGGCAGCCGCCACAGGGCGCCGACGACACGTTGACGTACACGATCAACGGGCCCGGCGGGACGGCGGAGACCACGGGGCTCAGTCACTCGTACGCGAACCTGCCGAACGGCAGGATCAGCAGTGTGGCGGTGATGGCGAGCAACGCCGCCGGAGCGGGCGCGGCCGCGTCCGGGTGGCTCGACCTGCGCCCGCCGCCTCAGCTGATGAGGATCGTGAACAACGCGAACGACGGGACCAGTGTCGGGATCCGTTCGGAGCCCCACAGCACAGAGAGCGTTCGGGTAGGCAGAATTCCCCCCGGGCAGAGCCCCGAGGTCACGGTCCACTGCAGGACGAAGGGCCAAGAGATAACGCACGATTCCACGACAACCGATGTCTGGGCCCGCCACACCTACTACGACCCCACCCTCGCCAAGAACATCACCGGGTACACCTCCGACCACTGGGTGAACTCCCGCTCCAACCCCGACGTCTGGGAATGCGAATGACCTTCGCCGAAACCTTCCACGCCCTCGCCGACAACGTCGAGCGCGTCGTCAAGGGCAAGCGCGACACCGTCGAGCTCGCCCTCACCTGCCTGTTCGCCGAAGGCCACCTGCTGGTCGAGGACGTGCCCGGCACCGGCAAGACCACCCTCGCCCGCTGTCTGGCCGCCTCCATCGAGGCCGACTTCGCGCGCGTGCAGTTCACCCCGGACCTGCTGCCCTCCGACATCACGGGCGTCACCGTCTACCGGCAGAACACCGGTGTGTTCGAGTTCCTCCCGGGCCCGGTCTTCGCCAACATCGTGCTCGGCGACGAGATCAACCGTGCCTCCCCCAAGACCCAGTCGGCGCTGCTGGAGGTGATGGAGGAGCGCCGCGTCACCGCCGACGGCAACACGCACCCGGTGCCCCGCCCGTTCATGGTGCTCGCCACCCAGAACTCGGTGGACATGGGCGGCACTTACCCGCTGCCCGAGGCGCAGCTCGACCGCTTCCTGATGCGGATCACCGTCGGCTACCCGGATCTCGCCTCCGAGGTCGCGGTCCTCAAAGGGGCGGGCACCGACACCACTCCCGAGTCGCTGACGCCGGTCGCCTCGGCCACGGAGATCGCGGAGCTGGTGAAGGCCGCCGCCGAGGTGCAGGTGGCGGACGCGCTGTACGACTACCTGGTGCGGGTGGTGGCGGCGACCCGTGCCCTTCCCGGCGTACGCCTCGGTGCCTCGCCGCGCGGCTCCGTCGCCCTGCTGCGCGCGGTGCGCGTGCGTGCGGCCTCGCAGTCCCGGCCGTACGCCTTCCCCGAGGACGTCAAGGCGCTGGCCGGGCCCGTCCTCGCGCACCGCCTGATCCTCACCCCGGAGGCCGAGCTGAGCGGCCGCACCGGCACGGACATGATCGACGAGGTGCTGGCCACGGTGGAGCTGGACCGCGGGGCACGCGTCTGATGCTGTCGGCCACCGGGTGGGGCACGCTGGCCGGCGGCGCGGCGCTGACCACCGTCGGTTACGCGTTCGGGTACGGCGAGGCCGCGGCGCTCGGCGTGACGTGTCTGCTGGCCGTCGCCGTCGCCTTCGGGTGGGCGCTGCCCGCCCCCGTACTGGGCGCCGAGCGGCGGATCGCGCCGAGCAGGGTGGGCCGGGGCGATCCCGCCGAGGGTGTCGTCACCCTCACCAACACCGGCGGCCGTACCCGGCGGGGTCTGCGTGCCGTCGACCGGTGCGGCGACCGGGACATCGCCGTCGACGTGCCGCCGCTGCCTCCGGGTGCGGCCCACGAGCTGCGGTACGCGCTGCCCACCGCCCGCCGCGGCCGGGTCCCGGTGGGGCCGCTGCGGCTGGAACGCGCCGATCCGCTCGGACTCGTCCGCCGTATGCGCCCGTACGGCGCCCCGGACACACTGCTCGTACGGCCCCGGGTCTGCCCGCTGCCCGTGCTGCCGTCCGGGCAGGCGCACCATGTGGAGGGCCCGTCCTCCGACAGCGCCGACGACGGCTCGCTGACCTTCCACGCGCTGCGCGAGTACGTGCTCGGCGACGACCTGCGGCGGGTGCACTGGCCGTCGACGGCCCGCACCGGCACGTTGATGGTCCGTCAGATGGTCGATGCCTCGCTCCCGCACACCACGCTCGTGCTCGACACCCGGCGGCGCGCCTACGCCGCGGAGGACGACTTCGAACTGGCCGTGGACTGCGCTGCCTCCATCGCGTACGCGGCCGCCCGCCACCACTTCCCCGTGCACCTGGTCAACGAGACTGGACCGCTCCTCCACACCGACGGCGCGGGCCGCGACGGCGAGGCGCTCCTGGACGGGCTGGCCGTCGTGCGCCGCTCGGACGCGGCGTTCCTGGCCACCGCTTTCGACGGCCTGGACAACCATCGCGGGGGCGGGGCACTGGTCGTCGTCACCGGCACCGCCGACACGCCCGGGCTCAGCGGCGTCGAGCGGGTACGGCGCCGCTTCGACCGCGTGACCGTGCTGCGCGTCGGCGCCGGGGCCGCGGCCACGCGCGACGAGTCCGGCCCCGTTTCCGACGTACCGCGGTTGCGCGTCGCCTCGCTGGACGAACTGCTGGCCGGATGGCGCCGGGAGGCCGCGCGATGAGTACCACCGCAGGCGGACCCGACCGGGCGCGGCGGCTGTGGTCACTGCTGCCGGTGGCCGCGCTGTCCTGCTCCGCGGGGTACGGGTTCGCCCGGGTCTTCCCGCCGGCCGAGCTGCTTCCGGTGCTGGCGGTGGCGGTGTTCGCCCCGATCGTCCTGTCGGCGGTGCTGTCGGGTCTGCTCGGCCGCCGGGCCCCGTCGGCGGCGACCACCCCGCTGTGGCCCTCCGTGCTGCTGACCGCCGCCGCATGGGCCGCCGTCGTCAGCGCGACGCTGTTCCACGAGGTGAGCGACGGCCTGCCCGGCGGGCCCGCGCTGCGCGCCGCGTGGTCCGCGCTGCTCGACGCCCCGCACGCGCTGCTCTCCACCATCCTGCCCGCGCCCGGCGAGCCCGAGCTGCTGGTGCTGCCGCACGCCGTCGTATGGACGGCCACCGCCGTCTCCGCGGAACTCGCCCTGCGCACCCGCGCCCCGCTGCTCCCGGCGCTCCCGGCCGTCCTCGCCCTCGGCTTCCCGCTGGTCCTCGGCGCGGACGGCCCGGGATCCGCGTACCCGGCCGCGGGCGCGCTGGCCGGGGCCGCCGCGCTGCTGGTGCTGATGCGTTCACGGGCCCGGCTGCCGCTGCGCGCCATGGCGCTCCGGCTGCCGGCCGTGGTCGCGCCCGGCCTGGTCGCGGGGCTGCTCGGCCCGCACCTGCCCGGTCTCGGCGCCCCCTACGAGCTGCGCGAGACGGTCACGCCGCCGACCGTACGGCCGCAGTCCACCAGCCCGCTCGACCAGGTCGCGGCCTGGATGCGCAACGGCGACGAGAGGGTCTTCGCGGTACGGACGTCGGGCGGGGCCCCCGGGAACTACCGGCTGGCGGTCCTCGACCGCTACGACGGGACGACCTGGTCCAGCGGCGCCGGGCTGACCCGTACCGGTGGCCGGGTCCCGGTGGAGAAGGGCGCCGCACCGGGCCGTACCAGAACGCTCGAACAGCGTTTCACCGTGCAGTCGTTGCCCGGCATCTGGCTCCCCGCCGCCGACCGGCCCTCGTCCGTGCGCACGCCCGAGGGCACGGTCCTGTCCGTCGACCGCGACAGCGGAATGCTCTCCACGGGAGAGGCGGTCCCGCGCGGCTTCACCTACACCGCGACGTCCGACCTGCCCGTGTACGACGCCGAGCGGCT
This sequence comes from Streptomyces sp. NPDC051243, assembly GCF_044455405.1. Classification (NCBI taxonomy): domain Bacteria; kingdom Bacillati; phylum Actinomycetota; class Actinomycetes; order Kitasatosporales; family Streptomycetaceae; genus Streptomyces; species Streptomyces sp. NPDC051243. The sequence goes on along the minus strand of NZ_JBITES010000004.1, from coordinate 345,874 downwards.
GCGGTACGCGACGGCCGCCGACGACCCGGCGCGGACGGACCTCCCCGGCTCCGACGCGGCCGGGCGGCCGATCCCCTCGCTGCGGTCCTTCAGGAAGATCGCCGAACGGGCGACCCGGGGCAGCACCCACCCGTACCAGCGGGCCGTACGACTCGCCGACTGGCTGCGTGCGACCTACCGGCTCGACCCCGAGGCGCTGCCCGGCCACACCTACCGGAGCCTGGAGTTCTTCCTGGCGGACGGCGGGCGCGGCACGTCCGAGCAGTTCGCCGCCTCGTTCGCGGTACTCGCGCGCACCCTGGACCTGCCCACCCGGGTGGCCGTGGGGTTCCGCCCGGGTACCCGGACCGGCTCCGGCACCTGGCAGGTGCGCGGGCGGGACGTGCTGGCCTGGCCGGAGGTGGAGTTCGCCGGTGTCGGCTGGGTGCCGTTCCACCCGACGCCCGGCGAGAGCGCGCGGGGCGGCTCCGCCGCCGTATCGGTGCAGGAGCCCGGGGAACGCCCGGAGGCGGACGGGAAGGCCACCGAACCGGCGCGGCCGTCGACGCCGCCGCGCACACCGGACGAGGCGGCGGCCCCCGCCGCCGGGGGCGCGGCCGGCTCCGGCCCGCCCTTCTGGCTCACCGCACCTCTCGCACTGCTCCTGCTCGCCACCGCCTATGTGCTGTACGCGCTGTGGCTGCCGTACCGCACCCGCAGCAGACGGCGCGACAACCCGGACCCGCGGCGCAGGCTCCTCGGCGCCTGGCGGCAGATCACCGAACGGCTCACGGAGATCGGTCTTCCCGCCACGGGCGCGCACACGGCACAGGAGGTCGCCGCCTTCGGCGCGGAACGCGTCGGCGGCGCGGTGGGCCGACGGCTGCCGGACCTGGCCACACTGGTCAACGAGGTCGAGTACGCGGGCCGCAGACCCGACGCCGCGGCCGCCGACGCCGCGTGGGCGGACTGCGCCGCGGTCGAGGAGACCGTACGGCGCCGCACCCCGCGCCGCACCCGCCTGCTGCGCCTCCTGCGCTCCGCGGCCCCGGGCCGCCGGCCTCGTGGTGGCCGTCGCTGACAGCTCGCGGAGGCTGTCTCACGAGGCGGTGCTGACGGTGCAGCCGAAGGAGCCGTTACTGGCACCGCGGGCACCACACCGTGCCACGGCCCGCCACCCGGGACCGGCGCAGGGGGCTTCCGCAGCGGGGGCAGGTGGGGACCGGGTCGTCGCGGTGACCGGTGAGCCAGGAGTCCCGCGGCGGGACGCAGCCCGCGGTGACCGCGGAGCGCAGGGTGCGGCGCAGGTGCGTGTACAGGCGGCGGCAGTCGGCGTCGGTGAGATCGCCCGACCGGCTCGTGGGGCGCAGCCCCGCCCGCCACAGGATCTCGTCGGCCAGGAGGTTGCCGAGTCCGGCCAGGACGGACTGGTCGATGAGGGCCGATTTGACGCTGCCGCGGCGGGCGGAGAGCACGGCCTGGAACTCGGCACGGTCCACCGCCATGGCGTCAGGTCCCTGGCGGCGCAGGAGCCGTGCCACGTCCGACTCGTCGTCGGCCAGCCAGAGGCCCTGCAGTTTGCGCTGGTCGCGGTAGCGGAGCTGACGGTCACGGGCCAGGGTGAACAGGACGCGGTCGTGCGCCTCGACCGGGTCGCCGGGACGGCCGCAGACCAGTCGGCCGGTCATGCCGAAGTGCAGCATGAGGGTGGGGCCGCCGGTCCGGGCGAGCAGCCACTTCCCGTGCCGCTCCGGCGTGGTGAAACGCCGGCCTTCCAGCGCGTCCCGCAGCCGCCTGGTGGTCACGTCGCGCAGTACGCCCGTGTCGCGCACGTCGACGTACTGGATGATCCTGCCCTTCGCGCAGGATTCGAGCACCCTCCGGAACCCCTCGACGTCCGGCAGCTCAGGCATGGCGCACGTCCTCTCCCACGCGAAGATCCACGCGCTCGGCGAGTCGGCCGCGGCCCCCTGTGAACATGGTCCTCCGGGACGGGTGTCCGCGCCGCATCCGTCCGGTCAGTCCGCCGGGTGAGGGAATGCCGGGGCGCGGTAGCCGCTCGCTCGGGGCTCGTCGCGGTGTACTTCGAGCGGAGGTGGATCGATGGCCGGGCGAGCGTGCGGTGTGGCGGTGTGCCTCCTGCTGGCCGTGGGCGGCATCGGCGGGTGTGCCACACCCGCGGAGCGGCGGGACGACGTACGGGACACCGCGGCCGCGTTCCAGGCCGCGCTGGGCGCGGGGGCGTACGACCGGGCGTGCGCCGTGCTCGCCCCGGGCACCGTGGAGGAGCTGGAGTCGTCCGCCGGCAGCCCGTGCGCGGAGGCACTGCGGGCCGAGTCGCCGGTGCCTGGCGGCGCGGTGCGGCGGACGGACGTGTACGGGAACCAGGCGCGGGCGGTGCTCTCCACCGACACCCTGTTCCTCTCCCACTTCGCCTCCGGCTGGAAGGTCGTGGCCGCCGGCTGCGAGCCCCGGCCGGGGCAGCCGTACCAGTGCCGGATCAAGGGCGGGTGACGCGTGAGGGTCATGTTCACCGTCATCATCGCGGTCATCGCGGTCGGCCTCGCCTATCTGGCGGCCCTGGGGCTGATGCACCGATGACCGAGCACTCGTCGCGGACCACCCCGCCCGGGAACCGGGGCCTGCCGGGTTTCCTGCGGGACAACGGGCTCGGGCTGTTCTTCACCGCCGGCTTCCTGCTGACCCTGCTCGGGCAGGCGATCGCGGGCCACGCCGACTTCAACAACCAGCTGGCCACGGACGGGCTCCAGCAGATCTCGTTCGGCGACTACCTCACCACGTCCGACTTCGCCGTCGACGTGTCCGAGAACTGGCAGTCGGAGTACCTGCAGTTCTTCCTGTACGTCGGCGTCACCGTCTGGCTGCTGCAGCGCGGCTCCCCGGAGTCGAAGGAACTGCACAAGGGCGGTACCGAGTCCGACGAGGCCCAGATGGTCGGCCGGCACGCCAAGGACAGTTCGCCCAAGTGGGCCAAGGCCGGGGGATGGCGGCTGGCGGTGTACTCGAACTCGCTGCTGCTGGTGATGGGGACGATCTTCGTGCTGTCCTGGCTGGTCCAGTCGACCACCGGGGTGGCCGCGTACAACGAACAGCGGCTACGGCAGTTGCAGGCCCCGCTGAGCTGGGGCGACTACCTGGGCGCGGCGGACTTCTGGAACCGCACCCTGCAGAACTGGCAGTCCGAGCTGCTCGCCGTCGCCTCGATGGCCGTGCTGTCGATCTACCTGCGGCAACGGGGCTCCCCGGAGTCGAAACCGGTGGGGGCGGCGCACGGCGCCACGGGTGTGGAGGGCTAGGTCGTGTCCGCAAAGTCCCGTCGTCCGCCCGGAGGGCGGGCCCCGCGGCGTGCCGGGCGGAAGCCCTCGTACTGGTTGTACGTGGGCTTTCGCCCGGTGCGGCGAGAGCGTGCCAGGCGTCGCGGGGCAGGCGGGACTTTGCGGACACGGCCTAGGACCTGTCCGGCGGATCAGGCCGGCTGCAAGACACGGCAACCTCGTCGACGCAGGTGAGCGGGGCCTGGTGCGTCCAGCTGCAAGGCGGAGGAGGGCGGCGACGCGATGGGGGTGCCCCCGCGCGAGGTTGTTCGAGCGTGGGGGAGTCGGCAACCGACGACAACGCCGCTGGGGGCACCTCCCACGCCCTTAAGGCAGTGGGGGAGGGCGTGCCAGGCCCCGCGACGCCGGCATGATCCGCCGAACAGGCCCTAGGAACGGCGGGGCCGGTTCGCCGTGGCGCGCGAGGGTACCTGGGCCCCCAGGACCGGGCACGACGACAGACGACCGGAGGACGACATCATGTGGCCCCGCGCTCGACCGCCCGACAGGGACATCCGGGTCGAGGATGCCCAGGGCGCGGCGCTGGCCGACATGGTGCGCCGGACGGGGGCGGCGATCGGCGGCCTGTACCTCATCGAGGAGCCGGCTGCCCTGCTGCGTCTGGTGGCGTTGTGCGGGCTGCCGGTCGACTTCACCGCGCCCTGGCAGCGGCTGGCGCTGACCGCCCCGGTTCCGGTGGCCGACGCGATCCGCGCGGACCGCCTGGTCTGGATCGGGAGCCAGGACGAGATGGCGCGCCGCTATCCGCGTGCCGCGGCCGTCCTGCCGTACCCGTTCGCGCTCGCCGCGGTCCCGCTGCGCGGGGTGCGCCGCTGCTGGGGCGGCGTCGTGCTGATGTGGCCCGCCGACCACCCGCCCGAGGCCACGTCCCGCGAACGCGACCACATCGTCGCCAGCGCCCGCCGGCTGGCCCGGCTCCTCGACGAGGCGCCGGTGCCGCCCGCCTTCCCCGACCAGCCGCAGGTGGTGTCCGTGGCCTCCGCGCGGCACCCCGCCCAGACAGAACTGGCCGCCGTCGACTATCTGGAACGCCTCCCGGAAGGAGCCCTGGCCCTCGACCTGGAGGGCCGTGTCACCTTCATGTCCGCCTCGGCGGCGCGGCTGCTCGGCCGGGACCCCGACCGGCTGCTGGGCACGCGGCCCTGGCAGTCCCTGCCCTGGCTGGACCACATCGGGTACGAGGAGCAGTACCGCACGGCGGTCGTCAGCCGCGCGCCGGTCTCCTTCAGCGCGCACCGCTCCCCGGACCAGTGGCTGACCTTCCACCTCTACCCGGACGACAGCGGCATCAGCGTGCGCATCACCGCCGGGGAGGGCGCGGCACAAGCGGCGGCCGGTGCCGTCGGCACCCCGGTCCGGGCCGAGCGGGCGCCGTCCAGGCCCGGGCGCCTCTACCAGCTGGTCCACCAGGCGGCCGCGCTCACCGAGACGGTGACCACGCGGGACCTCATCGCGCTGATCGCGGACCAGATCCTGCCGGCGTTCGGCGCGCAGGGCCTCGTGCTCAGCGTCGCCGAGGCGGGCCGGCTCAGGATCACCGGCCATCACGGCTACCCCGGCCACATCGTGGACCGCCTCGACGCGCTCCCCCTCGACACCGACCTCACCCCGGCCGGCCAGGTCCTGGCCAGCGGCTTCCCCGCCTTCTACGGCAGCCCGGCCGAGCTGGCCCACAGCTATCCCCGGGCACCGCAGATCAGCGGGAAACAGGCGTGGGCCTTCCTGCCCCTGGTCATCTCGGGACGCCCGGTGGGCTGCTGCATCCTCTCCTACGACCGCCCCCACACCTTCACCGCCGACGAACGCGCCGTCCTCACCCCGCTGGCCGGTCTGCTGGCCCAGGCACTCGACCGCGCCCGCCTCTACGACACCCAGCACCGCCTCGTCCACCAGCTGCAGCGGGCGCTCCTGCCCCGCACCCTGGTCGCCCCGCCCGGTCTCGACGTCGCCGCCCGCTATCTGCCGTCCGGGCACGGCATCGACGTCGGCGGCGACTTCTACGACCTGCTGCGCCTGGACGACACCAGCGCGGCCGCCGTCATCGGCGACGTGGAGGGCCACAGCACGGCCGCGGCCGTTCTCATGGGGCAGGTCCGCACCGCCATCCACGCCCACGCCACCGCCGGGGCCGCCCCCGACCAGGTCCTCGCCCGCACCAACCGGCTGCTGGCCGATCTGGACTCCGAGCTCCTGGTGACCTGCCTCTACGCCCATGTCGACCTCGCCCACCACGCGCTGACCATCGCGGGCGCCGGCCACGTACCGCCCCTGCTGCGCCCGGCGCCCGGCCGCGCCCACACCCTCGACCTCGACCCCGGACCGCCGCTGGGCGCCGACACCCACGCCCGCTGCCCCGTCACCTCCACCACGCTCCCGGCGGGCGCCGTCCTCGCCCTCTACACCGACGGGCTCGTCGAACGGCCGGGCACCGACATCCTCCGCACCACCGCCGACCTCGCCGACCACCTCGCGAAGGCCGACGTCCACGACCTGGAGCAGCTGATCGACAGCCTGGTCGACCACGCCTGGCCGACCGGTGGGCAGACCGACGACATGGCCGTCCTCCTGCTGCGGACAGCGGAGGCCTAGGGGGAGAGCAGGACGGCCCGCTGGTGACCCGCCGCCGAGGACGCCCTCGCCTGCCTGACGAGGGCGTCCCTTCCGGTGTGGTTCAGGCCGGTGCCTCGACCGCCGAGGCCACCTGGCCCGGCTGCCGTACGACGCGGCGGCGTCGGGTCGGCATCCCGAACGTCGGGTTGGCGACGCCCCAGGCGGCGCCCTTGCAGACCAGCTCCTTGTAGACGGCGGCGAGCCGTCCCGTCAGGGCCGCCCGGACGGCGCGGTCGTCGGCGGTGACGTACTGGATCAGGCCTTCCTTGCGGCCCAGCGAGATGCACTGGTTGAAGTAGCGCAGCGGCACGTTCGGGAGCTTCCCGCCGGTCAGACGTGCCGTGATGGCCTCGGCGGCCTGCCAGGCGGTGAAGCCGCCCGAGGCGCACGACATCCGCAGCGGCTTGTCGCCGGCGCCCATCGCCAGGGCCGCGTCGCCGATGGCGTACACATCCGGGTGCGAGACCGAGCGCATGGTGCCGTCGACCACGATCTGGCCGGTGTCGGTGACCTCCAGCGCCGTGGCCCGCGCGATCGGGTGGACCGCGAAGCCGGTGGTCCAGACGGTGACCGCGGCCGGGATCGTCGTGCCGTCGGCGGTGGTGACATGGTCGGCGGCGACCTCGGTGACCGCGGCGTGCTCGTGCACGGTGATGCCGAGCCCGGCGAAGACCTTGCGCAGGTGCCGGGTGCCCTTGGGCGAGAGCCAGTCGCCGAGGGCGCCGCGGGCGGCGAGGGCGACGTCGAGGTCCGGGCGGGCCTCGGCGATCTCGGTGGCGGCCTCCAGGCCGGTGAGACCGCCGCCGACCACGACCACGGTCTGCCCGGCGTCCAGCCGGGCCAGCCGCTCGCGCAGCCGGAGCGCTCCCGGGCGGGAGGCGATCTCGTGGGCGTGCTCGGCGGTGCCGGGGACGCCGTGGTCGTTCCAGCCGCTGCCGAGGGCGTAGACGAGGGTGTCGTACGTGAGCTCCTCGGCGCCGTTGTCGTCGACGACGGCGACGGTCTTGCGGTCGACGTCCACCCCCGTGACCTTCGCGAGCTTCAGCTCGACGCCCGTGCCCGCGAACATCTCGCTGAAGGGCCGGGGCTTGAGGTCCTGGCCGACCGCGAGCTGGTGCATCCGTACGCGCTCGACGAAGTCGGGTTCGGCGTTGACGAGGGTGATGGTGACGTCCGCGCGGTGCAGCCGCTTGGCGAGGCGCCCGGCGGCGGTGACACCGGTGTAGCCGGCTCCGAGGACGACGATGCGGTGCTGCATGTCCGTACTCCTGTCTTGGGCGGATCCTGGACGGTTCTTGAGCGGATTCGCCACTTGAACCGGGCAGCCCGGCGTTTCCTGACAGGAATGGAATGTGAAGCACGTCACATGCGATGGGGCGTTCCGAACACGCTGGTCAGAAGGCGTTGGGCAGCAGCGGTTCCCCGTGGTCCATGGCCGCCCACCGCTCCGTCGCGCGTTCCAGCTTGTCGGGGTTGACCTGGTTGCGGAACGCGGCGATGCCCTCGGCGGTCACCTCCAGGCACATGACGCCGATGACCCGGCCGTCGAGGACCGCCACGACGGCCGGTTCGCCGTTGGCGGTCGTGGCGTAGACGGCGGGCGAGCCGCCGGCCAGGGCGCGCTTGGCCTCGCTCGGCTTGAACAGCCCCCGCATGAACTTCGCGACCGCGAGGGCGCCCTCGAACGCCTTGGCGCGTGCCGGGACCTTGCCGCCGCCGTCGCCGATCGAGACGGCGTCCTGGGTGAGCAGCTGTACGAGGGGCTCGGTACGGCCGCTGGTGGCGGCCGCGAGGAACTCCTCGACGATCCGCCGGGCGGCGGCCTCGTCGACCTCGGTGCGGGGCTTGCCGGCCGCCACGTGTTTCTTGGCGCGGTGGAAGATCTGCTGGCTGGCGGCCTCGGTGAGGTCGAGGATCTCGGCGATCTCCCGGTGCGGGTAGTCGAAGGCCTCCCGCAGCACGTACACGGCCCGCTCGTTCGGGGAGAGCCGCTCCAGGACGACGAGGACCGCGTACGACACCGACTCGCGCTGTTCGGCGGTGTCGGCCGGGCCGAGCATCGGGTCCCCGGCGAGCAGCGGCTCGGGCAGCCACTGGCCCACGTAGGTCTCGCGCCGGGCGCGGGCCGAGGTGAGCTGGTTGAGACACAGGTTGGTGAGCACCTTCGTCAGCCAGGCCTCGGGCACGTCGACGCGCCCGGCATCGGCGGCCTGCCACCGCAGGAACGTCTCCTGCACGGCGTCCTCGGCCTCGCTCGAGGACCCGAGCAGGCGGTAGGCGATGGCCTCCAGGCGGGGCCTCGATGCCTCGAACCGGTCCACGTCGCTCATGGTGAGGGCCATGGTCCGGATCCTAGCCGCCGACCGTCCATGACCGACGGGTGCGGTCGCGGCTGCGGACCTGACGCAGGAGGGCGAGTCGCTCATGGCCGAGGCCCGTCGGCTGCCGGCGCCGCCGCGTGGGGCGCGCTTCCCGGCCGGGACCGCTCCAGGGCACGGGCCCGGCCGGGGTGTCCGCTCACGTCGGTGTGGGAGCGTGGCGAGCCGTCAGAGGGTGGTGCCGGGGTCCTCCGGGCGGATACGTCCGCGCCAGCCGCCCTGGCCGCCGCCGCTCTCGACGTAGTCCTTGAAGCGGCGCAGATCGCCCTTCACCCGCCGGTCGATCACGTTCAGCGCGTCCGCGCCCTTCTCGGCGAGACCGGTCGGCTCCACGTCCATCGTGAGCTCCACCCGCGTGTGGGTCTCGTCCAGCTGCTCGAACCGGACCGAGCCGCGCTGCTGGGTGTCGCCACCGATGGTCCGCCAGGTGATCCGGTCGTCCGCCAGCTGGTCGACGATCTCCGTGTCGAACTCGCGCCGCACCCCACCGATGCTGGTCGTCCAGTGGTTGTGCCGGTCGTCGAGCTGCCTGACCTCGTCGACGCCCTCCATGAAGGACGGGAAGTCCTCGAACTGGGTCCACTGGTCGTAAGCCCTGCGGAGCGGGACCTCCACGTCGACCGATTCCTTGACCGTGCTCATCGTTCCTCCCTGGTCAGCTCTTGGCCGGGGCCGGCCGCGGTGGGCGGGCCGGCCTCCCGCGCTTGTGCGAGGCATCGGGTACCCGGGAAATCCGACGTGAAAGACCACGGACCGCCCGGTCCGCGTGGCATGTCACCGCGGGGGGCACTCGGCGGCCATGAGCGCCACGACACAGCTGCGAGGGTCCTACTGGCTCGAGACCGCGCCGCCCGGCGAACCCATGCCCCCACCGGCCGGTGACCTCACCGTCGACGTCGCCGTGGTCGGCGGCGGCATCGCGGGACTCAGTACCGCCTGGGAACTGGTACGGCGGGGCCGCGAGGTGGCCGTCCTGGAGGCGGGTCGCCTCGCCTCCGGCGTCACCGGCCACACGACGGCCAAGCTGACCGCCCTGCACACCCTGGTCTACGACCACCTGCGCCGCACCCGGGGACCGGCGGGCGCCCGGCTGTACGCCCGCTCGCAGAGCGCCGCGATCCGGCACGCCGCCGGGGTCGTGGAGGAGCTGGGCATCGACTGCGACTGGGAGGAGGCGGCGGCCTTCACGTACTCGGAGAACCCGCGCCGCGAGGCGAAGCTGCGAGCGGAGGCGGAAGCGGCCCGTGAGGCCGGTCTGCCGGCCGAGTTCGTCACGCAGACGGAGCTGCCCTTCCCGGTCGCCGGGGCGGTCCGGGTGAGCGGGCAGGCCCAGTTCCATCCCCGCAAGTATCTGCTGGCGCTCGCGGACGACCTGCGCCGGCGCGGCGGCTCGGTGTACGAGGGCACCCGGGTCGTCGGCCTCACCGAGAGCGATCCCTGTGTGCTGACGACAGACGCGGGGGTGTCGGTGCGCGCCCGGCACGTCGTGATCGCCACGCACTATCCCGTCTTCGACCGGGCCCTGCTCTTCACCCGGCTGTCCCCGCGCCGTGAGCTGGTCGTGGCCGGGTCCGTCGGCGCCGAGGGCGCGCCCCACGACATGTACATCACCCCCGAGCAGTCGACCCGCTCCGTCCGCACGGCGCCCCTCGGCGACGGCGAGCGCCTGCTGATCGTCACCGGGGAGCACTTCACCCCCGGCACCGCCGACGTCGAGGAACGGTTCGGCCGGCTGTCCGCGTGGGCCGCGGCCCAGTTCCCCCAGGTCACCTTCACCCACCGCTGGGCCACCCAGGACAACGACTCCACCGACTCCGTCCCGCTGGTCGGGCCGCTCCACCCCGGCAGCCGCCACGCCTACGTGGCGACCGGGTTCGGCGGCTGGGGCATGAGCGGCGGCATCATGGCGGGCCGCCTGCTCTGCGACCTCGTCACCGGCCGCCCGGTCGAGTGGAGCGGCCTCTACGACCCCCGGCGACTGGCCTCCGTGGTCCGCGAGGGAGGCACGTTCCTGAAGCACCAGGCCCAGGTGGCCCGGCACTTCGTCGGCGACCGGATTCCGCCGCTGACCGGGCCCGCGCCGGAGGACATCGCCCCCGGCGACGGCGCCGTGGTGCGGATGGGCACCGGTCAGTACGCCGTACACCGCGACGAGCACGGTGAGCTGCGGGCGGTCTCGGCCCGCTGTACCCATCTCGGCTGCATCGTGGCCTTCAACCGCGCGGAACAGGCGTGGGAATGCCCGTGCCACGGCTCCCGGTTCGCCCCGGACGGCCGCATCCTGCAGGGCCCGGCGGTACGGCCGTTGAAGAAGCGCGAGCTGTGAGCGGCCGTCCACTCGCGAGCTGTGTGCCGCCCGTCGACTGGCGAGCTGTCAAGGGTCCGCCGTTTCATGACCGCGGCCGAAGGGAACCCGGTGGGCGGCGTCAGCGGGATCCGGGTCGGGCTCCCCGCCCGGCTTCGGGTCCCTCGGACGTGACGCCCACCAGCCCCGGCGGGCTGGGTGTCTTCGACGCAGAGAGAAGTGAAGCGCCGTGATCGCGCGGACTGCCAAAAGGGAAGCCCTGAAGGTTCGGGAGACCGGCTGGACCAAGGCCCGTCACCAGCGTGGCAAGGCCATCCGGACGTGCCTTCCCGCCGTGGAGGAAAGCGGCGGTTCCACCCGCTCGGCCCGCAAGGGCGCCGAGTGGAACATCGTCCGGGGCGAGGACTGAGCAAGCGCCGCCGGTTCAGGCCGTCGCCGACACCCGGAACGGGGAGCACATCCATGAAGGCCGAAACCCTCACCGCCGCCCCGCGGCTACGCTGCTGGGTCCCCCGGGGCGTCTACCGACCGCAGACCGACACCCGTCTGCTGGGGCGGGCGATGCGCCGCGAGGGGGTCACGGCTCAGACGGACGTACTGGACCTGGGGACCGGCAGCGGCATTCTCGCGGTGGAGGCCGCCCGCCTCGGCGGCCGGGTCACCGCGGTCGACATCTCCTGGCGGGCCATCGCCGCCGCCCGGCTGAACGCCCTGCTCAACGGCCAGAGTCTGCGCGTACGCCACGGCGACCTCGCGGCGGCCGTACCCGGCCGGCGCTTCGACCTGGTGATCGCCAACCCGCCCTACGTGCCCGCCCCGGGACCCGGTCCGCCCAGGGGCCGCGCCAGGTCCTGGGACGCCGGAACCGACGGGCGCCTGCTGATCGACCGCATCTGCGACACCGCGCCGGCGGTCCTGCGGCCGACGGGAACGCTGCTGATCGTGCACTCCCACCTGTGCGGCATCGGCGCCACGCTGACCCGCCTGGCGAGGGCCGGTCTGCACGCCGAGGTCGTCGACCGGACCCGGCTGCCCTTCGGCCACGTACTGCTCTCACGGCTGGCCTGGCTGCGTGAGCAGGGGCTGCCGGCCGACGGTACGACGGAGGAGCTGGTGGTGATCCGTGCCGAACGCAGCTGAACGCCCCCGCCGGATCCGCGTCCAGCGCGACGGGCCCCTGCTGATCGAGGGGCCCGTCGAAGTGGTCGGCGAGGACGGGGAAGTGACGGTCTCCCGGCGTTTCACCGTGGCCGTCTGCACCTGCCGCCGAAGCCGCATCTTCCCCTGGTGCGACACCAGCCACCGCCGCCGCGACAAGCGGCACTGCGAAGGCGGGGCCGGATGAACGGCGCCCGGTGGCAGTCGCGGCACCGGCCACCGCCGCTGCCCGAACCCCGCGGTGCGCTCTCCGCCGCCGTGACCGCCCGGCTGCGGGGATCGCACCCCGGCAACCCGCCGCCCCCGGCGCGCTGTTCGCCGTACGGCGACGACCTGCACCTCGCCCTCTACGTCCTCTACGAGCTGCACTACCAGGGCTTCGAGGGCGTACCCGACGAACTCGAGTGGGACAGCGGGCTGCTGGCCCTGCGCGGGGCGATCGAGGACCGCTTCCTGGGCGCGCTGCGCGCGGACGTGCCGGTCGACGGCGCCGACACGGCCCGGCGGGCCCTGGACGAGCTCCAGGTCGAACCGGTCGACGGCACCGGCAGCGTCTCGCACTTCCTGCGCGACGAGGGCGACCTGGACCAGCTGCGCGAGTACGCCGCGCTGCGTTCCCTCTACCACCTCAAGGAGGCGGACCCGCACGCCTGGGTCCTGCCCCGACTGCACGGGCGGGCCAAGGCGGCCATGGTGGCCGTGGAGTTCGACGAGTTCGGCGCCGGCCGCGCCGACGAGATCCACGCCCAGCTGTTCGCCGACCTCATGGCGGACCTCGGGCTGAACACCGCGTACGGGCACTACGTCGACGCGGCGCCCGCCGAGGCACTGGCCACCGTCAACCTGATGTCCCTGTTCGGACTGCACCGGGCCCTGCGCGGGGCGCTCGTCGGGCACTTCGCCGCCGTCGAGGTGACCTCGTCCCCGGCTTCGCGCCGCCTCGCCGAGGCCCTGAGCCGCGTGGGCGCGGGCCCGGCGGCCGTACGGTTCTACACCGAGCACGTGGCGGCGGACGCCGTGCACGAGCAGGTCGTACGGCACGATGTCGTCGGCGGGCTCCTGGAGAGCGAACCGCGCCTGGAGGCCGACGTCGTGTTCGGGATCCGCGCCACCACCCGTCTCGAGGACCGCTTGGCGGACCGGCTGCTCGGCGCCTGGCACGGGGGCGGCACGGCGCTGCGCCGGGGGCGGCCGGTAGCGGGCGAGGCTTCAAACGGCTCGCCCCGGGTACTCCGGACTCCGTGAGAATCAGCGTGCTCGACACCGGCTCCAACACAGTCCGGCTTGCCGTGTGCGATGTGGGGGACGGGGTTCCGCTTCCGGTGCACACCGCGAAGTGGAAACTACGACTGTCCGAACAGGTCGGCAGCGACGGCTGCCTCGGGGAAACGGCCACCGACCACCTGGTCAAGGCGCTCAACTCGGCGGCCGAGATGGCACGGGAGTGGGACGCGCCGGAACCGCTCGCGTTCGCGACGTCCGTGGTGCGCGACGCGCCCGACCGGGCGGACGTGCTGGGCGCGGTGCACAGCCGGACCGGCCTGCGGCTGCGCGTGCTGCCGGGTGAGGCGGAGGCCCGGCTGACGTTCCTGGGTGCCCGGCGCTGGATGGGCTGGCGCGCGGGCCCGCTGGCCCTGTTCGACATCGGCGGCGGCTCCCTCGAAGTGGCCTTCGGCCGTGGCAGGACACCGGAGTTCGCTGCTTCCCTGCCACTCGGCGCCAACCGACTCACCAACGAGTTCTTCGGCTCGACCGACCCTCCGTCGCCCGCCGAGGTGGCCGCGCTGCGCCGCAAGGTCCGCCACCAGTTGCGGGACGTCTCCGCCCGCATCCGCTGGGAGCATCCGCACACCGCCGTCGCCACCTCCCGGACGCTGCAGCAACTGGGGCGGTTGTGCGGCGCCGCCCCGGGGCGGCACGGCCCGTTCGTCGACCGGGTCCTGCGCCGGGGCGACCTGCGCCGGGCGGTCGACCGGCTGGCCGCGCTGTCCGTCGCCGAGCGGGCCGAGTTGCCCGGCATCTCCGCCCCACGGGCCCGGCAGAGCCTGGCGGGAGCGATCGTCGGCCACTCCGCGATGAAACTCAGCGGCGTGAAGGCCCTCATGATCTGCCCCTGGGCCCTGCGCGAGGGCATCCTCCTGCGCTACCTGGAGGACGGCGCCGACTGGTGGGCCGACCTGGAGAGCCACGTCGACGGTAAGCGCGGCGCGGACGGAACAGCGGTCGCAGCACGGCAACTTCGCGTGGCCACGCCCTCGTCCCCGGCCTGAGGACCACGGGACGGCCGGGCGCGGGGTGCCGGGGCGCGGGGACACGGGGGTGCGGGGCGCAGGGTGCCGGGGCGCGGGGGTGCCGGGCGCAGGACGCGGGGACGCAGGGGTGCCGGGCGCAGACGCGGGGACGCAGGGGTGCCGGGCGCAGACGCGGGGACGCCGGGATGCGGGACGCCCAGCCGCGGCACTGGCTGGGCAGCTGCGGGGTCGAGCGCCGCCAACTGACGCCCGAGCCCGGCTCGCACAGCGGACATCCCGCAACGTCCGGGCACGCACCGGCCGGGAGGTGCTGCGAGCAGGGGTTCCGGGACTCGGGACGCAGGGGTGCCGGGACGCAGGACGCGGGGACGCCGGGGCGCCGGGCGCAGGACGCGGGGACGCAGGGGTGCCGGGCGCAGGACGCGGGGACGCCGGGATGCGGGACGCCGGGGCGCGGGACGCCCAGCCGCGGCACTGGCGGGGCGGCTGCGGGGTCGAGCGCCGCCAAGTGCCGCCCGAGCCCGGCTCGCACGGCGGACAACCCGCAACGCCCGGGCACGCACCGACCGGGAGGTGCTGCGAGCAGGGGTTCCGGGACTCGGGACGCCGGGGCGCGGGACGCCCACCCGCGGCGTTCGCGGGGCGCTGCGAGGTCGAGCGCCGCCAACTGACGCCCGAGCCCGGCACACACACCGACCATCCCGCAACGCCCGGGCACGCACCGGCCGGGAGGTGCTGCGCGAGGTTTCCCGGCACCGCGCCGTCTCCGTGCCGAGCAGGACGGAGGCCTTCGCGCGGTGGTCCGCCGGAGGCGGTCGCGGCCGCCGTCCGACCGGCTTCTGGCCTCCGCGTGAACGCCGCCCGCCCACCACGTTCGTACGCCGAACTCCGCTCGTGGAACGAGGACTTGCTCGCGGATCTCGACTCGCCCTGCCCGCCCGCTCCTTGCCGACCGACCGTCAGCGCGGCGAACTTCCCGCCGGGCGGCGCCCTCAAGCCCTGCCCCAAGTCGCTTCCCCGCCCCGGAGACCACCCTGCCTGGGAGACCGCCCCGCATACCGGCCCCGCTGCGGGGAACCCGGCCCCGCATGGGTGCTAACCACGCCGAGGCGCCGGTCCTGGAGGCGCTCGCCCGGTATCAGAGCGCGGCGGAGCTGGGGTTCACGCCGCCGGGTCACAAACAGGCACGCGGGGCGGACCCGCGCGCCCGCGCGGTTCTGGGCGACGCCGTCTTCCTCGGCGACGTACTGGCCAACGGCGGCCTGGACGACCGGCTCGCGAGGAGCCGGGTCCTGACCAGGGCCGAGGCACTCATGGCCGACGCCGTGCACGCGGACCACACCTTCTTCTCGACGTGCGGCAGTTCCCTGTCCGTGAAGGCCGCCATGCTGGCGGTGACCCGCCCCGGCCACCGGCTCCTCGTCGGACGCGACGCGCACAAGTCGGTCGTCGCCGGGCTCATCCTGTCCGGTGTCGACCCGGTGTGGGTGGAGCCGAGCTGGGACGCCTCCCGGCACCTCGCGCATCCTCCCTCCACGGAGGCCTACGACAGGGCGTTCGCCGAGCATCCGGACGCCGACGGGGCCCTCGTCACCAGCCCCACGCCGTACGGGACCACGGCCGACCTCGCGGGCCTCGCCGAGGTCTGTCACCGGCGCGGCAAGCCGCTCGTCGTGGACGAGGCGTGGGGAGCGCATCTGCCCTTCCACGAGGACCTTCCGACGTGGGCCATGGACGCCGGCGCCGACCTGTGCGTCACCAGCATCCACAAGATGGGCAGCGGCCTGGAGCAGGGCTCGGTGTTCCATCTCCAGGGCGACCTCGTCGACCCCGCCGAACTCGCCTCGCGAGCCGACCTCCTGGGCACGACCAGCCCCAACGTCCTGATCTACGCGGGCATCGACGCCTGGCGCCGGCAGATGGTCGAGCGGGGGACGGAACTCATCGGCCGCGCACTGGAGTTGGCGGCCCGCACCCGCACGGCCATCGAGGCGATCGACGGCTTCCACGTCAACGACGTCGAGGACTTCTGCGGCCCGGGCCGCGCCGCCGGCCTCGACCCGCTGCCGGTCGTCCTGGACATCGGGGGCCTGGGCACCAGCGGCTACCGGGCGGGCGACTGGCTGCGGACCCACCACCACATCGACGTCCACCTGTTCGACCACCGGCGCATCAGCGCCCAGCTCACCCACGCCGACGACGAGCGGACCACGGCGCGTCTGCTCACGGCCCTGCGCGAGCTGTCCGCCCACGCCGCCGAGCTGCGCGACGCCCCCGAAGTCGCCGTTCCCTCCCCGGCCGACCTGCGGACGGACCAGGTCGTCCTCCCCCGGGACGCCTACTTCGCGCGGCACACGAAGGTCCCCGCGGCCGAGGCGGCCGGCCGGATCGCCGCCGAGATGATCACCCCCTACCCGCCCGGCATCCCCGTGATCCTGCCCGGCGAACGGCTGACCGAGCCGGTGCTGAAGTACCTGCTCACCGGGGTCGAGGCCGGAATGTTCCTGCCGGACGCGGCAGACCGGCGCCTGGCCACCGTACGGGTCGTGGCGGAGAGCTGAGCGGGACGCGACCACCTTCCACGGAGGCCAGGCTCCCCACCGGCACCGCACCCCGCACCGCCCCGGCGCCGCGCCCCGCCCCTTGGTTAGGCCGACCGGACCCATGGGTACTCGGCGGCGCGTCCCCGGAACCCTCACGACGCGCCTCACCTGGGAGCACGCGATGCCCGACTTCGGATACTTCCTGTCGTCCGAGGAACACGGCCCGGCGGAACTCGTCGATCAGGCCCGCATGGCCGAGCAGGCAGGCTTCGACTCACTCTGGATCTCGGACCACTACCACCCGTGGAACGACAACCAGGGCCAGAGTCCGTTCGTGTGGACGGTGATCGGCGCCCTGTCCCAGGCCGTCTCGCTGCCCGTGGAGACGGCCGTGACCTGCCCCATCCTGCGCACCCACCCCGCGGTGATCGCCCAGGCGGCCGCCACCGCCGCCGCCACGCTGGGCGGCCGGTTCCGGCTGGGCGTCGGCACCGGCGAGGCCCTGAACGAGCACATCCTGGGCACCCACTGGCCCGAGGCGCCCGTACGCCTGGAAATGCTGGAGGAGGCGCTCCAGGTCATGCGGAAGCTGTTCACCGGGGAGCAGATCAGCCACCACGGCAAGCACTACACCGTGGAGAACGCCCGCCTCTACACCCTGCCGGACGAGCCGGTGCACATCGATGTCTCCGCCTTCGGCCCGCAGGCCGCCGAGGTCGCGGCCCGCATCGGCGACGGGCTGATCACGACGATGCCCGACACCACCCTGGTCGAGCGCTTCCGCCGCGCCGGCGGCACCACCAAGCCGGTGTACGGAGGGACCAAGGTGTGCTGGGGCGCGGACCGGCAGGAGGCCCGGCGCACCGCGCACCGCCTGTGGGCGAACGAGCAACTGCCCGGCGAACTGGCCCAGATCCTGCCCACTCCCGCCCACTTCGAGCAGGCCTCCGAGCTGGTCACGGAGGACCAGGTGGCGTCCGCGGTGCCGTGCGGCGACGATCCGGACGAGCACATCGAGGCCCTGTCCGCGTTCGTCGAGGCGGGGTTCGACACGGTGTACGTCAGCCAGATCGGCAAGGACCAGCAGGGCTTCTTCGACTTCTACCGCACGAAGATCCTGCCGCAACTGCGTGCCTGAGAACCCTGGACGGACGGCGCGGACCATGGACCGGCGGAACGGACCGAGGGGGCCGGCTCTGGTCGTGATCGACATGATCAACACCTACGACCACGAGGACGCCGACCTGCTCCTGCCGTCCGCCCGACGCGTCGTACCGGTCCTGGCGGAGCTGATCGGCCGGGCCCGCGAGGCGGAGGTTCCGGTGATCTACGCGAACGACAACTTCGGACTGTGGCGCTCCCACCACGGAGAACTCGTGGAAACCGCGCTGGCCCGCACGCACGCCGACCTCATCGAGCCGATACGTCCCGACGACGAGTCGCTCTTCGTGGTGAAGGCCCGCCATTCCGTCTTCTACGAGACGCCCCTGTCCTACCTCCTGTGGCGACTGGACGTCGGACACGTGGTGCTGACCGGCCAGGTCACCGAGCAGTGCATCCTCTACTCCGCCCTGGACGCGCACATCCGCCACCTGGAGGTCACCGTGCCCGAGGACGCGGTCGCCTCGATCCACCCCCAGCTGGCGTCCGCCGCACTGGAGATGATGCGGCGCAACATGGGCGCCCGGATCGTCACGGCGAAGGAGATCGACTTCACCCGCCCCTTCCCCGGCCCGCCCGTCGCGGCTCACTGATCCCGAGCGGGGACGCGCGGGACCGAGCCGTAGCGGCGGGCACGGCGGAGTCGATCCGGTCGGCGGCCGCCTCCGTCGCGATGCGCAAACTCACTGGCGGGCACGGGCGTTCGCGGACGAGCATGGAGCGCATGACCGACCGACCCGCACGATGGAGCCAGGCGACCGTCTACCCCGACATGTGGGCCGACCCGGACGACGACCCACGCAACAGCGACGGGGTCAGCCCGGACGGCGAACTCGCCACGCTGCAGGACTTCCTGACCAACTACCGCATGACGCTGCGGATGAAGTGCGAGGGCCTGGACCCGGAGCAGCTGGCCCGCCGCTCGGTCCCGCCGTCGACGATGTCGCTGCTCGGCCTGATCCGGCACCTCGCCGAGGTGGAACGGGACTGGCGCAACTGGATCACCGAAGGTGACCCGCTGCCACAGCTGTACGGCGGGCCCGACGGCGACTTCGACGGAGCCGTCGCCGATCAGAGCGTGGTCGACGCCGCGTACGCCGACCTGGAGCGCGAGCAGACGGCGACCGACGCCGCGCTGGCCGAACACCCGGACCTCGGCGAGCGGCTCGGCAAGGACGGCTTCGCGGTGCGGGAGTTGTTGGTGCACCGGATCGAGGAGTACGCCCGTCACTGCGGGCACGCCGACCTGTTGCGCGAGTGCGTGGACGGACGGGTGGGCCAGTAGGGCCCCCGAGCGTGATCCAGCGGGGGAACGACGACCAAGCCCTCCAGCACGGCGCCGCCCGCAACCCGGCCGTGGTCGTTCAGCGCTCACGCTCCCCCGGCCGGGGCGGCGTCCACCGGTGCAGGGTCTCCTCCGGCGCGAGCCGGGACAGGGCTTCGGTCAGGCGCTCGCAGACCCGCTCGATCTCCCTCAGGGTGCGGTTGCGCTCGGTGATGATCGCCGAGAGCAGCAGGGCGGTCAGGGACACGGTGCCGTTGAAGGCCTGCAGGATGACCATCTGGGCGAGGAGATCCTGCCCGGAGAAGGGACCCGACCCCCTCGCCCCCGCGTCGATGGCGATCATCGAGGCGATGAGCACGCAGGGGGCGGCGCCGGCCAGCTGGAAACGGAAGGCGGCCCAGATCAGGCAGGGCACGACGAGGAAGAGCAGGTTGAGCGAGCTGTGCGTGGCCACGAGGGAGACCGCCGCCGTGCCGCCGAGCAGGGCCACCGCCTCGGCCCAGCGCCACGCGGACACCCCCCGCGGCCACCGGGCCTCGCGCGCGGCCAGCAGGAGCGGCGCCACGACCAGGACGCCCATCGCGTCGCCCGTCCACCACACCGACCAGGTGGGCCAGAAGTCGTCGCCGGCCAGCGCCTCGGAGGCCACCAGCACTCCGGTGCCGACCGTCGCGCTGAGCACCATGCCGCCCAGGGCGCCGAGGAAGACCAGTGCCAGGGCGTCCTGGAGCCGGTCGAGAGCGGTACGGAAGCCCACCCGCCGCAGGAGCAGGCAGGCGCACACCGGCGCCAGCGTGTTGCCGGCGGTGATGGCGAGCACGGGGAGGATCGACGGGCCGAGCGTCACGTTCACCGCGAACGCGCCGAGCGCGACGGCAGGCCACATGCGCAGGCCCCACAGCAGCAGGACGACGAGGGCGATGCCGGTGGGCGGCCAGAACGGCGTGACCTGGCCCCGCACCAGTTCCTGCCGCAGCCCGATCTTCGCGCTGAGGTAGTAGGCGACCACCACGGCGGCGATCCGGAGCCCCTCGGCGGCGTACCGCCGGCGCCGCGCACCGCGTGCCGCGTCGGTCGTCTCCGCCCGCGCGTCGGTCATCTCCGCCTGCCCGGGCGGCGGTGCCGGGCGGGACGGGCCTCAAGGACGCCCGTGAGACCGCGCATGCCGCCTACACCATGCTTGCCGCGTACACCGCGCATGCCGCGTACACCGCGCTTGCCGAGTGCACCGCGCATCCCGCTCACCCCTCGCCCTGCCGCCGCCGCTGCTTCTGCGGCCGCCGCTGATGTCGCCCCTGCCCGGGAAGCTCGCCGTGACGGAGAACGAGGACCGCGGCATCGTCGCTGTGGCCGGTGGCGTCCGCCACCTTGATGATCTGCGCGGCCAGCTCGTCCGGGTCACTGCGGCAGGCCGCGCCCGCCAGCGCGGCCACCCGCTCCAGCCCTTCCTCGATCGGGTAGCTGGGCCCCTCCACCAACCCGTCGGTGACCAGCACGAACACGCCGACGTCGGTCAGCGCCCGGCGGGTCGACGGATAGCTCTCGCCGGCCTGGACGCCCAGCGGCAGACCGCCCTCGTTCAGCACGATGTCGCAGCGGCCGCCGTCCGTGGCCCAGACGGCCGGGACATGCCCGGCGCGGGCGTCGGCGAGTTCGTTGGTGACCGGGTCGAAGCGCAGGAACGAGCAGGTCACGAAGAGGCCGGAGTCCATGTCGACGAGCAGGTCGTTGGTCCGTCGGAGCACCTCCGCCGGGTCCGTGGTGGCGGTCGCGACGGCCCGCAGACAGGTGCGCACCTGCCCCATCATGGCCGCGGCCTCGACGTCGTGCCCCTGCACGTCCCCGATCGCGAACCCGACCGAGCCGTCCGGCATCCGGAACCCGTCGTACCAGTCGCCCCCGATGTCCAGCCCGGCTCGCGCGGGCGCGTACCGTCCCGCCGCCCGCAGACCCGGCAGGACCGGCAGCTCGGCCGCGAGGACCTGGCGCTGCAGCGCGACGGCGAGCTCGACGCGGGCCTGCTGGAACTTGATCCGGTCCAGTATCCGGCCGGTCAGGTCGCCGAGCGTCTGGAGCAGATCTCCGGTGCCGCCGGGTGCGCCGGTACGAGGGTGGGGCATGGCATCACACTCCGGGTTTCTTCGGAGTTGCGCCATTCAGGCGCTTTTACGGTACCCCTGTGCGCCCGGGCCCCGCACACGGCCCGGCAGCTCGGCCGCCCTGGCTCGGCCACCCGGCTCGGCCACCCGGGCTCGGCCACCCGGGCTCGGCCACCCGGGCTCGGCCGGGCACTTGGTGGGAACTTCACGGGGTAGGGGGGAGTTGTCAGAGGGACGCGCGGAACACGCGCCGGTGACCGGAACGACGTGGGCTGAAGCCGAGGTGGCACGGATGGCGATGTGGGATCGGATCAAGGACCAGGCCAAGGGTCTGCAGCAGCAGGCACAGGGCATGCGCGGCGCGGGCGGACACGGTGCGGGCGGGCATGGCGCCGGCGGGTTCGGCCGGCCGGGTTCGGGATCCTCCGGGGGCTCGAAGGCGCAGCTGGTGAGCGCGCTCAAGTCCCAGCTCACCTCCCTCAAGACGGAGCTGAAGAGCGGTGCCTACCGTGACGCCAGCATGGCCATGTGCGCCCTGGTCGCCGCCGCCGACGGGCATGTCGACCCGGCCGAGCGGCAGCACGTGGAGTCGCTGATCCTGAACAACGACGTCCTGCAGAACTTCCCGTCCGAACAGCTGCGCCAGCGCTTCAACAAACACGTCGACCAGCTGTCGTACAACTTCCAGCAGGGCAAGGCGGAGGCCCTCCAGGAGATCGCCAAGGCGGCCAAGAAGCCGACGGAGGCCAGGGCTGTCGTCCAGACCGGCTTCGTCGTCGCGGGCGCGGACGGCTACGTCGCCCCGGCCGAGGAGCAGGTCCTGCGCGAGGCGTGCTCGGCGCTGGGCCTGTCCCCGCAGGAGTTCGGTCTCTGAGGCCCGCTTCTCACGGCGCCGCCGCCTCCCCCGCGCCGTACGGCTGGAGCGGCAGTGCGGTGCTGACCTCGAAGCCGCCCTCGGGGCGGTGACCGGCACACAGCTCCCCGCCGACGGAACGGGCGCGCTCGCGCATGCCCATGACCCCGAAGCCCCTGCTGTGCCCGGTCCCGGCATCCCCGTGGACCGCGGCACCGTCGTTGCTGACCGTGATCATCAGACGCGTTCCGGCGTACTCGATCCGTACGTGCGCGACCTGGGTCGCGGCGTGCTTGGCGACGTTGGTGAGCGCCTCCTGGACGATCCGGAACGCGGTCAGGTCGATCCCCGGCGACAGGGGCTGCGGCTCCCCTTCGGTGGTGACCGTGACCTCGAGTCCGGCGGACGCGCACGCCGAGACCAGCTCCGGCAGCCGGGCGAGCCCCGGCGACGGCTCCAGCGGCGCGGAGTCCGGGTCGCCGCTGTGCCGCAGCAGCCCCAGCGTGGCCTTCAGCTCGCGCAGCGCGGAGGACGTGGTGCCGGTCAGGTCGGTGAGGATCGTCTTGGTCTGCTCCGGGCTGGTCAGCGCCAGATGGGCGGCCGTGCCGGCCTGGGCGTTGGCAAGCGCGAGGTGGTGGGCGACGACGTCGTGCAGCTCACGGGCGATCCGCATCCGCTCCTCGGTGACCCGCAGCCGCGCCTCCTCCTCCCGGGTACGCTCGGCGTGCTCGGCGCGGGCCTGCACGGCCGTCAGATAGGCGCGCCGCAGCCGGGTCATGTTGCCGGCGGCCAGCGGCAGCAGCAGCCAGAAGAACGGGCCGATCGTCCTGAGCAGCACCGACACATGTTCCATGGAGTCGGAGATCGCCGCCGCGACGGTCACCGCCAGCATGGTGGCGAGGCCGTACACACGGGTGGTCCCGCGCTCGCTCTGGGTGGCCAGCCAGTAGAGGGCCGCCATGACGGGTGCCAGCAGCAGCGGTGTGAGCAGGTAGCCCAGCGCGATCACGACCACGGTGCAGGCCGCGTTCACGACGAGGACGGCGCGCGGGTGGCTGCGGTGCTTCAGCAGGGCGAGGCAGGCCACGCCCATGAGGACGGCGGCCGTCTTGTCCTGGTCCGGCGGGGTGGCGCCGGGCAGGGTGAGTTCGCTGCCGAGGGTCGCGCAGCCCATCAGCGCCGCGGCCAATACCAGGTCGACGGCGAAGGGGCGGCGGTGCGAGAACTCCTCGAGGCGGTCCGCGTAGCGCCGCTCCGGGCTGGTGTTCATCGTGCTCTCCGGGGGGTGGGCCGGTTCCATGGTGGACGCCTCCGGCTGCGAACGGCGGACGGGACCGCCCGTGTCCTTCGTCACGGGCGGTCCCTGTGGGGGGCGGGCGGTCGGATCAGGTACGTGCCACTTCCAGCCCCGCCGCCGTATCGGCCGCGTCCGTCTCCGGCGCCGCCTCCGCCCGCCGGCTGAGCGCCTCGCCCTCCACGTCGACCCGGGGCAGGATCCGGTCCAGCCACTTCGGCAGCCACCAGGCCTTGCCGCCGAGCAGGGCGAGCACGGCGGGCACGATCGCCATCCGTACGACGAAGGCGTCCAGGAGTACGGCCGCCGCGAGCCCGAACCCGATCATCTTGATCATGGAGTCGCTCTCACCGATGAACCCGGCGAACACCGCGATCATGATCAGCGCGGCCGCGACGACGACCCGGGCGCTGTGCCGGAAACCGGACGTGACCGCCTGGCGGGGCGACTCCCCGTGGACGTACGCCTCCCGCATCCGCGAGACGAGGAAGACCTCGTAGTCCATGGCGAGCCCGAAGACGATGCCCACCAGGAAGATCGGCATCAGGCTCATGATCGGCCCGGTCTGCTCCACGCCCAGCAGCTCCGCGCCGTGCCCCTGCTGGAAGACCACGACGACCGCGCCGAGAGAGGCCAGCACCGACAGCAGGAACCCGAGGGCGGCCTTGAGCGGCACGAGCAGCGACCGGAAGACGACCAGCAGCAGCACGACCGCCAGCCCCACCACCACGATCAGATAAGGAACCAGCGCGGCCTGCACCTTGTCGGAGATGTCGATGTTCAGCGCGGTGGTGCCGGTGACCTCGAAGGTCGCCCCGGTCTCGGCTTCCACCCCCGGACGCTCGTCCCGGATGGCGGTCACCAGCTCCTTGGTCTTCTCGTCGGTCGGCGCGGTGGACGGCACCACGGAGAAGACGGCGGTGTCACCCGCGTCGTTGAACCGGGCGGGAGACACGGACACGATCCCCTTCGTCTCCCCGATCCTCTCGGAGACGGCCGTGACGGCACCCTTCGGATCCGCGTCCCCCTTGACGTCCACGACGACGGTCAGCGGCCCGTTGAACCCGGGCCCGAACGCCTCGGCGAGCGCGTCGTAGGCCCGCCGCTCGGTGGTGGAGGTCGACTTGGCCTCGTCGCCGGGCATGCCCAGCTGCAGCTCGGTCATCGGCACGGCGAGCGCCCCGAGCCCGACGACGCCGAGGAGCAGCACGGGCAGGGGCCGGCGCAGCACGAACCGCGCCCAGCGGGTGCCGCCGTTGGTGTCACCGGTTTCCTCGATACGACCGCTCTTGCGGGCCTTCCGCGACAGCACGGCGTTCGGCCAGAAGCCGAGGAAGGCAGGCACCAGAGTCAGCGCGATGAGCACGGCGACCACGACCGCGCCCGCCGCCGCCAGCCCCATCTTCGTGAGCATCGGAATGCCGACGACCGAGAGCCCGGCGAGCGCGATGACGACGGTGAGCCCGGCGAAGACGACGGCCGATCCGGCCGTACCGACGGCCATCCCGGCCGCCTCCTGCGGCGTACGGCCCTTGCCGCGCTCCTCGCGATAGCGCGAGACGACGAACAGGGCGTAGTCGATACCGACCGCGAGGCCCAGCATCATGGCGAGGGTGCCGGTGGTGGTGGACAGACCGAGGGCGTCGGACAGCGCCAGGATGGTCGCCATGCTGACGCCGACGCCGATCACCGCGGTCAGCAGCGGCAACCCGGCGGCGGCGAGGGAGCCGAAGGTGACCAGGAGCACCACAGCGGCGATCGCGACGCCGATCACCTCGGCCGTCCCGCCCGCACCCGCACCGTCGTCCATCGCGGTGCCGCCCGCCTCGACGGTCAGCCCGGAGTCCCGGGCGTCGCCGAGGGCCTTCGCCAGCTGGGACTTGCTGGCGTCGGTGAGGTCGTTGGCGGCGACCTTGTAGGTGACGGTCGCGTACGCGGTCCTACCGTCCTCGCTGACCGCCTTCGCCCGGAACGGATCCACGACGGACGCCACCTGCGGGCCGTCGCCCAGCTCGGCCACGGCCTCCTCGACGGCCTTCTTGTTCTCGACGGCGGTCACCTTCTCACCGCCCGGCGCGACGAACACGACCCGCGCGGTGGCGCCGTCGGCCGTCGCCCCCGGGAAGCGCTCCTCCATCAGGTCGAACGCCCTCTGCGACTCGATGCCCGGCATGGAGAACTCCTCGTCGGAGGCTCCCGGAGCCTTCAGGGCACCCAGACCGACGGCGGCCAGCACGGCCGCCCAGACCAGGGCGACGTACCAACGCCGCCGAAAGGCCAGACGGCCCACGCGATAAAGGAAAGTAGCCACGACAGGGGTCTCCGCATCTGGGACTCGAACGTGATCCCAGGCTGTCGGGAGCGGGGCTGCCGCGTCGTCGTGCGGGTGCCGACAATCCGCCGTACTGAGAACGCAGTACGGGGCGGTGGGGATGTCAGTCGGCGGGACTACGGGTGGGGGCGCGCAGGAGGAGACATGAGGACGGAGGAGGAGACATGAGGACGGAAGAGGAGACGGCAGCCCCGGCTGGTGAGCCGTTGTCGGTGAACGGCGCGGTCGGCCGCCCCGATCTCACCGCCCCGTACCGCCGCCCGTCCCGATCTCGACCACACGGGCCCACGCCGGCGGCGAGTCCGGCACGTACTCGGGATCGTTCTCGTCCCACGACCCGGTCTCCCACTGCCGTGGGAACAGCCCCACGACCGTCCGGCACGGCGGTTGTGTGCTCGGCCACGGTGTCTGGCCGTCCGTCAGGGCGACGACGACATCTGGTCTCGGCCGCGCCCGCAGCGCCCTGGCGAAGCCCGCGCGCAGATCCGTACCCCCGCCTCCCACCAGCGGTATCCCCTCGGCACGGCACAGCCGGTGCACACCCCCGGCCGCCGCGTCGCACGGCACGACACTGACCAGATCCCGCCGCCCGCCCACCGCACGGGAGATCGCGGCGACCTCCAGCAAAGCGCTGCCCAGTTCGGCGTCGCTGACCGAGCCGGAGGTGTCGACGACGACACTGACGCGGGGCGGCCTGCGCCGCAGGCTCGGCAGGACGGCGCCCGGTACAGAGGCGGAGCGGCGCGAGGGGCGGCCGTACGTGTAGTCCTCACCGGCACCCGGCCCCGAGGCCGCCGAGCGGACCGCGGCCCCCAGCAACTCCCGCCAGGGCTGCGGCGGATGGAAGACCTCCTCCGCCCACCGCCGCCAACCGGCCGACGCGCTGCCCGGCCGCCCGGCGATGCCCTGCGCCACCCGGAACCGGACGGCGTCCCGTTCCTGCGCGCTGAGCCCGTGCGCGCCGTCCGCACCCAGATCCCACTCCCGCTCCAGCCCGTCGGCGCCGCTGCCGCAGTCCAGCCAGGCCAGATCCTGTGTGCGCGGCCCGAGCCGGAACTGTCGCAGGTAGTCCTCCATCAGCTCGCCGTCCCGCAGCATCAGCGTCCGTGGCTCGACGGCGCCCTCGGGCCGGGCAAGCCCCTCCCCGTACACGTCGTCGTTGATCTCGCAGTCCGCGGCGATGTTCATCCGCAGCCGCTCCCCCGGACCGGTCAGCCCGCGATCCCGCGCCACGCGATCACTGCGCCCGTGATGGTCCCGCAGCAGATGCGACACCTCGTGCACCCACACCCCGGCCAGCTCCTCCACCGGCATACGGTCCACGAAGGCGGGCGAGACGTAGCACCGCCAGTACCGGTCGACGGCCATCGTCGGCACGTGCCGAGACTCCACGACGTGCAGCGCGAACAGGGCGGTGGCCAGGTAGGGACGGACCCGGGCGGCGTGGAGGCGGGCGGCGAAGAGCTTGTCGCGGTCGAGGGGGCGGGGTGCGGTTTCCGGGGGCTGGGGTGCTCCTTCCGGAACCCCGGATGTGCCGGCGCTCATCGCCCCGCCCTCGCGGCGACGGCCGCCGTACGGTCCGCCGCCTGATCCGCTCGCCGGGACAGTCCCACCACGCCTGCGAGCTGCTCGATCGACGCCGGAACGTCCCAGTCCTCCTGCCGCAGCGAGGCGAGCGTGGACGCCGGAACGACGACCAGATCCGGAGCCCCGCCCTCCAGGGCCCGTACCAGCAGCGCCCAAGCCGCGTCCCATCGCGCCTTCTCGGGACGCGCCCGTACCGCCTCCACCACCCCGTCGAGCACGGCCTGCCGCAGATCCCCCCGCTCGGGCAGCACGGCACCGGCCGGATCGGCGAGCAGCAGCTCGGGATCCGGCAGGTCCATCCGGTCCACACTCGCCAGCAGCTCCAGCCCCGGCCCGTCCCCCACGGTGCCCCTGACCAGCAGCGAGAGCACGTCCCGCGAGGACCCGGCGGCGGTGGCGAAGGCGACGAGCCGCTGCGTCATCTCCCAACTCCGGGGAGAGGGCCACGGCCCACCGCGCCGCGTCTCACCGCTGGGCAGCCGGTGCACGAGCCCCGGCCGCCCGGAGAGCAGCCCGCAGACCGCACGCCGGGCGAACTCCACGGCCTGGGCCAGCTTCTCCGGGTCCAGCCGCGGCAGGGTGGCCCGTGGCCAGGTCCCGCCGAGTCCCCGTACGACGACCTCGTGGTCGTGGGCCCACTGCAGATGCACGAACCGGTTGGCGAGCGGCGCGCTCAGCTCCCAGCCGTCGGCCGCCGAGGACCGCGGGTTGGCAGCGGCCACGATCCGCACCCCGGGCGGCAGCCGCAACGCCCCGACCCTCCGCTCCAGCACGAGCCGCAACAGCGCGGCCTGCACGGCCGGCGGCGCGGTGGACAGCTCGTCCAGGAAGAGCAGTCCCCGCCCGGCCTTGACCAGCCGTACGGCCCAGTCGGGCGGGGCCATCGGAACGCCCTGCTCCGCCGGGTCGTCCCCGACGACGGGCAGCCCCGAGAAGTCGGACGGCTCATGGACACTGGCGATCACCGTGGTCAGGGGGAGTTCCAGGGCGGCGGCGAGCTGCGTGAGGGCAGCGGTCTTGCCGATCCCCGGCTCACCCCAGAGAAGAACGGGCAGATCGGCGGCGACGGCCAGGGTGAGGGCCTCCAGTTGGGTGTCGGGGCGGGGTTCGGTGGTGGTGTCGTGGAGGAGGGCCAACAGGTCGGCGGCGATGTCGAGTTGGGAGGGGGCGGGGTGGTGGTTCGCGGGGTGGTGGTTCCGGGTGTTTGTAGGCATATGGGTCACCTGTGGGGTTGAGGGGGACGGCAAGGTCCCTGTGGCAGTGGGAAGTTGTATGACGCGGGTCGGCAAGTGCCGTGCGGCGCAGGTCAGAAGAAGGCCTTGTCGCGCCGGGCGTCGTAGGCGGCACGGCGCGGCTCGGTCCGCATCGCGTTACGCGGATGCGCCCGGTACCCAGGTGGCCGGTCGGCCCGCTCGTCGTACCGAACCCGCACCGGCCCCGGCCCGATCAACCCGGCCCTGAACAGCCCGTAGGTGATCCGCTGCCGAGCCGCCGCCTCCAGTTCGTCCCGCAACGCACCGTCCCGCAGCACCGCGTCGGGCCCCAGCAGCCCCTCGACGACGGCCAGCGCCCCGGCGATGTCGCCGTGGTCGAGGCGCGCGCGAACGTCGGGCAGACAGTCCGGTCGGCGGTGCGCCTCGTCGATGGCCTGCAGGCAGGGCAGCGGCGTTCCGGTCAGCGCGGCCAGCAGTTCCTCCCGCCGGACCTCTTCCGGATCGTGGTCCAACGGGGCCAGTACGCCGTCGACGAGCCCGATCCGATGCCGTGCTCCCCGGCACTCGACAAGGCGTGGCCGCACAGCCGGGTCCGAGACCGGGGACGGCCCCGGTGCAGGCGAAGACCCAGGCGAAGACCCAGGCGCAGGCGAGTGGTCCGGTACGAGGGCGGAGGCGACCAACGGATGCAGCCGACCGGCGTCGATGAGCCCCGTGCGGAGCAACTCCAGGTCGGGAAGCACCCAGGTGGCGGCGTCGGGGAGGACGGGCAGAGCGGAGTCACGGCCCCGGGAGGACGCGGCGATCCGCAGCGCGGGCGAGCCGTCACTGCGTTCCGCCCCTTCCCTCACCTCCAGAACCAGCCGATGCCGTCCCCCCAACCGCACGAGCACAGCACCGCCACCGGACAGCCCCTCGGCGTGCAACAGCGTCCGCGCCTCGTCGGCCCACCGGTCAACGGCACAGCGGCGTCCGTACGGCAGGCTCCCCGCCGGCCCCGGGCCGAGCGCGACCTGATCACCGACGGAGCTCTCGAACCCTCCGGCCCGCAACCGCAGCTCACCGGCCCGGGTGGCATCCCACAGATGCCGGTGCAGATCGAGCCGGAACCGCCGATTGGGCCGGGGATGGGGGTAGGGGTGGGCATCCCCACCCCCGCCCCCGCTCCCGTCCCGGGCCCGGTCCCACAGGGCGAGGCTGATCCGCTGACCGGCGTCGGCCCACGCGGGCGGAGTCCGCACCACGAGATGCAGCGGCTGCCGACCCTCCCGCGCCCCGGTGCCGTACGTGGCCAGCGTGAGAGTCAGCCCCGGCCGCAGCAGGCCGTCGGGAGCGATCCTCGGCATGTGCCAGCGCAGCAGGTCGGGAGCGAGATGCCGTAGATCGGAGCGGACCTGACCGGCGACTTCGCCGCCGTAATCACGCCTCACGGAACGCAGATCGAGATCGACATCGAAACCGGCGGCGGCACAGGCCCCCGCCCAGTCTCCCGCCAGCCGACGGGCGCCAGCGGCCTCGATCATGGCGGCCGGCACGGCGAACGCGCGCACACCCGGCCAGAAGGAAGGCAGAGAAGACAAAGAAGGCGAGGAAGGCGAGGAAGGCGAGAAAGGCAACGAAGAACGTTGCGAGAGCCGGGATTCCCCGTACGCGGTCTGAGTGCCCATCAGCACTCACCTTGCGCGGACGGGACCCCCAATCTGTCAACAGAATGAGTCGTCATCGCGGGCGAGCGTAACGCCACTCGCCCGCGATGTGCCAGGGAATTTCCGCCGGCCACCGGGCCGTGGCTACAGGGCCGCGGCCTCCTCGGTGGTCAGGAAGCGCAGGTTCCGCACGTACTCGTTGACGAACATGGGCACGCCGTCGGAGGCCAGGTACCACCTCGGCTTGCCCGTGCTGTCGGCGATCACCCGGCCGTTGACGCGCAGGTTCTCGAAGGTGATGTCCTTGATGAGACGGTCCTCGCCGAGGCCGGCGATGATCGAGAGGTCGGCGTTCTTGCCGTTGTAGGTCAGGTCCTTGATGTAGACGTTCTCGATGCCGCGACCGGCCGCCAGGTTCCACTTCGGGTTGTTGGTAAGCCGCATGTGGACGAGCTGGCCCCAACGGAAGTCCTCGACACGGATGTCGTCGAACTTCACGTCCCGCACGAGGTTGTTGTCGCCGACCATGAAGGCGATGGCGCCCTGGTAGAGGACCTGCGGCTCGCGGTGGTCGAGGATGTCGATGTTCTCGAAGTGGAGGTTCTCCAGCACCTCGGGCGCGTCCGGGTCGGCGTTGCCGTGGATGCCGATGTTGATCGGGTGGGCGACGTCGGCCCACAGGGAGCAGTTCTTGACGGTGATGTTGCGGGTGTCGCCGTAGAAGTCCCAGCGGTGGGTGTAGAGGGCGATGCAGTCGTCGGAGGTGCGCAGGAAGCAGCCGTCGACCGTGACGTTCTCGGAGCAGTAGAGCTGGATGCCGTCACCCCAGCCCTGGTGGCTGAAGGCGCGCACATTCCTGATCCTCAGGTTCTCGGACTCGGCGACCCGGATGTTCTCGTAGCGGGGGTTGAGGATCGTGATCCCGTCGAAGGTGACGTTCTGGCACTTGCGCACGAAGACCGCGCCGACGGCGGAGTTGTAGAGCACGCCGCGCCCGATCAGCCGGGAGTTCTCCACGTTCTCGAAGACGACCTGGGAGGTGAGAACGGCGCCCGGGGCGAGGTAGACGGTGGTGTTGCTCGGCACGCGCAGCGTCCGGTCGGGGTGGGTGTGCAGCCCGGGCCCGAAGTACATGACGTTCTTGTCGCCCTCGGCGGGCGGGTTCTGCTCGACCGGGTTGGCGAGCAGGTGCAGACAGTCGAAGACCTTGTCGTCGACCTGGACGACGACGTTGCGGGGCCGGTCCAGGGTGAAGCGTGCGGTGCTGCCGAGCACCTCCGGGGTGATGCCGTACGAGTCCGGCCGGATCCGGAACTTCCCCACGCCGCCCGGGTTGTAGGTGACCTCGACCTCGACGTTGCCGGAGAAGTCGAAGGCGGCGAAGGAGGAGTTCTGCGGCCTGTTGCTGCCGGTGACGGGATCGATCAGGGGCAGCTTGGCCAGGTGGACGCCGACTCTCTGCCAACTGCCGCCCGGGGTCCGGACCTTGACGGTGAAGGCGTTGTTGACCGGGACGGAGGGAAGCGCGGGGTGGATGACAACGATGTCCCCGATGGCTTCGTCCGTAGAGGCGGTACCGGTGGCCGCACTGCCGGTGGCCGCACTGCCGGTGGCGGCGCTCGCCGTACCGGCGACGCTGCTCGCCAGACCGGCGGCCGCGAGGACGCTGGCGGCCTGGAGGGTGGATCGGCGGGAGAGGGGTGAGGTCATGTCGGCTCCTCGGTGCATTGTTGGCAACCGGTTGTTAGCAGGCTTGGGTGGCGGGTGGGTGACTGCTGTGCCGCTGCCGTGCCGCTTACCAGTGGCCGGTTAACAGCTGGTCGGCGGGAAGTTGGTACGGATACGAGCGGGCTGATCCTGTGACTGGACGGAAGCCGGGGTCAAGAGGAATGACCAGTTTTCGAAACTATGGGGAGATAAACTCGGGCGCCTTAGGACAACCGGTTGCCGCCAATCCCTGAGGCAAACGCACCGGTTCGGCCTTCATGGACCGAACGACCGTCGGGACCGCTTTCGAAACCGACCTCACCGCGGAAGGGCGCCCGCCGAAAGTACGCCGGCCGAACCCCGGCAACCTTTTCGGCTCCGGCGACCACCGATACGTGTGAGGCCCCCTGCCGGGACCCCACCGGAACCCGTCCGTGCTCCGCGTCCGCCGAACCACGTAAGGACTCACCCGTGGCATCCCCTTCTCACCGCCGGCACTCCCGCAACCGGCGCGCCCACGACCGGCACTCCCGCAAGTGGCGCGCAGCGCTCGTCCCCGCTGTGGCCATGGCGGCCGTGGCACTGGCGGCATCCCTGCTCATGGCCCTGCGCCCGGAAGGAGAGCCCACCGCCGCTCAGGCCACGCCCACCCCCGCGGCCGACACACGGTCGGCGACCCCACGGAAGCCGTCGAGCCCGCCCCCGACGCGAAAGCCGAAGCCGCCCACGTCCTCCACGCCCACCACACCCCCTGCCAAGCGCACACCCCAGCCGCGAACGACCCCCACCAAGGCAGGCTCACCAGCGAAGACGACACCCCAACCGGCATCAGGTGCGGCCCCCTTGGCAGGCCGCATTCGCCCCAACGTCACCTACGACGGAGTCGCCACCTTCTACGACGCCGGAAACGGCAACGGCGCCTGCCTGTTCGGCCCGACCGACGACGTCCTGACCGCGGCGATGAACCACACCGACTACGAGACCTCCCAGGCATGCGGGGCGTACATACGCGTCACGGCCGCATCGGGCGCCTCCATCACGGTCCGCATCACCAACGAATGCCCCCTCCCCTGCGCCCCCGGCCAACTCGACCTCAGCGCCGAGGCGTTCGCCAAACTGGCCACTCCGTCGGCCGGCCAGATCCCCATCACCTGGACCCTGCTGAGCCCGACCACCTCGGACACGATCTCGATCCGCTACAAGACAGGCTCCAGCCGCTACTGGTGCGGCATCCAGGCAGTGGGCCACCGCAATCCGTTGGCCCGCCTGGAGGTTCGCGACGGCACCACTTGGCGCCGGTTGCCGCGCACGGAGTACAACTACTTCCTCTCCGAGCAGGGGAAGGGGTGCGGGGGTGACATCCGGCTCACCGACATTTACGGGGAGACACTGACGGTTGAGGGGGTGGCGGTGCGGCCGGATGTGTTGCAGGGGACGGGGACGCAGTTCAAGGTGCACTGAGAGGGGCCCGGGCCGGGATCTTTCACTGCCGCCGGAGATCATCCCTTCTCGGCCCTTCTCAGCCCTTCTCAGACTTCTCAGCCCTTCTCGGCCCTTCTCAGACTTCTCCGCCTCGACGCGCGGATGATCGGCAGTGAGCCGACCGATGTCTTCCACGTCGGAGGTCGGAGTCGTCACTCGACCCGCATGCTGCAGGGCGGTGGCACGGAGCATGGCGCCAATCGCCTACTTGTGGCCGTGCAGGTCGGCGGCGCGCAGCAGGCCGGCGGCGGACTGTGCGATCGCCTGCGTGACCGGCTCGACCCGCAGCCGGGACAGCGTCCATCGCAGGGCGTCGTCGTCGATCTACGGCCTTAGAACAGCGCTACCGCACGGGGGCCCAGCTCCACCCGGACGTGACTGCGGAATGGGTGAGCAGCGCGTCGATCAACTCGCCCGGCGCACCAGGCGCCTTCACCGCGCGACGTCTGCCAGTCGCCACCGCCTCCCTCTGAACCGGGCACGGGGCGTCGTCCGGGTACTCGACGGGCCCCAGCCAGTAACGAAGATGTGCAGCGCGGCGCCGAGACCATAGACGTCGGCTTTCTGCGTCGGCCCAGCCTGTCCGGTGGCGAGAAACGCCGCCCGCGGTCTCCGGTGCCCCGTAGTGGACGAGGCTGCCGCGGAACGGATCCGATCGGGTGGCTGCGCCGTCATACGAACCCTGGAATGGTGGCGGTCAGCGACGCTAATATGACGCATGGTTACCGGGCTGGTTGTGGACTCCCACGGGTTTGAGCTGGTCGTTGGTGGCCAGCGCATCGGTCCCCGTCGGATGTTGAAGACCTCTGACGTCGAGCTGCTCACTGCCACCGCTGCCCAGTATGTGGCTGCCGTACGTAGCGGCTCCAAGGACCAGGCGCTTCTCGCGGTGGGACGCGAGTTGTACCGGTGGCTCGACGGCGACCTCGGCCAGTTGACGCGCCTGCTCGATGAGGCGTCGGCACCGCTGGTGTTCGAGGTCCGAGGGCCGGGGCGACCGTCCGCAGCGGCGTGGGCGCTGCTGCGAGCCCCATACGAGCTGCTGGCAGCCCCCGAGGACGGATTCCTCGCCGACGAGGAGCCGAAGCTGTTCGCCGTGGCGCGTCGGCTCGGTCACCCGAGCGCGGCGCAGGCCCTGGACGGGTACCGGCTCGGCGTGGCGTTCATGGCCTCGGCGCCCCGCGGCCAGCATGAGCTGGACTTCGAAGCCGAGGAGATGGCCATCCTCAACGCCGTCGGGGAGACGAGCCTTGATCTCGTTGTCGAGGACTCCGGCAATCCCGAGCATCTTGGCCTGCGTCTGTCCGAGCTCGGTGGGATGCCGGTGGTTCATCTGTCGTGTCACGGACTGCACAACTGGCGCCCGGGGCCCGACAGGCCCGCCACTCCCGTCCTGCTGATGGAAGATGATCTCGGGGAAGGGTGTCCGACGAGCGCGGACGCGCTGGTGGGCCTGTTGACTCCTCGCCCGCGGCTGGCGTTCGTGTCGGCCTGCCTGACCGCCACCGGTGCCGACGCAGCCGGGCATATTCCTGCCGGCGCCGGCCACCGCGGTGTTCTGACAGCCGAGCCCAGCGTGGGGGTGGCGCACTCAATGGCCACCAGGCTGGTGGCCGCCGGGATTCCCGCGGTCATCGGCTGGGACGGCTCGGTCAGCGACCGGGCCGCCACGCTTTTCGCCGAACACTTGTACCGGCAGCTCAGCCGTCGTGTGGAGGTGGCCGAGGCCGTCGCCGGCGCCCGCCGCCGCCTGCTGGCCTGTTCCGATGCACGCCTGCGCGCCGACTGGCACTTGGCGCGGCTGTGGCTGGGGCCGGCTGGTGGCGGCCCGCTGGTCGCGGGAACCCGCAAACGCCAGATGGTGCCCCCGCACCATGTGACCAAGACGTTCCTGGACCGCAAGCACCAGCTGCCGGTCGCGGCGGCGGAGATGTTCGTCGGCCGCCGCCCGGAAATGCAGCACACCCTGCGAGCCCTTCGCGGCGGGCAGAAGGCCGGGGTCCTGCTCCACGGTCAGGGCCGGTTAGGCAAGTCGAGCCTGGCCGCCCGGGTCGCCGATCGTCACCCCAACCGGGCCGTCGCGGTCGTGTTCGGCGACTACACCCCGACGGCGATCCTCGACGCCATCGCTGACGCCGTCGCCTCCAACCCCGCCGCCCGCACCCTCATCGAAGAGAGGCGCGCCGAGGTCCGCGAACAGCCTGACCGCCTCAAACCGCTACTGACTGATCTGCTGGCCGGACCGTGCGCCCAGGAACTCGACGACGTTCGCAAACCCCTCCTGCTGATCATCGACGATCTCGAACAGATCCTGATCGCCGACCCTGAGAGCCCGCACCGGCTCGACCCCGGGCACGCCACCGTGCTCGCCGACGTGCTCTCCGCGTTCGACCCCGCCATCACCGACAGTCGACTGCTTGTCACCAGCCGCTACACATTCACTCTCGACGGACTGGAGGCCCGGCTGGAACCGGTCCAACTGCAGCCACTGTCGTCGGCGGCCCAGCTCAAGCTCCAACGCCGTCAGCAGGACCTCGCCCCGGCCGGGTACCGGACCCAGCGCGCCGACCTGGCCCAGCGGGCTCTGGACGTCAGTTGCGGCAACCCTGGGCTGCAGGACCTCATCGGGCTGCGTCTGGTCTACAGCAACCAGGTCGACCAGGCCCGCGCCGAGGCCGCCGTCGCCGGTATGGAGGCCTACCTTCACCAGGGTGACATGTCTCCCGACAACTCCGACATCGGCGAGTTCCTGGAAAACCTGGCTCTCGACGCCCTCCTCGACCAGGCCGGGCCCGCCCACCGCGACCTATTGAAGGCCTGCACCCTGTTCACCGTCCCGGTCCCGCAACCCGTCGTCGACGTCCTCGCCGGGGCTGTCGGCGGATCGGCGTCTCGCCTGTGCGGCCTCGGGCTCCTTGACGCCTTCCCCGACCAGTACCGCAGCGCCGTCCCGGCCTTGGCCGTCAACGCCCTCGCGGCCGGACGCCTTGCCCCTCTCACCCCCGAAGAGCGGGCCGCCCTCGCCACCGTGGCCGCCGAACCGCTGTACGCCCAGTGGGGCGGTGCCACACCTCAACCCGCCCGCGGCCGTGACCTGGACCTGCAGCTGACCCAACTGGCCCTGGACGCCGACGACCCGACCATCACCGCCGACTGCGCCGCCGCGGCCGTGTCCGCCCTGCGGCAAGGACCGGCATCCATCGCCGCCGAGCTCGGCCATCACGCGATCAGCCTCCTCGATCGCCACAACCACGAGGTTCCCGTCACCCTGCTGCGGGCCGTCGCCGCCGCGGCTGTCACCAGCGGCGACGGCGACAATGCCGACACCCTGCTCCACCGCGCCGTCCAGCAGGCCCGGGCCAGCGACCGGCAGACCGACCCGGCCGGCCACGCCGCACTCCTCTACGACCACGCCAGCCGCCTGATCACCCGCGGCGAGGTCGGCCAGGCCGAGGACCTGCTCCAGCAGGCCCGCCAACTGTTCACCGACGCCGGTGACACTCGCTCGGTCGCGGTCACCTGGGGAAAGATCGCCGAGATCTTGCAGCAGCGGGGCGAGATCGACGAGGCATTGCGGATCCGCCGCGAGGTTGAACTGCCGGTGTTCGAGCGGCTCGGTGACCCTCGCGAGGTCGCGGTCACCTGGGGCGACATCGCCGACATGTTGGAGCAGCGGGGCGAGATCGACGAGGCATTGCGGATCCGCCGCGAGATCACCCTCCCGGTGTTCGAGCGGCTCGGCGACCCTCGCGAGGTCGCGGTCGCCTGGGGAAAGATCGCCGACATCTTGGAGCAGCGGGGCGAGGTCGACGAGGCGTTGCGGATCCGCCGCGAGGTTGAACTGCCGGCGTACGAGCGGCTCGGTGACACTCGCTCGGTCGCGGTCACCTGGGGAAAGATCGCCGACATCCTGCAGCAGCGGGGCGAGATCAACGAGGCGTTGCGGATCCGCCGCGAGGTCACCCTGCCGGCGTACGAGCGGCTCGGTGACACTCGCTCGGTCGCGGTCACCTGGGGAAGGATCGCCGACATCCTGCAGCAGCGAGGCGAGACCGACGAGGCGTTGCGAATCCGCCGCGAGGTCACCCTGCCCGTGTTCGAGCGGCTCGGTAACCCTCGCTCGGTCGCGGTCACCTGGGGCCAGATCGCCGACATCTTGCACCAGCGGGGCGAGACCGACGAGGCGTTGCGAATCCGCCGCGAGGTTGAACTGCCAGTGTACGAGCGGATCAGTGACACTCGCTCGGTCGCGGTCACCTGGGGCCAGATCTCCGACAGCTTGCACCAGCGGGGCGAGACCGACGAGGCGTTGCGGATCCGCCGCGAGGTCACCCTGCCGGCATACGAGCG
This sequence comes from Streptomyces sp. NPDC051243, assembly GCF_044455405.1. Classification (NCBI taxonomy): domain Bacteria; kingdom Bacillati; phylum Actinomycetota; class Actinomycetes; order Kitasatosporales; family Streptomycetaceae; genus Streptomyces; species Streptomyces sp. NPDC051243. Next base: position 308,283 of record NZ_JBITES010000004.1, on the reverse strand, counting down.
GCTCGGTGACACTCGCTCGGTCGCGGTCTCCTGGGGAAAGATCGCCGACATCTTGCACCAGCGGGGCGAGATCGACGAGGCATTGCGGATCCGCCGCGAGATCACCCTGCCCGTGTTCGAGCGGCTCGGCGACCCTCGCTCGGTCGCGGTCACCTGGGGCCAGATCGCCGACATCTTGCGCCAGCGGGGCGAGGTCGACGAGGCCCTCGAACTTCAGCTCAAGCGTTTGGAAGTCAATGAGCAGCTCGGCGACATGGACGGCATCGCGGCAGCCAATTGGGACCTTGCTCAAATCGATCTGCATCGCCGAGATCTCGACGCGGCGGTGCCGAGGCTGGTCACGTCGTTTCAGCTCTTTCTAAGGCTTCAACGACCGGATGGCATAGCGGTCGTCGGGACTACCTTGGGGCAACTTCTGCTGGCCGCGGGTGAACGCGGACAAGCCCGACTGGTGTTTCAGGCGAGCCGAGCCGCCGCCGCCAAGGTCGGATTACTGGACGCTGTTGACCGGCTTGACGAGCTACTGAAGGCCACTGGTGACGGAAACGAGGAATGATGATCATCGAATTTGTCGGAGCGGACGTAGAAGCCGCCGGGAAGAGCGTCACCGAGTTGACCTCGAGCTGGGGCTACCAACCCGAGCCTGCTCCGACAGCGGAACCGGCACACGGTGCGGACACCAAAGGCGTCGATCCCGTCGCGGTGGCGTCCCTGGTCGTGTCCATTCCATCGGCCATGCTCGCGGTCGCGGACATCGCCGACCGTATCCGCAAACGGCGCCGCGCCGGCGAGCTCATCGAGCGCGCCCAACAGCTCAGGGCGCAGCAGGCGACGGCACGACTCGTGTGCGAAGACCGCTCCGTCGACCTTGCAACTCTCACCCCCGACCAGCTTCTGGACCTCATCGCGGACGAGCATTCAGCAACCTGAACCCAGGGAACGCGGCCAGACGGCCAGGATCCGGCCCGCTCGGCCCGGCGGCGCTGACCGCAGGTCAAGATCAGACCAAGACCCGGCGCCCCAATGCCCCTGACCAGGGCGAAGTCCAACCGGCGCGGGCCCATCGCGATGCGATGAAACGAGGGGGACGCACATGTCGATATCGAGATCTGCCCTGCATGCCACCGCGGCCGGCGTCGCCGCTGCCCGTCGCGTTGGCGGCGGTCGCCCCGGACGCTGACGCTCCGCAGATTGTCGAGGCGGGGGGCGACGAGCGACTGGGAGCGCTGCGGCAGAACCCCACCACTCAGCGGCTCGTCGAGGCGATGTACCCGGGCGGCGAGGCAGCCCAGGCCGCGGCGCTGGCCAAGCTCGAACCGAACGGACGCCAGCCGGACGCAGGGAGGCTGAACACCGCCTGAGGAGCGGATCAAGCTGCTCATCGGCATCTTCGGCGAGGTCACCGGCATCTCAGCAGTCGCCGCCTCGTGCGGCTGAGTTGCCAAGGCATTGTGCGAAAGGACATTGACCCATGGAAATCGCGTTCAAAGCATCGTTCATGCTCGCCACGGCGGTCGAGGTCGTCCTCGTCGCCATGCTGGTCCTCCAGATCTGGCGGCAGCACCGCCACGGGAGCACCCGATCCCTGGTGTTCACCGGGGGCGACGCACTCATCGGCGCCGCGCTGTTCGGTGGCACGATGACGGTCACGGCGCTGGTCGCCCATGGGTGGAGCAGCGCCTCGACGATGGACACTCTGCTGTACGCGGTGACGTTCGGCATCGTCACGGCCGGACTCGCGACTTACCTGCGACGAGGAGACGGAGTGCGCCCCGCGCAGGTGCGTATCGCCTTCGTCATTCCGGTGGGGTTCGGTGTACTGGCAGGGCTGGCCTGCGTCTGATACGAAGCCCGGCATTCAGGCCTGGGCCATCGGGGGAGAGGTGACCTCTCTCCACGAAAACGGTGGTCGGCGCTCTGGGTCCGGTGGAGGCGACGAGAGGGACATGCTCATCGTCGTAGTGCGGTGCTGATCTCCCGAAGGCGCCCCTCGGGCAGTGCGAAGGCGTTGGAGGGGTTTCGGTAGGAGTGCCCGCCGTCGTTGATCCAGACGCCTTCTGCCGGCCTCCAATGAGCATTGGCCCATTGCCCCTGGTTCTTCAGGAGGATCCTTGCCACGTCCGCGGGATCCTCGATCCAGGTGAGAGCGGCGAGTGCGGTGGTGAGGGCAGCGGCTGCGTCGTCGGGGAGGTGCGCGTCGCCGAGTGTGGGGAAGAGCAGCAGGAGACGGGCGTCGGCGTCGCCAACTCCCCCTGTTGTCGGCTGTTGAGCAGCGAACAGCAGTTCCGGCCAGGCCATGCCGGGTCCCATGAAGTGGCCGTCGTCTACGGCGAGAATTTCCGCTTCGGGCCAAGTCGGGTGGTGGATCAGGTAGTCCACTCCTCGGTCGCCCTCGTAGTTGCGGTAGACGACGTGGATGGTGTGGCCGGAGCGCAGGGGCACGTTGAAGACCGGCCACTCATGCTCGGCGGACAGAACGCGAAGCAGCTCTACGGCCGCGTCCCAGTCGGCACCGAACGCGGCTCGTTGCGCCTCCTCCCCGCGCAGGCAGGCGCCGAGGTGCAGAGGCCAGAACAGCGGATTGTCCAGGTGGGCGTTGCCCTCGACCAGAGGGACGTCTTCGTATCCGGGAATCTTGAGCACGCGAGGATAGTGGCATGCGGGACTGACACAGCTTCGGGTTCGAAGCGCGGCACCCCCGTCGTTGAGGTAGTGCGCTCGGGCCGGCCCGAGCGCTCCCATGGGTGACAGTTCAGTTGCCGGGCCCCTCGGCGAGGGTGTGTGCGACGAGGGCGTTGGCGTGACCGTGGCCCAGCCCGTGCTCGGCCTTGAGCCAGTTCACCAGCTCCATGTGCTTGGTGAGAGGTGAGGAGCGGATGAGGTCCTTCCACTCCGCGATCGGGCGACCGTACTTCTTCTCGATGGAAGGAAAGTAGCTGGCAGGGCCCTTCTCGGTGGCAGTCATGTCAATCGTCCTGTCTGTCCGTTGCGTTGGTTGCTTCGGTGTCGTCGCTGGTATGACCGAGCCGAGTCAACGAAGTCATCGGTCGATGAGGGTCTTTCTGCGTCCTCAGGCCGAAATCCTCTCCCGGGCGCGCAAGTTGGCCAGCCGACGATCATTCAACCAACCCGAGGAGAAGCCGAAGTTAAGTGTTGGACCGGGTCACTACTGACGCACAACCCCCCATCCGCCTCCCCTGTCGTTGCAGGTGACGTCACCACCCAATTCATCAAGCGTGGGGGAAACCACACCATGCGCATACGCGCCACTGTCGCCACCTTGGCCACCGCCACCGCCGCCGCCCTCAGCGCCGCCGCGCTGGCCGTCTCCGCTCTCGCCGTCCCGGCCGCCGGGGTCGAGCAGGACGACTCGCCCACGACCTTCAGAGACATCGAGGTCAACGAGAACCGCGACTACACCGTTGTCGTCCCGGCCGCACGGAAGGTCCGGTTCCTGGTCTCCGCGATCGTCAGTGACCCGTCCGGCGTCGAGAGCGTGTCGTTCGAGCTGTGGCACGGAGCGAGCCGGGAGGAAGCCGACGGGCGGATGGCGCAGGTCGGGTTCGACCGCTGCGTGAAGATCAACGAGATCGAGTCCAAGTGCGAGGCCGTCGTGGTCGCCGACCCGTACGACAACCTCCGCAGCAACGCCCTCGCGGGTGTCTGGACCGTGGGCGCCGTGGCCGTCGACGGCGCGGGCAACGTCACCCGCGAGTACGACAACCCGTGGCTGGCACGCATCAAGCGCCAGACCCACCTGTCCCAGGCCGACGCCACCCCGGAGCCGGTGAAGAAGGGCCAGGACGTCACGGTCAGGGCCCGGATGATCGTCGGCAGCTGGGAGCAGCACAGGGACGTGCCCCTCATCGGGCATCAGGTGCTGCTCCAGTTCCGCAAGGGCACGAGCGGTCCCTTCACCACGCTGAAGAAGGTCAAGACCGACCGCAACGGCTGGGCCACGGCGACCGTGCCGGCGACAGTGGACGGGCAGTACCGCTACGACTTCGCGGGCACGTCCCTCACTCAGGCCAGGTCCGGACGGGCTGACTTCGTCGACGTGAAGTGAAGTCCGGACGACGGCTGATGTGAGCGGGGAGGGGGGAGTGTTGGGAGTACCCCTCGTCAGTCGAACGCGTCTCGGGGGGGCTCAGCCCACACTGAAGGGGCGGCGCCGGAATCCTCCGGTGCCGCCCCTTTCGGTTTTCTGTCTACCGAACCAGTTGCTCGGATGCAGCCGGTTGGTGGTGACCACGAGAACCGTAACCACACGGATGCCATCTCCCGACAACGCCCGCACCGACAAGTTGGACAGCATGTCGGCCACCGCTGTCAGTGGCCGCTGGCAGTATGCACCGCATGACCTCGGCCACCGCAGCTGACTACAGCTGGATACGTTCCTCGGGCTCGCCTTTCCGGTACGCGCTGGAGTACGGGTACACCCTGACGCTGGTGCGAGGAGTCTCGCCCGACGAACTGCTCAGGGTGGCGGATGCCGAGCCGCGAGGTGTGTGTGAGGGGCTCGCCGAGCTGATCGAGCGGCATCAGGAGCTCCTGGACGAGTCCGACGACTGGCCCGAGTCCTTTCTCGCCGGTGCGTTCAGCGTTGAGGGCGAGGGAGGGAGCTGGACCCTCGCCCTGGAGTTCGGCGGGGACTTGGGGACTCGGCCCAGCTTCATGGAGGCCCTCTCCCCCGGGACGCGTGCCGTCTCGCACTCGAGCAACGGCGGAAAGCCCATGGACTTCTTCCACTGGTACGAGAACGGCGAGTTGCGGACCACCTTCGAGTGGCCGGCGGACCGGTCCGGCAGCACTCCCGATGAGCTGAACGCGATGATGAGGGAGGTCGGTCTCAACCCGTCGGGTGACCAGGACCCCGGTATCCATCGCAAGGCAGCCGTCTTCGCGCTGACCGAGCGCCTCACCGGCGTACGAGTGACCGAGGAACTGCTGGCAGGGGCCGAATACCGGACCGGTGAGGTGCCGGAAGAGCCCGTGGAGTAGTGGAAGGGCGTCACCGTCGACATCGCGGGTGCGCACGGCGCACGGCGCCCGGTGCGGCGCACCGACGTACGGACTGAGCACACCGGCCGACGTCCGAACTGAGCACAACGGCCGACGTCCGGATTCGAGCAGATCAGCTCCGACTCAGCGGGACTCCCCGCCGCTGTCCGCCGACGACTGCTCGGGCGCATTCGGCGGCGCGGTCGACGGCCCAGTGGGCGGTGCGGTCGACGGCGCGGTCGTGGCCGGCGAACCGCCCGGCGTCCGGGATTCCTCCGGCCGCCCGGCACTCCTCGCAGCCGAAGGAACCGCAGTCGCCGCAGTCCCTCCAGGACCCGCCGTCCCCGGCGGCACCGTCGGTGTCGGTGCGGCCGATTCGGTGGGCCGTGCCGACGGGGTGGGAGTCGGCAAGGGCTCGGGCGTGGTCGTGCGGGTGGTTGCCGGTGGGGGTGCCAGCGGGGGTGTTCGGGTCGTGGGGGCGTCGGGGGTGGCGAAGTGGAGCGGTACGGCGATCAGGGCGGCGGCCGCAACCGTCGCGCCCACCCCCGCCGCCGTACGCAGCAGACGGCGTCGCGAGGCCCTGCGGCGAATCGCCTCGTAGTGGCCGGGGGGTGGGGCCAGGTAGTCCGAGGGCGGGCGCAGGATCACCGCTACGGGGTCGTCCGGGGACAGTTCCGGGACGTCCGGGTCCTCGTCAAAGCGTGTGGTCAAGGCTTCTCCTCAGGTGGACGCGGAGCAGTTCGCGGGCCGCGTGGAGGTCGGCCTTGACGGTTCCTTCCTTACGTCCGGTCAGCACGGACACCTCCCGGATCGGCATGTCAGCGTAGTAGTGGAGGAGGATGGGGATGCGGAGGCGTTCGGGCAGCTGCTGGATCAGCAGGCGTACGGACGGGTCCGCCTGTTCCGTATGGGAGTTGGCCTCGGCCTCGGCCGTCACCCGGCGCATCGCCTTGCGCTCCCGCTCCAGTTTGCGCCAGTGGTCCCGGACCAGGTTGGCCGCCGTCACGTAGAGGAAGCCGCGTGGTTCCTCCACCCGGCTCCAGCGGGCCCAGAGCCGGGTGAAGGCCTCGGAGGCGATCTCGTGGGCCGTCTCGTCGTCGTCGACCAGCCGGCGGCACCAGCCGGCCAGGCGCGGGTACAGGGCGGCGAACAGCTCGGACGCCGCCTTGTCTCGGGATCGGGACCGTTTCAACGCTCTCCAGGGTCGTGAGGAACTCGCACCGTCGGGCACCGGCACCACCGGCCGCCCCGCGGCATCCGGCGCCCGCGCGGCATCCGGCGCCCGCCCGCCCGCGTGGGGGAAGATGCCGGGCCGTCGGAAGGCGTTCCGAACGCCCGGATCCGTGGGCGGGTGGGTGGGTGCCGTGCCGTGACTGCGCGGGAGTCAGTGGACCGTCGGCGCAGCCGGAGTCAGTGGGCCGTACTCGTAGCCGAAGTCAGTGGGCCGTACTCGTAGCCGAAGTCAGCAGGCCGCAGCCTCGCAGCCAAAGTCAGCGAACCGCGCACGCAGCCGAAGTCAGCGCGCCGCAGTCGCAGCCGAAGTCAGCGTCGCGAACACGATCACGTTGTCCCGGTACTCGTCCCCGTCCCGCGGCCCCCCGCACGTAATGAGCCGCAGCTCCGGACGGTCCACGTCCCCGTACACGTCGTCCGCCGGAAACTCCGCCTTGGCCACCGTCCGTACCGCACTCACCGTGAAGTCCGCCGAGCTGCCGTCCTCCCTGCGCGCCACGATCCGGTCGCCCCGGCGCAGGCTCGCGAGGTGCCGGAACACCCCGTCCCCGTAGGCGCCCACCGTGACATGGCCGAGGATGACCGACGGGCCGACCTGACCCGGCGTCGGCGAGTGCCGGTACCAGCCGGCGCGGTCGTCGGCCGTGATCGGCGGCACCTGCACCGTGCCGTCCGGCGCCAGGTCGAGCCGTATGACGGGGGTGTCCACGTCGATCGCCGGGATCCGGAGGCGGACGGGGGCCGAACGGCCGAGCACGCGGGTCGAGTTCGCGGATGCCGACGGAGACGGAGCTCCGTCAGCCCCCCTCGTGCCCCGCCCTCTCCGGGATCCTCCGCCCGCCGCCTGCCCCGATTCTCCGCCCCCGCAGCCCACCAGCAGCGAGGCCATCGTCGCCGTCGCCGTGGTGGCGAACGCGCGTCGGGAGAGCGGACGCCGGGCCCGCGTCATGCCCCGTGCGCCCGGCGACGCCGTACGACGAAGGCCGTCGCGCCACCGGCCAGGAGCACGGCGGCGGCACCGCCTGCGATCAGCCCGCCCTCGGTGCCGGACGACGACGAGGCCGCACCGACTCCGGTGTCCGGCGCGCCCGACGGTACGACGGAGACCTGCCCGCCCTCCGGCGCCGCGGTCGGTCGGGCCTCCGACGGCGCCGAGGGCACGGGCGTTGCGGGGCGGGTCGGCTCGGCGCTCGGTGCCGCGGTCGGCTTGCCGCTCGGTGCCGTGGTCGGCTCGGCGCTGGGTGCCGGGGCGGTGGTGGCCGTCTTGGCGGGGGCCGGCGTCGGGGACGTTCCGTCGGCGAAGGCGGACGTGGTGCTCGCCAGCAGGGCGGTGCACGCGAGTGCCATGGCGCTGAGGACGGTTCGGCGCATTGAATCGCTCTCTTTCGTCGGCCCGCCCGGTACTCGGTGACCGGCGGGCTGGGTGACGGGTCGAGCGGAGAGACGACGCGGCGGCGGGGCGGGTTGTAAAGGGATGGCAAAGTCACGCGAGAGGGCGCACAGTCGGCCCCCTCATCGTCAGCCGTGGTCTCGTTGCCACGGCAGGCGGCGGCGCGTCATGGACATGCTGTTACGCTCCCTCCACGCGCGTGGGGGGTACGGCCGGGGGGCCGAGCGAGAAGCCGGAGCGCTGCCGAGTGTCCCGCCATGCCTTCGTCTTGTCTTCCCAGGATTTTGTCTTCCCAGGATTGCCTTCCCAGGAGGAACGGTGGCCCGACTCGGCCGACGCCGGCGCAGACCGGCCCTTGGCTCACGTTCAGGTTCAGACTCAGTACGTCTCAGATCCACAGCGGCACAGACGGTCGTACTCGCGGCGGCGCTGAGCCTCAGCCTGCCGCTCACCGCGACCCCCGCCACCGCCGCGCCCGCACCGCTCACGGCCGCCGCGCCCGGGGAACTCGTCCTGCCCGCCGCCCCGCGTGCCGTCCCGCGCGCCACCCAGATCCTCAACGCGGGCACCACCGGGTTCCTCTGGGCCCAGGAGGGTGACGACCGGCTGCTGTGGACGCAGTACGCGACCGGCACCACGACCGCGCTGGAGCAGCGGCTGGAGGTGCCGGTCCAGTACGACATCGACACCGGCTACTTCCAGCAGGCCGCCTCCTTCCAGACCGGCTACTACGGGGACGGCTCCGACACCGTCGCCCTGTACTCGGAGGAGGACCACCAGGTCACCCTCGCGCAGGGCGCGGGTGCCTCGGGCGGCACGAGCGTGGTGCCGGTGCCCGAGGGCCACACCTACCAGGGCACCTTCGGCGACACCGTCCTCACCAGCACCAGCGGGGTCAACGGGAACCCGGACGCCTACCACCTGTGGCGCGTCCAGGACGGGGGCGGGGTCACCGAGACGCCCGTGACCGGGCTGCCGGACGGTGCGGGCGACATCCAGGTCGAGGACGGCGACGCGCGGTCCGTCATCCTGCGCCACGGCGCGAGCGACGGCGGCTGGGGCCACTGGGGCATCGTCGACCTCGCCACCGGCGTGTTCAGCCCGCTGCCCGACCGGGTCAACGAAACGGACAACTGGGAGGTGACCCGCTTCCGGCTGGGCGCCGACTCGGTGCTGCGGCTCCGGGACGGGCGCGGCAAGGCGGACCTGTACGACCGCGCCGACCTGTCCGCCGCGCCCCGTACGTTCGACACGGCGTCCCTGACCCACGAGGCCGCGTACGGCATCGTCGGTGACAGGCTGCTCGGCGTGGAACCGGTGTGGCCCGGCAACAACAAGTACCGGGGCCAGCCCCTGTGGGCCCTCGCCTCCGACGGCACCGACACCTCCATGACCGAGGTCATGGACCCGGCCGCCCACCAGATCGTCCAGGCGCCGGACGGCTCCGTCCTCGTGGCGGGTGCCGAGAAGTACGTCGACCAGGGCGACCTCGACTGGGGCGTGTACCGGATCGCCCGGGGCGCGGACGGCTCGGTCGGCCGCAGCCGGGTGACCGCCGTGCAGCCGATGCCCGCCGGGGTCCGCGGTCTGTCGATCGGCAACGGCATCCTCACCACGTCCGACAACAGCACGCTGTACGAGCCGGACACGATCGTCGGCGCCTACCGCAGCACCTGGCTCACCCCGGGCAGCGCCCCGAGCGTGGCCAGGACCAGTGTGGACGGGCTGGTCAACGGCGGCGACGGCAGCCGGCTGCTCGCCGACGGCACCGGTCGCCACGGCCGCCGCAACGCCTCGGAGTCCGGTCTGACGATCCTGCGCGCCAACGGCACCGTCCCGTGGGGTCCGGCGCTCGACACGGGCGACGACACGCCTCAGCTGAAGAGTCTGTCCGGTCGGTACGCGGTCATCGACGGTGCCTCCTCCGGCCGGCAGTACATCGCCGAGTTCCCCGTCGACGGGACGGCCCCGAAGGTCCTGCAGAAGCGTGACCGGGTCGCCGCCGCCGTCTGGGGCGACACCCTGTGGAGCGGCGCGGCCACGGGAGGCAAGGTCACGGCCACCCGGCTCCCGTCCGGCACCGTCGTGGAGTCCTTCACCACCCGCGACGGCTGCACCCCGTCCGATCTCCAGGCCGTGGGCCGCTGGATCTACTGGGCCTGCGTGGACAACTCGGGCACGGTCCAGGGCGCGGGCGTCTACGACCGTACGGCCAAGCGCACCGCCACCGCCCCGGGCGACAGGGTCCTGCTCGGCGACGGCTACCTCGTCCAGCGCGTCGGCGGTACCCAGTCGACCAGCGGGCTGAACCTCATCGATCTGCAGGGCGGGCTGCCGGCCAGCGGGAGTCACACGGACCTGCCCAGCCGCAATCTCGTGGGGTGGACCGACATCGGGCGGGACAGCCTCACGCCGGGTGCCCGCTGGACGGTGGACCGCTTCGGTGGCGGCGTCGCCTACGCCGACACCGAGCACCGCGTCCACCTCGTGCCGACCGGTGTCCCCGCCTCCGCGCCCACGGTGATCGACTCCACGGTCACCGCCGGGTCCGCGGGTTTCTCGGGCACCTGGTGGCTGTCGAAGCCCGTCGCCGCCTGGACGGTCACCGTGCGCGACAAGGCGTCCGGCGCAGCCGTCCGCACCCTTTCCGGCTCCTCCGCACGCGGTCTGCTGAAGGCCGCCTGGAACGGCAAGGACTCCGCGGGCCGCCTGGTCAACAACGGCACCTACACCTGGACGCTCACCGCCCAGCCCGCCGACGGCCAGGGCGCCGCCCTCTCCCGCACCGGCACCGTGAAGGTGACGGCCGGATCGGCGGCTCCGCGCGACTACGCCGGCAGCGACGGCGTGGGTGACGTCCTGACCCTCGACTCCGCCGGCACGCTCACCGTCCAGCGCGGCACCGGCACCGGCACGCTGGGCAGCAAGGTCTCCGGCTCCGGCTGGTCCACGAGCTCGAAGTTCGTGCCGTTCGGCGACCTCGACGGCGACCGCTGCAACGACGTCCTGGTCCGGCTGAGCAGCGGCGCCCTGCGCGCCTACCGTCCGGCCTGCGGCACGGCCGCGACGCCCACGACGCCGTACACCTCGCTCGGCACCTCCGGCTGGAACGCGTACGACATCCTGACCTCGCCCGGCGACGTCAACGGCGACCGGCGGCCCGACCTGATCGCCCGCCAGGCGTCCACCGGGGACGTCTACCTCCTCAAGGGCACCAGCACCGGAACGCTTTCGGCCCGCGTCAAGATCGCCTCGCAGTGGACCGGCTACAAGAAGATCATCGGCGCCGGCGACCTGAACGGCGACGGCCGCGGCGACCTCCTCGCCCAGGACAAGTCCAACGAGCTCTGGCGCTACGACGCGAACACCACGAGCACGGGCGGCTTCAAGGCGCGCGTGAAGGTCTTCAACGACTGGGGTGCCTCCTACAACGCGGTGGTCGGAGTCGGCGACTTCACCGGCGACGGCCGCGCGGACCTCGTCTCCCGCGACACCTCCGGCAACGTCTGGCGCAACAACGGCAACGGCAAGGGGTCGTTCGGCGGCCGTACGCGGATCGCGACGGGCTGGCAGGGCTACAAGGCCGTCATGTAGAGGGCCGTCATGCAGAGGGCCGTCATGCAGCAGGCCCGGGTTCCTGGATCCGGGCCTGCTGCTGCACCGGCCGATTTCCGCAGACGTGGGTGAACCGGACGCCGGCAGCCTACGTACGATGAGGGCGTGACAGCCCGCGCACAGCGCCACCGTGCGCCGCGGCTCCCGATCGCGGGACCGTGGCGCGTGTTTGTGCTGCTCGGGCTGCTCGCCGGGCTGTTCGGGATGCACGGGCTCGCGCCCGGCGGCGCGGTCGCGGTCACCGCTCATCACCCGGGCACCCACGAGCGGGCCATGAGCGTCCATACGACGGACATGACCGACGAGACCGCCTGTCACGGCGGCGTCGCGGGCGGCGGACACGCCCAGCACGCCGACCCGACCTGCGCCTCCGGCGCCGTCGGTACGGGACCGGTGCTGCCGGTCCTGCTGGCCGATCCGGCCGGCAGCGCCCTGCCCGGCGACCTCGACGGCCGGTCGGTGGCCGCCGCGCCGGAGGGCGGGCGCGCGCCTCCCTCACTGGCCGAACTGCAGATCCTGCGGACCTAGGACAAGGCCGAGCCGTCCCCGCCGCCACCTGTGCGGGCGTACGGCACTCAGCCATGCCCGTGTCACGCCCTCCCCGAGGGCACGGCAACTCACGTACTTCGCAGGAGTTTCCAGCATGACCAGCACACGTACCCTGATCCGTCGCGCCGCCCTGGCCGCGACGGCCACCACCGCCGCCCTCGTCCTCGCCGCGTGCGGCGGTGACGGCGGCTCCGACACCGCGGCCGGGGCGAAGACGTCGTCCCCGGCGAGCGCCGACGCGGCGACCACCGGCGCCCACAACGACCAGGACGTCACCTTCGCCCAGGGCATGATCCCGCACCACCAGCAGGCCTTGGAGATGGCCGAGCTGGCCGCGGACCGCGCCTCCTCGGCACAGGTCAAGGACCTCGCCGCGCGCATCCAGAAGGCGCAGGACCCGGAGATCAAGACCATGTCGGGGTGGCTGGAGTCCTGGGGTGAGGACGTGCCGTCGGCGGCGCCCGGCATGGACCACTCCGGTCACTCCGGTGGGTCCGGGATGGCCGGGATGATGGACAAGGAGGACATGGACAAGCTGTCGAAGGCGTCCGGCAAGGACTTCGACACCATGTTCCTGACCATGATGGTCGAGCACCACGAGGGCGCCGTGGAGATGGCCGAGGCCGAGAAGTCGAAGGGCAGCTACGGCCCGGCGACCGAGCTGGCCGACGCCGTCATCACCGCCCAGACCGCCGAGATCGAGGAGATGAACAAGCTGCTCGGCAAGAACGGCGGCTGACGCTCCGACGGGCGGCGGGGCGTGGCCACCTCTTGTGTGCCGCACACCCCGTCGCCCGCGATGTCGGGCGGCTCCAGGTCCCTGCGCATCCCGGCAGGAGCGGCCGCCGTACGCGCCCGCCGGAGTCGGCGCCTCGGCGGCCTCGGCGGCCTCGGCGGCCCGCTAGAAGATGCTCCCGGTCATGGGCTGCTTGAGTCTGTCGAGGATCTCGTGCATCCACGGGCTGCGCACGACCGGCAGCCGGACCAGGGCGTGTTCGAAGGTTCGTCTGTCGGCTCGGAAGAAGTCATGAGGGTGCGGTGCGGGCGACTCGTCGCGCAGGACGCCGTCGGGCATACGGCCCGACGCGGGCACCGGCAGACCCCGCTCGGGATAGGCCAGCCACCGCCACACACCGAACTGCACCGGCACCGGGCAGGCCGAGGCGGCCGGCCCGCCCGGGGTCCAGGGCTCCCCCGTCTGCGGATGGGCCGGCACGAGGAGGATGTCGGCGTCCGGGTCGGGGGCGGGCAGTCCAGGTCCGGCCAGAACCGCACGCCGCGCGGGCGGGCCCCCGGGCAGCAGGGCGTCGAGGGCGCGTTGGAACACCTCGTTGACCAGCCCGTCCGGGACGGTCACCGGCCGGCCTTCCGAGGCCGCCAGCAGGTGAGCGAGCGCCCGGCCGGCCGCCGCCTCCCACCGCGGGCTCCACGACCACCAGTTGTTCAGCCCCAGCCGTGATCCCCACACGGCGGTGACCGGCTCGAACGGGGGCGTGCCCGTCCCCTCCGCCATCACCTGCCCCCAGGACAGCGGCTCGGCGTCGGCGCCGTCGACGGGGAGGCGGCGCACGGCGTCCGGGGCCAGCCACACCGCCTGCCAGAGCGAGCAGTCGTCGATCCGGACGGCCACGGCCAGGCCGCATACCTCGCAGGCCATGTTGGGGCCGTCGGCGCCGGTGAGGCCGCAGCAGTAGCCGCCGGCCTTCTCCGGGATCAGAAGCGTGCCGCGGACGTCCCCGGGGGAGACGACGATCGCGCCGGGCGCGCCGTCGGACACGGAAGCGACCGGCGCGTAGATGCCGCGGGCCTCCGCCTCCTCCGGATCGACCTCCTCCCACCTGCGCCACGGCGGCCCCCACGGCTCCGGATCCACGGCGAACGTGCCCGGCTCCATGAGGACCGGGAGCTGAATCCCGTTCCCGTACTGCTGATGCGCGTGGGCCGGCAGAACGACCTGGGACAGCGGGGCGGTCAGCGTGGCGCCGCACCCCGCACAAACGAAAACGAACAACTGCCCTCCGCTGGGAAACAGAGGCATCGTCGCAGCCGAGCTCCGGCCGGCCAACGCGTTTTCGTCCGCCGTGGGCCAGGAGGGCCGGCACGGGCCACGACGCGAAACGTCAGCCGGCGCCCCGAGCCAGTACCCGAAACCGCGCCGCGTATGGATCAGCCCCGGCTCCCCCGGATCGCTGTCCACCTTGCGACGCAGCCGCGAGACCAGCTTCTCGATCGCCTCGTTGGCCCGGAAGTCGCCCCAGACATGCCGGCTGATCTGCTCCTTCGACAGCACGCACTCGGCGTTGACGAGCAGCTGCCGCAGCAGCCGGTACTCGGCGGGAGTGAGGTCGAGGGAACGCGCACCGCGCCGGGCCCGGCAGGTGGCGTCGTCCAGCACCAGGTCGCCGTAGCGGGGCAGGCCGGCGGGACGTTCGGGGCAGCGGTGGCGCAGCAGGACGTCGACCCTCGCGAGCACCTCGGCGATCCGCAGCGGCTTGGTGACGTAGTCCTGTTCACCCCGGCCGAGTTCGGGGACGAGACGGTGGAGCGCGTCGCAGGTGGTGAGGAAGAGCAGGGGCGCGGCGGGCAGCCGGGGGAGGTGAGGCAGGAGTACGGCGTCCCAGACCGCCAGGTCGAAGCGGTGCTCGGTCAGCCGGGTCACACCCTCGGCGCCGGTGCCCGCCGCGCCGACCCGGTACCCGGCCAACTCCAGGGTGGTACTGAGGAGTTCACTGTCGCCCGGATCGTCCGCGACGACCAGGACGCGCTGCCCGTCCCCGCGGGGCGGCGAGGGTTTCTCCAGGAGGTTCGAGAGGTTCGCGTTCATGGCGGCACCCTTCGTGTGGGGGGATGCGCTGCGCGCCGGGGTGGGTCTTCGGGCGAAGGGGCCGCTCGTCAGGCCGTGGGCCCGAGGTCGGCCGGTACGTCGGCGCGGGTGACGAAGTCGTCCACCATGCGGTGGAAGAGCTCGGCCAGTGTGCGCAGGTCGTCCTCGGACCAGTGGGCCAGGGCCATGCGCATGCCGAGGCGGCCGGCGTCCCGGACACGTTCCACGGCCGCCCTTCCCGCCTCGGTGAGTTGAATACTCCAGGCGCGCCCGTCGTGCGGGTCCGCGGCCCTGACCCCATATCCGGCCCGCTCCCACTGCTGTACCTGGCGCGTGACATGGGACGCCTCCACCGCCAGCAGCCCCGCCAGCACGCCGGGCCGCATCGGTTCGCTCTCGGCGAGCCGGCGCAGTATCGCCACGGCGGCCCGGTCCAGGGTCAGGCCGGCCACGGCCATCAGGTACTCGTGCTGTCTCGCCCGGCCCGCCAGGTAGGTGACGCGCGTGAGGCACTTCTCGATCTCCAGTCCGGAACCTAGCCACCCCCTCCCTCTCGGCCACCTCCTCCACCTCGCCGATCTCCTCCACCTCACCGCTCTCCTCCACCTCGCCGATCTCCTCCGATCGACCGAGCAGCCCAGTACCAGGGGCCCGGCAGGACGCCCGGTCCCCGGGAATCAGACGCCAGGTGTTCGGGGTTCGCCAGACACGACCGTCGAAGAGCAGAAGCGCCACAGGGCCGCAAGGCCGCAAGGCCGCAAGGCCGCAGCACCGTAGACCCGAAGAGGAGCCGCACATGTCCGACGCAGCACCGACCGAACCCCCCGTACACGAACTGCGCCTGGTGGTCACGGCGGCCGACTACGACGAGGCGCTGCGCTTCTACCGGGACGTGCTCGGCCTTCCCGAGCGTGCCGCCTTCTCCTCCCCCGGCGGCCGGGTCACCATCCTCGACGCCGGGCGGGCCACCCTGGAGCTGACCGACCCGAACCACGCCGAGTTCATCGACGAGGTGGAGGTCGGCCGACGGGTGGCGGGCCATATCCGGGTCGCCTTCCAGGTGGACGACTCCACTGAGGCCACGGCCAGGCTGGCGGCCGCCGGAGCCGAGGTCGTCGCCGAGCCCACCCGGACTCCCTGGAACTCCCTCAACTCACGCCTCGAAGCGCCGGGGGACCTCCAGTTGACGCTCTTCACGGAGCTGGGCGAGGAGCCGGGCGGAGGTGAGTAACGCGCGTAGATCCGCGCTGACGAGCGGTTTGAGGTGCCCAAGCCGTCCCCACGATTCCCACAGGGAGCTTATTCGTCCGTTTCGGTGATAATTGGGGCATGAGTGCGACGACGTTTCTAGTAGCGGCGACGTCGAGTGAAGTACTCAACGTGATCGCCGCCTTTGTGGGTGGCCTGTTCATCGCCGGCGCACTGGTCTGGGCGGTGCAGTTCGGCATGCGGGTCCGTGATCGAGAACTGCCGCGGCCCAAGCCCGAGGAGCAGCCACACCTTCCCGACAGCGGCCCGGTCCACGAGGAGCGGGAGATACGGGAGCCGGACGAAGTGCCGCACGCGCACGGCAAGGAACGTCTCCTGCCGCACGAGTTGCACCACGCGGGCAGCAGGCGCAGCGAGGACCAGCACCGCAAGCGGTGGCTGCCGGGCAAGAGCGGCTCTTTCGGCGGCGGCGGTCTGGGACAGCTCTGAGCCGCCGGGAAATGCGGGCGACGGGGCGGCCCGCGCGATGTCACCCTGTCCGGACGACGACGTAGGCGCACGCTCGTGCACATGTCCGGACAGGGGGCGGATTGAGCAGACGACGTTATGTGGCCAGGGGTGTGCCCGGCGGCTACCGCATCTGGGACAACCGCGGCCGCCGTTTCTGGGGCGACCTCTACGAACTCTGCCCCGACGACCTGCTGACCGAGCTGAACGGCCGCAAGGATCCGGCCAGGATCAGCGAACTGCTCAGGCGTTCTCGCGCGTCGAAGCGCTAGAGGACCCGCGAGTGGACCCGTGAGAGGACCCGCGCATGCGCGAGGTGTCCGCGAGGTCCTGTGCCGTCGCGAGGGCCAGGATCACGAAGAAGTCGACCCCGACCATGATCACCGACCACACCGGCGCGTAGGGCAGGAACAGGAAGTGCAGCACCATGCTCAGTGACGCCACGAAGATGCCGGTGAGCCGCGCCCACCAGGCGCCCTTGAGGATGCCGTAGCCGACCGCCGCGACGAGGACGCCGAGGACGAGCAGCGTCCAGCCCCATCCCGTCAGGTTCATTTCGAAGACGTAGTCGCCGACACGGCCGTAGACGTCGTCCTCGGCGATCGCGGAGATGCCCTGGAGGACCGCCAGCAGCCCGTTCACCAGCATCAGCACACCGGCGAAGACGAGTCCGCCGGTGACCCAGCCGGGGGCGGCGGGTGCGGGCCGCTGTCCGCCGGTGGGTCCGGGTGCGGGGGTGGGGCCTGGGGTTCCAGGGTGGCTGTGGGCCGCATCGGTTGCCTGGGACCGCTGCTGCGACGGCTGCGACTGCTGCTGGCTCATGGCTACGACGATGGGTTCGGCCGCGGGAGGCCACCACGGGGGAAGGCCGAACGGGTGATGGCCGGGGTGCGGGCGCGGGCGTACGGATCTTCACTGGAGGAACCCGGACCGCAGGTGCCGAGCCAACCGGAACGCACCCCCCGGAACGCACCCGCTGGAGGAGCAATGCCCGGTCACCGAACGCGGTGGACGACGACCACGATCCTCACCACGACCGCCGCGCTGGCCGCCGCGCTTCTGGCCGGGTGCGGCGATGACGACGACACCCCGACCTCGGTGGCCAGCCGAGCGGCGTCCGCCTTCGCCTCGGCGACCGCGGAGGCGGGCCGCCAACTGGACGACATCGAGGGCGGCATCGACGCCAAGGACGCGGTGCGGCTGGGCGAGCCGGAGACCGCCTCGGACGGCCGTACGACCGTGAAGGTCACGGCGGAGAACACGACCGACTCGACGCGGTCCTTCGCGGTGCAGGTCAACTTCCGCGACGAGGACGGCAACTTCCTGGACGCCTCAGTGGTGACCGTGTCCGACGTGGCGGCGGGCGGGACGGGCAACGGCACCGCCCGCAGCACCCGCGACCTGGGCGGCGAGGTACGGGCGGAGGTGGCCAGGGCGGTGCGGTACTAGGTCGTGTCCGCAAAGTCCCGTCGCGGGGCAGGCGGGACTTTGCGGACACGGCCTAGGGGGTCAACGCCGGGTCCTGGGCGTGCCCTTCACGGTGATGTGGACCTGTTCGCTCGTCGCGCTGACGCCGTTCAGCGTCGCCGTCGCCTGGAGTCGGCCCGGGCCGGGAGTGAGGGCGCGGGCGGGGACGCAGGTCCACATGCCGTTGGGGGCGGTGGTGGTCGCGCAGACCTCGTTCTCCGCCGCGTCGCGGACCGTGACCTGGGCGCCGGGGTAGGCGGAGCCGTACATCCGGGGGGTCCCTTTCAGCGGTACGCCGGCCTGGGGGTGGTACAGGGTCGGCGCGGGCAGCCCGACCGTCACGGCGCAGGTGCCCCGCTCCCGCACGGTGCCGTTCGCGTCCCGCAGGACCAGGGCGCAGTCGGGAAGCCGGGTGCCGGGTTCGGCCTCCGGGGCGACCGACAGGACGAAGGGGAGCGTACGGCCCGCCCAGGCCTCGGACGCCGGCGTCCCCGTGAAGGTGTATGTCCCGGTGGCCCCACCCTGCGCCACCGATCCCCGGTACTCGAGCGCGGCGACCGGCGTACCCGTCACCTTCGCCAGCGCCGGTGCCGTCAGTGTCAGCGTGGAACCCGCACCCAGCCCAGCCCCCTCATGGCCGCCGACCTCGACGATCCCCTCCCGCCCGGGCTCGATGGTCGCCGCCGCCCACAGACCACGGCCGAGCGGGCCGGCTGATCCGGCCGAACCGACCGACCCGGCCGATTCCGTCGCGCCTTCGGTGCCGTACGTCACCCCCGCCCCGCACACAACGCCCGCGAGCGCGAGCGCGAGCGATCCGAGAACCGTCGTCTTCCAGGACCTGCTCATCGTCGCGGAGCTCCTCACACATGTCGGCGGCACCTTGTCTGCGATTGTCAGGGCGCGCACCCCCGGTGACGTGGCGTGTTCGGCCGTTCGGAGCAGGAGCGGCGTGTCCCGGGGGACGGGGGCGCCCGGCGGGCGCACGGTGAGCGGAGCTGTCGCCGTCGAGGAGGAACCGTGCTGCGTCGTGCCCTCGCCGCCCTGGCCCCCGTCCTGGCCGCCCTTGCCGTGGCCGGCCTGACGCTGTTCGCGGTACCGGCCGCGGCTCAGGACGGCCACGGCAACATCGAGCGGAACGAGTGGAACATCCCGCTCGTCGGCCTCCGCGTGTTGTAGAGCGGACGCCGGTGGATGCGGGCACCGCCTGCACCACACGCATGCCTCACCCCCGCCCGGCATCACCCGCCCGCCTAGCCCGCCCCCTCCCCATGCCGCACCGCCCTCTTCACATCCGCCTCGACCTCGTTGCGCGCGGTGCCCTGCTCCTTCGCGTACTCGGTCATCGCGCTCTGGACGTCGCGGGCGAGGTCGCGCCAGGCGCGCCAGGCCGTCTCGTACGTGTCGGTCTGGAGCTCGGTCCACGGGGTGTGGGCGGGCGGCCCGTACTGGTCCCGGAGCTCTTCCACCCTGGTGTGCGCCTGGTCCGCCGCCCGCTGCATGGCGACCAGTTCGTCGAAGGTGCGTGCCACGCGTCCGGATCCTCGGCCAGCGGGGCCACCGCGCCCGGTTCGCCACGCACACGGCGGGCGCCTCTCACTCAGACGGAGTCGGCGCGTGCCGCCAGCCGGGCCGCCAGCCCGTCGAGGATCGTCTCCACGCCGAACGCGAAGACCTCGTCGACCTGTTCCGCGAAGCTCTCCCCCCGCCGCTCCTGCGCCTCCATGCTGGCGCTCAGCCGTGGGTACTTCGCCGCGACGGCGGCGGCCTGCGCGACGGCCGCGGCCTCGTCCTCGGGCTGGGCGGCCGCGTCCTGCATCGCCCGTTCCTTGACCTCGGCGGCGTCGGTCGAGGTCATGAACGCCAGCCCCGTCACGAACATGAACGGGGTGCTGACCGCCCAGTCGAGATCCGCGTCCCGGAACCCGGCGGCCTCGAAGGTCTCGTACGCGCACTCCTGGAAGCGGGCCATGCCCTCGCTGTAGCCGGCATATGTGGTGATCACGCGGACCAGCCAGCGGTGCCGGTCGCACAGCTCACGTGCCGCGTACATCAGCTCGCGCGCCGCCGCCCGCCAGCCCACCGCCGGCACGTCCGGCAGCCGCACCTCGCTCCACACCTCGTCGGCCGCGAGGACCAGCAGGTTCTCCTTGTTGCCGACGTGCCAGTACATCGCCGTCGCCGCCGAGCCCAGCTTCTGGCCGAGCTTGCGCATGCTCAGGCCGTCGATGCCCTCGGCGTCCAGCAGTTCGATCGCCGCGCGGACGATCTGTTCACGGTTCAGGGTCTCTCGCGCCATGGGACCAGCGTAACCGTCACTTGCACACCGTAAAAGTTTTTCGACCAAAGGACTTGCACACCGTGCAAGTCTGGTTTTACGGTGTTCAAGTCATCGAGTTGCACACCGTTCAAGTAGCCGCTTGAGAACACCGGGGAGAGTCATGACCGCCATCCACGCAGAGGGCCTGCGCAAGTCGTACGGGGAGAAGCTGGTGCTCGACGGCATCGGTCTGCGCATCCCCGAGGCGTCGGTCTTCGCCCTGCTCGGCCCGAACGGCGCGGGCAAGACCACCACCGTCCAGATCCTGTCCACGCTGATCCGCGCCGACAGCGGCGAGGCGCGGGTGGGCGGGTACGACGTCACCGGGCAGGCCGACGACGTACGCCGGTCGATCGGCGTCACCGGCCAGTTCGCCGCGGTCGACGGACTGCTGACCGCCGAGGAGAACCTGCTGCTGATGGCGGACCTGCACCACCTCAGCCGCGGCGAGGGGCGCCGCCGGGCCGCCGAGCTGCTGGAGCGCTTCGACCTGACGGCGGAGGCGAAGAAGACCGCCGCCACCTTCTCCGGCGGTATGCGCCGCAAGCTCGACCTCGCGATGACGCTGGTCGGCGACCCGCGGATCATCTTCCTCGACGAACCGACCACCGGCCTGGACCCGCGCAGCCGCCGCATGCTGTGGGCGCTGATCCGGGGCCTGGTCGAGGACCGGGGCATCACGATCTTCCTCACCACGCAGTACCTGGAGGAGGCCGACCAGCTCGCCGACCGCATCGCCGTCCTGAACGGCGGCCGGCTGGTCGCCGAGGGCACCGCCGAGGAGCTCAAGCGCCGCATCCCCGGCAGCCACATCCGCGTCCGCTTCACCGACGAGCGCCAACTGGACGCCGCCGCCGCGGTGTTCCAGGTCGCCCAGCGCGACCCGGAGAACCTGGCCCTCCAGATCCCGGGCGACGGCGCGCCCGCCACGGTCCGCGCGGTGCTCGACCTGCTGGACGCGGCCGAGGTCCGGGCCGAGTCGCTCACCGTGCACACGCCCGACCTGGACGACGTGTTCCTGGCCCTGACCGAGACCCAGCCGTCCGCCGTCTGACCGCCCCCGAGCCGCCTTCCCGTCCCCGAAAGGACTTCCCCATGGCCACCGCCAACGCCCCCGCGCCCACCCGCTCCCACGCCTTCCGCGACTCGATGACGATGCTGCGCCGCAGCCTCAAGCACATGCAGCGCTATCCGTCCATGACGGTCCAGATCGTCATGTTGCCCGTCCTGATGCTGCTGCTGTTCGTGTACGTCTTCGGCGGCGCGATCGGAGAGGGAATCGGCGTCGGCGACCGCGACGCCTACATCAACTACCTCGTCCCCGGCATCATCGTGATGGCGGTGACCTCCGGCACGATCACGGTCGCGGTGACCGTGTGCACCGACATGACCGAGGGCATCATCAACCGGTTCCGCACGATGGCGATCTCACGCGGTTCGGTGCTCACCGGGCACGTGCTGGGCAACATGGTGCAGATCCTGTGCATCCTGGCCCTGGTGACCGGGGTGGCGTACGCGATCGGTTTCCGCCCCGACGCCACGGCCGTCGAGTGGACCGCGGCCCTCGGCCTGCTGCTGTTCCTGGCCTTCGGCCTGAGCTGGCTGTCCGCCGCGATGGGCCTGCGCTCCAAGACCGTCGAGTCCGCCAGCAACGCCCCGATGCCGCTGATCTACCTGCCCTTCCTCAGCAGCGCCTTCGTCACCCCCGACTCGATGCCGACGGGACTGCGCTGGTTCGCCGAGTACCAGCCCTTCTCGCCGATCAACGAGACCCTGCGCGGCCTCCTGCTCGGCACCGGGATCGGCGACGACGCCTGGATCGCCCTCGCCTGGTGCGCCGGCCTCTGCCTGGTCGGCTACCTGTGGGCCCGCTCGACCTTCCGCAAGGGCGCCGAGCGCTGAGCCGCCGTACGACGCCGTAGGCCCGCCCCTCCCCAGGGGGCGGGCCCTCGGCGTGCCGGATGGCCGTGCACCTGCCCTACGCCAGCCAGACCGTCGTGTCCGGCCCCAGCCGGCCCCCCTCCAGCGGCGCACTCGCGATCAGCACCTCGGCCTGCGGCAACTCCACCGCCGTACCGGAGAGATTGGCCAGGCACCGCCAGCCGTCGTGCCGGGTGAAGTCCAGCACCCCGGCCGGGGCGCCGGCCGCCCACTCCAGTTCCTCTCCCTGCAGCAGCTTGCGGCGCAGGCGCAGGGCCCTGCGGTAGAGCTCCAAGGTCGAGCCCTCCACCCCGTCCTGGGCCTCGACGGCGTACTGCGCGAAACGCTCCGGCTGCGGCAGCCAGGACCCGCCCGCGCCGAAGCCGTACGACGGCCCCGTCGTCGTCCACGGCAGCGGCACCCGGCAGCCGTCGCGACCCTTGCGGACACGTCCCGTCTGTTCCCAGATGGGGTCCTGGAGGACCTCGAAGGGCAGGTCGGCGACCTCGGGCAGGCCGAGTTCCTCGCCTTGGTAGACATACGACGAACCGGGCAGGGCCAGCATGAGGAGGGTCGCGGCGCGGGCGCGGCGCAGGCCCGCGGACTCGTCGACCGCCGGGGCGTGGCCGCCGGACAGCAGCCAGGCGTTGTCGTCGGTGCCGGGCGGGAGCATCAGGCGGGAGGTGTGGCGCACGACGTCGTGGTTGGACAGCACCCAGGTGGCGGAGGCGCCCGCCGCGCGGGCCGTGGCGAGGGAGTCGGTGATGATCTGCCTCAGCTCCTCGGCGTCCCACCTCCCTTGCAGATATTCGAAGTTGAAGGCCTGGCCCAGTTCGTCCGGGCGGGCGTACAGGGCGCGGCGGGCGCTCGGGTTCACCCAGGCCTCGGCGACCGCCATGCGGGGCGGGCGGTAGGCGTCGAAGATCTTGCGCCAGTCGCGGTAGATCTCGTGGACCTCGTCACGGTCGTAGAAGGGGTGGGTGCCGGGCGCGAAGTCGACGAGTGCCTCCTCGTGGCTGAGCTCGGGGGCGCCCAGGTCGCGCAGCGGCTCGCTCAGGTCCTTGGCGAGGGCGTGGGCCACGTCGACGCGGAAGCCGTCGACGCCTCGGTCGGACCAGAACCGCAGGGTGGTGCGGAAGTCGGCGCGGACCTCCTCGTTCTCCCAGTTCAGGTCGGGCTGCTGGGGGGTGAACAGGTGCAGGTACCACTGGCCGTCGGGGACCCGGCGCCAGGCGCTGCCGCCGAAGACGGACTGCCAGTCGGTGGGCGGGAGTTCGCCGTGCGGGCCGCGGCCGTCGCGGAAGACGTAGCGGTCGCGGGCCGGTGAGCCGGGGGCGGCCCGCAGCGCCTCCTGGAACCAGACGTGCTGGTGGGAGGTGTGGTTGGGGACCAGGTCGACGATCACCTTCAGGCCGAGGCGGTGGGCCTCGGCGGTCATGACGTCGAAGTCGTCGAGGGTGCCGAGGCGGGGGTCGACGTCGCGGTAGTCGGCGACGTCGTAGCCGCCGTCGGCGAGTTCGGAGGGGTAGAAGGGGCTGAGCCACAGGGCGTCCACGCCGAGGCCGGCCAGGTGGTTCAGCCGCTGTGTGACGCCTTTCAGATCACCCAGCCCGTCGCCGTCGCCGTCGGCGAAGCTGCGGGGGTAGACCTGGTAGATGACTGCCTGGCGCCACCAGTCGGGATTGCTGGAGGAGAGGTCGGGGGCCGAATCGGGCGTGGTGGTACGGACGGACACGCGGTCTCCTCGTGGATGTGTACGGGCGACAGTGAGAACTCTGTCCACTTGGCCGGAAAAGCGAACACCGCGAAGAGCGGATCGGATCATTCCCCACGTGACGGAATCGTGATTCCGATTTGAACTACCCTTGCGTTCCCGCAGGTTGACAGCGTTCTGCGGCCACCCCGACGATGTGCTCACGCTGTGGCGCATGCGACCAGTGAGCCCAGCGTTTCTTCGACCATCGGGGGTGTCTTCCTCCCCCCACCCATGCACACGCCAAGAATGGGATACGCATGTCCATACCGAGACGTGTCCTCGCGCGACGCCTGCTGGGGACGGGCGCCGCGTCGCTCGCGCTCTGCGCGGCCACCGTCGCCTCCGCCTCCGGCGCCTGGGCCACTGGCACGCCCGGCGGTGACGGCTGGAAGTCCGGCGGCACCTACCGGCCCGGCACCGGCGCCGGCACGGAAACCGCCACCGACCGCTGCCAGTTCTCGCTCGACGGCACGAACTTCTACGACTCGGTGAAGGTCGACGACCAGAACCTGAAGGTCACCGACGACGGCAAGGTCCACATCTCCGTCCGCGCCGCGGCCGACGCCACCACCTGCACCGCCTCGCTCGCCTCCTACCTCGCCCACGGGCCGACGTTCGCCACCTCCGGCGAGCAGGTCTTCGTGGACTTCGACACGGTGACGGTCAAGCCCGGCCAGACCGACACGCTCGACATCGCCGTCCCGGACGCGGGCTGCTTCGCGCAGATCGACCTGTACCGGGGCGCGGTGAAGTTCGACGGCAAGCTCGACGCCAATGACGGTCTCGTCCATGGTGACCTGCCCAAGGGCCCCGACCGCCCGGTCATCAAGGACAAGCTGATCGCGGCCTGGAACGGCGGCACGAAGGACTGCACGACCGAGCCGCCGGCCACCGAGGAGCCGCCGACCACGCCGCCGGCCGAGCCCTCGGAGCCGGTGTCCGAGGAGCCGTCGACCCCGGCGGAGGAGACGACGCCCCCGGCCTCCGAGACGCCGTCCACCGAGACACCGACCCCGGAGCCCTCCGAGTCGACGTCCGCCCCGGCACCGTCCCCGAACGGCGGCGGCGACCTCGCCCGGACCGGCGGCAGCAGCGCGACCGGCCCGATCGCCATCGGCGCGGTGGTGCTGGTGGCGGGCGGCGCGGCGTTCGTGGTGGCGTCGAAGCGGCGGCGCGCGGCGGGTTCCTGATCCACCGCACGTCCTGATCGACGGCACGTCCTGATCGACGGCATGTGAAAGGGGCCCGGGGTGAATCCCCGGGCCCCTTTCCGTCTCCCCCGCCGCGCCCAGCCGGGCGGCACCTCAACCGGTCGGGGCCTCCCGGCGCACGTACGCCCAGTAGCCCACCGCCGTCAGCGCCGCCGTGTAGAGCAGGTAGACCACCAGGGCCACCGGGGTCGACACATCCGACCCGACCATCGCCTCCGCGAGCGTTCGCTCGTCGCCCGCGAACGCCGATACGTCGGTGAGCATCGCGCGGCCGACCGAGAACGGCAGCCAGTCGCCCACCCCGTCCAGCCCGGGGACGTACCCCAGCAGCAGCCCGGCGAGCCGCTCGCCCAGAACGGGCCACAGGCACAGCACCACCACCGGCACGGTCCTGCTCCGCATCAGCGCCACGAGCGCCATGCACACCAGCGCCCAGCAGCCCATCCAGAGCACGAACCGCAGCATCGGCGCCACGACCGCACCCCATTCAGGCTGCGGCGCGCCCGACGCGGCGAGGACGACCGCTGCCGAAACCCCGCCGACCAGCGCACTCGTCGCCGCGACCCCGGCCCCCACCAGGAACCCGACCACGCTCTTCGCCGCGTACGCGGTCCGCCGGCCGTTGACGGCGAGCCATGTGGTGCGGGCCGCGCCCCGCACCAGGTCGGTGGAGACCGGGCCCGTGCCGAGGATCAGCACGAGGAAGCACAGCATGGGGACCTGGGTCGTCATCGGAGCCCAGGCCAGCAGGTCGCCCATCGCCCCCGCGCCCATGGGCCGGGTCCTGTCCAGGTCGAACAGCATCCCCGGGCCGGTGAGCAGGCTCAGCACGGCCACCACGGAGAGCAGCACCCAGGTGGAACGCAGCGCGGTGAGATGCCGCCACTCGTACCGGCACGCGTTGCGCAACGCCTCACCTGCCGGAACGGTCCTCGGGGTGTGTGTCACGTCAGCGGTCACGAGATCCTGAACTCCTCTTCCGCGATGGACAGATAGAAGTCCTCGAGCGACGGCATGTCCTCGGACAGCCAGTGCAGCGGCACGCCGCCGTCGGCCGCGAGGGTGGCGACCCGGATCCGGTCAAGGCCGGTGACGTGCGCGCTCGGCCCGCCCGCCGGGCTCAGCCGCCCGCCGTGCTCCTCCACCAGACGGGTGAGCTTCGGCAGGTCCGGCGACTGCACGGTCACCACGCTCCGGCTGCCCGCCCGGGACAGCAGCTCCGCGATCGGCGAGGCGGCCACGACACGGCCGCGCGACAGCACGACCACACGGTCCGCGAGCTGCTCCATCTCGCCGAGCAGATGGCTGGAGACCATGACGGCCCTGCCCTGCGCGGCCTGGTCCCGCAGAAAGTCACGCAGCCAGCGGATCGCGTGCGGGTCGAGGCCGTTCGCGGGCTCGTCGAGGATGAGCACCGGCGGATCGCCGAGCAGCGCCTGCGCGATGCCCACGCGCTGGGCCATGCCCAGCGAGAGCTGGGACAGTCGCAGCTGGGCGGCCTGTGTGAGGCCCACCAGTTCCAGCATGTCCTCGACGCGCCGGTCCGACGCTCCGCACCCGGCGGCCACCATCCGCAGATGGGCCCGCACCCGGTGCTTGGGGTGGCCGGCGATTCCGCCGAGGACGGCGCCCACGACCGTGCCCGGGGAACCCCAGGCGTGCAGCGGGCGGCCGAGGAAGTGGGTGGTGCCCTCGCCGTGGGCGAGGCCCAGCATCAGACGGATGGTGGTGGTCTTGCCCGCGCCGTTGGCGCCGACGAACCCGGTGACCTCGCCGGAGCGCAGTGTCAGCGACACGTCGTCGAGGACCGTTCTGCTGCCGAACGAGCGTCTCAGGTCGCGTGCTTCGGCCAGTACGTCGCCTTTCGGCACTGCGTGTTCCTCCGTGCGTGGACCTTGCCTACGAACCTGTCCCTGACGACACGTCAGGACCAGGGGAAGCCTTTGTTGATGGCGAAGAGCACGGTGAACAGCACCATTGCTCCCATCGGAACGATCACGAACGAGTCGGGCCGTTCGCGCCGGGCCGCGCCCCAGAGGAGGGCGACCAGCGGCCCGATGAGCCCGGCGGCCATCAGAACCCAGCCCGCGTCCTTGTTCCCGACCACGAAGAACGCGATGAACGCCGCCGTGATGAAGCAGAAGGGCGAGGCCCACAGGTTCTTGAGGGCCGAGGACATTTCGGTGGTGGAGGCCATGGGTTATTCCTCGCTATTGGACGGGTGTCCGGGCCCCGGCCTTTCCCGGCAGAGGCCCGGACACCGCTGCAACTTCTAGAACAGGCTGTTGATGTAGCTCCACAGCGCGTACTGCACTTCACCGCCGGCGGCGACCCAGGCGATCCGGACCGGGTGGTACCAGGGCAGGCCGTTCATGTACCCGCGGAACTTGCCCCAGCCCGACTTGGCGGCCTTGACCGCGTCGTCGTAGAGCTTGCCGCCGTGCCGCTTCAGCAGGTTGTACAGCGCCTTGACAGCGCTGCTGGCGGCGCCACGGGTCTGGGCCTTGGTCGCCTTGCCGTCGGCCACGGCACGCACCGACTGCACATCCTGCGTGCTCAGTTCGGCCTTGACGGTCGGGTTGGCGAGAAACGTACGGGCCTGAGCCGCGGACAGGCTCACCTCGGCGGTCGACGCCGTACGGACGTGGTTGGCCTCCGCGGCCTGCGCCAGAGCGGCACCGGAGCCGAGCGCCACCGCGGCCATTGCGGAAACCGCCGCCATACGCAATGTATTGCGGGTCATGTAGAATCTCCCTTGCGTTCAATCGCAAGGGGAGGAAGCCCGTGCGGGCGACCTGAACAGGCGTGGAAACCGAAAAGGGTCCCCCCGGACTTCTTCCCCCGATTACTTCTCTGCGGACACACCGAAAAAAGCCCCCCAGGCGGCCGATGAAGGCCAAACCCACGGGTGCCGGATTACGGGGTCCTTGCGTCTCAACGCCGCTGGTCAGGGCGGGTGTTCGACGCGGGGAGAACGTAACACAGCCTTAGGCCAGTTGGCCAGAAATCGCGTTTGCGCGCCTGGGGTGCGGAAAATCCGTTCGCCAATTCAATTTAATTGGCAACTTTTTCCACCGTCGTCAGGTACAGCTTCACGAAACGCTCCACGTCCACGTCCAAAGCCACGTCCACCAATCGCAGGTCGCGCGTGCCGGTGTGCAACTCGGACTCGCCGAAGCGGGGGCGGCGGTCGACGATCGTCTGACCGCGCGTGGGGCCGGGAGCCAGGGAGACCTCGACGGGCAGGAGGCGGGTGGTGATGCCCGCCGGGTCGACGACCGCGCAGACCGCCCCCGCGTCGCCGATGCCGCCGGCCTCGGAGTCGGTGGCGACATCGGGCGCGGCCGGGCGGTGGGCCAGCAGGTCGCCGGCGAGACGGGCGCCGGGTTCCGCGCTCGCCCGCAGCCGCCGTACCTCCGCCCCGGGGACGACGACCTGCTGGAAGACGTCCAGGCCGTACATCGTGATGTGCACCTCGGCCGAGAGCAGGATCGCGGCCGCCTCCGGATCGTGCCACACGTTGAACTCCGCGACCGGCGTGGCGTTCCCGCAGGCCACCGCGCCGCCCATGAAGACGATCCGCTCGATGTTGCGGGTCACCTCGGGATGCGTGCGCAGCAGCAGGGCGATGTTGGTGAGGGGCGCGGTGGGGATCAGGGTCACCGGGCGCGGGGACGCGAGGATCTCGCGGCGCAGCAGCGTCACCGCGTCCACGTCGGCCGGGGCGCGGGTCGGGGCGGGCAGACCGATGTCGCCCATCCCGTCCTCACCGTGCACATGCCGCGCCGAGCGCGCGGGCTCGATCAATGGACGGGCGGCGCCCCGGGCGACGGGGATGTCCGGGGCGCCTGCCTGCTCCAGCACGGTCAGGGTGTTGCGTACGACGCCGTCCACGTCCGTGTTGCCGGCCACGCAGGTCACCGCGCGCAGGTCCAGCCCCGGGTGGCGTACGGCGAACAGCAGCGCCAGGGCGTCGTCGACACCGGTGTCGCAGTCGATGATCACCGGGATGGGCTGACCGTCGGTCGTCACGGCGGGCTCCTCACGAGCGGCGGGGTGGAGGGCTGCTACGACTGCGACCTTACGACGGCCCGCCCTCACCGGCGTCCCACAGCCCGGGGCCGCGCGCCGCGACGCGGGCGGCGATCCGCGCGACCAGTTCCGCACCGGGCACGGCCCCCGGCCGGCGCCCGTCCCGCAGCCGTACGGCCACGAGGTCGCCGTCCGCCTCGGCCTCCCGCTCCCCGATCACCGCGTGATACGGCACGAGGCGGGCCGCGCGGACCCGGGCGCCGAGGGTGCCGTGCTCGGGGCCGGCGAGTTCGGCGCGCAGGCCCTGGTCGAGGGCCCGGCGGAGCAGCTTGTGCGCCGGTTCGATCTGGGCGTCCGACACCGGCAGGACCAGCAGTTGCACGGGGGCGAGCCAGGCCGGGAAGGCGCCGCCGTGCTGTTCGACGAGGTGGGCGACGGCTCGCTCCACGCTGCCGATGATGCTGCGGTGGACCATGACCGGGCGGTGTTTCGCGCCGTCGGGGCCGATGTAGTGCAGGTCGAAGCGTTCGGGCTGGTGGAAGTCGATCTGGACGGTGGACAGGGTGGCCTCGCGGCCCGCCGGATCGGCGATCTGGACGTCGATCTTGGGACCGTAGAACGCCGCCTCGCCCTCGACCGCCTCGTACGCGATGCCGGAGGAGTCGAGGACCTCACGGAGCAGCGCGGTGGCCCGCCGCCACAGTGCGGGATCCGCGACGTACTTGCCGCTCTCGCCGGGGAGGGACAGGCGGTGGCGGGCGGCGTGGATGCCGAGGTCGGCGTAGGCGCGGGCGATGAGGTCGAGGGCGGCGCGAGCCTCATCCACCGCCTGGTCGAGGGTGCAGAAGATGTGGGCGTCGTTGAGGTGGATCGCCCGGACGCGGGTGAGGCCGCCGAGGACGCCGGACAGTTCGGAGCGGTACATGCCGCCCAACTCGGCCATGCGGAAGGGTAGTTCGCGGTAACTGTGCGATCGGGCGCGGTAGATGAGGGCGTGGTGCGGGCACAGGCTGGGGCGCAGCACGACCTGTTCGGCACCGAGTTCCATGGGCGGGAACATGTCGTCGCTGTAGTGGGCCCAGTGCCCGGAGATCTCGTACAGCTCGCGTTTGCCGAGCACGGGTGAGTACACGTGGCGGTACCCGGCCTCGCGTTCGACCTCGCGGATGTACTCCTCCAGCACGTGCCGGACGACGGCGCCGTCGGGCAGCCAGTACGGCAGGCCCGCGCCCATCAGGGGGTCGGTGTCGAAGAGGCCGAGTTCACGGCCGAGGCGGCGGTGGTCGTGGGCGGGGGGTTCCTGCACGGTGGGCTCCTTGGGTAGAGCCGGAAGCGAGCGCCCACACGCCGAAGCCCCGGGGCACTCGCCCCGGGGCTTCGGATTCGCTCAGCTTTCAGCGCGCCGGGACTGGGTCCGGCGTCGTCGTGAGAGACGGGTTGGCGCGCTGCATGGGGAGACGGTAGCGGTGGGCCGGCGGGCGGCGCGATCGATTTTCACGAATCGCATCACCGACGCGAAGTCACACGGTTACGCTCAGCTACATCACGGACGCAACGACGCGCACCGGCAACTCGCCTGGGGGTGGCCCGCCTTGGTTCACATCCGCCAACTCGATCCCACCGCTTCCCCGTTGGACTACTTCGGCTTCGAGCTGAGGAGGAAGAGGGAGGAAGCGGGGCTGACACTGAAGCAGTTGGGGGCGATTCTCTTCTGCTCCGGCTCGCTGATCGGCCAGATCGAGACAACGCTGAAGGTACCGACGCGGGACTTCGCGGAGCGCCTGGACGCGGCGCTGATGACGGACGGGATGTTCTCGCGGCTGGTGGGGCTGGTGCTGCGCAGCCAGTTGCCGACGTGGTTCCAGCCGTACGCCGACATGGAGTCGAAGGCGACGTACATCTCCACGTACCAGTGCCAGGTGGTGTACGGCCTGCTGCAGACCAAGGACTACGCCCGCGCCCTGCTGGCCACGGGCCAACCGGACAACCTCGACGAGTTGGTCGCAGCCCGCATGGAACGACAGCGCATCCTCCAGCGGGAGCAGCCGCCGCTGACGCTGGTGGTACTCGACGAGGCCGTGCTTCACCGACCGATCGGTGGGCGGAAGGTCATGCGGCAACAACTCCTCCACCTGCTGAGCCTCAAAAACGAGCGCTGGATCCGTCTCCAGGTGCTGCCCTTCGGCGTGGGTGAACACGTGAGTCTGGCCGGGTCATTCAACGTGCTCCGCTTCGACAGCGACCCGGACATCGTCTACACGGAGGACCTGATCTCGGGCCACATGACGGCCAATCCGGAAACTATCCGCGAAGCCACCCTTCGTTACGCTGGCTTGCAGGGAGCCGCCCTCTCCGTGGAGGATTCGGCGGAACTGATCAAGCGTGTACTGGAGGAGCGTTATGGACAGCACCCCGGCACAGGTCAACGTCCTGTGGCGTAAGTCCAGTTACAGCGGAAACACGGGCGGCGACTGCGTCGAGGTCGCCGCCCTCACCCCCTGCGTCGCCGTCCGCGACTCCAAGAACCCCGGGCTCGGCACCCTCACGCTCTCGCCGGAGGCCTACGCCAGCTTCATCGGATACGTCCGTATGCCGTGACCGGCACCAGCTTCTCTTCGCCGCGTCGTTCGGAACCGTCGACGAGGTGCTGGAAGAGCGCGGGCCCCGGTCGGTCCTCGATGTGCCGTACCCGGACACGCGGTCCGAGCTGGGATCAGTGACCCGGCGAACGAGGCAGCGGTGCGCACTTCACGCCGCCTCCCAGCGGCGCCGATGCCATCACCCGGACGGACCGGCGCACTGGTGGTCGTACTCCTGTGATGGTGCCTTAAGAACAGCACCCGATCTTGAGCGCACCCTCGACCTCGGCACAGGAGGCTTGCGATGCCCCGTCCCCCGGCCCGCACCGTCATCGCCTCGACCCTGTCGGCGGCCACGCTGCTGTCCGCGTCCGCGTGCTCGCTCGGCGGGCTGGACAAGGCGATCACGGGCTTCCCGGAAGCGGTGACCCCCGCGGCCACCACCAGCGCGCCGACCACCCCGGCCGCCGCCCCCACCCTCACCGAGGCTCAGGCCCGTGCCGCCCTCATCGGTGAGGAGGACCTGGGCGAGCCGTGGGTGCCGACCGAGGGCTTCGCCACCTGGCGGGAATCCATGCTCAAGGCGAGCGCCGAGCCGGCCGACTGCGGGCGGCTGCTCGACGCCCTGTACGCGGAGGAGCTCTTCGGCCCCGACGCCCGTACGCGCGCGTCGGTCGGTCTGGACGACACGTGGGGCGGGGCCCAGCTGCGCTACCAGGTCGTGGCCCACCGCCCGGACGACCTGGACCGGACGCTGGCGTGGCTCGGGAGCCTGCCCGACAAGTGCGGGGAGTTCATGGCGACGGCGGCCGACGGACAGCTGGCGGTCGAGGTGAGCGAGGCCGAGATGCCGGAGGTCGGGGACGCGCGCGTGGGGCTGCGGATCGTCCTCACCGCCGTGTCCGACTCCGACGACGCGCCCACGCTCACATTGCACCTCGCGGCGGTACGGGTGGGCGACGACGCGATCACCCTCACCAACGGCGGCCTGGGCGAGGTACCGTCCGACGCCACCTGGGCGGCCGTGGAACTGGGCGCCCGTCGCCTGACGGAGGTCAGGAAGCGGGGGAGGGCGGACATCTGACCGAGCCGGAGGGGCTACGCCATGCGATCGATCGCATCCGAGGCGTCCTGGAAGTTCGCCCCGGTGATCTGCCGGTAGAGCTTGATCGCCCGGATCTTCTTCCCCGCGCGTACGAGCGCCACGACCTCCGCCAGCCGGGGGTCGTCGTCGCGCAAGAAGCTGTTGTCCACCTTTTCCATGGGCAAGGATCCTAGGCGGGACCGCTGTGCAGGGCCTAGTCCCGGTCGAACCGGAGCCGATGGGCCACCACGTCCCCGGCCACGTCCAGTGCCGTGCGCCCGTGTGCGAAGGCGTGGCCGCGCAGGCGGGCCAGGGCCTCGTCGGTGCCGATGCCCAGCTGGGCCATGATCATGCCGGCGGCCTGGTAGATGTGGTCGTGATCGGTGGTGAGGCCGCTCAGCCAGCGTTCGTCCTCCGGGCCGCCCGACTCCTCCGCGCGGGGCAGCGCCATCAGCGCCAGCGTCACCATCCCGGCCACCACTCGCGCCGTCCGCAGTTCGCGGTCGGTGAGGTCACCCGGGCTGTCGCAGTAGAGGTCGAGCGTTCCCACGCACACCGTGTCGTTGCCGAGCGGCATCGAGTACACCGCCCGCACCCCGGCCTCCGTGGCCTGCTGGGCGAAGACCGGCCAGCGCAGCACGTCCCGCCCGGCCGTCAGATCCCGGGCCAGCACCGGCGCACCGCTCTCGGCGGCGGACTGGCAGGGGCCGTCACCCAGCGTTGCCTGGATCTCCGTCACATACGCGGCCTGCGCACTGCTCGCCCCGATCTGGACCGGCATCCCGTCGCTGTGCAGCGACACGCTCGCGCCGGTCACGGGCAGCAGCTGTACGGCGACGTCACACAGCCGCGCCGGGATCTCATCGGGCCCCACGCCGCGAACACCCTCGGCGATCGCGTCCGCGGCACCCGCGCGCTCCCAGCCTCGTTCCTCACGGTGCTCGTCTTTGGGCCGCACGGCAGCCTCCTCGAATCCAGGGCGGCCTGCTTGTCCAGGCTCCTCGGTGCCCACCTCCACCGCTCACCCCGGACGACGCCCGACTACCCGTGGCCCGCGCCACAAAACCCCGCAGACCACCGCGCTTCCGCAGCGCGAGGGCGGGGAGGGTGAGGAGCCAGGCGATGCGGGGGCTGTGGTTCTGGCTCTGGTTGTGGCTGAGGTTGTGTTTGTGGTTGTGGCCGTGATCGTCCTCGTAGCCCCGCCGGTCGTCGCCCGGCCGCTCTCGCCGTCGCGGACGAGAAGCGCAGGGCGAAGGAACGTCCGAAGGTGCCCGTGTGCAGGAAGTCGTGCTGGAGCCCGGCGGTGAAGGCGCGCAGGCCGGAGGTGAGGGGGCCGGTGTGCCGGTTCGGAATTCAGCGAGGCGACGAGCCGGGCGAGGACCATCTCGGGCTGCCCGGGGAAGGCGAGGGCGGCCGCGGGGGCGACCCCGCGTCGCGTCAGGCTCCCGGCGACCGGTGCGGACGCGCACTCGCAGCCTGGCAGGACGACACCGGCCGCGCCGGCGACGGGCACGGCGAGGGCCTGGTTGCGCGGCAGGAGCCGGCTGAAGGCCCTCTCCGGTGCGAAGGCCCCGATCACCGCGGAGACGACCGTGCGTACGCCGAGCCGCAGTCCGTCGAGCACGGTCCGCTGGTTCTCCACCGTGCCTGTCCCCAACCGTTCGGAGGCGCTCCCGTTCGAAAGCGCTCCGCGAAGCCAACCGGTCGGGCCTGTGGACAGGCTTGGCTTCCTTACAGAGGTGGCTGTGCGGGGGCCGGGCCCAGGGTCGTGGTGCCGGGGGCCGTGCGGTGGCCGAGGCCCGTGCGGTACGCGTCCAGGGCGGCCTCCACCCTGCCCGTGCGGCGGAGCAGGTCACCCAGCAGACGGCACAGGTCGGCCAGGTCGCCCGCCGCGCCCGCGCGTTCGAGAAGGCTCAGGGCGCGGACGTAGTGTTCCTCGGCGGTCTCGGTGTCGTGGGCGTCCTCGGCGATGATGCCGAGGAGGCGGTGGGCGGCGGCGGAGTGGAGGGCGCCGCGTTCCGGGCTGAGGTCGCTGAGGACCTCGTGGAGGAGGGCTGCGGCCTCGTCGGAGCTGCCGCGCCGGTGCAGTACGTCGGCGAGTTCGACGGCGACCTGGCTGGTGTAGAGGGCGGCGCGCTTGGCGGTGAGCATGGTGCGGGCCTCGCGCAGTTCGGCCTCGGCGCGCTCCAGGTCGCCGTTCTGGGCGTGGACGTAGCCGCGCATCCAGTGGCAGTGGGCGAGTTCGGTGCGGATCTGCAGCTGCCGGTACAGCTCGGCGGCCTTGGCGAGCGAGGCGTCGGCCTCGGCGACGCGGCCCTCGGCGAGGAGGGTGCGGGCGACGGAGCGGTGCATACGGGCGACCAGGGCCGGGTCCGCCGCCTGCGGCGCGAGGGCGAGGGCGTACTCGGCGGCCTGGGCGGCGCGGGCGTGGGCGCCCATGTCCATGTACGGCCCGATGACGCTGGAGTAGAGCAGGAGGAGGGCGTCGGGGTCGTGCAGTCCGCCTCGGTTGAGCTCATCGAGCGTCGACTCCAACAAGTAGACGGCGTAACGGAGTTCACCCGCGAGGTAGTGGGAGACGGCTCGGCCGCGCAGGGCCGGGACCCGGGCGGGCAGGGGGGCGCCGAGCTCGGCGAGCACCCGCTCGGCCCGCTCGAAGTGGCGCCGG
This sequence comes from Streptomyces sp. NPDC051243, assembly GCF_044455405.1. Classification (NCBI taxonomy): domain Bacteria; kingdom Bacillati; phylum Actinomycetota; class Actinomycetes; order Kitasatosporales; family Streptomycetaceae; genus Streptomyces; species Streptomyces sp. NPDC051243. The sequence continues at coordinate 272,918 of NZ_JBITES010000004.1, read as the reverse complement.
GCAGAGGTGAGTTCGCCGCCGTCGATGCCGCACTCGCCGAGCCCGAGCAGCGCGACCGCCTGTTCCTCGACGAACCCGTGCGCCTCGGCCTCCGCGAGCAGCGCGGCGTACTGCTCGGCCGCCGTGTCGGCGTCGCCGGTGGCGAGGGCGCGCTGGGCCTCGGTCAGTCTCAGCCGCAGGTCGATGACGAGGTGCGCGGGGCGCCCGGTGGCGAGCTCCTCGAAGGCGACGCCGAGCCGCTCGGCGATGTGCCGGAGCGCGTCGTCGGAGGCGCGTACGCGGCCGGCCTCCAGGGTGGAGATGTAGGCGGGGGTGTACGCGGGCTCCGCCAACTGCCGCTGCGTCAGCCCTCGGTCGGCCCGCAGCTGCTGGACTCTGCGTCCGATGATCGCCGGGTCGTCACGTTCCGACATCGCTCAACTCCCCCTGCGCCTCTTGCCGTTGGAGTCGGACGACCCTAGGTTAAACGGCGTATTAAACGCGCTTAACCTACAGCTGTTGCGAGGTCACCGTGCAGGAACGCACCAGCTCCACCGAGCGATACACCCGAGGCTTCGCCGCCGCCGTGGTCGCCGTGGCGACGTTGATCCTGGCGGCGAACGCGGGGCCGGCGCGGGCCGCGGAAGCGGGGTGCGCTCAGAACTCCGCGGTGTCCAGCTCGAACCCGAGCGGGTCGGGCACCGGCACGGTGAGGCCCAGCTTGTACTTGGCGCTCTTGGCGTAATCGTCGCCGGACGGGTCGGAGTAGACGGTGATCTCCGCCTTCTCCCGGTCGATCAGCAAGTAGACGGGGATGTCGGCGCGGGCGTAGCCGTGGATCTTCCTGTGGCGGTCACGGTCGGCGGTGCTCTTGGAGGTGATCTCGGCGACGAGGAGGACAGCAGACGGGTCGTGCCACTCCTCCTGGTCATCGAAAGTGCCCTTCGGAGCGATCACCAAGTCCGGCTCGACGCGACCGGTGTCGGAAGGGCCGGGGAGGTTGAGGCCGATGCCCGTGTAGTTACGCAAGGACCGATCGTGGCGCCGCTCGGCGACCTGATCAGTGAGCTCCGACACGAACTCCTCGTGCTCCCCGTTGGCCGGTGGCGTCACGCAGATCTCTCCTTCGATCAACTCCACGCGCCAACCCCGCGGGGCCGCCGCACTGAAGAGCTCGAAGACCTGCTCCACGCTCGCACCCTCGTAGTCGGGCACGCCGCTGTCCGCGTCACTGTCGCCGTCAGGGTCGTCGTAAGGCCCATGAATGGCCTCACCCTGATACCCCGGCATGATGATCGGCTCCGCCACCGCCATGACAGACCTCCTTCGCTCGACGCGACCCTCCCAGGGTAGACGCGGAGCCTGCACAGCGAATGCGGAGCCGACCGCCCGAACGAGTGTGCTGTTACGTTTCCGCGCCCGACAGCCGCGTCAGCACTTCCACGTCGCCCAGTACCACTTCCCCTTCATCGTGCCGTCCGGCCAGGTCACCGGCGTCTTGATCTGGACGCCCGTCGAGCCCTGGCCCGGGTAGTACCAGAAGTAGTGGCCGTTCTTGCGCTTGCCGTAGTGGACCTCGAGCCAGCCCTGGGAGTGGCGCTCGTACGGTGCGAACCAGTAGCCGCCGGCCTCGCCGGGCGGGATGGTGCCCTTCAGGGTGGTCATGGCGCTGGTGGTCGTGCCGACCTTCCAGGTCTCCGACTGTGACGAGCTGGCGGACATGCCGCCTTCGAGGACGTCCGAGAAGCCCGCCTTGACCTCCACGCCCGTCGTCTGCTCGAAGGAGTACTCGGTGGTGCGGTCCGCCTTGAACGTGAGGTCGAAGCCCTGGTCCCTGCTGCCCGCGCAGTTGTACACGGGGTTGCCGACCTGACGCCGCTTGCCCAGCTGGGTCCAGGCGTTGACCTCGTGGTACTGGCACGAGTCGGCGTTGTCGTTGTTGCAGTCCCAGATCACGTCGGGCTTGTCGTCGCCCCAGCCGGGGCTGGTGTTGGCGTTGGCGGTCCCGGTGGAGAAGGGGATCAGCGCGAGGGCGAGGGCCGGCGTCAGCATCGCCGTCCGGCGACGGCCGTTCTTCAGGATCTTCATGTGGGGGGGTCTCCTGTCGGATGCCTCGACCCGCTCGTCGGGCCGGGCCGCTGCCCCGGCCGAGGGGGGGAGTTCGGAACCGGGGCAGCGACAGGTAGATCGTCGACGGGCCGGGAGTTGATCGGCCAGCCGTTCCATCAGGTCAATCAACAACCTCTGACCAGGCCCACGCGGCGGAGCCGCATATCGAGCACAGCAATGCCGGACGCATCAGTCGCCGCACACCTTGCGGTACGGCACGTCCCGCACGTACGTCCGCCACTGCGCCCGCGTCAGCTCCCGCGCTCCCGCCCGCGCGCACACCGATTCGACCGCCCGGTCCGGGTCGATGACGTAGCGCTGGAGAGGCACGTGCGCGCTTCCCGCGTACACCGTGCCGCTGTCCGCGCCGAACGCGACCGTGTCGATCGTGTCGCCGGGTGTGGTCATGAGGCCGCCGAGCGGCTGCTGGGTGGCGATGTCCCACAGCTGGAGGCTGCCCGCCTCGCCGCCCACCGCGAGCGTGCGGCCGTCGGGGCTGATGGCGAGGGCATTGACGGCCTCGGAGGTGTCGTCACTGGTCGGGTCGGGGCTGCCGTCCGGCCCGCCGGTCTCTTCCTCCGTGAGCGCGGGAAAGACGTTCGGCAGGGTGCCCTCCCGCTGCCGGACCGCCGCGTCCCACAGCGCCACCCGGCCCGTCCGGTCCCCCGCCGCGAGCCGCGAACCGTTCGGGGCGAAGGCGAGGGCGCCGATCTCGTCGCCCCGGACCAGGTCGCGTCCGGTGACCTTGCCGCCCGGCAGGCTCACCGTCCGGTTGTCGCCGGCCAGGAGCCCGCCGTCGGGGCGGACGGCCAGGTGACTGCTGGACAGGCCGGTGAGGACGGTCGCGCGGCGGTGGCGGGCGATGTCCCAGGTCGCGTTGGTCAGCTCGCCGGTATCCGATGTGCGGGTGAGGTGGAGCGTGCGGGCGTCCGGGCCGAGGGCGATCGTGATCACCGCCCCGGCCGAGGCCTTCGCCGCCAGGTCCAGTGTCGTGCGGGCCCGGCCACGGGCGACGTCCCAGATCGTGAGGCGCTGCGGGGACGCCTCGTGCCAGGGCGCCGTGACACCGTACGCGAGCGCCTTGCCGTCGGGGGTGAAGGCCAGCTGGGGGAGGGTGTACTCCGGGAGTACCGGCCGGGAGGGGTCTCGCGACACGCTGGGCGGCGTGAGCGGCAGTGTCCTGAGCAGTCGTCCGTCGCGCGTGTCGCGCAGCTCGAAGCGGTAGGTGTCGCCGGTGCGTCGCGCGGTAACGAGCGTGCGGCCGTCCGGGCTGAGCAGCACCTTGTCCGCCGGCTGGTCCTGCCAGGCGGACGTCACGGCCGTCTCGACGTCCAGCGTGTGGACCGTGCCGGCCTCCAGATAGCGCAGTACCGGGCGGGTGGGGTCCCAGTCCAGACCGCCGAGGTGCTGGTTGTTGAGGGAGTGCCGGAACACCGGGGAGCCCCAGCCCAGCCGCCACAGCCTGATCTCCTCCCCGTCGGCGGTCGCCAGGAACTTCCCGTCCTTGCTGAAGGCGGCGTACCTCACTCCGGTGCCGCTGAGGTCGGGCAGCTGCTCCCCCGAGCGGACGTCCCAGACCCGCACGCCGCTCGGGATCACCGCGGCGAGCCACCGTCCACCACCGCCGAGCACCAGCTGCAGGCGCTCCTGGCCGCAGACGTCGCCCGCGCGTTCCCAGCGCCCGTGCAGCGTGCGCCGGTCCGTGAGGTCCCGCACCTGCGGCGCGCCACCTTCCCCGAGGGGGCAGACCGCGATCAGCCGGCCGTCCTCGCTCGGCGCCGTGGTGTCCGCCGCCTCGAACAACAGCTTTCCGTCCGCGGCCGAGTGCACCCCCGCCCGGAACTGGTCCACACCGCGCACGGCGTACGTGCTCTCGCCGAGGTCCACGACGGACGACACCGGCAGCCGGTCACCGGCCCATCGTCCGGCGGTCGTGTCCCACAGCCGCACCCCGTCGTCCCGGCCACGCCCGTGGATCGCCAGCAGCCGCCCGTCCGGGCTCGCCCCGACCGCGATGCCGGCCTCCGGCAGCCGGCCCTCGGCGATCCGCCGGTGCCGTGCCACGTCCCAGGTCCGCCAGGTGCGCCCCTCGACGCTGAGCAGGGTGCGACCGGAGTCCGTCAGACGGCGGAAGGGGCCGTCGCCCGGTGCCCGGTCGCTGAAGGTGTCGAGTTCCTGCTGGCCGAGCGCGGCCAGCAATGCCTGCCGGGTCTCCGGCAGCTGGGACACACGCCAGGCGGCGACGCCCAGCAACTGTGCGGTGTGGGGGTCGGTCGTACTCAGGCCCTCCGCGACGGCGGCGATACGGCGGGCCGCGTCGTCGATGCGGCGGCGCTCGTTGTCCCGGCCCTGCGTCCACGCGGCGAGACCGGCGACCAGCGCCACCACGAGGACCGCCGCCAGTACGCCCATCCCCGCCCGCGCCCGGCGCGTGGAGCGGGCGGCGGCCCGGCGCTCCGCCTCGCGGGCGGCCAGCGCGGCGGTGAGGAACTCACGCTCCGGCACGGTCAGGGAGCGGGCGACCTCGTGCTCGGGGATCAGCTCCGTCACACGGGCCAGGCGGGTGCCCCGGTACAGGGTGCCGGGGTCGCGGTCGTGCTCCAGCCAGACGCGGGCGGCCTCGGTCAGCCGGCGGTGGTGGCGCAGCCGCTCCCGGTCCTCCTCGATCCAGCCGCGCAGCCGCGGCCAGCTGGTGATCAGCGCCTCGTGGGCGAGCTGGACCGCGTCCTCGTCCACGGTCAGCAGCCGGGCGCGGGCCAGCCGCTCCACCACCACGGGCACGTGGGAGCACGCCCACTCCTCGCGCTCCGCGCGGGTCAACGGGCGCCGGGTGTCGGGGGTGCCCTGACCGGGCTCGACCATCCGCAGCAGCAGTTGCCGCGCGGCGTCCGCCTGCTCCTCGGTGAGCTGCCCGTACGCCTCCTCCGCGCTCGCGGCGATCGCGCCGCGCACCCCGCCCGCCGCTTCGTACGCGGCCAGGGTGAGCAGCCGGCTCTTGCGGCGCCGCCACGTCTCCAGGAGCGCGTGCGAGAGCATCGGCAGCCCGCCGGGCTCGTCGAGGACCTCCTCCACGATCCGCGCGGTCAGCTCCCGCTCCACCAGAAGCCCGACCTCCTGCGCCGGCTTGACGACCGCCTCGCGCAGCTCCTCCGCGTTCATCGGGCCGACCAGCAGTCCGGCGCCGGACAGCGTGTCCGCCAGGCCGCGGTGCTCGCCACAGCGGGGGTAGAAGTCGGCTCGTACGGCGATGAGCACGCGCAGCCGGCTGTCCGGGTCCCGGGCGGTGAGCAGCAGATCGATGAACCGGGCCCGCTCGGCCCGGTCCCGGCACAGGGTGAAGACCTCCTCGAACTGGTCCACCACCACCCAGCTCTCCGGCTCGTCCGCGGCCGGGGTCAGCAGATGGCCGTACATGCCGGCGGGCCGGTCGCCGGGCGTGAGCACCCGCAGCACCGCCGGGCGCCCCCGGTCCGCGATCTCCTCCTGGAGCCGGGGTATCAGTCCGGCCCGCAGCAGCGAGGACTTCCCGCTGCCGGAAGCGCCGAACACCGCGGCGAACCGGTGCTCACACACCAGCCGCAGCAGGTCCTCCGTCAGGCGGTCCCGGCCGAAGAACAGCCCCTGGTCGGCCGGCTCGAACCGGGCGAGGCCCCGGTACGGCGGCGCCGCGTCCTCGTCGTCCTCGCGGACTTCCCCCGCCACTTCCGCCTCGGCGTCCTTCCACCGCGGCTCCCACTCGTCCGGGTCGCCGCCACAGGCCCGTACATAGCCCTGGACCACGGCGAGGGACGGCAGCCGTTCCCCGGCCGCCGCCTGTGACAGCGTTGTCGCGGAGAAGTCCGCCGTCTCGGCCATCTTCCGGTACGAGGGGCTTCCCGCGGTCCTGCGCAGCTCCCGCAGCTCGTGCGCGAGCCGCGGCACGGGACCGGCCGTCGGGTCCAGCGGTCTTTCCGGGCGCCCCATACGCACACCTCCGTATGACCGGCGAAAGGGACATCGAGCGCGACGAACGTACAAGCCGCCCGGTGACGCCCAGGTTGCCGACGGGTGACGTACCGGCGATGCGGCATGTGACGTCCATCAACCCCCTTCCGCCCGCGAGATTGATTGACCTGACAGAAGGGACGTGGCGATCAACGTTCCGGTTGCCGGCGTCGAGATCAGCGGGGCCGACACCCGGCCCGCACCCGACCACGCAGCCGAGAGTGGGGGAGCGTGCACCCCTCGGCGGCACCGCCGTACGCCACTGTCCCGACCCGCGTGCCACGGTGCTGATCCTGCGGCTGCCGGAGGGGCGGGGGCCGCGGGTCGAGGCCACCGACGCGAGCCCGTGCCCGCAGTTGTCCACAGCTGTGGACGAGCTCGCCGAGAGCGGGCGCGGAGTGGGGATCGTCGATGCCGTGACGGGCCGGTGGGGATGGGTTGCGTTGACCGGCCGGCCCGGGAGGACCGTCTGGTTCGAGTGCGACTCCAAGGTCGTAGGACAACGCGAGGTGAACGGCAAACGGCGCGAAGGGGACGGGTGTTGACGCCGCGTGAAACATCCTCCCGGAACGCCGAGGACCATTGATCGCCTGATCAGAACGTGTCGCCGATCAATGCCCCGGTCTCCAGTCTCGGTGTCGTCCCGCCGGAATCCCGGCAGCACGAACCACTGGAGCACCCCCATGCCGCAGACAGCCAAGCCCCGCCGACGGTCCCGCCTCGCCAGGGCCGCCCTCGTCCTGGGCAGCGCCGCCGCCCTGACCGTCGGTCTGACGGGCAGCGCCAACGCCGCCGTCCTGGACCCGCTGCCGTGGAACGCGAGCACCTTCCAGAACAAGTACATGCCGCTCTTCGACTACGACGGGGACGGCTGCTTCCCCGCGGCGGCGGTGGACGCGGCCGGACACCTCAACGGCGGCCTCAACAACAGCGGCTCGATCACCGGCGGGTGCCGGGACGGCCACCTCGGCAGAGCCAACACGTACTCGCAGTCCCTGTGCAGAAACGGCTGGTGCGCCTACGTCTACGCGCTCTACTTCGAGAAGGACCAGACGCTCAACGGCGCCGACGCCTTCGGGCACCGCCACGACTGGGAGTGCGTCGTCGTCTTCCAGAAGCAGGGTGAGGAGCGCCCCCGTTACCTGGCCGCCTCCCGGCACGGCGGCTTCAGCACCCACCCGATCAACGAGGTGCCGATGGACGGCAACCACGTCAAGATCGTCTACCACAAGGACGGCGCGAGCACGCACGCCTTCCGCTTCGCCAAGTGGGGCGAGGACACGGAGGCCTGGGGCCCGGGCAACCAGTGGGACACCCCGGCCCTGGTCACCATGGAGCAGATGCCCCAGGCACCGCGCGACGCCCTGTGGAACTCCCAGTGGGGCAGGGCCAACTTCCCGCTGACCAACAACCTCGTCAGCAACATCAACAAGGCCCGGCCCGGCGAGGTCCCGGCGTTCTGACCCGACGTCCCCGCGTTCTGACGCGACGTCCCCGCGTTCTGACGCACGGACCGGCAGAGACCAGCCCCCGGCGGGGACACTCCCCCCTGTCCCGCCGGGGGCTTCCTCTCGTTCTCACCCGTCTCTTACGCCCCGCTTCACCCGGCTGTCAGCGCCATGACCTAGCCTTCGATCACTCACGGCGGTACGCGTGCCCAGCCCTTTGCTCCTGCCGCGTCCGCCCTCACGTCTTTTCGTTCCGGGGGGTTCGAAACCACCGTGCGCAGACGCACTCTTCCGGTCACCGCGACGGCGCTCGCGGTCCTCTTCAGCTCGGTCGCGCTGGTCGCGACCGGCGCCGGGTCGGCGGCCGCCGACTCCAGCACCGCCCTGTCCCTGAAGTCGACCGGCGACATGGTCGTCGACGGCGTCCACCAGCGGGTCTTCATCAGCGACCCGACCGCCGGCCAGGTCGTCGTCACGAACTACGCCGGCGCGGTCGTCGGCACCGTCGGCTCGCTGCCCGGTGTCCGCGGCCTGGAGCTCTCGCCCGACTCGGGCACCCTGTACGCGGCGGTGGGCGACGCCGACGCGATCGTGGCCATCGACACGGCGACCGCGACCGAGGCCCACCGCTGGTCCACGGGCACGGCCGGTCCCAAGTACGTCGCCCTCACCGGCGGCAAGCTCTGGTTCAGCTACGGCTCCGGCGGCGACGGCAACATCGGCTCGCTCGACCCGGCCGGCACCGACCCGGCGCTCACCCTGGGCCAGGACACCAACCGCACCTTCTACGACGCCCCGATCCTGGACGCCTCCGCGGGCGCGCCGGGCACGCTGGTCGCGGGCGCGCCGGGCCAGAGCCCGGTCGTCCTGGCCGTGTTCGACGTCTCCTCGGGCACCGCGAGCCGGTCGGCGTACGCCTTCGACCCGGGCAACACGGGCGGCGGCAACCTCGCCGACCTCGCGGTCACGCCGGACGGCAAGGACGTGATCACGGCCAGCGGCGCCCCGTACTACCAGGCGGTCTACAAGCTCTCCGACCTCTCGGCGGACGGCAAGTACGTCACCAACACCTACCCGAACGCGGTGGACATCGCCCCGAACGGCGATGTCGCGGCGGGCACCAGCTCCTGGTACGACCCGGACGTGCACGTCTTCAAGCAGGGCGTGTCGACCCCGGTGAAGCAGTACGACTTCCCCAACACCGGCACCAGCAGCGGCTCCGACACCCTCGCCGCGCGCGGCCTGGCCTGGGCGCCGGACGAGAGCAAGCTGTTCGCGGTGTCGCTGAACAACAACGACGCCTACTCGCTGCGCATCTTCGACGCCCCGACGAAGGCGGCCACCACCCTCACGGCGACCGCCCCCACCACGGCGACCCGAGCCAAGCCGCTCACCGTCACCGGCACACTGACCTCCTCGGCGGCGTTCCCTGCGGGCACCACGGTCTCGGTCACCCGCACCGACGACGAGTCCCCGAGCGGCAAGGCCCTCGGCACGGCGACCGTCGCCGCGGACGGCTCGTACTCCTTCACCGACACCCCGCCGGCCGGCGGCAAGGTGACGTACACGGTCACGTACGCGGGTGACGCGGACCACGCGCCCGCCACCGCCTCGCACGCGCTGACGGTCGCGAAGACGGCGACCACGCTGACGCTGGACAACAACCTCAAGGTGTACGGCTACAACAGCACCGTCACCTTCACCGCGCACCTGGGCACGACGTACAAGAACCGCACGGTGGAGATCTGGGCCGACCCGTACGGCTCGGACAAGCCCAACACGCTGGTGAAGAAGGGCACGGTCGACGCCAACGGCAACCTGACGGCGAGCGTCCGCCTGACCCGCGACACCAAGGTCAGCGCGAAGTTCACGGGTGACACGCGGTACGCGGCGAAGACGACGACCAACACCGTCTACACGAAGGTGGCGATCTCGACCTCGCTGAGCGGCTACTACAAGACGGCCACGGCCTGGAACGCGAAGTACTACTACTTCCGCCAGTCCAAGGACCCGGTCTACAACACCGCGATGACGATGTACCCGGGCCGCAAGTACCAGTTCCAGATCCAGCAGTTCTACAGCGGGGCCTGGCACACGACGGCCTCCGAGTACTTCGGTCTGGACAGCTACGGCAAGGACTCCGTCCTCCTGGACGACAACCCGCCCACCGGCGTCCGCTTCCGGATCCGCTCCTCCTACATCGACACGACGTCGGGCGACAACGTCAACGCGACGACGTACGGGGCCTGGAAGTACTTCACGTTCACCAGGTGATGTCCAGGTGATGTCTCAGCTCTGCGTCTGCAGTTGCTGCAACTGCTGAAGGACGTTCTCCAGAGCGCCCCGCCGCCGTCCCGGCACTCGGCCCCGTAGCTCCGCGAGCACGGGGCCGAGTTCACGCGCCTGTGTCGCGTCCGCGATCTGCCCCCACTGGTGGTGGGCCCGGTCCACCGCGGCCTCCACCGCGGGCGCGTCCGGGGCGTGCCCGGCGGAGAGCCGCGCGGAGGCGACCGTCAGCCAGGTACGGCAACTGCGCACCGGGTCCCCCGCCAGCATCGCCAGATCGGCCCGCACCTCGATCCAGTGCAGCGCCTCCTCGGACGCGGGCCCATGCGCACGCAGCGCGACCTGCTCATTGTGAGCGGCCAACGCCTCGGCCTCCCCGTGCCGCCCGCCTTCGACCGCGGCGGCGATGGCCGCGTGGGGGTCGGTGGGGGTGGGGGGCTGTGGGGGGCGCGGCGGGGGATTTGGTGCGGGGTTTGGTGCGGGGCTTGGTGCGGGGCTTGGTGCGGGGCTTGCGGCCGGGTTCGGCGACGGCGACGGCGACGGCAAGGGATTGTGCGCGGGCATCGGCGGCGAGGCCGGCGCGGGGATCCGCGTGCGGTTCTGCTCGGTGTTCCGCGCGGGACTCTCCGAGGGGCGCTGCGGCAGAAACCCCGGCGGGAGCTGCGCCGGAAGCTGTGCGGGGCTTTGTGCGGGTCGGTGCGGCAGAACCTCTGCAGGCAGCGGCGCGGACTGGCGCGGCGGGACCTGTACGGGGCTCTGTACGGGGCTCTGTACGGGGCTCTGTACGGCCCCTGCCGGGCTCGCCACGGGGTGCTGCGGCACGACCTGCGCAGGCAGGGCCGGTGCCGGGCTGGCCGTGGGGCTCTGGGGGGCGGTCAGGGTCGGTGCCGGTACGGGGGTCGGTGCCGGTACGGGGGTCGGTGCCGATGCCTGTCCCGGTGGCGGCACCTGGCCGGGTAGCGGTGCCCGTGCCGGTGTCGGCGCCGGTACGGGGGTCGGTGCCGATGCCTGTCCCGGTGGCGGCACCTGGCCGGGTAGCGGTGTCGGCGCCGGTACGGGGGTCGGTGCCGGTGCCTGTCCCGGTGGCGGCGCCTGGCCGGGTAGCGGTGCCGGTCCTGGTCCCGGTGTCGGGAGCCGTGTGCGGTCCTGTGAGGGGAACTGTGTCGGGGCGTGGGCCGTCAGGACGATGTCCGTGCCTACGCCGCCCTCGGGGGAGATGCGGGTCAGCGCCAGCTGGTGGAGCTGGTCGAGGGGTGGGCGGTGGCCGCTGCGGAGGATGGTCGCGATGGCCTTCATGTACGTCGGCACCGCCACCGTACGGCGGCTCGGCGGCGGGGCGATGCGGCCGTGGACCGCGGTGTTGCGGCCCGAGTCGAGGGGGTTCGCGCGCAGCCACTCCCACGTCTCCGCGTCGGTGTGCAGGTCGAGGACGAGGGACGTCGAACCCGGCGCGCGCAGGCGCAGTTCCTCGCGGATCCAGTGCCAGGGGAACCCGGTGTAGCGGACCGTCGCGGGGGTCGTGCGGGCCAGCGCGAGGTGGGGCAGGTGCTGGCGGCGGTCCAGCTGCAGCTGCCCGGTGACGAACACGGTGAGCGGGGCGTGCGCGGCCGCCGCGGCCCGCAGCCGGGTCAGGACGGCCTGCGGCTCCAGGGGGTCGGCGAGTTCCACGACGTTCGCCGTGTCCGTGCCGGACAGCACCGCGGGCGGAACGGCGGCGAGGACGGGGAGCACGGAGGCGGCGTCCACCAGACAGCCCTTGCCCGCGGGTGCGGCGGCCAGCAGCAGCACGGTTCCGGGCATCGGTCCCTCCCCATCCCCCGTCGATCACGTACGGCAGCACGGTAACCGCTGCGGCTGGAAAGCGGGTTCTCAGGACCGTTTACGCCCGATTCCATCCCCATTTCCCACCTCATTCCCCACACCGGTTCCCACCCCATTGCCCACACCGGCCCTCCTCCGCACCGCGAACACCGTCGTGTCGTCGGCCAGATGCCCCCCGCAGTGCAGCAGGGTGCGTTCCCGGACGAAGTCGACCAGGCGTGCGGGGCCCGCGACACCGGGATCGGCGGCGACGGCCGCGGCGACATCATCGGCGAGCGGATAGAAGGCGCCCTCGCCGTCCCGGGCCTCGGTCACACCGTCCGTGGTCAGCAGCAGCGTCTCGCCGGGAGCGAGCGGCACGTGCAGCAGGGGCGGCGGGCCGTCGGCGGGGGCGAGTTCGCCGAGGCCGAGGGGAAGGCCGTGGCCCGGCGGCAGGGGCCGTACGCCGTCGGGGCCGACGACCAGCGGGGCGTCGTGGCCGAGCACCACGGCGTCCAGCGCGCCCGGCTGCTCCTCCGGGAAGCCGAGCAGCACGGCGGTGGCGAACCGGTCGCCCTCCTCCTTGCCGAGCGCCGTGCGCATGAGGATGTGCCGCTGCATCCGCAGCTCCAGGCACACGGCGACCGACGTCAGGTCCGCCTCGTGATAGGCGGCCTCGCGGAACGTCCCCAGCAGCGCGGCCGCCGCCTCCACCGCGCCGAGCCCCTTGCCCTGGACGTCGCCGAGGATGACGCGGGTGCCGTGCAGGCCGATCTGGATGTCGTAGAAGTCGCCGCCGACCCTGGCCTCGCTGTCGGCGGAGAGATACACGGCCGCGTGGTCGAGGCCGCCCCAGCCCGGCGGCAGCGGGCGCAGCACGGTGCGGCGGATGGTCTCGGCGACGTCCTGCATGTGCAGCATGCGCCGCTGTCCGCGCACCCGGACCACGCAGGCCAGCGTGGCGAGGACACCGCCGATGCCGGCGAGGACGAGGTCGGGCAGGCCGGCCTGGTACTCGTGCGGCAGGACGGCGTCCGCGGCGACGTAGGTGGCGGGGGCGAGCACCGCGTACACGGCCGTCCCCCACACCCCGCAGATCGCGGCGGCGATACCGGGCACCAGCACGATCCAGGACAGGATCCGGAAGTCGCTGCTGGTCCTGAAGTCGACCAGCACGATGGCGACGAGCAGCAGCAGCGGCGCCACCCAGGCGACACTCCGGCCGCGCACGCGCAGCACTTCGCCCTGCGGGCCGGCCGAACCGTCGCTTACGGCCCTCATGAGGCTCAGCGAAGCACGCCGTGGGTTCGGCCGCATCCGGGTGCGCGGGGCCCCGCCGACTTGCCACGCCGCCCCCTCAGGTGTGCCCTTGATGGCGGGGGCGTCGAGCGAGAGGAGTGCTCTCATGGCTCATGCGGCACCCGCGTCCGGTCGAGGGACGTCAAGGGCGGCGGTGACCGGGCCGAGCGGTCTGCCCGATGTTTTCAGTGCGCGGACGCACCGCGTCGCGAGCGTCGCCGTGCCGGTGGTCCTCGGGCTGGTCTACGGCTACTGGGCCGCGGCGAACCGGCGCGAAGGCGGCGAGATCACCGGCTGGAACCTGCTCTTCGGCTTCGTGACCGCGATCGCGTTCATGGTGCTCTACGTCGCCGTACGCGCCCTCGGGTCCCGTGTGCGGCGCGAGCTGCACGCGGTCCTGTGGGCCGCCTTCGTCGGCAGCGCGCTCGGGTTCCTGTACAGCCAGAGCGACAACACCGTCCTCAAGTCCACGGCCATGGGAGTCGCGGTCGGCGCCGTCTGCTTCCTCGTGCTGTTCTACCGCTATTACACGCACGAGGACGCCGAGGGCCACCGCATCAGGTGAGGCAGAACGGGTACGCACGGACGGATCGAGATCGAGGAAGAACGGGTACGCACGGATCGGCCCCGGTCACCACTGGCGGGTTCACCACTGGCTCCGGGACCGACCCGTTCCCCTTCATCCACCCACGGTCACGTTCATCCGCCCACGGTCACGCTCCAGTTCCACGACCCGGAAACCGTCACGCTCCACTCCTCGTCGTTCCACGAGGGATCCCAGTTGCTCCAGGAGCCGTCCTTCCACTCCGGGACGGGGTCCGCGCAGTTCGGCACCTGCTGCCCGCCGGTGTCCACGAAGGCGGCGCTCACCCAGCCCCGGGTGTCGACCAGCCAGTACCAGAACGGGTTGCCGCCGACCTGCTCACTGCGCACCTTGCACTCGATGCGGACATGGCTGCCCGGTTCGAGCCGGTCGACCACCGCCGACCGCACGGTGGGCGCCTCCCGCACGTTGAGGTCGGTACCGGAGACGACGGTCCCCGGGGTCTCGCCCTTGTCCCCGGCCGCCGCGGTGGTGCCGGTCGCCGCGACCGCGAGGGTTCCACCGGTGAGCAGAGCCGCGCCCATGACCCGCAGAGCCGGAGTGGTGCGCATGATCGGTCTCCTCGCTCCCTGATCCACTCCCCAAAGACCATGAGACACCCGTTCGGGTGAACGCTCCACCGGAGAGCGGATCCGTGCGGCCGTATGCACGCACAGTGCTGGCGCTCCCGCCCCCGTGCCCCTTGCCTGAGAAGGTGTCCACCCGTCTGCGGAACGCCCTGTCGGCAGCGCTGATCGCCCTGTCGTGCCTCCTCGTGCCGTTCGGCGCGCTGGCGGCCTGGGTGACGTACGGGCTCGCCGACACCGGCCGGTACGTCACCGCGATGGCGCCGCTCGCCGCGGATCCGGCCGTGCAGGGCGCGGTGGTGGACACCGTCGGGGCGGGGATCGTGCACGAGGTCGCCCCCTGGCTCGACCACGAGATCGGCGCGCGCGACGAGTACGGGGCCGTGCGTCCCTTCGTGTACGACGCGGTGCGCTCGTTCACCCGGACCGAGGCCTTCCGCACCGCTTGGGAGGCGGGCAACAGGGCGGTCCATGACGCCGTGCTGAGTGCCCTTCAGGACGGGCGCCAAGGCGCGGTCACCGTCGACCTCGCGCCGGTCGCCGCCCAGGTCAAACGCCAACTCACCGAGGAACACGTGCCGTTCGCGCACCACATCCCGGTCGAACACACCGCGGTCCCCGTGCTCCCGGCGCACGAGCTGAACCGGCTCAGGAAGGGGTACCACGTGCTCGAAGTCGCCGGTTTCTGGCTGCCCGTCTCGGCCGCCGTCCTCGCCGCGACCGGCATCGCCGTCGCCGCCTGCCGCCGCCGCGCCATCACGGCGACCGCGCTGGGCACGGCACTCGGCGGCGCGTTCCTGCTGCTCGCGGTGGTCCTCGGCCGCCGGCTCACGCTGGCCGACCTGCCCGAAGCCGCCCATCGCCCGGCCGCGGGCGCGGTCTACGACGCCCTGACGCAGACCCTGCGCACGGTGTCCTGGCTGCTCATCGCCCTCGGTCTGACGGCAGCCCTCGTCTGCCGGCTCACCGAGCTGCTCGCGCGACGCCGGCGAGCGTCCGCAGCGCCCGCCGCAGATCCGGCTCCGGGGCCGACGCGAGCCCGAGTCTGACCGCGTCCGGGGTGCGGTTCGGGTCGACGGCGAAGGCGGGGCCGGGGGTGACGGCGATCCCGTGCGCTGCCGCGGCGGCCGTGAAGGTGTCCGCGCGCCACGGCGCCGGCAGCTCCCACCAGGCGAAACAGGCGCGCGGATCGGACCGTACGGCGAACCCGCGCAGCTCCTCGCCGAGGATCCGCTGCCGGTGCGCCGCGTCCGCCCGCTTCGCCGCGACCAGCCGCTCCACCGTCCCGTCCCCGATCCACCGCACGGCCGCCTCCAGCGCGAACCGCCCCGCACTCCACCCACCGGACCGCACGGCAGCCGCCACCGCCTCGACCCGCGCCTCGGGCACCACGGCGAAACCGACGGTCAGCCCTGGAGCGACACGCTTGGAGAGGCTGTCGACGACATGGGTGAGGCCGGGCGCGTGGGCGGCGAAGGGGTCGTCGGCCGCGTCGCCCGTGCTGCCCGTGCCGCCCATAAGGAAGGACCAGATGCGGTCCTCGACCACCGGGAGGTTCAAGTCCCCTGCCACCTGGGCAAGTTGGCGTCGCCGTTCCGGGCTCGTCGTCGTCGACGTCGGGTTGTGCAGGGTCGGCTGCAGGTACAGCGCGGCCAGCGGGGCCGTGCGGTGGGCGGCGGCTACGGACTCCGGGCGCGGGCCCTCCTCGTCCGTGACCAGCGGCACCAGGGTGATGCCGAGCCGGGCGGCGATCTCCTTGACCACGGGGTACGTCAGCGCCTCGGCGCCGACCCGGCCGCCCGGCCGGACCAGGGAGGCGAGGGTGGCGGCGATGGCCTGGCGGCCGTTGCCGGTGAACAGGACCTGGGCGGGGGCCGGGCGCCAGCCGGGGGTGGCCAGGAGCGCGGCCGCCGCCTCGCGGGCCGCGAGCGTGCCGGTGGCGGCGGCCGGGCGCATGGCCTCGGCAAGGACGTCGGGGCGCAGGAGCGGGGCGAAGGTGGTGGCGAGGAGCTCCGGCTGGCCGGGTGCGGAAGGGTAGTTGAGCTCCAGGTTCACCGGCGCCGCGGTCGCCGCCTCGACGAGCGCCCGCCCGGACCCGGCCGGAGCGGCGGCCCGCACGAACGTCCCACGGCCGACCTCTCCGACGACCAGCCCCCGCCGCACGAGTTCGGCGTACACCCGCCCCGCCGTCGACCCGGCGATCCCACGCCGCCGCGCGAACACCCGCTGCGGCGGCAGCCGTTCGCCGGGCTTGAGCCGGCCGGCGGTGATGTCGTCGGCTATGCGGTCGGCGAGATGCCGGTAGTCGTTCACGTGCGCTCCCCCTGACATTGCACCGAGGGCAAAGATCTTATTGCACCGAGGAGTTGAGCCGATCTAGGGTCGTTCACATGAGCCCCTTCCTCGCATACGAGGACAAAGGCGACGCCGGCATCGACTCGCCGTCGACTCCCCTCGTCCTCGTCCACGGCCACCCCTTCGACCGCGCGATGTGGACCCCGCAGTTCGAGGCGTTCTCCGCCACCCGCCGCGTGATCGCCCCCGACCTGCGCGGCTACGGCGCCTCCCCGGTCGTCCCCGGCATCACGCTCCTGTCCGACTTCGCCCGGGACATCGAGGCCCTGCTGGACGACCTGAAGGTGGACACCTTCGTACTGGCGGGCCTGTCGATGGGCGGCCAGATCGTCATGGAGTGCTACGACCGCTTCCCCGGCCGCATCCGGGGCCTGGTCCTCGCGGACACCTTCGCGGCGGCGGAGACGGCGGAAGGCAAGCGGGCGCGGGGCGCCATGGCCGACCGACTGCTGCGCGAGGGCATGCGCGGATACGCCGACGAGGTACTGGAGAAGATGGTCGCGCCATACGCGGACGCCCAGGTAAAGACCCACGTCCACCGCATGATGACGGCGGCTTCCGCCGAGGGCGCCGCGGCGGCCCTGCGCGGCCGCGCCGAACGCCCCGACTACCGCGCCCTGCTGACCCGCGTCACGGTCCCCGCCCTGGTCGTCGTGGGCGCGGACGACGCCTACACCCCCGTCGCCGACGCGGAGGCGATGCACGCCGCGCTCCGGGACTCGACACTGCGGGTGATCGACGGAGCGGCCCACATGCCGAACCTGGAGCGGCCGGGGGAGTTCAACGAGGCGCTGGGGGCGTTTCTGGCGCGGGTGGACGGATGATCCGTACTCCGGTGATCCGTACTCCGGTGATCCGTACTCCGGGCATCGGTTGATTCGCCGCTCCGCCTACGAACCGCTCACAGCCATGTTCATAACGGCCACGAGCAACACGCAGGTGATCGCCACGCCCTGCATGGCCGTCGCCCAGCCGGGCATCGGTTCGCCCTTCCTGGACGACGACTGCCTGGCGGTGAAGGCGATCACCAGCCCGACGACGGCGATGGGGGCGAGGAGCAGCGTCAGCCAATCGACCTGTACACGCGTCATCCCGGATCTCCTTACGTCCACTCGATGACCGGCGCCCCATCATCGACTTGTACCGCCGGGACCCCTCCCGGCCGGCCGCCACGCAACCTTCGCCCCACAGCCCCCGTCTTTGAGGGAGGATTCGGGCATCCCACCCGCGAGCGGAAGGCCGGGCCTTGGAGACTGCGGCTGCCGAATGGACGGCTTCCCCGGACGGCATGCCAGGACGACGGCGTGGGCGCCGGCTCGGCGTCTGGTCGGCCGTCCTGTTGTTCCTCGGCGTCAGCGCGGTCGTCGGCTGTCGCGTCGCCGACACCGACGGCATCACCCCGGTCCCGCAGTTCCTCGCCTTCCTGCCGTGGCTGCTGGTGCCCGCCGGCTTGGGGCTGCTGCTCGCGCTGTTCTCCCGCTGGTGGACCGGCGTCGTATGGGCCGTGGCGCTGCTCGGGCTGCTGGCGTGGTTCATCGAGCCGTACGGGAAGAGCGGTGAGCCGGGCGGGCCGCCGCTCGTCGCCTTCCGGGTGCTGACCTCGAACATCGAGTTCGGGCACGCGACCGACGCCCTGGTCGCCGCCGTCCGCCGCGAGAAACCGGACCTCGTGTTCGTCCAGGAGTGCGAGTACACCTGTGACGCCACGCTCCGGCAGGACCTCTCGACCGACTATCCGCACCGGGCGGCCCAGGTGGCCGCCGGCTCGGCGGGTTCGGTCGTGCTCAGCCGCTTCCCGCTCACGTCCGCCGAGGGCGTCCCCGGCACCATGGCGATGCCCGGCGCCGTCGCCGACGTACGCGGGCACGCCGTACGGCTGCAGCTCGCGCACCCCATGCCGCCGCTGCCCGGCCGCACCGACCTGTGGCGCCGCGAACTCGGCGCACTGCGCGACTTCGCCGCCGAGGACGACCGCACCCCGCTCATCCTCGCCGGCGACTTCAACGCCTCCCAGGACCACGCCGCCTTCCGCCGCATCCTCGACACCGGCCTGCGCGACGCCGCCCGGCTCACCGGCGACGACCGCACACCCAGCTGGCCCGCGCGCACCGCCCCGGCCTTCGGCGTGCAGATCGACCATGTGCTGCTCTCCGCCGACTTCTCCGCCCGCACGGCCCGCTTCCTCGACCTGCCCGGCACCAACCACCGCGCGCTGCTCACGGAAGTCACACTTCACCAGCGCCGATGAGCCGAACACGGCTGCTCAGAATGGGGCGCATGCCCCGCGAGTTCCCCATCGGCCTCACACCTCCCGACTGGCTGGTGCGGAACCTCCGGGCCCAGCCCGCCCCCGTCAGCCGGCCCGCCGTGGTCCGCGCGGCGATCGCGATCCTCCTGCCCCTGGCCGTCGGGCTCGCCACTCGCCGCCCCGACTACGGCGCCCTGGCGGCGGCACCCGCGGGCGTCGGCAGGAGCTTGACCCGCACCAACAGCTTCATGACCATGAACGTACACAGCCGTACGGACAGCCACCTGGTGTTCGACTGCCTTCACCCGAACGAGCGACCAGCCCCCATCCCACAGCCACAGCGCCCAGCACGGCCCGGCTCCGCCGCGAAGTCACCCGGCCGCTTCGCGGCCCTGTCTCGCCTCCGACCCGATTCCGCGGTCCTCCGCACCGCCACCACCAGATGCGATTCCTCCCGGGCGCGAACGCCCGGGGTTCCTCGCAAGAACAGGCTGAGACGCCGCAAGGGGCGCGGGGAACTGCGCGGCAAGCCCCAAATATCCCGCACCCGCCCCCAACGACAAGGCACCCGAGCTCTTGGGTGAACCATTCCCACGCAAGGGTGCGGCCGCCCTGTGCAGGAGGGCGGCCGCACCGGGTGGGGGGTGGGCTAGTTGTTGGCCTTGTGCAGGGCCTTGTCCAGAGCCGCAGCGAACCCGTTGGCCCAAAGCCGCTCGACCTTGGCCCGCTCGTTCGCGTCCGGAATCGCGTTCGTGCAGGACGTACCGGGGCCTCCGCCCGACATCAGCTCACTGCACGGCCCCTCGTAGTGGTCCGGCAGCCCGAGCACGTGGCCCGTCTCGTGCGCGGTCACACGCGTGGAGTCGTACTCCTGGTTCTGCTGGTAGTCGAGGAAGATGTACCCCTTGCCGTGCCCGTCGGTCGAGGCGTACGAGCCGCGCGGGTCGTTGCCCTCCCGGTAGGTGAAGTCGGCGTTCGAGCCCTCCTGGAGCTGGACGTTGGACACCGAGCCGTTCCATATCTCGGTGCTGCGGGCTATCTGGGCCTTGAACGCGGGCGCGGCGGAGGCGTCGTAGACGACCGTGACGGCCGCGGCGCTCGGGTTCGCGGCGCGCTTCTCGGCGACGGACTTCAGGACCGCCTCGAAGAACGCCCGACTTGCATGGGATTCAGCCGACTTGGCAACGTAGCCGGCATGGACGGGCGCCGCCGTGGCCGGAACCGCCGTACCCAGGCCGAGTGCCGCGACACCGA
This sequence comes from Streptomyces sp. NPDC051243, assembly GCF_044455405.1. Taxonomy (NCBI): domain Bacteria; kingdom Bacillati; phylum Actinomycetota; class Actinomycetes; order Kitasatosporales; family Streptomycetaceae; genus Streptomyces; species Streptomyces sp. NPDC051243. The sequence continues at coordinate 252,986 of NZ_JBITES010000004.1, read as the reverse complement.
GGCCGACCGCCACCGCCGTACGCGCGGAAACGGACATGGACAGGGACATACGCATTGATGACTCCTAGGTGGGGGGTGAGTCGTCAAGGCGAGTGTCGGCGCCTGTGAGGCGGCTGTGATGATGGCAACCGGTGATAGCCCGGCCCTATCAGGGCCCCAATTGGCAGGCATCGGGGCGGTTTTGTGCGGCTGGTGAAACCTCTGCGTCCGCTTTAGTCTCCGAGGGCATGGACCTCGAGGTCAGACACCTCCGCGCGCTGTGCGCCATAGCCGACACCGGCAGTCTGCACCGGGCCGCCCGCCAACTGGGCGTGGCCCAGCCGTCGTTGAGCACGCAGCTGCGGCGGATCGAGCAGGAGCTCGGCGGCGCCCTGTTCCTGCGCGCGAGATCCGGCTGCCGCCCCACCCCGCTGGGCCGCCTGGTCCTCAGCCGGGCCCGTCCGCTGGTGGCCGATATGCGTTCCCTGGTCGCGGAGGCGAGGGCGGCCGCGGTGGGCGGCCCGGAACTGCGGATCGGCTCGACCGCCAGCAAGGCCCTGGCGGGCTGGCTACGGCGACTGCGCGGCCACGGCCAGGACCCGACCCTCCATATGAACGTCTCGCCGAACGCCCTGCTGCGCATGGTCGCCGAAGGCCAGCTGGACGTGGCCTTCGTGCATGAGGTGGAGGGCTGTCCCCTGCGCATCCCGGCGGAGCTCCGGCTGCGGGTGCTGATGGAACGCGAGCCGCAGTTCGTGTCGCTGCCGGCCGACCACCCGGCGGCGGCGAAACCGGAGGTGACCCTCCCGGACCTGGCCGACGACCGCTGGATGATCGACCCGACGGTCGACGGCGAGTGGGACGCCGTGCAGCGGATGTTCCGCGCGGCCGGGGTCAACCCCCATGTCCTGCACGGCGACTACCACACGGCCGGCGCCCTGGTCGCCACCGGCGAGGTGGTCACCGTCTGCCAGCCGACCCACGCGTCCAGCGCGGACATGGCGGTACGGCGCCTGCACGGCGACCCCCTCGGCGTACGACTCCTCCTCGCGGCCCGTACCGAGACGGACCTGGACGGCGTCTATCCCGCCCTGGAGGAGGCGTACTGGGAGGCGGCGCGGCAGGCGCCGGCGTACCGGGAGTGGCTGGAACGCGACGGTGAGCGGCAACCGCCGGTCCCAGCACTCCCGTAACCGGTGTCTGTGGTGGCTCAGACGCCGATGTTGCAGCCGTCCTTGCGCCAGACCGCCACGACCGCCGGGCGGTTGATCTTGCCGGCGCCGTCGGGCCAGGCGCTCAGCGGCTTCTCGGCCGTCGCGCCGTCGAGCTCGCCCGGGTGCTGGACGGCGACGAGCACGCGACGGTCCTGGATGATCGGACCGCAGGTCTCGGCGCCGGCCGGCACGGTCAGGAACTGCTTCAGCTCACCGCGCCGCTCGCCGCGCGTGGCGACGCCGAAGAGGCCGTCGTGCGAGCCGAGCTGGTTGCCGTCGGTGGAGATCCACAGGTTGCCGTACGGGTCGAAGGCGACGTTGTCCGGGCAGGAGATCGGGCTGACCTGGTCCTTCGGGAAGCCCGCGAAGTAGGTCGCCGGGTCGTTCGGGTCACCGGCCACGAGGAACAGGCTCCAGGCGAACTTCTTGCTGTCGGCCCGGTTCCAGCGCTCGGTCAGCTCCAGGACCTGGCCGTGCTTGTTGCCGATGCGCGGGTTGGCCTCGTCGACGGGCGCGTTGCCGGTGGTGCCGCGGCGGGAGTTGTTGGTGAGGGCGACGTAGACCTTGCCGGTGTGCGGGTTGGGCTCGATGTCCTCGGGGCGGTCCATCTTCGTGGCGCCGACCTTGTCGCCGGCGAGGCGCGTGAAGACGCAGACCTCCTCGGCGGTCATGCCGTCCACGTGCGAGACGGCACCCTTGGCGGTGGCGGTGACCAGCGGAATCCACTCGCCGCTGCCGTCGAACTCACCGTCGCTGGGCAGCTTGCCGGTGCCGTCGATCTCGATGGCCGGGGAGTCGCCGGTGAGCTTGGCGACGTACAGCGTCCCCTCGTCGAGCAGCGAGAGGTTGTGCTCGCGGACGGCGCGGGAGGTGCCCTTCATCATCCGCTTGCTGCCGACGAACTTGTAGAAGTAGTCGAAGCGCTCGTCGTCACCGGTGTAGACGACCGGACGGCCGTCGTCCGTCAGCCGCACGGTCGCACCCTCGTGCTTCACGCGCCCGAGCAGGGTGTGCTTGCGGGGCTTGGAGGTGGGGTCGTACGGGTCGAGCTCGACGACGTAGCCGAAGCGGTGCGGCTCGTTGGGCTCCTGGGCGACGTCGAAGCGCTTGTCGTAGAGCTCCCACTTGCGCTCGGAGGCGGTGGTCCCCAGGCCGTAGCGCTTGTCCGTGGCGCGGGTGGCGTTGGCGAAGTACTGGTTGAAGTTCTCCTCGCCGTGCAGCGTGGTGCCCCAGGGGGTGGTACCGCCCGAGCAGTTGTTGAGGGTGCCCAGCACCTTCCTGCCGGTCGGGTCGGCGGAGGTCTTCAGCAGGTCGGAGCCGGCGGCGGGGCCGGTGACCTTGAACTCGGAGGTGGCGGTGACGCGCCGGTTGAGCGAGTGCCGGGGCACGGCGGTGAGCTTGCCCGTCTTCCGGTCCCCCTCCACCACGACGACGGACAGACCGTGGGCCGCCCAGGCGATCTCGACCTGCTCGCGGGTCGGGTTGGCGGCGTCGTAGCCGCGGAACATGAGCACCTCGTCGGTGTACTCGTGGTTCGCGACGAGGAGCTGCCGGCCCCGCTCGCCGGGAAGCGGCAGCAGCGACAGGAAGTCACAGTTGTACCCGAACTGACCGGCCTGGGCGGCGGCGGTCTGCTTGTCCGGGTCGAAGGCGGGGGCACCGCGCAGGATGGGCTCGCCCCAGCGGATGACGATGTTCTGCGCGTAGCCGTCCGGGATGGTCACGGTGTCGGCGGTGTTGGGCGCGACGGGGGTGAAGCGAAGGCCGCGCGCACCGCGTCCGAAGGTCCCGGTCCGCTCGGTCGCGGCAGCCTCGGTGGCGGCCTCGGCTGCGTCGGCCTGCGGCGCGGCGACGGTGGCGGTGGCGCCCACGGCGGCGGCCGCGCTGACGACGGCGGCGGCGCGCAGCGTCGTACGGCGGCTGACGGCCTCGGCGATGACGTCACCGACGTACGGGTTCGTGGAGGTGTTGGGCACCTCGTGGAAACAGGCGTCACCACACCGGAACCGGCAAGTCAGGGCAGACCGCCCACCGGGGTGCGAGTCACTGTTGGTTCGGATGATCGGCAGCGGTATGCGCATGGCGTTTCGTTCTCCCCTTGCTTCCCCTTGAGTGCAGCGTGGGGGACGGTAGGGGCACGTTTGTGCGGGAGCGGGGCGATTGAGTGAACGGAAGGTGAACCAGAGGTAGATGTACGGCAGTTGGGCGCGCGCCCCGACACGACTCGATGCAGCCCTTGACGTACGGGGACCCCTTGTGTCCGCCCCTCCCCAAGATCGCCATCTGGGGCCGCTAACCTTACGTGTCCGTCCTGGCCAGGGATCGACGGGCATCAACTCATCGCGAAGGGTTGCGCACATGGGCATTCTCACTCTCCTGCGGAACGCGTTCGGCCGGTCACGCAAGGGGCGCACCGCCGAGGCAGAGGGTGCGACTACTTCGCCGGAACCGCAGCCGACGGTTCCGTCCCCGTCGCCGGAGCCCCAGCCGACGGCCACCGCGCAGGTGCCGGAACCGCGGGTTGCGGAGCCGAGCGCGCCGGAGACGCCGGAGCCGGCACTTTCGGACACGGCCGAGAAGCCGGAAGAGTCCGAGAAGTCAGAACACGAGCTGGTCTCGGCCGCCTTCGACAACGTCACGGTGCCGAAGCCGGCGAAGCCGGTGGAGACGGCGACGGAGTCGGCGACGGAAGCGCCGGTGACTGAGGAGCCGGTGGTGGAAGCGCCGGTTGCTGAGGAGCCGACCGCGGAAGAGCCGGTGGCTGAGGAGCCGGTGGTGGAAGCGCCGGTTGCGGAGGAGCCGGTGGTGGAAGCGCCGGTTGCCGACGAACCTGCTGCCGAGGAGCCGGTGACGGAAGCAGCGGCGGAAGCGCCGGTCGCGGAAGAGCCGGTGGCTGAGGAGCCGACCGCGGAAGAGCCGGTGGCTGAGGAGCCGGTGGCGGAGGTGCCGGTTGCCGACGAACCTGCTGCCGAGGAGCCGGTGACGGAAGCAGCGGCGGAGGCGCCGGTCGCGGAAGAGCCGGTGGCTGAGGAGCCGACCGCGGAAGAGCCGGTCGCTGAGGAGCCGGTGGCGGAGGCGCCGGTGGCGGAGGCGCCGGTTGCTGAGGAGACGGTTACCGAGAAGCCGGCGGAAGCCCCGGTTGCCGACGAACCTGCTGCCGAGGAGCCTGCAGCCGCAGAGGCCGTTGCCGAAGAGGCCGTCACGGAGTCGCCGGTCACCGAGGAGCCCGTCGCCGAAGCGCCGGTCGCCGAAGAGACCGAGTCCGAGCCGGTCGCGGACGCCCCCGTCGACCAGGAGCCCGTCGCAGAAGAGCCGGCTGCGGAGGCCCCGGTCGCCGCAGAGCCCGAGCCCGAGCCGGTCGTCGAGGACGCCACCCCGGTTGCCGCGGCCGAAGAGGCCGAGCCGGTCGCAGAGCCCGAGCCCGAGCCTGCCGCCGAGGTCACGCCCGCGCCCGCGCCCGAGCCGGTCGCCGAGACCACGGCACCCGCCCCCGCCCTTCCCCCGGGCCTCCTCACCGCCTACAAGGCAGCCCGCACCGTCCTCCACACCCGCGACCTCACCACCACCCGCGCCAAGGTCTACCTCGTCCTCGACCGCTCCGCGAGCATGCGCCCGTACTACAAGGACGGCTCCGCCCAGGCCCTCGCCGAGCAGACCCTCGCCCTCGCCGCCCACCTCGACCCCGAGGACACCAAGGTCCACGTCACCTTCTTCTCCACGGAAGTGGACGGCACCGGCGAGCTCACCCTCCCCGACCACGAGAACAAGATCGACGACCTGCACGCGGGTCTCGGCCGCATGGGCCGTACCAGCTACCACGCCGCCGTGGAGGACGTCCTCGCCCACCACGGCAAGGAGGCCCCCGGCACCCCCGCCCTGGTCGTCTTCCAGACCGACGGCGCCCCCGACGCGAAGACCCCCGCCACCCACGCCCTGACCGAGGCGGCGAAGAACCACCCCAACGTCTTCTTCTCCTTCGTCGCCTTCGGTGACCCGGAGAACAAGGCCTTCGACTACCTCCGCAAGCTGAAGCTGGACAACACGTCCCACTTCCTGGCCGGCGAGACTCCGAAGGAACTCACGGACGCGGAGATCTACGAGGGCATCCTGGCCACCTGGCGCCCGTAACCCCGAAGAGCACCACAACCCCGAGATCACCACTGGGCCGCCCCTTCCACCCCTTAAAACGGAAAGCGGGCGGCCCACCCATGTCGGCTACCATTTCGAGGTTCCTAAAACAACCCCGACCTGGGAGCAGCCCCCGATGGCTCGACACCTCATCACCAGCGCCCTTCCGTACATCAACGGAATCAAGCACCTGGGCAACATGGTGGGGTCCATGCTCCCGGCGGACGTGTACTCCCGGTACCTCCGCCAGCGCGGCCACGACGTCCTCTACATCTGCGCGACGGACGAGCACGGCACCCCGGCCGAGCTCGCGGCCAAGGAGCAGGGCCTCCCCGTGGCGGACTTCTGCGCGCAGGCGCACGACGCCCAGAAGGCGGTCTACGACGGCTTCGCGCTGGCCTTCGACTACTTCGGCCGGAGTTCCTCCCCCCAGAACGTCGAGATCACCCAGCACTTCGCCCGCAAGCTGCACGAGAACGGCTTCATCGAGGAGCGGGCGATCCGCCAGGTGTACTCGCCCGCCGACGGCCGCTTCCTCCCGGACCGCTATGTCGAGGGCACCTGCCCCCACTGCGGCTACGACAAGGCCCGCGGCGACCAGTGCGAGAACTGCACCCGGGTCCTGGACCCGACCGACCTGATCGAGCCGCGCTCGGCGATCTCCGGTTCGACGGACCTCGAGGTCCGCGAGACCAAGCACCTCTTCCTCCTCCAGTCCAAGCTGCAGAGCGAGGTCATGGAGTGGGTGGCCCGCCACGACGGCGTGTGGCCGCACCTGGCCTCCTCCATCGCCCACAAGTGGCTGACCGAGGGCCTGCACGACCGCGCCATCACCCGTGACCTGGACTGGGGAGTCCCCGTCCCCGCGGACACCTGGCCGGAGCTGGCGGCCGAGGGCAAGGTGTTCTACGTCTGGTTCGACGCCCCGATCGAGTACATCGGCGCGACGAAGGAGTGGTCGGACCAGGACCCGGAGAACAGGGACTACCGGTCCTGGTGGTACGACGTGGACGACTCCGTGCGCTACACGGAGTTCATGGCGAAGGACAACGTCCCCTTCCACACCGTGATGTTCCCGGCCACCGAGCTCGGCATCCGCGAGCCGTGGAAGAAGGTCGACTTCGTCAAGGCCTTCAACTGGCTGACGTACTACGGCGGGAAGTTCTCCACCTCCCAGAAGCGCGGCGTCTTCACCGACCAGGCCCTGGAGATCCTCCCCGCCGACTACTGGCGCTACTTCCTGATCGCCAACGCGCCCGAGTCGGACGACTCGTCCTTCACCTGGGAGCACTTCACCGCGACGGTGAACAAGGACCTCGCCGACACCCTCGGCAACTTCGTCAACCGCGTCCTGTCCTTCTCCCGCAAGCGCTTCGGCGACGACGTCCCCGCGGGCGGCGCGCCCGGCGAGGCGGAGGCGAAGCTGGGCGAGGAGATCGCCCGTCTCCTCGCCGAGTACGAGGAGCACATGGAGGCCCTGCAGTTCCGCAAGGCCGCCGCGGCCCTGCGCGCGCTCTGGTCCGCGGGCAACTCCTACCTGGAGGAGAAGGCCCCCTGGCTGGAGATCAAGACCGACAAGGACGGCGCCGCCCTCACCCTCCGTACCGCGATGAACCTGATCCACCTGTACGCGGTGGTCTCGGAGCCGTTCATCCCGTCGACGGCGAAGACGATGCGCGAGGCCTTCACCCTGACCGACGACACCACGACCTGGGTGAGCGCCGACGAGGCGAAGTCCCTGTCCGCCGTCCCCGCCGGCACCCCCTTCACCGTCCCGCCGGTCCTCTTCGCCAAGCTCACGGACGAGGACCTGGAGGCGTACAAGGAGCGCTTCGGCGGCGAACCGGCGTAATCGAGATGAGGGGCGCCGTGAGGGTGTGATGGAGTGAGGTCATGACGTACTACGTCACGACCCCCATCTACTACGTCAACGACGCCCCGCACCTCGGCCACGCCTACACCACCCTGGCCGCTGACGTCCTCGCCCGCTGGCACCGCCGGCGCGGCGAGGACGTCTGGTTTCTGACGGGCACGGACGAGCACGGCCAGAAGATCCTGCGTACCGCGCAGCAGAACGGGGTCGGCCCGCAGGAGTGGGCCGACCGGCTGGTCCGGGACTCCTGGCAGCCGCTGTGGGAGCACCTGGAGATCGCGAACGACGACTTCATCCGCACCACGCAGCGCCGCCACACGGACCGCGTCCAGGAGTTCGTCCAGGATCTGTACGACCGGGGCGAGATCTACCAGGGCGGCTACGAGGGCCCGTACTGCGTGGGCTGCGAGGAGTACAAGCTCCCCGGCGAGCTGATCGACGGCGAGGGCGAGTACGCGGGGCAGAAGCTTTGCCCGATCCACCGCAAGCCGGTCGAGATGCTGAAGGAGGAGAACTATTTCTTCAGGCTGAGCGCGTACGGCGACCGGCTGCTCGACCACTATGCGGCGAACCCCGACTTCATCCAGCCGGAGTCCGCGCGCAACGAGGTCGTCAACTTCGTACGGCAGGGCCTGCAGGACCTCTCCATCTCGCGCTCGACGTTCGACTGGGGCGTCCCGGTCCCCTGGGACGACAAGCACGTCATCTACGTCTGGGTCGACGCGCTGCTGAACTACGCGACGGCCGTCGGCTACAACGAGAACCCGGAGAAGTTCGCGTCGACCTTCCCGGCCGACGTCCACCTCGTCGGCAAGGACATCCTCCGCTTCCACGCGATCATCTGGCCGGCGATGCTGCTGGCGAACGGCCTGCCGCTGCCCGGCCGGATCGCGGCCAACGGGTGGCTGATGGTCGGCGGCGAGAAGATGTCGAAGTCCAACCTCACCGGCATCCGGCCCCAGGACCTGACCTCGCACTTCGGCGTGGACGCGTACCGCTGGTACTTCCTGCGCGCGATCGCCTTCGGCCAGGACGGCTCGTTCTCCTGGGAGGACTTCACCGCCCGCTACACCAGCGAGCTGGCCAACGACTACGGCAACCTCGCCTCCCGCGTCGCCGCGATGGTCGGTAAGTACTTCGGTGGCACGCTGCCGGAGGCCACCGCCGCCGGGGAGGCCGAGCAGGCCATCCGGGACGGCCTGACCGGGGCGGTCGCCGAGGCCGACCGGAGGATCGGCGACGAGCTGGACTTCCAGGGCGGCATCCTGGCGGTCTTCGGCTTCATCAAGCAGGTCAACGGCTACCTCACGGAGCAGGAGCCGTGGAAACTGGCGAAGGACGATTCACCGGAAGGCCGCGCCCGCCTCGCGACGATCCTCTACACGGCCGCGGAGTCCCTCCGCGCCATCGCCGTCCTCCTCGACCCGGTCATGCCGGAGACCTCCCGGAAGCTCTGGGAGTCCCTGGGCGCCGAGGCATCCCTCGGCGCCCTGGCGGACCAGAAGATCCAGGAGGCCGGCGAGTGGGGCAGGCTGCCGGCCGGCACCACGGTCACGAAGGGCGCGGTCCTCTTCCCGCGTCTGGAAGAGACGCCGGCTACTTGAGGATCCCGGCGCCCGTCGTCGTCGCCAGCTCGCTGACCAGGTTCTTCGCCGAGGTTGGTCTTGTCGTGGCAGGTGAGGACGTTCCGCTCGACGGTCACCAGGTCGGAGCCGTTGGTGATGCCGAGGGCGCCGCCGTGGATCTGGTACCTGCGGCCGAAGTGCGGCGCCCCCGGAGGGAACGGCGGTGGGAAGGGCGAGGGGAAGCAGATGCCACGAATGAGTCCTTGCGTGCTTCGACGTGCTCGACGTACCCCTCTGTGGTCGCGAAGATCTGAAAGGTTGCCGTGAATTTTTTGGCTGACCGGTGATCAACCCGGGGACATCACGCGGATGTTGGCCATCCGCTTGGCATCGATCTCACCCCACCGGCACCATGCCCCCGGCCACGACCGTATGGTTTCCGCCATGGCAGTCCCAGAGGTCATCCCGATCGCCTACGAGCCGCACGGCCGTACCGAGGCGATCGGCTGTTACGCGGACGGGCAGTTCATGGGATCGGTCACGTACGCCTTCCCCAAGGGGTTCGAGCTCGAGGCCGGCTGGGAGGACCACAAACGCCTCTACTCGGTCCTGCACACCTTCGACGCCGACGGCAGGTACCGCGACTCGGAGATCTGGTGCGCCGGCACGTGGGCCGAGCAGCGACGAGCCCCGCACGGCCCGGACTCCGTCCTCGCCCGCGCCCGCGCCCACCTGGCGACCATGCTCCGCAGCCTCCCCCGGCGCACCTACACCGACATCGCGATACGACCCTTCCAACTCACCGTGGACGGCGTGCTGTTCGGCCTGCTGACCGGAGAGGACGAGGGCGAGTCCTGGGCCGAGCTGTACCCCGACCACCTGGGCTTCGGGGCGCCCTGGGACGGTACGTACGACACCTGATCGTTTACCTCGTTTACGCCTCTATGCCTGGCCACCCCCCAGGCGCTATACATTGCGAAGATCATGTGAAGCCGTCGCATGAAGCCATCCGTGGGGGGATCCATACATGGCACTTTTCGGAAACGCGCACACCATCGACCAGGGGCAGGCGCAGCAGGACTACGCCCGCCTGCTGGGCAACGGTGAGCAGGTGCACGCCGCGTACCTGCTGATACGCGACACCATCCTGTTCACCGACCGCCGCCTCATCCTGGTCGACAAGCAGGGCATCACCGGCAAGAAGGTGGAGTACCACTCCATCCCCTACCGCAGCATCACGCACTTCGCGGTGGAGACCGCCGGCACGTTCGACCTGGACGCCGAGCTGAAGATCTGGCTCTCGGGTTCGGCGACCCCGGTCCAGAAGACGTTCACCAAGGGCGTCGACATCTACGAGGTGCAGGCGATCCTTACGCAGTTCGTGGCGAAGTAGCGTCGCCGTCCGGCCCCGCCGAGCTCAACGGCCTCGGCGGGGCCGCCATAATCGGCGCACGATGATCCCGCTGCGCCACCATCTCCTGACCGACGTCCTGACTCTCGGCGCCGGCTACCGGCTCGTCCTGGCCGGCGAGTACGCGGTCCGGGCGCACGGCCTGCTGCCGGCGGAGTCGGTGAAAGGGCCGCTGGAACTGGCGACCGAGACGCCCGCGCCGATGGACACGATCGCGGCAGTGGTGAGCCACGGCCTGACGGAACGCGGCTGGCGGGTACGTCTCGTGGAGACCGACCCGCTCGCCGCCCGCCTCCTCGTCAGCGGCGGAGCAGCTACGGGCGAACACACGGTCGACCTCCTGAAGGAAACCCTCTGGCACCCGCCCGTCATGACCGACCTGGGCCCGGCCCTCTCCCTGGAGGACCTGATCGGCACCAGGGTGCGCGCCCTGACCGACCGGGGCACCGCCCGCGACCTGACCGACGTCTACGCCGCCGCGGCCCACTGGAGCTTCCCCGACCTGGAGGAACAGGGCCGCCGCCACGCCTGGGACGAGCTGGAACTGGCCGACCTCCAGTCCCGCCTGGAGGCGACGGAACTGCTGGACGACAGGGAGTTCAGCGCCCGGGGCCTGGCGGAGGGCTCAGTTCCGGAACTCCGCCGGTGGGTCCGGGCATGGGCGGACGACATCGCCGAGCGGCTGCTGGAGGAGGAGGCGCTCAGGCCTCCGGCGGAGGAGTGAACAGGCCCTGGCGGAGGGCGGCGCGGGCGGCCCGACGCCATCGCGGCCCGTGCGGGGCACCGCCCCGCCCCCACGCCCTTCACCTGCGCAAATATCCCTCTTTCCGCACCCCGGCCCCCTGATAGGATCCGGCCACTTGTGCGAGGGCGGAGACCCTCGCAGGGGAGGGAAACTCACGTGGGCAGACACGCCCCGAGACGGGGTGGGTCCGCCGCCCTCGTCTCCGCGCTCGCGGTCGCCGTCGCGGCCGGATCCATGACCATCGCCGGGCTCCAGGGCAGTGGTGGGGCCGCGCAGGCCGCCAGCGGCACCACCGCGGCCACCGGCACCGTGGCCACGGCGGACGCGGCCACCGGCACCGCCGAACTACGCTTCGACGATCCGCGGGTCGAAACCCGCCGCTCCGACCGCCTGCTCTCGGCCGGCGAGACCGGCTTTCTGCACCGGCAGGCGGGTACCGCCGGACTCCTGTGGACCGACTACGACGACGGCACGACCGTCACCGTCCAGGGCCCGTCCGGCGTCTACAAGCCGACGACCACCTCCTGCTGGGACATCGCCGTGCGCTGCCCCTCGGGCATGTACGGGCAGGCCACCGACACCGTGGCACTGCCGGACCGCACCTACACCGAGCCGGTGTCCCTGTGGCGCCCGGACGGCACCGCGCTGCAGACCGTCGACCTGGGGAGAGCCGAGTACATAGGCACGTACGGCAGCACGGTCGTCGGGGTCGACCGGGAAGGTGTCTACAACGGCGAGAGCTTCGACGGCACTCGGCTGTTCCTCTTCGACCTCGTCGACGGCAAGGTGCGGCAGCGCCCGGTGGCGGGTTACCCGTCCGAGCGGCACTGGGGGAGCGACAACGCACGCACCGGCGACGAGACGGGCATGGTCTTCGCCTACCCCATCCCCGACTCGGTCGGCGGCATCGCGTCGTACTCCGTCGGCTACCTCGACTTCGCCACCGCGCAGTTCACCACGGTCTTCACCGACCTGCCCGGCAAGCCGGAGGTCGTCCTCACCGACGACCGCATCGGCTGGTACAGCGTCTCCGGCGGCCTGCACCTGAAGCCGCGCGCGGATCTCACCGCCGAGGAGACGGTGCCGGTGGCCCCCGGGTTCGCGGGGTCCGGCTACCCCACGCTCGTCGGCGGCTGGCTCGTGATCACCACGGACAGCCGCGTGTACGCCGTGTCCCTGACCAACGGCACCAACAAGACCCTCCTGACCAGGTCCTACGGCACCCCGCTGGCCACCCCCGACGGCAACGCCCTCGTCACCGGCGGCACGGACGCCTCCGACTGGTGGATCCAGCGCGTCTCGATCGGCACCGACGGCACCCCGCAGCTGGAGAAGCTGTACAAGGTCGCGCCGTACGAGAACCCCAAGACCGGTCTCGCGCTCAGCCGCGGCAGCCTGCGCATCGCCGAGGAGAACCCCGGCAGCAGCATGGACACGACCTCGCTGCGCACGCTCACCACCAACGGCGGCACCGAACTGACCGCGTCCGCCGCGACGGACGGATCGTCGATCATGCCGGTGTGCCCGTACCCGGGCGTCGACTGCTCGGCGATGTGGGGCAACCACGACGGCAAGCCCCGTGACGTCTACCTCGAGACGTTCGACGACGTCAACGAGGGCGGCACCGGGCTGAGCAACGTGGACCGGGTGGCCCGCATCGGCGACGGCGCGGGTCTGGCCGATCTGGAGTTCGGCACTCAGGACGGCGGCATCGTCGACGTCTCCGACGGCTACGCCGTCTACAACTCCGGCGGCGACACCGCCATGCAGTACGTCGGCCAGTTCGGCTGGGGCCAGCAGCTCAAGCGCTCCGTCCGCGCCGCCGCCCTGAACGGCTCCGTCCTCTGGAGCGCCACCGCCACCTCCGGACAGCTCACCTCGTACAGCCTGGCCACCGACAAGACCCTCGCCACGGTGACCGTGCCGGGCCTCGGTTGCGTGCCGAGCGAGCTGCAGGCGGCCGGCCGGTGGGTGTACTGGGCGTGCGGGACGAGCTCGGCGGGCGTGTACGACACCCAGGCGGGTACCTCGCGCCCGGTCACCCCCGGTGACGTCCTCCTCGGCGACGGCTTCACCGTCCGCCACGACCACGACGCCGACCGGCTCGTGCTGACCGAGGCGGCCACGGGCACGACCCGGGTGATCGCCTCCGGGCTGCCCGACAGCGGGCTCGCAGTCGACCGCCGTTACCGCTGGGCGGTCGACGAGTACACGGGTCTGGTCGCCTGGTTCGACGCCTACGAGCAGACGCACGTCGCCACCACCGGGGTGACCCCGTCCGCGGTGACGGCCTTCGAATCGGAGGCCACCTACTACGTGTCCCCGACGGTGCCGTTCACCGGCCGGTGGCTGCCGTCCCGCCCGGTCACCTCCTGGTCGCTGACCTTCACCTCGGTCCAGAGCGGCGCGAACGGCAAGGCCACCCGCACGATCAGCGGCGGCGCGTCCCCGGCGTGGATCTCCGCGGACTGGGACGGCAGGGCGGCGGACGGCAGCCTCTTCCCCAACGGCCGGTTCACCTGGACCCTCAAGGCGACCGGCCTCGGCACCTCCGCCCCCGTCACGCTGACCGGCGGCGAGGGCCGCCTGACCGGAGGTACGCCCGTATACCGGGACTTCACCAGCCCCGACGGGCCCGACGGCCGCGGCGACCTGCTCACCCTGAACTCCTCCGGCGGCCTCACCTTCCACAGCGGCACCGGCACGGGCAAGGTCAACGCGAAGTACACCGGCACGGGCTGGTCCACCGGCATCACGGCCGTCCCGTTCGGCGACCTGAGCGGCGACCGCTGCAACGACGTCCTGGTCCGCTACAGCAGCGGGGCCCTGCGCCTGTACAAGCCGGGCTGCGGAAAGGCCGTGACGCCGTCGACGTCGTACACCACGCTCGCGAGCAGCGGCTGGACGCAGTACAACGCGCTCACCTCGCCCGGCGACGTGAGCGGCGACGGACGCCCCGATCTGATCGCGCGCCAGGCCTCCACCGGCACGGTCTACCTCTACAAGGGCACCAGCACCGGCAAGCTCGCCGCCCGCGTGAAGCTCTACGACAACTGGAAGGGCTACAAGAAGATCGTCGGCGTCGGTGACATCACCGGCGACGGCAGGCCCGACCTCCTCGCCCAGGACACCGCGAACACCCTCTGGCGCTACAACGGCAAGGGCGACGGCACCTTCGCCGCCCGCGCGAAGCTGTTCACCAACTGGGGCGGCAACTACAACGTCGTCGTCGGTATCGGCGACATCACCGACGACGGCAAGGCCGACATCGTCTCCCGGGACACCAGCGGCAACGTCTGGCGCAACAGCGGCGACGGGAAGGGGTCGTTCGGCTCGCGGGCACAGATCGCGAGCGGGTGGAGCGGCTACAAGTCCCTGAGCTGAACAGGCTCGGTGACGTGACGGGGGCGGTCCTTCGGGGCCGCCCCCTTCCGCGTTCTCAGGTTCCGGTGTTGGTGGCCTCGGGGTCGACGCCCATCGTGATCGAAGCGACCACTCCCCTGGCGATGTCGTTCTTCTTGTACTTCAGCTTCAGCAGGCCGCCCTCGGTCCCGTTGTCCGGGTAGATGGTGTCCTCGTCGAGCGTGGTGCGGGTGGTGGTGTTGGTGGAGTACGGCTCGACCTCGGCGGAGGCCAGCACGCTCTCCTCGTCGAAGAAGAACTGGCCGGTGTGGCAGGTGTTGCCGCCCTCGTAACCGGCGTCCGTCCACTCGCCGCCCACGTGCACCTTGGTGTGGATGTGGACGCAGCGGCCCTGGTACCAGCCGGGGAAGATCGTCTTGAAGACCACCAGGCCGTTGCGGTCCGTCCTCCACGTGCCGCGCAGATAGCGTTCGTCGTCCGTCGGCTCCTCGTGGACACCGCCACCGCCGCCGGGCCCGCCCGAGGGCTCGCCGGACGGGGGCGCTCCCGTCGGCTCACCGGACGGCGGCGTGCCGCCCCCGCCACCGCCGCCGCCGCCCATGGCCTCATAGCCCGAGTACACGCCCAGCGCGTTGCAGTGCCAGATGTCGACCGCGGCGTTCCCGATGGGCTTGCAGGTCTCGGAGTCGATCACCTTGAGGCGGAGGGTGAGCGCAATGCCATCCTGGTCCTCGGTCACGTCCTGGCGGAGCTTGTCGGCGTCGATGTAGTAGGGGCCCTCGGTCGTCTCGGAGGTCAGCTTGTAGCACGTCTCCGAGGCGGTGGAGCCGCTGCTCGCCGATGCGCTCGCCGCCTTCGTGCCGCTCGTCTCACCCGCGAAGGCGCCCGCCGCCAGCGTGCCGCCCACGCCCACCGCGGCGGCGGCTCCGGCACCGGCGACGACGACCTTGCGACGCGTGAGGTCCCGCTTGTGTTTCGGCCCTTCGGCCGTGTGGTTTCCCGTCATGGGCAGGGAAGTTAGGGACGGCGCCTGTCAGGGACATGGGTAAGAGCTGGGTGAGAGCCCTGCATGAGGGCCGTAAACGAAAGTGGCTCGGAACCGAGGTCGGTTCCGAGCCACTCAGTGCTGGGATATCTGGGATGTCTACTTCGGCTGCGGCTTGCGCACCGACAGGTGCAGCTCCTTCAGCCGCGCCTCCTCCAGCTCCGTCGGCGCGCCCATCATCAGGTCCTGGGCGTTGCCGTTGAGCGGGAAGGCGATGGTCTCGCGGATGTTCGGCTCGTCGGCGAGCAGCATGACGATGCGGTCGACGCCGGGCGCGATGCCGCCGTGCGGCGGGGCGCCGAAGCGGAAGGCGCGCAGCATGCCGGCGAACTTCTCCTCGACGGTCTCGCGGTCGTAGCCCGCGATCTCGAAGGCCTTGAGCATGATCTCCGGCTCGTGGTTCCGGATAGCGCCGGAGGACAGCTCGACGCCGTTGCACACGATGTCGTACTGCCAGCCCAGGATGTCCAGCGGGTCCTGGGTCTCCAGGGCCTCCAGACCGCCCTGCGGCATGGAGAACGGGTTGTGCGAGAAGTCGATCGCGCCGGTCTCCTCGTCCTTCTCGTACATCGGGAAGTCGACGATCCAGCAGAAGCGGAAGACGCCCTCCTCGAAGTGGCCGGCCCGCTTGGCGGTCTCGACGCGGACCGCGCCCATGATCTTCGAGACCTCGTCGAACTCGCCCGCGCCGAAGAAGACGGCGTGACCGGCCTCCAGGCCGAGGCGCTCGGTGAGGACCTTGACGTTCTCCTCGGTGAGGAACTTGGCGATCGGGCCGGTCAGCGAGCCGTCCTCGGCGACACGGACCCAGGCCAGGCCCTTGGCGCCCAGCGAGATCGCGAACTCGCCGAGCTGGTCGAAGAACTTGCGGGGCTGGTCCTGGACGGCCGGGACGGGCAGCGCGCGCACGTGCTTGCCGGCGAACGCCTTGAACTCCGAGCCCTCGAACACGTCGGTGATGTCGACGAGCTCCAGCTGGGCGCGCAGGTCCGGCTTGTCGGAGCCGTACTTGAGCATCGCCTCGCGGAACGGGATCCGCGGGAACGGGGAGGTGACGTGGCGGCCGTTGCCGAACTCCTCGAACAGCTCGGTCATCAGCTTCTCGACCGGCTGGAAGACGTCCTCCTGCTCGACGAAGCTCATCTCGATGTCGAGCTGGTAGAACTCGCCCGGCGAGCGGTCGGCACGCGCGTCCTCGTCGCGGAAGCACGGCGCGATCTGGAAGTAGCGGTCGAAGCCGGAGATCATCAGCAGCTGCTTGAACTGCTGGGGCGCCTGGGGGAGGGCGTAGAACTTGCCGGGGTGCAGACGGGAGGGGACGACGAAGTCGCGGGCGCCCTCGGGGGAGGTCGCGGACAGGATCGGCGTCGCCATCTCGTTGAAGCCCAGCGCCGTCATCTTGTGACGGATCGCCGAGATGACCGCGGTACGCAGCAGGATGTTCTTGTGCATGCGCTCGCGGCGCAGGTCCAGGAAGCGGTACTCCAGGCGCCGCTCCTCGTTGACCCCGTCCTCGGTGTTGATCGTGAAGGGCAGCGGGGCGGCCGCGCCGAGCAGCTCGACCTCGCCGACCTCGACCTCGATCTCGCCGGTGGGCAGGTCGGGGTTGATGTTCTCGGTGCCGCGGGAGACGACCTTGCCGTCGACGCGGAGGGTCGACTCCTTGGAGAGCTTGTCGAGGGCCTCGTACGCGGGCGTGCCGGGACGGGCGACGAGCTGCGTGATGCCGTAGTGGTCGCGCAGATCGATGAAGAGGATGCCGCCCAGGTCGCGCCGATTGTGCAGCCAGCCACTCAGCCGGACGTCGGTGCCGACGTCAGAGGAGCGGAGCTCGCCGCAGGTGTGGGACCTGTACCGATGCATCGTCGTTCATCCAGTCTTCGCGGATCGGGGGGCTTGTTTCACGTGAAACTCCCCCCAAGCCTACCGGGGACCCCAAGATCGCCTCCCCACCATTTCACCGCGCCCCTTGGCCCTCGCCCGACCAGATGCCCCATACAGCTTCGGTGGCAGTGTGCGATCACCTGTTCTTAAAGTAGGGCAATGCGCACTGGTGAGCCCCTGCCCGCCGTGGGGGAGGTCCTCGCCGCCCTCGCCACCGGGCTGTGGCACTGGAACACCGCCACGGGACTGGTCACGGTCGACGCGGAGGCGGCACGACTGCTGGGGCTGCCCGCCGAGCGGGCCACCCTCAGCCAGGCCCAGGTGCGTGCCCGGCTGCACCCGGTCGACTGGAACGAGATCAGCGGAGTGATCCAGCTCGCCGTCGCCGAGGGCACCCTCGGCGAGGTGCGGGTGCGGATCATGGACGGGCAGGGCCGGGTCATCCGCGTGGGTCGCAGCCGCTTCCACGCCTCCTTCGACCGCGAGAAGCGGTCGTACGAGGTGACCGGCTCCCTCCAGGAGGTCACCGAACCGGCGCCGGGGACCTCCGCGGGCCGTACGGCGGTCACGGGTGACTGGCGGCGCTCGCGGGAGGCGTTCCTGCTGGACGCGGGCCGGGCGCTGGCCGAGGCGCGCTCGACGGCGGAGGTGCTGCGGGTCGCGGCCGGTCTGTCGATGCCGGGCTTCTCACCGGACGGGCTCGCGGTGTTCGGCGTCACGGGCGACCGCCTGACGATCATCGGCCACCACGGCCATGAGCCCGGCGACGAGGACCCGTTCACACACATGGCCCTGGACACGGACTACCCGGCCGCCGAGGTCGTCCGCACGGGCCGTGCCGTCTACCTCTCCTCCCCCGAGAGGTACAAGGAGCGCTACCCGGCCACCTGGCCGCTCGCGGCGCACTTCAAGCGCCAGTCCTGGGCGTTCCTGCCGCTGACCGTGGCCGGCCGCACGATGGGCGCCTGGATGGCGGCGTTCACCTATCCCGTCGCCTTCACACCCGACGAGCGGTCCGTGCTGACGACGGTCGCCCGCATGCTCGCCCAGGCCCTCTCCCGCGCCGAGGCCGCCGAGTCCGCGCGGGAGCTCACGGACGGCCTGCAGCGCTCGATGCTGCCCAAGCTGGGCCCCGAGATACCGGGCATGAGCGTCGCCGCCCGCTACGTCCCGACCGGCGGCGGCCTCCAGGTCGGCGGCGACTGGTACGACATGATCCCGCTGCCCAACGGCCGCTTCGCCCTGGTCATCGGTGACGTCCAGGGCCATGACGTGCGGGCGGCGGGCCTGATGGGCCAGCTCCGCATCGCCCTGCGCGCCTACGCCTCCGAGGGCCACCGCCCCGACGCCGTGCTCTCCCGCGCCTCCCGCTTCCTGCACGGCATGACCTTCGGCTCCCTCGACGACGACCCGTCCGACCTGCGGTTCGCGACCTGCCTGTACGTCGAGGTCGACCCCACGACCGGCCTGCTGGACATCGCCCGCGCCGGTCACCCGGACCCGGCGATCCGCATGAGCGACGGCACGGTGCTGGCCCGCCCCACCGCCGGCGGTCTCCCCCTGGGCATCGACCCGGACGCCGACTACCCGACGACCCGGATCACCCTGGAACCCGGCGAGACCATGCTGATCTGCACGGACGGCCTGATCGAGACCGGCGGCCACGACCTGGAGACCGGCTGGAAGCGCATCCGCACGATCCTCGAGGAGCACGACGGCGACCTGGAGGCCCTCGCCGACGGCCTCGTCCAGGCCGTCCACGGCCCGTCCTCCCACCACACCACCGGCCCGCTCGCCGACCGGCGCGAGGACGACATAGCCGTGCTGCTGCTGCACCGGCAGGACGAGGGCTGCGGCTGCGGCGACACCCTCGCCGCCCCGCCGACGATCCGGCGCACCATGCTGTCGGTCGCACAGGCCGAGCCGGAGCGGGTCGCGGCGGCCCGCC
Organism: Streptomyces sp. NPDC051243; assembly: GCF_044455405.1. Taxonomy (NCBI): domain Bacteria; kingdom Bacillati; phylum Actinomycetota; class Actinomycetes; order Kitasatosporales; family Streptomycetaceae; genus Streptomyces; species Streptomyces sp. NPDC051243. The sequence goes on along the minus strand of NZ_JBITES010000004.1, from coordinate 233,831 downwards.
AGCAACTGCGGGAGCTGCTGCACGACTGGGCCTCCGAGGACCAGGTCGACTCTGCGGTCCTGCTCCTCTCCGAGACGCTCACCAACGTCCTCGTCCACACCGACGCGGACGCCCTGCTGCTCGCCGAGGTCCGCGGCGATCCGGGGGACCGCCGGCTGCGCGTCGAGGTCACGGACACCAGCGACGACCTGCCCCACAAGCGCCGGCCCGGGGAACTGGCGTCGTCCGGGCGGGGGTTGATGCTGATCGAGCTGCTCGCCCACGGGTGGGGCGTGGATCCGCGGGGCGAGGGCAAGAGCACCTGGTACGAGCTCTACGAGTCCAAGGGCGCGGACGGCTCCGGCGGCGTGGACGGCTCCGGCGGCGTGGACGGCTCGGGGGGCTCCGGCGCCCCGGGGGGCACGGGCGGCTCAGGAGGTTCCGGGGGCTCCGGGCTTCCGTAGAGCTCGCGCAGTTCGTGTACGACGCCGGTGGCGGCGGCGGTGAGCGGTACGGCGAGCAGCATGCCGAGGACGCCGGCCACCGAGGCCCCCGCGGTGATCGTCACCATGACGACGGCCGGGTGCATCTGCACGGTCCGGCTCTGGATCATGGGCGTCAGCACATGCCCTTCCAGGATCTGCACGGCGACCACGATGGCCAGCACCCACAGCGCGATGACGAACCCCCGGTCGGCGAGCGCGACCAGCACGGCGACGGCCCCCGAGATGAAGGCTCCGAGATAGGGGATGTAGGCCCCGACGAAGACGAGCGCTCCGAGCCCGACCGCACCCGGCACGTCCAGGACCAACAGCCCGACGGTGATGCAGACGGCGTCGATGAAGGCGATGAAGGTGGTTCCCCGCATGAACCCCTCCACCGCCTGGAAGGCCCGCCGGGCCATGGCCTCCACGACGTCCCCGCTGTGGCCCGGGACGACCGACCTCAGGACGCCGGGGGCCCGATGGGAGTCCCGCAGGAAGAAGAACACCAGCAGCAGCGCGAGCACGGCCATGGCGACGGCCTCGGCCACGACGCTCACCCCGCTGATGACTCCGGAGGCGGCCGTCCCCCCGAACTTGGTGAGCAGTTCCTTGGCGTTGGACGCGAGGTCGTCCAGCGAGGTCCCGGCGGCCCCGAAGTGCTCGGCGAGGTCCTCACCGGCCTGCTTGAGCGAGGCGACGATCTGGTCGCCGGTCTCCACGATCGCGGCGGCGACGATGTACACGGCACCGCCCACGACGGCCACCACGGCGACACAGGTGAGCCCGGCGGCGACCGACCGGTTCACCCCCGCCTTCACCAGCCGCCGGTGCAACGGCCCGAGCAACGCCGTCCCGAGCAGCGCGAGCAGCACGGGCACGACAGCCGTACGGAACTCCACGGCCAGCCGGATCCCGACGTAGACGACCCCGGCGACCAGCAGCATGACGACACACCAGGCGGCGAGCCGCCGTACGGGGTCGGGGAGCAGCGGGGTGGGGGCCGGCACGCTTCCAGCGGATCATGAGCGCGGCGGGGTCGCCGTGCGCGGGCGGCCGGGTGGGTGACGAGGGGAGGAGAGGAGACGAGCAGACCGAACGACGAGACGAGCAGACAGAACGAGCGGACGCGACGGGACGAGGAGACGAAAGGGCCGGAGCCGTACCCAGTAGCACGGCTCCGGCCTCGTCATACTGCCCGGATCAGGCCTCGGACGGCCCGCTCTCGCTCATTCCGTGCACGGCGGGGATCGTCCCCAGCCGGCCCTTCTGGAAGTCCTCGAAGGCCTGCTGGAGTTCTTCCCGCGTGTTCATCACGAAGGGGCCGTAGTGGGCCATGGGCTCACGGATCGGCCGGCCGCCGAGGAGGACGACCTCCAGGTCCGGCGTGTGGGAGTCCTGCTTCTCGTCCGCACGGACCGTCAGCGAACCCCCCTCGCCGAAGACCGCGGTCTGGCCGAGCTGGATCGGACGGCGCTCCGCGCCCACCGCGCCCCGCCCCGCGAGGACGTACGCGAGGCCGTTGAAGTCCTCACGCCAGGGCAGAGTGATCTCCGCGCCCGGCGCCAGAGTCGCGTGGATCATGGTGATCGGCGTGTGCGTGATGCCGGGACCGGCGTGGCCGTCCAGCTCACCGGCGATGACGCGGAGCAGCGCGCCGCCGTCGGGGGAGGTGAGCAGCTGGACGCTGCCGCCGCGGATGTCCTGGTAGCGCGGCGCCATCATCTTGTCGCTGGCCGGGAGGTTCACCCACAGCTGCAGGCCGTGGAAGAGACCGCCGGACATGACGAGCGACTCCGGCGGCGCCTCGATGTGGAGCAGGCCCGAACCGGCCGTCATCCACTGGGTGTCGCCGTTGGTGATGGTGCCACCGCCGCCGTTGGAGTCCTGGTGGTCGAAGATCCCGTCGATGATGTAGGTGACGGTCTCGAAGCCGCGGTGCGGGTGCCAGGGGGTGCCCTTGGGCTCGCCCGGCGCGTAGTCCACCTCGCCCATCTGGTCCATCATGATGAACGGGTCCAGGTAGCGGTAGTTGATCCCGGCGAACGCACGGCGCACCGGGAAGCCCTCGCCCTCGAAACCGCTCGGCGCGGTCGTGACGGCGAGTACGGGACGGGCCACGGCCTCCGCGGGCGCGGCGACGCGGGGCAGCGTCAGCGGGTTCTCGACGGTCACTGCAGGCATGTCGGTACCTCCTTGTGCGGCCAGTTTAGTTGAGCATTGAACTTTCTGCTACCCCTAACGGGAAAAGCCCGGCGGGCATTCCCCCCGGACACGACCGAAGGCCGGCACCCGGGGCGGGCGCCGGCCTTCTTCACGAGGACCCGGTGCTTCGGCGGCGGCTCAGTGTGTCAGAGGGAGCCGGGACGGGGGGTCAGACGACGGGTTCGGTCGGCCTCTCCGGGGTGCGGTCCGCCTCGGCCGTACCGGCGCCCTCACCAGCCCCCTCCGCCGCCACCCGCTGCGGCTTCCTCCGGTCGTCCCGCATGACCAGCGTCGCCAGCAGGGCCGCGGCCGCGACACCGATCGCGCTGACCGTGAAGGTGGTGGACATCGAGGCGGTGAAGGCCTCGCGGGCCACCGCGACCAGACCGGCGTCGCCACCGGCGACCGCCCCGGCGATGGAGTGCCTCGCCTCGTCCGGCACGTCCTCGGGCATCCGGTCCGCGAAGCCGCTCGACAGCAGCGAGCCCAGGATCGCGATGCCCAGCGCGGTGCCGGCCTGCTGGATGGTGTCGTTCAGGGCCGAGCCGACGCCCGCCTTGTCCTCGGGGATGGTGCCCATCAGCGCGCCGACCGCGGCCGGCATCGCGAGGCCGGCGCCGAGACCGAGGAGGCCGAGGGCCACCGCCGGGACGGTGAAGCCGGAGTCCGCCGAGACCGTGGTCAGCAGGGCGAAGCAGGCCACCATCACCAGCATCCCCGCGAGGATCACCCACCGGTTGCCGTACTTGGCGGCGAGCTTGACGCCCACGCCGTTGCCGACGAGGGCGGTGATCGCCAGCGGCAGGAAGGCGAGGCCCGCCTTGATCGGCGAGTAGCCGAGCACGAACTGCAGGTACTGGGTGAGGACCAGCAGCAGACCGCCGTTGCCGATCTGGACGAGCGCCAGGGAGAGCGAACCGCCGCTGAAGTTGCGGTGCTTGAACAGGACCAGCGGCACCATCGGGGACTTGGTGACGTTCTCCCAGATCACGAAGCCGACCAGGGAGGCGAGCGCCACCACCAGGGTGACCGTGGAGCGGCCGCCCAGCGCGCCGTGCTGCGGAAGCTCGATGATCCACCACACCAGGGCCGTCATCCCGGCCGCCGACAGCACCGCGCCCAGCGGGTCGGGCTTCTGCCAGGGCGCCTTGGACTGCGGCATCAGCGTCAGACCGGCGACGATCGCGAGCGCCACGATCGGGACGTTGATGAAGAAGATCGACTGCCAGGAGAAGTGGTCGATCAGGACACCACCCAGGACCGGGCTGCCGACCAGGCCGAGCATCGACACCGAGCTCCAGGCCGCCATCGCCTTGCCGCGCTCCTCCTCGTCGAAGACGGTGATGAGGATCGACAGGGTGGACGGCATGATCAGCGCCCCGCCGACGCCCATCGCCACGCGGGCGGCGATCACCTCACCGGGATTCGTGCACCAGGTCGCGGCAAGTGAGGCCGCCCCGAAGAGCAGAAGCCCTATGAGCATCACCTTCCGGCGCCCGAACCGGTCACCGAGGCTGCCGGAGGTGAGCAGCAGCCCCGCGAACACCAGGATGTAGGAGTCCAGGATCCACTGGGTCTCCTGGGCGCTCGCCCCGATCTCCCCGGTCATCACGGGCACCGCGACGGTCAGCGCCATGCTGTCGACGACCAGCACCAGCGTGCTCAGGCAGAGCACGATCAGGATCCACCAACGGCGTGGATCACGCGTTCCCTTGACGTCCATGACGCTTCCCCTCCGACTTCGTGAACACCGTTCCTTCGGTGCGAACACTGTACGCATGACGGAACAGTGTTCGCAACCCTCGATTCCTGTACGCTCGATGCGAACGACGTACGCAGGGATGCGAAGGAGTGCCGATGGCAGCCAAGACGACGAAGCCGAGCCCCATCCCCTCCGTCTGGGCCCGCCCCCAGCGCGAGCCCGACCAGCCCGCACTCAGCCGCGCCGCGATCGTGCGCGAGGCGATCGTCATGCTGGACGCGGAGGGTGTGGAAGCGCTGAGCATGCGCAAGCTGGCCACCCGCCTGAACGCCGGCGCGGCCTCCCTCTACCGGCACGTGGCGACCAAGGACGAGCTGATGGAGCTGGCGGTCGACGAGGTCGCCGCGGAGATCCACGTACCGGCGGCCGACAGCGCGGACTGGCGGGCGGCCGTCAGCGAGGCCGCGCGCTCCTTCCGTACGACGGCCCTACGGCACCCGTGGCTGTCCTCGGTCCTCGGCCAGGCGGGCCTGGCCTACCTGGGACCCAACCTCATGTCGTACTCGGAGCGCCTGGCCGCCCTGTTCACGGCCGCCGGATTCCCGGAACCCACCAGCGCGATCGACGCCGTGATGTCGTACGTCATCGGCATGAGCACCACCGAGGCCGCCTGGCTGATCACGGTGGCCCGCTCCGGCGAGACGGAGGCGGACTTCATCGCGCGCCTGCTGCCGGCGGCGCAGCAAGCGGTCGCCGACCACGAGCACCTGGCGCAGGGCTACGCCGAGACGGAGGAGGCGGCCACCACGGACCCGGCCGCCCTGCGGGACGCCAAGTTCGCCGCCGCGCTGGAGATCGTCCTGGACGGCCTGGCGCTACGGCTCACCCGCTGAGGCCGGCGGGTCAGCAGGTCAGCCGGTCAGCCGTCTGCGAAGCGATGGCGTCTAGCCGTACATCCGCCGCATCGCGAACTCGACCATCTGCTCCACGGCCTTCGCGTCGAACACCATCCGGTGCTCGCCCTCCATGTCGAGGACGAAGCCGTAGCCGGTGGGCAGCAGGTCGATCACCTCGGCGCCGGTGATGACGAAGTACTTGGACTCCTTGCCCGCGTACCGCCGCAGCTCCTTCAGCGAGGTGAACATGGGGATCACCGGCTGCTGGGTGTTGTGCAGGGCGAGGAAGCCGGGGTTGTCGCCGCGCGGGCAGTAGACCTTCGACGTCGCGAAGACCTGCTGGAAGTCCTCCGCGGACATCTGCCCGGTGGTGAAGGCCCGCACCGCGTCCGCGAGGGAGGGCGGGGACGGCTCGGGGTAGAGCGGCGGCTGCTGGCCGTATCCGCCGACGCCGCCGGCCATGGGCTGCTGCGGCGGGGCGTATCCCTGCTGTGCAGCACCACCGTCCATGGGCTGGCCGTATCCATACATGGCGCAAGCGTACCGAGAGCCGCGGCGAGGGCGGGCCGGTACGGGGGCGCCGGCAAACCGACAGCGACTCGACAGCGACTTGACAGCCGCCTCGCTGGTTTCGCACAGGTGCCGCTCCTAGCGTCTTCGAGTATCGACGGGAGTGCCTCGACACGGCACCGCACCAGCAAGGGGACAGCCATGCACCGACACCACGACGACGAGGTCCACGAGCACGACAGAGGGCTCTCCTACGACCTTCCCGTCCTCGCCCGCCGCCGCATGATCCGGCTGATGGCGGGCGCGACCCTGGTTCCGCTGGTGGGCTGCAGCGCGGACGAGGACACCTCGGCCGCCCCGTCCGGAAGCGCCGCCTCCTCGTCGAGCGCGTCCTCCTCCTCGTCCGCCGAGTGCGCGACCATCCCCAGCGAGACCGCGGGGCCCTACCCGGGCGACGGCTCGAACGGCGTGAACGTCCTGACGGAGAGCGGCGTCGTGCGCAGCGACATCACCAAGAGCTTCGGCGACTCCGCGGGCGGCACCGCCGAGGGCGTGCCGCTGACCGTGACGCTCACGGTCGTGGACGCGGCCTCCGGCTGCGGGACGCCGAAGAAGGGCGCCGCCGTCTACCTGTGGCATGCCGACCGGGACGGGCTGTACTCCCTGTATTCGGAGGGCGTCACGGAGGAGAACTACCTGCGCGGGGTGCAGGAGACGGACGACAAGGGCCAGGTCACCTTCAAGAGCGTCTTCCCCGGCTGCTACGACGGCCGCTGGCCCCACATCCACTTCGAGGTCTACGGCAGCCTGGCCGACGCCACCGCGGCCACGTCCATCACCAACACCTCTCAGCTCGCCTTCCCCAAGGACACCTGCGAGACGGTGTACGCAACGGACGGCTATGAGCAAAGTGTGACGAATCTCGGCCGCATCTCTCTGGAGACGGACAACATCTTCAGCGACGGTTACAGCCAGCAGCTCGCCACGATGTCCGGCAGCGCCGAGGAGGGCTACACCGCGACGCTGACCGTTCCGGTGTGACCTGTCACAGATGACGGGATCGGGGTTGCGTCTTATTACTGGCGGGTAGCATCATCGTAGCTACTTGTTGGTACGTGAACTAGCGCGAGGATCCAAGTGCCTCGCCCGATCCCTCTCTACGGAGCCGTGACCATGGGGCACTACAAGTCGAATCTCCGCGACATCGAGTTCAACCTCTTCGAAGTACTCGGCCGCGACAGGCTGTACGGCACGGGGCCGTTCGAGGAGATGGACGTCGACACCGCGAAGAGCATCCTCGAGGAGCTCACCCGGCTCGCGGAGAACGAGCTGGCCGAGTCCTTCGCGGACGCCGACCGCAACCCGCCGGTCTTCGACCCCGAGACGAACACCGCGCCGGTCCCCGCCTCCTTCAAGAAGAGCTACAAGGCCTTCATGGAGTCGGAGTACTGGCGGCTCGGTCTGCCCGAGGCGATCGGCGGCACCACCGCCCCGCCGTCGCTGATCTGGTCGTACGCGGAGCTGATCCTCGGTTCGAACCCGGCCGTGTGGATGTACTCCTCCGGTCCGGCGTTCGCCGGGATCCTCTACGACGAGGGCAACGAGGTCCAGAAGAAGATCGCCCAGATCGCGGTCGAGAAGACCTGGGGCTCCACGATGGTGCTGACCGAGCCGGACGCCGGCTCGGACGTGGGCGCCGGCCGCACCAAGGCGATCCAGCAGGAGGACGGCTCCTGGCACATCGAGGGCGTGAAGCGGTTCATCACGTCCGGTGAGCACGACATGGAGGAGAACATCCTCCACTACGTGCTCGCGCGCCCCGAGGGTGCCGGTCCGGGCACCAAGGGCCTGTCCCTCTTCCTCGTCCCGAAGTACCTCTTCGACTTCGAGACCGGCGAGCTGGGCGAGCGCAACGGCGTGTACGCCACCAACGTCGAGCACAAGATGGGCCTGAAGGCCTCCAACACCTGCGAGATGACCTTCGGCGACCAGCACCCCGCCAAGGGCTGGCTGATCGGCGACAAGCACGACGGCATCCGCCAGATGTTCCGCATCATCGAGTTCGCCCGCATGATGGTCGGCACGAAGGCGATCTCCACGCTGTCGACGGGCTACCTCAACGCCCTCGAGTACGCCAAGGAGCGCGTCCAGGGTCCGGACCTGGCGAACTTCATGGACAAGACCGCGCCCAAGGTCACCATCACCCACCACCCGGACGTGCGCCGCTCGCTGATGACGCAGAAGGCGTACGCGGAGGGCATGCGCGCCCTCGTCCTCTACACCGCCTCCATCCAGGACGCGATCGCGGTGAAGGAGGCGGCGGGCGAGGACGCGAAGGCCGAGCACGCGCTCAACGACCTTCTCCTCCCCATCGTCAAGGGCTACGGCTCCGAGAAGGGCTACGAGCAGCTCGCCCAGTCGCTGCAGACCTTCGGCGGCTCCGGCTTCCTGCAGGAGTACCCGATCGAGCAGTACATCCGGGACGCCAAGATCGACACCCTGTACGAGGGCACGACGGCGATCCAGAGCCAGGACTACTTCTTCCGGAAGATCGTCCGTAACCAGGGCGCGGCGCTGAACTCGCTCGCCGAGGACATCAAGAAGTTCCTGGCGCTCGGCGAGGGCGGCGAGGAGCTGGCGGGCGCCCGCGAGTACCTCGCGAAGGCGGCCGTCGAGCTGGAGGCGATCGTCGGTCTGATGCTGACCGACCTCGCGGCCACCGAGCAGGACGTCAAGAACATCTACAAGGTCGGCCTCAACACCACCCGCCTGCTGATGGCCTCCGGTGACGTCGTCGTCGGCTACCTGCTCCTCAAGGGTGCCGCGGTCGCCGCCGAGAAGCTGGAGACGGCCTCCGCCAAGGACAAGGCCTTCTACACCGGCAAGATCGCGGCGGCGAAGTTCTTCGCGGCCAACGTCCTGCCGGGCGTCACCGGTGCGCGCAAGCTCGCCGAAGGCGTCGACCTGGACCTGATGGAGCTGGACGAGGCGGCCTTCTAACCGATCAGGCCGCCAAGGCCGATCAGGCCGCTCCGGCCGACCTATCCGGCCGACCTATCCGGCCGCTCGGTTCCAGCCACTGGTTCCGGTCACTCACGGACAATCCACATCGCCCTCACGAGGGCCCGCTCTCCTTCACCGGGAGCGGGCCCTCGTACGTCGTTAAGGTGAACCCCATGAGCGAACCCCCCCGCTTCGACCGCGGCCACACCGACGACCTCATGTCCTTCCTGGCGGCGAGCCCGTCGCCGTACCACGCCGTGGCGAACACCGCCGAGCGGCTGGAGAAGGCCGGCTTCCGGCAGGTCGCGGAGACGGACGCCTGGGACGGGTCGAGCGGCGGCAAATACGTGCTGCGCGGTGGCGCGATCGTGGCCTGGTACATCCCCGAGGGCGCGGCGCCCCACACACCCTTCCGGATCGTGGGCGCGCACACCGACTCCCCCAACCTGCGCGTGAAGCCGCTGCCCGACAGCGGGGCGCACGGCTGGCGGCAGGTCGCCGTGGAGATCTACGGCGGACCGCTGCTCAACTCCTGGCTCGACCGCGACCTGGGCCTGGCGGGCCGGCTGACGCTGCGGGACGGTTCGTCGCGGCTGGTCAACGTGGACCGTCCGCTGCTGCGCGTCCCCCAGCTCGCCATCCATCTGGACCGCTCGGTGTCCGCCGAGGGGCTGAAGCTCGACAAGCAGCGGCACCTGCAGCCCGTCTGGGGCCTCGGCAACGACGTGCGCGACGGCGACCTGATCGCGTTCCTGGAGGAGACGGCCGGGATCGCCGCGGGCGAGGTCAGCGGCTGGGACCTGATGGTCCACTCCGTGGAGCCGCCGGCGTACCTGGGCCGGGACAAGGAGCTGGTCGCGGGGCCGCGCATGGACAACCTGCTGTCCGTGCACTCGGGAGCGGCGGCGCTGGTGTCGGCGGCGACCTCGGGCGCGGCCCTGCCGTCCATCCCGGTACTGGCCGCCTTCGACCACGAGGAGAACGGCTCGCAGAGCGACACGGGGGCCGACGGGCCGCTGCTGGGCAGCGTCCTGGAGCGCTCGGTGTTCGCGCGCGGCGGCTCCTACGAGGACCGGGCACGCGCCTTCGCGGGCACGGTCTGTCTCTCCTCCGACACCGGCCACGCGGTTCACCCCAACTACGCCGAGCGCCACGACCCGACGCACCACCCGCGCGTCAACGGCGGACCGATCCTCAAGGTCAACGTCAACAACCGCTACGCGACGGACGGTTCGGGCCGCGCGGTGTGGGCGGCCGCCTGCGAGAAGGCGGACGTGCCGTTCCAGTCCTTCGTCTCCAACAACTCCATGCCCTGCGGCACCACCATCGGCCCGATCACCGCTGCCCGGCACGGCATCAGGACCATCGACATCGGCGTGGCGATCCTGTCGATGCACAGCGCGCGGGAGTTGTGCGGCGCGGACGACCCGTGGCTGCTGGCGAATTCGCTGGTGGCGTTCCTGGAGGGGTAGTCCCCGCCGGACGGGGTACCCGCCTCCGACCGGAAGCACCGGACCGGACAGGGAGGCGACAACTCATGGGCCTCGGCGGGTGCATCATCCTCATCGCCGTGGGAGCCATCCTCACATTCGCGACCGACTGGGAGATGGAGGGGATCAATCTCGACCTGGTCGGGATCATCCTGATGATCGTGGGGCTGATCGGCACCACGACGTTCAGCAGCATCGCCAGGCGTCGGCGCGTGGTGGTGCCGCCCTCGACGCCGGTCGTCGACGAGCAGGGGCACCACCATCGGCACCGGGACGGATACAACGACGGTTACGGCGTCTGAGCCCCGACCGCGTCCATTCCGGCTGGCACCAGGGGCAGTCGATCGGCGCCGCCCTCGGTGAGCCGGACCGGCACACCCCAGTCCTGCTGATGGACGTGACAGGCCGGGTACTGGTCGGTCCCGGCGGCGGAGCCGCTGCCGGACGCGGTGTCGTTGCAGGACGCGGCCATCGCGGAGACATGCAGGACGCCCTCCGGCACGGAGGGGTCGAGTTCGAGGGTGCGGGAGAGATCGGTTCCCGCACCCTCGCCCGTGCGCAGCAGCCCGGGCGGGGTCGAGGACACCAGGAGCCGGGTCGCGGGGCCGTACCGGGTGTCGAGCTTCTGGCCCGGCGGGGCCTGGTTCTCGCTGTCGTCGAGCACCTTGCCGACCTGCCCGATGCCCTTACGCGACAAGCGATCCAGCTTCCAGCCAATGAGCGTGCCGACAACCCCGGCCGTGGCGGCCGCGAGAGCGGCATCGAGTCCCTTGCGGGATCTTGCGGACGGTGAGCCCGTTTCGTTCGGCCCATGCCCGGCAATCGGCTTCCTGCCGTTCGATTGCTGTCTTGCCGTGCGGTCCGCGTAGGTGTCCTGCCTGGTCAGGGCCGTCCCGGACAGAGACGGCTGTCCGGGACAGTCCGGGACAGGGCGTATCCGTTGCCCGGCGCTGTCGGCCCCTGTCAGCGTCGGTGCTGCCCGGCCGATCCGGCCCAAGGGCACCACCTGTCACAGCGACTCCTGGAGAGAACGCATGCGTGTACGTCATGCCCTGATGGGCTCCCTCGCCGGTGCGGCACTCGTCGTCGGCGGACTGGCGGCGCCGGCCGTGCAGGCGGCCGACGTCGGCGCGACCGCGGTCACGTGCGGCAACGCCTACTGGCCGCACACCAACAAGGACAGCGGCTCCGGCGAGGTGACCAAGTCCGGCAGCGCGGCCGTGCACACCGGCCCGTACGGCGCCTGCACCACCGTGGGATACGTCTCGGAGGGCGCCACGGTCCACTACGACTGCTACTCCGTGAACGACTACGGCAACAGGTGGACCTGGATCCGCGACGCGAACGGCAGCAGCCTCGGCTGGATCTACGGCAAGTACCTGGATGACGGCGGCGCCACGACTCGTTGCTGACGACCGGTCACCGAGCCGGTCCGGCGGTACCGGGGGGTGCCCGCCGGACCGGCTCAGTCGCCCGTGGGCCCGATGAGGTACTGCTGGGCCTTCGCGCCGTCACACGTCTGCACGGTGGCCTCGGTGCCCGCCTCCGGCTGCGCGGCCGCCACCCCGACGCACCGGCTCTCGTCGACGCGCAGCACGTACGTCTTCGCCTTCGATGTCGATGTCGACGCCGATTGGGATGTCGACGTTGACGTGCCGTCGTCGGTCCGGGTCGGCGCGGGCTCGATACGGAACACGGTCGCGGCGGCGCAGTTGTTCTGCGGTTCCAGCAGGCCACGGGTCGCCTCACCGGTCAGGACCTTCAGGCAGCCGGAGGCGTGCACCGGGTGGGTCCACCGCACGCGGTAGGTGCCGTTCCCGGCCGCCACCAGATCGGTCACCGGTGGTTCCGCCTTGGCGCACGGGCGGTGCACCGCCACCTGCGACTCGTAACGGCCGTCCCGGAGGAAGCCGTCGGTCAGGCACAGCGTGGGGGACTGCACCGGCCGGATGCGCAGCGGACCGTCCCCGAAGGGGGAGGCCGTGGGGGATGCCGAGGCGTCGCCGGCCTTGGCCGGGTCGGTGGTGTCCGGGTCGTCGGACGAGTACCTGGCCAGGAGGGCCACCGTCGCCAGGGCCAGGCACGCGACCGTGGCGGTGGTGATCCAGCGGAAGTTCCACGCGCGCGTGCCCTGTTCACGGGCGGGGGGTCCGGCCGCACCGGGGACGGCCGGGACCTCCGCCGCGGACGCCGCGACCCGTTCCCGGGCCTCGAGCCACTGCGGTACCCGGTCGTCGCCCTCGCACGCCCGGACGAACGCGGCGACGAGTTCGGCCCTGGGCAGGCCGTCCCGGGCGAGCACGTTGGCGAGCGTGCTCTTGGCCAGGACGTCACCGCGGGCCGCCGCCCGCTGCTCCAACTCCCGGTAGGTCAGCCCGGAACGTTCCTTCGCCCGCCGCATCAACGCCACGAACTCCGCGGCATCGGAGGCGTCTTCGGGCCGCAGAAATCTCTCGCTCCCCATGACCTCCAATGTCCCGGCCGCCCGGGAGAGCGCGCAATCCAAGATCCCGTCATTCCCGTGCGCACCGCCACGCGCGCGTGCGGGGCGGTCAGGCGAGCGCGTGTCCCGGGGTCACGTCCACGTGGTCCGGTACGTCGTCGTGGCGGTCGCCGACGGTGAGGGTGCCGGTGGGTTCGAAGAGGAGGAGAGCGGTGGGGACGGGGGCGTACGGCTTGTGCTCGGTGCCGCGGGGGACCGTGAAGACGGAGCCCTTCGGGAGGACGACCGTGCGTTCGCCTGCCGACTCCCGCAGGGAGATGTGCAGTTCGCCGTCCAGGACCAGGAAGAACTCGTCGGTGTGGTCGTGGACGTGCCAGACGTGCTCGCCCTCGACCTTCGCGAGGCGGACGTCGTAGTCGTTGACGGCGGTGACGATGCGGGGGCTCCATCGGTCGGTGAAGGAGGCGAGGGCGTCGGAGAGCGCGATGGGTTCCATGGGTTCATCGTCGGGCGTGGTGGGACAGCCCCACGAGTGCTAGGAATCGCACATGCCGCAAGGATCCTCTCAGCATCCGCACCGCGTGGTTCTCGTGGTCGACGAGAACTCCAACCCCTTCGAGATGAGCTGCGCCATCGAGATCTTCGGGCTGCGCCGCCCCGAACTGGGCCGGGAACTCTACGACTTCCGGCTGTGCGCCGCCGAACCGCTGACACGGATGCGGGACGGCTTCTTCACGCTCACCGGGGTGGCCGGTCTCGAGGCCGCCGAGGAGGCTCAGACGCTGATCGTGCCGAACCGGCCGGACACGGACGTGCCCCGCTCCCCCGAAGTGCTGGACGTCGTACGCCGGGCACACGCGCGTGGTGCCCGCCTGCTCGGCTTCTGCTCCGGGGCGTTCACGATCGCGGAGGCTGGTCTGCTGGACGGGCGGCGGGCGGCGTGTCACTGGATGTGGGCGCAGTCGTTCCGGACCCGGTTTCCCCTGGTCCACCTGGAGCCGGACGTCCTGTTCGTCGACGACGGCGACATCCTGACCGCCTCCGGGAGCGCGTCGGCACTGGACCTGGGCCTGCATGTCGTACGACGTGACCACGGGGCCGAGATCGCCAACCACGTCTCCCGGCGCCTGGTCTTCGCCGCCCACCGCGACGGCGGACAGCGGCAGTTCGTGGAACGGCCGGTCCCGGACGTGCCCGACGAGTCCCTGGCCCCGCTGCTGGCCTGGGCGCAGGAACGGCTGGGCGATCCGCTGGCGGTGGCCGACCTGGCGGAGCGGGCGGCGGTGTCGCCGGCGACCCTGCACCGCCGCTTCCGGACGCAGTTGGGGACGACTCCGCTCGCGTGGCTCACGGGGGAGAGGGTGGCGCTGGCCTGCAGGCTGATCGAGCGGGGGGAGGAACGGCTGGATGTAGTGGCCGCACGAAGCGGGCTGGGGACGGCCGCGAACCTACGCGCGCGCCTGCGACGCGTCACCGGGCTCAGCCCGTCGGAGTACCGGCGGCGTTTCGGGCCGTCGGCCGTCGGGCCGGTGGGCGCGGGAATGCCGGTGGGCGCGCGGGATGAGGCGGCGACGCCCGGCCCTTCGTGAGGACGGAGAGTACGGAGAGTACGGAGAGTACGGAGCCAGTCGTGAGATTCCGCGGATCAGGAGGACACGGAAGGGCCGGCCGACGCGGTGGCCCCGGACCTGACCTGCCGGAGCCAGGCCGCCGAGATGTTCTTCGGGACGTCCGGCATCAGACCGTCCTCCTTGGCGAAGGCGAGCGCCCGGTTGTACGCGCCGCCGCCGCAGCCGTCGGACTGGTGCAGGAGCTTCACGTCGACGGAGTCGTCGATGACGGGGGTGGTGGCGCCGTCGCGGGTGACGCGGAGACGGACCGGGGCGGTGTCGGGGTCGACGTCGTCCGGCAGCCGGAGCGTGAGACGTGAGACGCGCTCCTGCCCGAACTCACCCTCGACGCACTCACCTCGCGTACACAGCTCGTAGGACGCGCCCGCGAGACCGTCGTAGCCGTCCTGGACGACGTACACCCCGACCTCGGACACCACACCGACCCCGGCGCAGAGCTGTGTGCCGGCGCATCCGGACGCACCTGCGACGCCTGCGACCACGGCGGCGACACCGCTGAGCACGCGCGCGTGTCCGGCTCGGATCACCACTGCTTCACCCCTCCTGGAAGCGCCTTCTCCACCAGGGAGATGCCGGTGCAGCCTACGTGGCGCCCGGGGTGCCCGTGACGATCATCCTGTCGGGCTACCGGTTGCGTTCGGCTCGGGGCGTCGGGGAAGCCGTAACGGCATGAGATTCCTCGTACGCGACCGGATCCTCGGCATCGGTGACGACTACTGGATCGAGGACGACCGGGGCAACAGGGTGTTCCTCGTCGACGGCAAGGCGATGCGGCTGCGGGACACCTTCGAGCTGAAGGACACGCAGGGGCGCGTCCTCATCGACATCCACCAGAAGATGCTCGCCCTGCGCGACACGATGGTGATCGAACGGGACGGCGCACCGCTCGCCAAGATCCGCCGCAAACGGCTGTCCCTGCTGCGCAACCACTATCGGGTGTCCCTGGCGGACGGCAGCACGGAACTCGACGTCAGCGGCAAGGTCCTGGACCGGGAGTTCGCCATCGAGTACGACGGCGAACTGCTGGCCGTGGTCTCCCGGCGGTGGCTGCATGTCCGGGAGACGTACGGCGTGGACGTCGTGCGGGACGACGCGGATCCGGCACTGCTGATCGCGGTGACGGTGTGTGTGATCCACCTCGCGGAGAAGGAGATCGGGGAGGACTGAGCCGTCAGCGGCGCGGCGCCGCCAGCCCCAGCACCCGGTCCTTCAGCGCGGGGAACTGATCCCGCGTCACCGCGACCTTCCCCGGGTCGAACTCCACCGTGAGGACCTGCTCCCCCGCCCCGGCCTCCGCCAGCACCTCGCCCCACGGATCGACCACGATCGAGTGACCGGCCTGCGGAACTCCCGCATGCGTCCCGGCCGTTCCACAGGCGAGCACGAACGCCTGGTTCTCCACCGCCCGCGCCTGAGCCAGCAGCGTCCAGTGCGCCCGGCGGCGCTCCGGCCAGCCCGCCGGAACGACCAGGGTCGCGGCGCCGGCGTCGACGAGGCCGCGGAACAACTCGGGGAAACGGAGGTCGTAGCACGTGGCCACGCCAAGAGTCGTCTCGGGCAGACGGACCGTCACCAGTTCCTCGCCCGCGCCCATCAGCACGGCCTCGCCCTTGTCGAAGCCGAACCGATGGATCTTGCGGTACGCGGCGGCCAGATCACCGGAGGGGGAGAAGACGAGAGAGGTGTTGTAGAGCGTCCCGTCGTCCGCGGCGGAGCCGCTGTCGGATGCCGCCCGTTCGGGGATCGAGCCCGCGTGCAGCCACACGCCCGCGTCGCTCGCGGCCTTCGCCATCGCCTCGTACGTCGGCCCTTCGAGCGGCTCGGCCTCGCTGCCGAAGTCCTCGTAGGCGAAGGCGCCGGTGGTCCACAGCTCGGGCAGGACGACGAGATCCGCCGCCCCGGCCTGGTCCCGCACCAGCGAGGCGGCCCTCGCCCGGCGCGATTCGATCGATTCGCCCTCGTTTACGTCGATCTGAAGCAAAGAGGCGCGCACACTACCACCGTCCTGGCATTCGAGCGGTCCACACGGGCTTCCAAGCGGGCCTACGATCGTCACACGAAAGCACTGCCGGGGTGCCTCACAGCAGCGTAACTTAGCGTTCCAAGACACCCGCCGACAGCCGCCTCCCACTGGCAACGCCGCCACAACCTGCCCGCGTACCGACGTACCAACCGCCGAGGGGTCCCGTTCCGTGAGTCTGCATCCCACCCTCCAGCCCTACGCCGACGCCTGGACCCACTCCATCGAAGCGATATCCGAGCTGGTGACGCCGCTCGTGGAAGGCGAGTGGAACCGGCGCACACCCTGCCCCGGCTGGTCGGTGCGCGATGTGGTCTCCCATGTCATCGGCCTGGACTGCGAGATGCTCGGCGACCCGCGCCCCATCCACACGCTGCCGCGCGACCTCTTCCACGTCACCAACGACCACCAGCGCTACATGGAGATGCAGGTCGACGTCCGCCGCCATCACACGGCGCCGGAGATGACGTCCGAGCTGGAGTACACGATCATCCGCCGCAACCGCCAGCTGCGGAACGAGTCCCGCGACCCCGGCACGAAGGTGCGCGGCCCGCTCGGCGCGGAGCTCACCCTCGAGGAGTCCATGCGGGGCCACGCCTTCGACGTCTGGGTGCACGAGCAGGACCTGCGCACCGCCCTCGGCCGCCCCGGCAACCTCGACTCGCCCGGCGCACAGGTGGCCCGCGACGTCCTGCTGGGCAAGCTCCCCGATCTCGTCGCCACCAAGGCCGACGCCCCGCGCAGCTCGGCGATCGTCTTCGACGTGCACGGCCCGATCGAGTTCCTGCGCACGATCCGTATCGACATCCAGGGCCGCGGCACCCTCGAAACGGCCCCCGCCCTCGGCCCCGCCGCCACCCTCACCCTCGACTGGGAGACCTACGTCCGCCTGGCCTGCGGCCGTGTCACACCGGAAGCGGTCGCGGACCGGGTGAAGGCGGAGGGCGACCCGGGCCTGACCACGGCGATCCTGCGGAACTTCACGGTGACGCCGTAGGCGGAGCCGGGGCTGCGCCCAGCGTTTGACGGTTGGTGTCCTGAAGTCGACCAGCGTGGCGGGGTGAAAAAGGGCTGTTCCCCGGTCCCCGCCCACGGCTAACGTCCCGACGTGACCGACACCACCGCCATCACCGGCCACCCCCCGCGTCTCACCCGACTGACCTTCCACGGGCCCCTGTCGGAGAGCCGGGCGAACGCCATCGTCCAGCGCCTCACCCGCACGAACCCCCGCACCGTTTTGGACATCGGCTGCGGCTGGGGCGAGCTGATGCTGCGCATCCTGTCCGCCGCTCCCGGGGCGACGGGGGTCGGCGTCGACATCACGGCCGAGGATCTCGCCCGCGGCCGCCGCAACGCCGAGGCCAGAGGGCTGGCACCGAGGGCCGTGTTCGTCGAGGAGTCCGCCGTCGGAACCTCACGCGGACCCGCCGACCTGGTCCTGTGCGTGGGAGCGAGCCAGGCCCTGACCCCGGCACCGACGCCGGACCACACCACCGAGGCCCTGCGCGCACTGCGCCGTCTGGTCACGGACAACGGCCGCGTGCTGCTCGGGGAGGGCTTCTGGCAGCGCACCCCGACCCCCGCCGAACTCTCCGGTATGTGGCCTGGCGCCGCGGCCACGGACCACCATGACCTCGCGACCCTGCTCGATCTCGCCGTCGCCGCCGGTTTCCGCCCGGAATGGACCGAGACGGCGAGCCTCGACGAATGGGAGGAGTTCGAGTCGTCGTACCAGGCGGACGTCGAGGTCTGGCTCGCCCAGCACCCCGAGCATGCGCTCGCCGCCGAGACCCGCGACCGCCTCGACCGCCACCGCGCCCAGTGGATGAGCTACCGCGGGGTACTGGGGCTGGCCTACCTCACCCTCGTGCCGGCCCACTGACCCCCGGTTCACGCGGGAACGTGCACCGTCTCCACCCTGCTGGCGACCAGCCGTTCCCGCTCCCTGCGCGCCGCCCGCTTCCGCAGTCGCAGAATCTGGCTGACCCCGAGCGCCTGGAGCACGAAGACCACGGAGAAGGCGACGGTGTAGTCGTCCCCGGTCACATCCAGCAGCACCCCGACGGCGAACAAGGTCGTCATCGAGGCGACGAACCCGCCCATGTTCGTGATCCCGGACGCCGTCCCCTGCCGCTCCGGCGGATTCGCCGGCCGCGCGAAGTCGAACCCGATCATCGACGCCGGCCCGCATGCCCCGAGCACCGCGCACAGCACGACCAGCAGCCACATCGGCGCACGATCGGCGGGATACCCGAGCGTCAACGCCCAGACCAGGGCCGTCGCCCCCACGGTCCCCAGCGCCAGCGGCAGCCGCGCCCCGTGATGCCGGGCGACGATCTGGCCGTAGACGAGCCCGACGACCATGTTGGACAGCACGACCAGCGTGAGCAGCTCACCGGCCGCCGCCCGGGACAGCCCCTGCGCCTCGACCAGGAACGGCAGCCCCCACAGCAGCAGGAACACCATCGCCGGGAACTGCGTCGTGAAGTGCACCCACAGCCCCAGCCGGGTGCCCGGCTCCCGCCAGGACGCGGCGATCTGGCGTCGCACATAGGCCGCGCCCAGGTGCGGCAGCGGCTCCGGCTCGTGCCCCTCGGGGTGGTCCTTGAGGAACAGGAGCAGCAGGACGAGTACGACCACACCGGCGCCCGCGCTGCCCGCGAACGCCGCCGTCCAGCCCACCCCGTGCAGCAGGCGCGCCAGCACCAGCGTGGAGACGAGGTTGCCCGCCATGCCCGCGAGGCCCGCGAGCTGCGCGATCAGCGGACCGCGCCGGGCTGGGAACCACCGGGTGCCGAGCCGCAGCACACTGATGAACGTCATCGCGTCGCCGCAGCCGAGCAGCGCGCGCGAGGCGAGGGCCATGCCGTACGACGGCGAGAAGGCGAAGCCCAGCTGGCCCGCCGTGAACAGCACCACTCCGATGGTCAGCACCTTCTTGGTGCCGAGCCGGTCTACCAGCAGGCCGACGGGTATCTGCATGCCCGCGTACACGAGCAGTTGCAGGATCGAGAACGTCGACAGGGCCGAGGCGTTCACATGGAAGCGGTCGGCGGCGTCGAGGCCGGCGACCCCCAGGGACGTACGGAAGATGACCGCGACGAAGTAGACCGAGACGCCTATGCCCCAGACGGCGACGGCGCGGCGGCCGCCGGGAGGATCGCCGGGGAGTGCGGCAGGGCGTGCGGCGGGCTTCAACGCTCCTCACCTCGCGCGAGGTGCGAGAACCAGTCGATGTGCCGGTGGACCAGCCCGACGGCCGCCTCGGGGTCCCCGGCGCGCAGGGCCCGCAGGATCTCCTCGTGTTCCGCGAGGGTCTTGGCGATCCGGTCAGGGTGGGAGTGCAGTACGGCCACGCCCATCCGCAGTTGGCGGTCGCGCAGTTGGTCGTACAGCCGCGACAGGATCTCGTTGCCGCCGCTGCGGACGATCTCGGCGTGGAAGCAGCGGTCGGTGACGGCGGCTCCGGCGAGGTCTCCGGCGGCGGCCTGCGCCTTCTGCTGGGCGAGGAGTTCCTCGAGCCGCGCGATGAGGCCGGGCGGCGCGGGGACGGCCTTGCGCGCCGCGTGCTCCTCGACGAGCAGCCGCGTCTCCACGACGTCCTTGATCTCCTGCGCGGAGACCGGCAGGACCAGTGCGCCCTTCTTCGGGTAGAGCTTGATCAGCCCCTCGACCTCCAGCCGCAGCAGCGCCTCGCGCACCGGTGTGCGCGAGACCCCGACGGCCTCCGCGAGCTCGCCCTCGGTGAGCAGCGTCCCGCCCTCGTAACGGCGCTCCAGTACACCCTGCTTGACGTGGGTGTAGACGCGGTCGGCGGCCGGTGGCTGCTTCAGGGATGCGGGCGGGGCGGTAGACATGCGCACAGCATAGATACAACACGTACGCATTGCGGGACCGGTCCATCATGCGGACGGGTGAAGGCCCGGCAGCTGTCAATTGCCTGTCAACCACCCATTGAGGACAGCCGCCTCATCAACCGCACAACCTTCTGTGCTAGTTACGTGTCACACACGTGCGGCCTGACCGCCTTCCCCTCCAACCCGGCCGCACACAGGGGCATTCGACGTAATCGGGGTATTTCAGTTGATAACCGCAACAAAGAGGCTCCGTGTCCGCAGGGCCGCAGCCGTCGCCGTGACCACCGGCGCGATGCTCGCCACCGGAGCCCTCACCGCGGCACCCGCGCAGGCCGTGACGGCGCCCACCATCACCGCCAAGGGCGGGTTCCTGATGAACGGCGCGACCGGCGCGACCCTCTTCGCGAAGTCCGCCGACACCAAGAGGCTCACCGCCTCCACCACGAAGATCATGACCGCCAAGGTCGTGCTCTCGCAGTCCAACCTGAACCTGGACACCAAGGTGACGATCAGGAAGGAGGTCAGCGACTACATGGTCGCCAAGGGGTACCCCTCGACGGCCAATCTGATCGTCGGCGACAAGGTCACCGTCCGTCAGCTGCTGCACGGGATGCTGCTCAAGTCGGGCTGTGACGCCGCGATGGCCCTCGCCGACAAGTTCGGTTCCGGCTCGACGGTCAACGCGCGCGTGAAGTCGTTCATCGGCAAGATGAACACCACGGCCAAGAACCTGGGCATGAAGAACACGCACTTCGATTCGTTCGACGGCATCAGCAACGGCTCCAACCACTCGACGCCGCGCGACCTGACGAAGCTCGCCCGCAGCGCGATGAAGAACTCGACGTTCAAGACCGTCGTGAAGACCAAGTCGTACACGGCGAAGACGATCACCAAGACCGGCTCCGTCCGCACGATGGCGCCGTGGAAGAACACCAACCTCCTGCTCGGCTGGAACGGCACGCTCGGCGTGAAGACCGGCTCCGGCACCGAGGCCAAGTACTGCCTCGTCTTCGCCGCCACCAAGAACGGCGAATCGGTGATCGGCGCCGTCCTCACCGCACCCTCGGAGGCCAAGCGCACCGAGGACGTCAAGAAGCTCATCAACTACGGCTACGCCAGGATCAGCTGACGTCCGGGTTCACCGGCAAGGTGCGGTGACAGGGGCGGCCACTCGACGGTGGCCGCCCCTGTCGCGTCAATCACTTCTCTTTTCTGCCGTCCGCCGTACAACCCTTGAGCCTTCAGGTGAGTCTCCTGAGCGCCTCCCCCACGCATGGCAGATGCCTATCAGGCATTTCGCACCTTCGGAGCGTTCATAGTGATAACCCGCATAAAGGGCGTACGTATCCGCAGAGCCGCAGCCGTCGTCGCCACCACCGGCGCGCTGGTCGCGGGCGGCGCCCTGTCCGCGCCCGCCCAGGCGGCGACCGCCCCCACGGTCAGCGCCAAGGGCGCCTTCATGCTCAACAATGCGACGGGCTCCACGCTCTACAGCAAGTACGCCGACACCAAGCGGCCGATGGCGAGCACCACCAAGATCATGACGGCGCGCGTCGTCCTGAGCACGCCCGACCTCAACCTCGACCGCAAGATCACCGTCAAGCAGGCCTACCGCGACTACGTCGCCGCCAAGGGCGCGAGCACCGCGGACCTGAGGACCGGCGACAAGGTCACCGTCCGCCAGCTGCTGCACGCGTTGATGCTGCCCTCCGGCTGTGACGCCGCGATGGCCCTCGCGGACACCTTCGGCACCGGTACGACGGTCTCGGCGCGCACCAAGTCCTTCATCAGCAAGATGAACACCAAGGCCGCCGACCTCGGCCTGACGAACACGCACTTCGACACGTTCGACGGCAACTCCACGCAGAACACGAACTACACGACCCCGCGCGACCTGGCCA
This sequence comes from Streptomyces sp. NPDC051243, assembly GCF_044455405.1. Classification (NCBI taxonomy): domain Bacteria; kingdom Bacillati; phylum Actinomycetota; class Actinomycetes; order Kitasatosporales; family Streptomycetaceae; genus Streptomyces; species Streptomyces sp. NPDC051243. The sequence continues at coordinate 211,712 of NZ_JBITES010000004.1, read as the reverse complement.
AGCTCACGCGCAGCGCCATGAAGTACACGACGTTCGCGGGCATCGTGAAGAAGCAGAAGACGGTGCAGTACGCGACGACGAGCACCGGCGGCACCCGCACCTACACCTGGTACAACACCAACAAGCTGCTGGGCTCCTACAGCGGCGCGATCGGCGTGAAGACCGGCACCAACACCCCGGCGGGCCCCTGCCTGGTCTTCGCCGGCACCCGCGACGGCAAGACGGTCATCGGCGTCCTCCTCAACGACCAGTACCGCTTCACGGACGCGGCCAAGTTGATGGACTACGCCTTCGGCTCCAGCTCGGCGAGCACGATGCAACTGCGCACGCTGCCGCAGGGCGCACAGCGCGACTGATCCGACCGGATTTCAGGTCCGACCCGAAATGACGACGGCCCCCGCTCGACGCGGGGGCCGTCCTCGGTTCACGCCCAGGTGATCAGCCGCTTCGGCTGCTCCAGGATCGCCGCGACGTCCGCGAGCACCTTGGAGCCGAGCTCACCGTCCACCAGCCGGTGGTCGAAGCTGAGCGCCAGCGTGGTGACCTGACGCGGCTTCACCTTGCCCTTGTGCACCCACGGCTGGAGCTTGATCGCGCCGACCGCGAGGATCGCGGACTCGCCGGGGTTGAGGATCGGGGTGCCGGTGTCGACGCCGAAGACGCCGACGTTGGTGATGGTGACCGTGCCGCCCTGCATCGCGGCCGGGGTGGTCTTGCCCTCCCGTGCCGTCGACACCAACTCGCCGAGCGCCTCGGCCAGTTGCGGAAGCGTCTTGGCGTGGGCGTCCTTGATGTTCGGGACGATCAGACCGCGCGGGGTCGCCGCCGCGATGCCCAGGTTGACGTAGTGCTTGCGCACGATCTCCTGGTTCGCCTCGTCCCAGGACGCGTTGACGTCCGGGTTTCGCCTGATCGCTACCAGCAGGGCCTTGGAGATCAGCAGCAGGGGGTTCACGCGCAGGCCCGCGAACTCCCTGTCCTCCTTGAGCTCCTCGACCAGCTTCATCGTGCGCGTCACGTCGACCGTGACGAACTCGGTGACATGCGGCGCGGTGAACGCCGAGCCGACCATCGCCGCGGCAGTCGCCTTGCGGACGCCCTTCACCGGGATACGGGTCTCACGGACCGCGTCGTACGCGACGACCGGCGCCGGGGCGGCGGCGGGAACGGCGGCGGGGGCGGCCTGGGGCACCGGCTCGGCGGCCGGGGCCGGCGGGGCCGCCGCCGCGTGCACGTCCTCGCGCGTGATGATGCCGTCCGGGCCGGTGGGAGTCACCGTGGCCAGGTCGACCCCGAGGTCCTTCGCCAGCTTGCGCACCGGCGGCTTCGCCAGCGGGCGGGGCGGCTGCTGCACCGCCTGGGCGGGACCGTGCCCGTTCAGCCCGTTCAGCTCGGACTGCAGGGCCTGTGCCGCGGCAGCGGGCTCCTGGCGTGCGGCGTCGGTCCCCTTGCGGGGGCGGCGCTTCGTCGAGGACGCGGCCACGCCGTAGCCGACCAGCACCGGCTGCCGGCCCGAGCCCTCCGGCTTGGGCTCGTCCTTCGGGGCCTCGGGCTGCGCGGCGGGCGCCGGAGCGGCGGGCACGGGAGTGGCAGCCGCCGTCCCGCCCGCGAGGTCCACCGCGATGATCGCCGTACCGACGTCCACCGTCGTGCCCTCGGGGAAGTGCAGTTCGCGGACCACCCCGTCGTACGGGATGGGCAGTTCCACGGCCGCCTTGGCCGTCTCGACCTCGCACACCACCTGGCCGTCGGTGACCGTGTCGCCCGGCTGGACGTACCACTTGAGGATCTCCGCCTCGGTGAGTCCCTCGCCCACGTCGGGCATCTTGAACTCGCGCACGGACGCTTCAGTCATCGTCGTCATGCCCCTCTCCTCAGTACGCCAGGGCACGGTCGACGGCGTCGAGCACCCGGTCCAGGCCCGGCAGGTACTCCTCCTCCAGGCGCGCCGGCGGGTACGGGGCGTGATAGCCGCCCACCCGCAGCACCGGGGCCTCCAGGTGGTAGAAGCAGCGCTCCGTGATCCGGGCGGCGATCTCCGCGCCCGAGCCGAAGAACACCGGGGCCTCGTGGACCACGACCAGGCGGCGGGTCTTCTCGACGGAGGCCTGGATGGAGTCGAAGTCGAGCGGGGAGACCGAGCGCAGGTCCAGGACCTCCAGGTTCCTGCCCTCCTCGGCGGCCGCGTCGGCGACCTCCTGGCACAGCTTCACCATCGGGCCGTACGCGGCCAGGGTGAGGTCCGTGCCCTCGCGGACGACCTTCGCCTTGTGCAGCGGGCCCGGGATCGCCTCCGTGTTGACCTCGCCCTTGTCCCAGTAGCGGCGCTTGGGCTCGAAGAAGATCACCGGGTCGTCGCTCTGGATGGCCTGCTGCATCATCCAGTACGCGTCCGACGCGTTGGAGGGGCTGACGATCTTCAGGCCCGCGACGTGCGCGAAGAGCGCCTCGGGGGACTCGGAGTGGTGCTCCACCGCGCCGATGCCGCCGCCGTAGGGGATACGGACGACGACCGGCAGCTTGACCTTGCCCAGCGAGCGGGCGTGCATCTTCGCGAGCTGCGTGACGATCTGGTCGTACGCCGGGAAGACGAAGCCGTCGAACTGGATCTCCACCACGGGGCGGTAGCCGCGCAGGGCGAGGCCGATCGCCGTGCCCACGATGCCCGACTCGGCGAGCGGGGTGTCGATGACCCGGCTCTCGCCGAAGTCCTTCTGCAGGCCGTCGGTCACACGGAAGACGCCGCCGAGCTTGCCGACGTCCTCGCCCATGATGAGGACCTTGGGGTCGGAGTCCAGGGCGCGGCGCAGCGACTCGTTGATCGCCTTGGCAAGAGCCATGCTTTTGAATGTCACAGTCTCCGCCATCTCAGTGACCCCCCTCGACGTCCGCGAACGACGCCTGGTAGGCGGCGAACTGGGCGCGCTCCTCGTCGACGAGCGCATGCCCGTCCGCGTACACGTTCTCGAAGATCGCGAAGTGGTCCGGGTCCGGCATGGCCCGGACCGCCTCGCGCACTCGTTTGCCCAACGCCTCGCTCTCGGCCTCCAGTTCCGCGAAGAATCCCTCGTCCGCGTGGTTTGAAGCCTCGAGGTAGCGGCGAAGGCGCAGGATCGGGTCCTTCGCCTCCCAGGCCAGGCGCTCCTCGTCACCCCGGTAGCGGGTGGGGTCGTCGGAGGTGGTGTGGGCGCCCATGCGGTACGTGTACGCCTCGACCAGCGTCGGCCCTTCGCCGCCGCGGGCGCGCTCCAGCGCCCACTTCGTCACGGCCAGGCAGGCCAGGACGTCGTTGCCGTCGACGCGGACGCCGGGGAAGCCGAAGCCCTGGGCGCGCTGGTAGAGCGGCACGCGGGTCTGCTTCTCGGTCGGCTCGGAGATCGCCCACTGGTTGTTCTGGCAGAAGAACACGACCGGGGCGTTGTAGACCGCGGAGAAGGTGAACGACTCCGCGACGTCGCCCTGGCTGGAGGCGCCGTCGCCGAAGTAGGCGATCACCGCGCTGTCGGCGCCGTCCTTGGCGATGCCCATCGCGTAGCCGGTGGCGTGCAGCGTCTGGGAGCCGATGACGATCGTGTAGAGCTGGAAGTTGTTGCTGTTCGGGTCCCAGCCGCCGTTGTTCACGCCGCGGAACATGCCGAGCAGGTTGGTCGGGTCGACCCCACGGCACCAGGCGACGCCGTGCTCACGGTAGGTCGGGAAGACGTAGTCGTCCTCGCGGGTGGCCCGGCCGGAGCCGATCTGGGCGGCCTCCTGGCCGAGCAGCGACGCCCACAGGCCCAGCTCGCCCTGGCGCTGCAGGGAGGTGGCCTCGGCGTCGAAGCGGCGGGTGAGCACCATGTCGCGGTAGAGACCGCGGAGATCTTCGGGGGTGATGCCGGCGACGTACTTGTCGTACTCGGCGTTCTTCACGCGCTTGCCCTCGGGCGTCAGCAGCTGAACGAGCTCGGGGTCCGCGCTTGGCGATTTCCTTGCGGTTGTGGTCTTGCCGGCCGTGCTCTTGGTACCGGCGCTGCGTCGCGGCTTCCGCGCGGCAGTGCTCTCCACGGTCACGTGTGCTCCTCCGTCGGTCCGGCTACCCGGGTTCGCCGGGTGCCAGTGCGGCTCACCTGAAGCCCTCCGGACGCACGGGGTGGGGTGCGGCTCGTTGGGGACAGGCGTGACAGGTGCCCCGGCGAGCGCCCTGCAATAGGCACGTTACCCAGTGCTCCACATTTCTGTGAAACCCCTCCTGACCTGCGATTTTGCTTGGATTTCCAAGTAAATCGCGAAAGCCGGGAACAACTCCTGGTCACAGCCTTGCAGGGGGCCGGAACAACGGCACGTTATATCGGTGACCCAGGTCACGGGAAGAGTCGACGAGGGCGAGGTCACGGAACCCGTGTGACGCTGATCTCGTAGACGAAGGCGGAAATGTCCACTAAAAGCCGCACGCGCGCGTGGAGCCCGTTTCCGGGCGCACGCGCGCGTGGGCGTTGTTTTTCAGCCTTTCAGCCGGACGGTGCCGGGCCGGCCCGTCAGGAGTCGCCGTCGCCCGTCGGGCCCGTCGGGAGGGTCGGGGGCGTGGTCGGCTCGTCCGTCGGTTCGGCCGTGGTCGGCTCCTCCGTCGGCTGCTCGGTCGTCGGCTCGTCCGTCGGCTCGTACGTCGGATCCTGCGTCGGCTCCTCGGTCTCCGTGTACGAGGGCTCGTCCGTCGGCGTGTAGGTCGGGTCGATGCCCGTGCCGGTGCCGTCGTCCGTGTAGTCGTCGGTCGGTTCCTCGGTCGGATCGTCGCTCGGCGTCTCGCTGGCCTTGTCCTCGTCCTTGGTCTGCGAGGTGGTCGGCGACTGAGTGGTGCCGGGGTCGTCCTTGGTGCCGCCCGTGTTGTTCATCGCCCAGGCGACGCCCGCCGCGATCGCGATCACCGCGAGGACGGCCAGGAGCCACAGCTTGCCGCGGCCGCTGCCCCGGTTGCCGTGCCCCTCGAAGCCGCCGTCGTCCCCGCCGCCGTACCGGTTGGGCAGGATCGGCTGCGGGATCTGCGTCGTGCCGGAGGCCGGGGTGCCCGGATGCCCCATGACGGTCGTGTTCGCGAAGCCGGCGGCCGGGGTGTGCCGGCCGTCGTGCATCGTCACCGGGCCGGTGTTCCAGGTGCCGGTGTGGCCACCCTGGTCGTACAGCATCTGCAGGCCGTACTGGACGAGGCCGCGCATCTCCTCGGCCGTCTGGAACCGGTCGTCCGGCTCCTTGGCGAGCGAGCGCATGACCAGGCCGTCGAGCTCCGGCGGGACGCTGTCGGAGACCTCGGACGGCGGCGTCGGGATGTCCTGGACGTGCTGGTAGACCACCGACAGCGGGGTCTCGCCGGTGAACGGCGGGCGCAGTGCGAGGAGTTCGTACAGCAGGCAGCCCGTCGCGTACAGGTCGGAGCGGTGGTCGACCGCCTTGCCGAGCGCCTGCTCCGGGGACAGGTACTGCGGGGTGCCCATGACCATGCCGGTCTGCGTCATCGTCGACTGCGCGCCGTGCAGCGCGCGGGCGATGCCGAAGTCCATCACCTTCACGGCGCCGTTGTTGGTGATGATGACGTTGGCCGGCTTGATGTCGCGGTGCACGATGCCGTGCTGGTGCGAGTAGGCGAGCGCCTCCAGCACACCGGAGACGATGATCAGGGCCTGCTCGGGACCGGGCGCCTCGGCGTTGATCAGGAGGTCGCGGATCGTGCGGCCCTCGACGATCTCCATGACGATGTACGGCACGCTCTGGCCGTTCACGAAGTCCTCGCCGGAGTCGTACACGGCGACGATCGCGTGGTGGTTGAGGCCGGCCACCGACTGGGCCTCGCGCGTGAAGCGGGCCTTGGACACCGGGTCCTCGGCGAGGTCGGAGCGCAGCAGCTTGACCGCCACGGTGCGCCCGAGGCGCACGTCCTCGGCCGCGAACACCTCGGCCATGCCGCCCCGGCCGAGTCTGCGGGTCAGCCTGTAACGGCCGTCCCCGACAAGTCCGCCATTACCCCACATCTCCGGCGCGTCTGACATACCGCCGCCAGCCGCCTCGGGGTCGGACGGGCCCTGAGCGCGCTGCTGCTGTGCCATCAGTCCTCGCCGTCGTTTCTGCCCGCGGTGCGCGCGGTGTTGTTACGGTCTCCGTCGGCCACGCTACAGCCTTCACGCAAGCCGTCGGTCCGAGACGGTCGCCCCAAACCGGAAGGAGCCGGACCGGCCATAAAACCGGTACCCCGTCCCCTCGTGCAAATTCTGTGTACCGGCCGTACCTCCCCTGTAACGCTTCCGCGACTCTTCTTTCGCGTACGGTCACGGAACGGGCACCCCGCTTGACCTGTCAGTGCCGTGGGGCAGACTTGGCCCGGAATAGCACATTGGATCACTCGGATCACTCGATCCACGCCGATCGCAGGCGCCCAAGAGGCTACGGGGGAAGCAGAACATGAGCCAGGACGGCGCACAGGGCGGCCACGCGGGGCGGGCGCTGGCCGGTGGCCGCTATCAGCTGCAGGACCTGCTCGGCCAGGGCGGCATGGCCTCGGTGCACCTCGCGTACGACACCGTGCTCGACCGGCAGGTGGCGGTCAAGACGCTGCACACCGAGCTCGGCCGCGAGCAGGCCTTCCGCGAGCGCTTCCGCCGCGAGGCCCAGGCCGTGGCGAAGCTCACGCACACCAACATCGTCTCGGTCTTCGACACCGGCGAGGACACCGTCGACGGCATGACGACGCCGTACATCGTCATGGAGTACATCGAGGGCCGGCCGCTGAGCTCGGTCTTCGACGAGGACATACGGCAGTTCGGCGCGGTGCCCGCCGACAAGGCGCTGAAGATCATCTCCGATGTCCTCGCGGCCCTGGAGATCAGCCACGAGATGGGGCTGGTCCACCGGGACATCAAGCCGGGCAACGTGATGGTGAACAAGCGCGGCGTCGTCAAGGTGATGGACTTCGGCATCGCGCGCGCCATGCAGTCCGGTGTGACGTCGATGACACAGACCGGCATGGTGGTCGGCACCCCGCAGTACCTCTCGCCGGAACAGGCCCTGGGCCGGGCCGTGGACGCCCGCTCCGACCTGTACTCGGTCGGCATCATGCTGTTCCAACTGGTCACCGGGCGGCTGCCGTTCGACGCGGACTCGCCGCTGGCGATCGCGTACGCGCATGTGCAGGAGGAGCCGGTGGCTCCCTCCTCCATCAACCGCGCCCTGCCGCCGGCCGTGGACGCGCTGGTCGCCCGTGCGCTGAAGAAGAATCCGAACGAACGCTTCCCGAACGCCGAGTCCATGCGCGAGGAGTGCCTGCGCGTGGCCGCGTCCTTCCAGGCCGCTCCGCCGAGCATCGTGCCGGGCGCGCAGACGCAGAGCGGCCAGGGCGTCGGCGCCGCGGTGTTCCCGCCCGTCAGCCCGCAGACGCCGGCCCCGGCCGGCCATCCCACGCCGCCGCCGGCCGGCCACCAGACACCACAACCGCCGGTCGGCCCGCAGACGCCTCCGCCGGCTCCCGTCCAGACGCCGTACCAGCAGGCCCCGGCGCCGAACCCGTACGGCACGCCGCCGCCGTCGATGCCCTCGCCGTCGTACGGCTATCCGCAGCAGAGCGGCTACCGTACGCCGCCGCCGGCCGCGTACTCCCCGCAGCCGGGCGCCTCGACCCCGCCGCCCGGTGCCCCGGCCCCGCCGCCGTACAACATCTCGCCCCAGCGGCAGCCCTCATCGGGCGGCGGCAGGAACAACCGGCCGGTGATCATCGTCTCGATCGCCGTGTCCGCGGTGGCGGTGATCAGCCTGATCCTGGCGACGACACTGAACGACGGCGGCACCGAGGACGACGACCCGTACAGCCTCCCGACGAGCGACTACACCTACAGCACCCCGACCGCGACGGGCACGGGGACGAACGCACCGGGCTACCGGGAAGGCGACAGCACGAACACGGTGAAGACGAGCGAGTGCACCGAACCGTTCAAGACCTACGACGGCAGCGGCAACGTGCGGGCACCGAGCTTCATGTTCAAGTCCTGGCCGTCGGTCAAGAAGTGCCTCGACGCGGCGGGCTGGGACTACAAGACGACCGAGGTGAACGAGAACCTGTTCGGTCATGACACCGTCATGAAGCAGACGCCCAAGTTCTATGCGGAGTTCGACCCGGACAACCCGCCGGTGTTCGAGATCGAGGTCTCGACGGGTCTCCCGAAGTAGTGCCCGCGGTGACGTCCGCGACGGCGTCCGCAGTGACGTCCGCGACGGCGTCCGCGAGGTGAAAGGGCCCGGCAGCGTCGGCTGCCGGGCCCTTCTCGTGTCGGGCGGGAGGAAACGGTGGTTCTAGAGGTACGGCCCACCCGATCGGCCGCCCTGGCGCTGCTCGCCGTCCTCGTGGCCGCCGACGCCCGGCGGGAGGGCGCGGCGCATCTGCTCCAACTGGGCGCGGGCCGCCATCTGCTGGGCGAAGAGCGTGGTCTGGATGCCGTGGAAGAGGCCCTCCAGCCAGCCGACCAACTGGGCCTGCGCGATGCGCAGTTCCGCGTCGGACGGGGTCGCGTCGTCCGTGAACGGCAGGGAGAGCCGCTCCAGTTCCTCGACCAGCTCCGGGGCCAGGCCGTCCTCCAGTTCCTTCACCGAACTGGCGTGGATCTCCTTCAGCCGGACCCGGCTCGCCTCGTCAAGCGGAGCCACGCGCACCTCTTCGAGCAGCTGCTTGATCATGCTGCCGATCCGCATGACCTTCGCCGGTTGCTCGACCTGCTCCGTCACCGGGATCTCGCGGGAGTCCTCGTCTCCGTTGCCGCCGGTGAGCGCCATCCCGTCCTGGCCCACGACCAGGATCTGGGGGTTCTCGGACGGCCTTTCGTTCCTCGGCATCTCCATGCCGCCATTCTCTCGCACCCGTACAGCTCATCATCGTGGTGCCCCCTGTGGGGAGAGATCCACCGTTTACGGTGCGGTACTTTCCGTCACTCCTCGGGGCGGCGGGCCTACGACCCACTCCAGACCACCCGGTTCACAGGGATCGCCCGGATCACAGGGATCGCCCTGATCACACGGATCACATGGATCACCCGAGATGTCTCCACTACCCGAATTTCCCTGACTGTCCAGCCCGGGCGAGCCGCAGCAGGCGGGCCTCGCAGATGTCGAGCCAGCGGCTCTCCGCCTCGGCGTGGAAGACGAGCTGCTCCAGGACGAGCAGCCGGGTCATCTCGTCGGGGTGCTCGTGCGCCCGCGCCAGCGCCTCGGCCCGCTGCCGTACGTAGCCGTGCAGAGCCTCGGCCACATGTCTGCGCTGCGCTCCCACGACCTCCCGCACGTCGACGCCGGGCGCCCCGACCGCCATCACCAGCTTGATCGCCAGCTCGTCGCGGGGCGGGCTCGCCCGCTGCACGGGCCGGGTGAACCAGTCGCGCAGTTCGGCGCGGCCCACCTCGGTCAGCGCGTACAGCACCCGCCCCGCCTCGTCCACGCCGGACTGGACGACCAGGCCGTCCCGCTCCATCCGGCCGAGAGTCGTATAGACCTGGCCGATGTTCAGCGGCCAGGTGCCGCCCGTACGCGCCAGGAATTCGGTGCGCAGCCGCGCGCCGTAGCGGGCGCCGGGTTCGAGGAGCGCCAGCAGCCCGTGTCGTATCGACATACCCGGATTGTGCGCCGGATTCGGTCGGGTGGCGCAGTCCGGAATGCCGGGTGTGTTAGGTGCTGTGAGGCTTGTTCCCATGACTTCCTGGCTGGCGGTGGGGGCAGAGCGACGGGTACGCCGTGCCTCCCGCGGTTCACGCGCGTGGGGCCGGGCGGCGGGGAGGGGCGCGGCCGGGCCGGACCCGGGTGCCGCGAACGTTGCCGTGCAGATTGCCGTGAGCATCGTGGGGAGGGCGCTGCGGGCTGTGGTGGCTCTGCGGGCGGGGAAAGGGCCGGCCGTGCCGGTCGTGGGTGTGGTCGTGGGTGTGCTCGTGGGCCTGTGCGGGACTGGGGTGTCGTACGGCTACGGGGGTCCCCGGGGTGCCGGTCCGGTCGGGCCTTCCGCGGGCTCCACAGCCACGCCCTGGGGTCCCTTCGCGTCTACGGGTTCCCGGACGGCCTCGTTCGGGGGCGCCGCCGCCTCGACGGAAGCCTCGGGCTCCGCAGGTGAATCCCGGCCTTCCTCCGGTCCTGCGGATGAGCCCCAGGCTGCGCCCGGCCCCTCGGCATCACCTGAACAGTCTGGTGAGGCTGAGGGGTCTGCTGAGTCGAACGAGCCTCTTGAGCGGAGGGAGTCGAAGGAGTCGAAGGAGTCGAAGAAGTCCAGGGAGTCGAAGGAATCGAGGGAGCCCGCCGAGTCGAGGGACCCGGTCGAGTCCAGGGAGCCCGCCGAGTCCAGGGAGCCATCCGATTCGAGGGCGTCTGCTGAGTCCAGGACGTCGTCCGCCTCCCCCGCTCACGGACCCGTCACCTCCCCTCCCGTGCCCTCCGACGGACCGTCCCGGGCCGGAAGCCGCGCGGGTGAGGGACGTCAGCGGCCGGGGCGGGAGAAGGGGCCGCTGGAGGACGAGGAGGCGACTCGGGACGAGCCGGACGGCGGCGTTGGCGACGAACGTGACGACACGGGCGACGAGGAGGGTGACGGCTCGACGCTGCCGGAGGGGGAGGCCGAGGACGAGGGCGGAAGCGCGCGCGAGAGCGACGGTGCCGCCAATGACCCCGCGCTGGACGCCTCCTCGGAGCCGTCCGCCCCGCCGGCACACCCCGTACGGCAGCCCCTCACGCATGCCGAGGGCCCCGCCGAACCCGTGATGGAGATCCTGCCCCTCGGCACCGGGCTGGTGCTCATCGGGCTCGGCCTGGGCCTCGCCTTCGTCGGCCTCCGGTTGCGGCGCGACTAGGTCGTGTCCGCAAGGTCCCGTCGTCCGCCCGGAGGCCGGGCCCCGCGGCGTCTGGTGCGTGCTCTCGGCGTGCCGGGCGGAAGCCCTCGTACTGGTTGTACGTGGGCTTTCGCCCGGTGCGGCGAGAGTGCGTGCCAGGCGTCGCGGGGCAGGCGGGACTTTGCGGACACGACCTATGGCCTTCCGGCGGACCGGGCCGGCTCCGTCAGGGCGGCGAAGAAGAGCCGAGCCGATCAGCCGCTACCGCGCGGGGCGGCCGGCCTCCAGTCCTACGGCGCGACGAGCAACACCTTCCCCACATGCCCGCTCTCCTCCAGCACCCGGTGGGCCTCGGCCGCGTCGCTCATCGGGAGTTCGCGGTCGATGACCGGGCGTACGTGGCCGGCGTCCAGCAGCGGCCACACATGCTCGCGTACGGCGGCCACGATCGCCGCCTTCTCGGCGACCGGCCGGGCGCGCAGCGAGGTCGCGCTGATGGCGCCGCGCTTGGCGAGGAGCGCGCCGATGTTGAGCTCGCCCTTGACGCCGCCCTGCATGCCGATGATCGCGAGGCGGCCGTTGACGGCGAGGGTCCGGACGTTGCGGTCGAGGTACTTGGCGCCCATGTTGTCGAGGATGACGTCGGCACCGGCGCCGTCGGTGGCCTTCTTGACCTCTTCGACGAAGTCCTGCTGCCGGTAGTTGATCAGGATGTCGGCGCCCAGCTCGGCACACCGGTCCAGCTTCTCCTTGCTGCCCGCGGTGACGGCGACCTTGGCGCCGACAGCCTTGGCGAGCTGGATGGCCATGGTGCCGATGCCGCTGGAGCCGCCGTGCACGAGCAGGGTCTCGCCGGGCCTGAGGTGGGCGACCATGAAAACGTTCGACCAGACCGTGCAGACCACCTCGGGCAGGGCGGCGGCCTGCGTCAGGCCAACGCCCTTGGGCACGGGCAGCAGTTGTCCGGCCGGCACGGCGACCTTCTCGGCGTAGCCGCCGCCCACGAGCAACGCGCACACCTCGTCGCCGACGGCCCAGCCGGCGACGCCGGGACCGAGCTCGGCGATCCGGCCGGAGCACTCCAGGCCGGGGTAGGGGGAGGCGCCGGGCGGCGGGTTGTAGAAGCCCTGGCGTTGCAGGACGTCGGCGCGGTTGACGGCCCCGGCCACCACCTCGACCAGTACCTCGCCCTCACCGGGCACGGGATCGGGGACCTCGTCCCACACCAGCGCCTCGGGCCCACCAGGTTCGGGAATCGTGATCGCATGCATGGCAGGGACGCTACTCCTCGGCCTCCGCGTCCCGGTCGGCGTACTCCGATCGGAGCCGCCTACGCGCGTACGTCCTTGTTCCCGCCAAGCCTTGGCGTACGTCTCCATCCCCATGTCCGAGGCCGAGCCCCCGCTCCCATCTCCACCGGCGCCCCCGCCTCGGCTCGCCTGCCCCGGTCGGAGCCCCCACCTCGGTCCCCGGCCCCATACCCCTCGGACCTTGGACCGGTTCCTTCGGAATTCCTGTGCGGCACCGATGAGTTTGCGCGACCGTAAAAGTCTCCCCATGCGTAGCCCAAGAACGCGGAAGGACCACTCGGAAGGACCCCGAAGCATGAGCACGCAGACGACGTCCGGTCTCGCCATCGAGACCGCCGGCCTGGTGAAGACGTTCGGTGAGACACGGGCCGTCGACGGCGTGGACCTCGCGGTTCCGGCCGGCACGGTCTACGGCGTCCTCGGCCCGAACGGCGCCGGCAAGACCACCACGGTGAAGATGCTCGCCACCCTCCTGCGACCCGACGGCGGTGAGGCCCATGTCTTCGGCCACGACGTCGTGCATGAGGCCGACGAGGTGCGCGGGCGCGTGAGTCTCACCGGCCAGTACGCCTCCGTGGACGAGGACCTCACCGGCACCGAGAACCTGGTCCTGCTGGGCCGGCTCCTCGGACACGGCAAGCAGGCCGCGCGGGAGCGTTCCGCGCAGCTCCTGGAGGCCTTCGGGCTGACCGAGGCGGCCGGGAAGCAGGTCAAGAACTACTCCGGCGGCATGCGGCGCCGTATCGACATCGCCGCGTCCATCCTCAACACCCCCGACCTGCTCTTCCTCGACGAGCCGACGACCGGGCTCGACCCGCGCAGCCGCAACCAGGTCTGGGACATCGTCCGCGCGGTCGTCTCCCAGGGCACCACCGTGCTGCTGACCACGCAGTATCTGGACGAGGCCGACCAGCTGGCGTCCCGTATCGCCGTCATCGACCACGGCAAGGTCATCGCGGAGGGCACGAAGGGCGAGCTGAAGGCGTCCGTCGGCGCCGGCTCCGTCCATCTGCGGCTGCGGGATCCCGCCCAGCGGACTCTGGCGGCTGAGCTGCTGGTCCGCGCCCTCGACGCGCATGTGCAGCAGGAACACGACCCGGTGGCCCTCACCGCCCGCCTGAGCGCGGCGGCCGGCGACGACAGCGCGGCCGAGCAGGCCGCCCGCGCGCTGAACGAACTCGCCCGCGCCGGCATCACCGTCGACAACTTCTCGCTGGGCCAGCCCAGCCTGGACGAGGTGTTCCTCGCCCTGACCGGACACGACACCCACGAATCCCGCGACACCGACAACAAGACCCAGGACAAGACCCACGACAAGGCCGACGGCACGGCTGACGACAAGAAGGACGAGGTGTCGGCATGAGCACCGCCACGACCACCGAGAGCAAGGACCTCGCCCCGGTCAGCACCGAGTCGCTCGCCGCGCTGCTCGTCGCCGGGGAGCGCCCGCCGCGGCCCAGCGCCTGGTCGGCCTCCATGACCTTCGGCTGGCGGGCGGTGCTGAAGATCAAGCACGTCCCGGAGCAGCTCTTCGACGTCACCGCGTTCCCGATCATGATGGTGCTGATGTACACGTACCTGTTCGGGGGCGCCCTGGCCGGGTCCCCGAAGGAGTACATCCAGTTCCTGCTGCCGGGCATTCTCGTGATGTCGGTCGTGATGATCACGATGTACACCGGTGTCTCGGTGAACACCGATATCGAGAAGGGCGTCTTCGACCGCTTCCGGTCGCTGCCCATCTGGCGGCCGTCGACCATGGTCGGCTATCTGCTCGGCGACGCCCTGCGCTACACGATCGCGTCCGTCGTGATGCTCACCGTCGGCATCGTCCTCGGCTACCGCCCGGACGGCGGGGTCGGCGGAGTGCTCGCCGGGATCGCGCTGCTGGTGGTCTTCTCCTTCGCGTTCTCATGGATCTGGACGATGTTCGGGCTGATGCTGCGCTCCGAGAAGTCGGTGATGGGCGTCAGCATGATGGTGATCTTCCCGCTCACCTTCCTGTCCAACGTCTTCGTCGACCCGAGGACCATGCCGGGCTGGCTGCAGGCCTTCGTCAACAACAGCCCGATCACCCATCTCTCCTCGGCCGTGCGCGAGTTGATGGCGGGTGACTGGCCGGCGGACGAGATCGCCTGGTCGCTGGGCTGGGCGGGACTGTTCGTGCTGGTCTTCGGGCCGATCACGATGCGGCTGTACAACCGCAAGTAGCCGGGCCCACCGTCAGATGGGTTTCATCCCTGGGGGCAGACGCCGGTCATCGGGTGCCACCTGAGTGCTCGGCGTCGCCCTCACGATCGTGATGAGCCGGTCCGTCAACTCCAGTGTCCCGGCGGCCGGATCGTCGTATCCGAGCACCCGGTGTCCGCGTACGACGCTCACCACCAGGTCGTCCAGCTGCCGCGGGCCTCGGCCCACCTCGGCCTTGGTGACCGGCCGTTCGACGATGTCGAGCCCGCTGCCCTGCTGGATCAGGTCCTCCAGGACCATGCCGGCGGCGGGGCTGAGCACGGAGAGGCCGAGCAGCCGGCCGGCCGCGCTGGCGCTGGTGATGACCGCGTCGGCGCCGGACTGCTTCAGCAGCGGCGCGTTCTCCTCCTCACGCACCGCGGCCACGATCTTCGCCCCGGGGTTGAGCTGCCGGGCCGTCAACGTGACCAGGACGGCGGTGTCGTCGCGCTGGGTCGCGATGATGATCTTCCGGGCCTTCTGCACCTCGGCCCGCTTCAGGACCTCGCTGCGCGTCGCGTCCCCCGTGACCCCGGCGTAGCCGTCCGCGACCGCCGCGTCGATCACCTTGGAACTCGGGTCGACCACGACGACCTGGTCCTTCCTCAGCCCCGTCGCGCAGACGGTCTGGATCGCCGACCGCCCCTTCGTGCCGAAGCCGACGACGACGGTGTGGTCACGCAAGGTGGACCTCCAGCGGGTCAGACGCCATTCCTCCCGGGTCCGTTCGGTGAGGACCTCCAGCGTGGTGCCGACCAGGATGATCAGGAACAGCACACGCATGGGCGTGATGACGAAGATGTTGGTGAGCCGGGCGACGTCGCTGACCGGGGTGATGTCGCCGTACCCGGTGGTGGACAGGGTGACGGTCGCGTAGTAGCAGGCGTCGAGGAAGTCGACGGGGCCGTCGGAGTTGTCGTTGTAGCCGTCGTGATCGGCGTAGACGATCAAGGCGGTCACCAGGAGCAGCGTCAGGGCCAGCACGACCCGCTTGGCGACCTGGCGGAACGGATGCTCCACGATCTTCTTCGGGAGCTTGACCCGATAGGTCGCGACGCGCTCGTCCGCCTGACGGGCAATCGCGTCTTGACCCGGAAGTTTCACGTGAAACACACCTCGATGCCGGCCGTCGCCCAGGGCAGGTCGAGCAGTTCCGTCTCCTGACCGGCGCGGGCACCGCCCGGCGGTACGACGGCGACGGCGTCGGCCGCCGCCATACCCCGCAGCATGGCCGGGCCGTGGTAGTGCAGCGGCACGGCATGGTCACCGCGCAGCACGACGGGGATGAGCCGCGTGTCGTACGGATGCCCGTGCGCCGCCTCCCGCAAGGGGAGCGTGTACGGCTCCGGGGCCGGCCGGGCGGCGAGGGTGCGCAGCAGGGGTTCGGCGAGCGTGAGCAGGCCGGAGACGGCGGCGAGGGGGTTGCCCGGCAGGCCGACGAGGTGCTGGTTCTCCTTGGTGCGTGCCAGCAGCATCGGGTGGCCGGGGCGGACCTTGACGCCGTCCACCAGGAGTTCGGCGCCGATGCGCTGCAGGGTGGGGTGGACGTGGTCCACGGGGCCGGCCGCGGTGCCTCCCGTGGTGACGATGAGGTCGGCGTCGGAGCGCGTGAGGGCCTTGTGCAGGGCCTTGGCGTCGTCGCCGAGCCGGCGCAGTGCGGTGACCTCGGCGCCCAGTGCGCGCAGCCAGGACGGCAGCATCGGGCCGAGGGCATCGCGGATCAGGCCGTCGCGCGGCAGTCCCTCGGTCAGCAACTCGTCGCCGAGGACGAGGACTTCGACGCGAGGGCGGGGCACGGCGGTGACGGTGTCGTATCCGGCGGCCGCGGCCAGGCCGAGCACGGCCGGGGTCACGAGGGTGCCGGTGGCGAGCAGCTGGTCGCCGTTACGGCACTCCTGGCCGCGTGGACGGATGTCCTGGCCGGGCTCCAGCTCCCGTGTGCCGTGCAGGCGGTCCTTGCTGTCCATGCGGCCGTGCTCGCTGCGCAGGACGGCGGTGGTGTCCGGGGGGATACGCGCGCCGGTCGCGATACGGACGGCCTCGCCGTCGGTGAGCGGCTCGGGCTCGCCGTGCCCGGCCAGGACGCCTTCCTCCCGTACGTCCCAGGGGCCGGGGCCCGCGACCGCCCAGCCGTCCATCGCCGAGGTGTCGAAGGAGGGCAGGTCGGTGAGGGCGGTGAGGGGGGCGGCCAGGGTGAGGCCGAGGGCCTTGTCGAGGGGCACGGATACGGGTGCGCGGTGGCCGGAGCGGGCAGCGGTCCGGGCGGCGCGGGCCGCGATCTCGCGCGCGGCGGGCCAGGGGGTGGCCTTGTGGTGGCGGTCCGGGGGGTGGGAGCTCGGGGTGTGCGCGGTGGGGGCGGGCACCTGGTCGTCGGGGGCGGAGTGGCCGTTGTGCTCCTTGCGTTCCTTCACGAGGGCGAGTACCTCCTCGACATCGAGGTCCTCGGCGTCCTCGTCCGCCTGGATGCCGCGGGCGGTCATCCGGCGTCCGGGCGGGTGTCGGGGGTGGCGTCGGGAGCCACGTCCGGCTCGCCGGCGGCCTCTTCCGCCCAGCGCAGGGCGAGGGCGGTGGCCTTGCGGGACGCCTCGGCGACGGCTTCGGGGCCGCCTCCACCGCCCTTGGCCTGTGCCGCCGCGTATCCGACGAGGAAGGTGGTCAGCGGGGCCGCGGGCCGTGCCACGCCGTGGGCGGCGTCGCGGGCGAGGTCCAGCAGGACCTTGGTGTCGACGTCGAGGTCGACGCCCAGTTCGTCCTTGACTGCGGAAATCCATTCATCCAACACGTGCCCATGCTCCCTGATGCGTGCCCTGGCGGTGGCGATGTCGTCCCAGGTGTCGCAGTCGAAGGACGCGACGGGGTCCTGGACGCGGGTGAGGTCGAGCGCGACGGTCAGCCGGCGCAGGGGAAGGCCGGTGAGACGGCCGCCGATGTCGGCGAGTGACGCCAGTTCGCGGCGCACCGCGGACGCGCGGTACGCGGCGACGAGCGGCTGGTCGCGGCCGTCGGCGTCGGTGAGCAGCGCGCCGTCGGCGCCGCTGGTGCGAAGGGCGGCCAGCAGCCGCCGGACCGTGCCCTCGTCGAGGAACGGCAGGTCGGCCGAGAGGACGACGACCCGCTCGGCCGTGGTGTGCCGCAGCCCGGCGTCGAGCGCGGCGAGCGGGCCGCCGCCGGGCGGGTCCTCACGGGCCCAGGTCACGGGCCGCGCGGTCGGCCGGGAGTCGGCGACGACAACCGTCGTGCGCGCGTCGGCGCAGGCGGCGAGCACCCGGTCGAGCAGGGCCCGCCCGCCGACACGGACGGCCGGCTTGTCCACGCCGCCGAGCCGCCGGGCACCGCCGCCCGCGAGCACGACGGCGTCGTACATGTCGGCGGCGCTCCGCCCGCCCGTCGGCTCGTACGCGGTCACCCCCCGAGTATGCGGGCCCCCGCGATCACAGGGAACGCTGGGGAAGGGACTGGCCGCGCAACCGTCACAGCGTGCGCAGCAGCACCGCCGGCTGTTCCACGCAGTCCGCCACGTACCGCAGGAAGCCTCCTGCGGTACCGCCGTCGCAGACCCGGTGGTCGAAGGTGAGCGAGAGCTCGACGACCTGCCGGACCGCCAGCTCGCCCTCGTGCACCCAGGGCTTGGGGATGATGCGGCCGACGCCGAGCATCGCGGCCTCGGGGTGGTTGATGATCGGCGTGGAGCCGTCGACACCGAACACGCCGTAGTTGTTCAACGTGAAGGTGCCGCCGGTGAGTTCCGCGGGTGTGAGGGTGCCCGTGCGGGCCGCCTCGGTCAGCCGGGCGAACTCCGCGGTCAGCGACTCCGCGTCCCGCGCGTGTGCGTCGCGCACGACCGGCACCACGAGCCCGCGCTCGGTCTGTGCGGCGAATCCGAGGTGCACATGGTCGAGCTGGACGACCTCCCTGGCCTCCATGTCGACCGTGGAGTTGAGCTCGGGGAACCGGGCCAGGGCGGCGGTGCAGATACGGGCCAGCAGGGCGAGGAGGGAGATCTTCGGTCCCCCTGCGGCGTTCATCGCGGTCCGCGCCCGCATGAGCTCGGTCGCGTCGGCGTCCACCCAGCAGGTGGCGTCCGGGATCTCGCGCCGGCTGCGGGAGAGCTTGTCGGCGACGGCACCGCGGATCCCCTTGAGGGGGGTGCGGATGCCGCCGAGCGGGGCGGAGGAGCGGACGGGGGTCTGCGCGGGCGGGACGGGCGCGGAGGGGGCCGGGGTGGTCGGCGTCACGCGCGGGTGCGGTTCGGCCGACGGCTGGGTCGTCCGTCCGCGCGCCTCGGCGGCCCGCAGCGCGTACTCCACGTCCGCCCGCAGGATCAGACCGTCAGGGCCGGAGCCGTGCAGCTCCCTCAGGTCCAGGCCGTGCTCCCGGGCGAGGCGGCGGACGAGGGGCGAGATCACGGGCACGGGGCCCTCGCTGCGGGTCTCGTCCTCGGCCGGTGCGGTGTCACGGCCGTGCCCGACGGGGCCGTGCCCCGCCGCGGCGCCTGTGCCGACCGGCCGCGCCACGCCCGTGCCGGCGGGCTCGGGTGTCGCCGTGCCGGCACTGGCGGCGGTCGGCGCGGCCTCGCGCGCGGCGGTGCCGTTCGCCGTCCCGGCCGACGGGCGTCCCGTCGATGTCGTCGGAGCGGCCGGCCGCACCCGCCTGCGCCGCTCCGGAGGCGCGGCGGTGCCGTAGCCCACGAGGACGTTGCCCGAGCCCTCGTCCGAGCTCCCGCCCGGCGCCTCGGCCGGACCGCCGGAGGCGGGTGCCCCCACCGCCACCGTGATCAGCGGTGCCCCGACGGGCAGCTCCGTGCCCTCCTCGCCGAAGCGGGCCGTGACCACGCCGGCGTAGGGGCAGGGGATGTCGACCATCGCCTTGGCCGTCTCGACCTCGACGACGGGCTGGTCGACGGCGACGACGTCACCGACCTCCACCAGCCAGCGGACGATCTCCGCCTCGGTGAGCCCCTCCCCGAGGTCGGGGAGCTTGAACTCGAACACCTGTGGCATCAGCTCTCCGCCTCCCACTGCAGACGCCCCACGGCGTCCAGAATCCGGTCCACGCCGGGCAGGTGGTGACGCTCCAGCATCGGCGGCGGGTAGGGGATGTCGAACCCGGCCACACGCAGCACCGGCGCCTCCAGGTGGTGGAAGCAGCGCTCCGTGACCCGGGCCGCGATCTCCCCTCCCGGGCCGCCGAACCCGCCCGACTCGTGCACGACGACCGCCCGCCCGGTCCGCCGTACCGAGGCGGCGACCGTCTCGTCGTCGAACGGCACCAGCGAGCGCAGGTCGACGACTTCCAGGTCCCACCCCTCCTCCCGCGCCGCCTCGGCGGCTTCGAGGCAGACGGGCACGGACGGTCCGTACGTGATGAGCGTGGCGCTCCGACCCGAGCGCCGCACCACCGCGCGGCCAATGGGTTCAACGGTCCGCGGGTCGTCCGGGTTCCAGGTGTCCTTCGACCAGTACAGCCGCTTGGGCTCGAGGAAGACGACCGGGTCGTCGGAGGCGATGGAGGCGCGCAGCAGGCCGTAGGCGTCGGCGACGGTGGCGGGCGTGACGACATGGAGCCCCGGAGTCGCCATGTAGTACGCCTCGGAGGAGTCGCTGTGATGCTCGACGCCGCCGATGCCGCCGCCGTAGGGGACGCGGACGGTGATGGGGAGCGGCATCTTGCCGCGGGTGCGGTTGCGCATGCGCGCCACGTGCGAGATGAGCTGCTCGAACGCCGGGTAGGCGAACGCGTCGAACTGCATCTCCACGACCGGGCGCAGACCGTACATGGCCATGCCCACCGCCGTGCCCAGGATGCCCGCCTCGGCCAGCGGTGTGTCCGTGCAACGGTCCTCGCCGAACTCCTTGGCGAGACCGTCGGTGACCCGGAAGACACCGCCGAGGGTGCCGACGTCCTCGCCCATGACGTGCACGGTGGGGTCGTCGGCCATGGCGTCGCGCATCGCGCGCGTGAGGGCCTGCGCCATGGTGGCCGGCTTGACGGCGACGGTGGTCATCGGTGCGCACCTTCCTGATGGCCGTGCTCGGCGTCGAGTTCCGCCTGCAACTGGGCCTGCTGCTCGCGCAGTTGCGGGGTGGGCTCGGCGTACACGTGCGTGAACAGGTCCATCGGGTCGAGCGCCGGGTCCTGGTTCATGCGCTCGCGCAGGTCGGCGGCCATCGCCTCGGCGGCGTCCCGCGCGTCCTGCTTGCCGGCCTCGTCGAGCAGGCCGCGTTCGGTCAGCTCGTGCTCCAGGAGGGCGATGGGGTCGTGCCCGCGCCAGGTGTCGACCTCGGAGTCGCCGCGGTAGCGGGTCGCGTCGTCGGCGTTGGTGTGCGCGTCGATGCGGTAGGTGATCGCCTCGATCAGCGTCGGCCCGCCGCCGGCGCGCGCGTGCCGTACGGCGTCGCTCAGCACCTCGTGCACGGCGGCCGCGTCGTTGCCGTCGACCAGGCGGCCGGGCATGCCGTAGCCGACGGCCTTGTGGGCCAGCGACGGGGCCGCGGTCTGCTTGGCGAGCGGTACGGAGATCGCGAAGCCGTTGTTCTGGACCAGGAAGACGACCGGCGCCTGCCATACGGCGGCGAAGTTCAGCGCCTCGTGGAAGTCGCCCTCGCTGGTGCCGCCGTCGCCGACCATGGCGAGCGCGACCACGTCGTCGCCCTTGAGGCGGGCGGCGTGCGCGAGGCCCACGGCGTGCGGAAGCTGGGTGGCGAGCGGCGTGCACAGGGGGGCCACGCGGTGCTCGTACGGGTCGTAGCCGGTGTGCCAGTCGCCGCGCAGCAGGGTCAGGGCCTCGACGGGGTCCACGCCGCGTGCGACGGCCGCGAGGGTGTCGCGGTAGCTCGGGAAGAGCCAGTCGCGCTCCTCGAGGGCGAGCGCGGCGGCGACCTCGCAGGCCTCCTGGCCGGTGCTGGACGGATACACCGCGAGGCGGCCCTGCTTGGTGAGCGCGGTCGCCTGCGCGTTGTACCGACGGCCCCGCACCAGCTCGGCGTACAGCCGGCGCAGCAGGCCGGGGTCGGCCTTCGCGGCCGCCTCGGTGCCGAGGACGCGGTAGGGCTCGGCGTCGGGCAGCAGCGGCGCGGGGTCCATACGGGGCTGCCAGGCGGGCGGCGGCGATGGCCGATACGCGCCTCGCTGCTCCATGACCGTCATGACGGCACCTCCTCGTGGGAGCGGCTACGGGAGGCGCAGCTACGGTGATGCGCCTCACCTACCGATTGTTCGGTCGTCGGCACATTTTGGCTACAGGCCCCCTCAGGCTGTGGACAAACGGTTCTCCACAGCCTCCAATGAACGCAGTACGTCCACGGCGGGAAGGTGGGGGGACATGGTGCCTGAACAAATGGCCGAGAGCCCGGAAGAAGGCACCCCCCTGCCGCCCCCGCGTCCGCTCGACGCGATCGATCAGGACATCCTGCAGATGCTCCAGGCCGACGGCCGCGCATCGATACGGTCGGTCGCCGAGCGGGTCCATGTCTCGCGCGCCAACGCCTACGCCCGCATCAACCGCCTCGTCGAGGACGGCGTCATCCGCGGTTTCGGTGCCCGCGTCAACCACGAGCGCGCGGGCCACGGCACCTCGGCGTACATCACCCTGAAGATCGTCCAGAACAGCTGGCGCACGGTCCGTGAACAGCTCCGCCAGCTCCCGGGCGCCTCCCACATCGCCCTGGTGGGCGGCGACTTCGACGTCCTGCTCCTGGTGCACACGCCCGACAACCGCGCCCTGCGCGAGCTGGTCCTCACCCGCCTGCAGGCGATACCCGAGGTGCTCAGTACACGCACGCTGCTGGTGTTCGAGGAGGAGGACCTGGAGCCGCAGGGCTGAGGGGCCGCCCCTGCTGTCAGCCCGAGGGCCAGATCATGGCCAGCCACACCAGGAACAGCACCGGAAGGATCGCGCACACGAACCCGGCGACGGCCGCCGTCACCCGCAGCATCCGCGCCGACCGGCGACGCGGCAGCACCCAGGCGATCGCGAGCAGGACGAGTCCTCCGTAGAGCAGCACTTCGGGGGCGCTGACGTAGCTGTCGTCGCCGTACATGAAGTACTCCCACACGAGGAGCGGCAGTCCCAGCAGCGTGGCCGCGAGAGGCGCCGTCCGCCATGTCGGGTCGGCGGCGGAGAGCTGCGCATCGTTCTCGATCATGCGTCACAGCTCACCAGCCGGGCCCGCCCGCGGACATCGGGTGGCGTACTCATCCGTCCACGCGCACGTACTCAGCCGACCGCCGCAGAAGGCGCGGTCAGCCCGCCCGCCGCAGCCCCCCGAAGACCAGCCGCACCACCGCGTCGGCGACCTCGCGCTCGTTCATGCCGCGGCCGTCCGGGCGGTACCACTCCGCGATCGAGTTGATCATCCCGAAGACGAGCCGGGTCGCCAGCCGCACCTCGACGTCGGCGCGCACCTCCCCGTCGGCTGCGGCCGCCTTCAGCAGGTCCGCGACCCGGTGGTCGAAGTCGCGGCGCCGCGTCAGGGCCCATCGCTCGGTCTCCGTGTTGCCGCGCACGCGCAGCAGCAGCGTCACATAGGGCAGCTCGGTTATGAGCACCTCGACCATGCGCCGTACGACGTACTCCAGGCGGTCGGCGGTGTGCCCCACGCGCGCGGGCTCCTCGTCGAGGATCCCGAAGAGCTCGTCGAGCGCTCGGCTGACGGCGCGGCGCAGCAGCTCCTCCTTGCCCGTGACGTGGTGGTAGATCGACGACTTGGAGATGCCGGCCGCCTTGGAGAGGTGCTCCATGGACGTGCCGTCGTAGCCGCGTTCGTTGAAGACCTGCACCGCGACGGAGAGCAGCGTCTCCGGGGTGTACGTGTCGCGCTTGGCGGTGGTCATGAGGTGCTGCCCTCCCGCTTGTCGGAGGCGTACGCGTGGCGGTACAGCGCGAGGGACGGCGCGTAGCGCCCGGAGGGGTCGCGCAGGTGCAGGTCGTCGAGGAGGGCGTACGCCCAGTTGCGGCCGAGCCTGCGGCTCCACTCGAAGGGGCCGAGCGGGTAGTTCACCCCGAGGCGCATCGCCGTGTCGATGTCCTCCTCGGTCGCCACGCCCTTGGCGACGGCGTCGTGCGCGAGGTCGACGATGCGGGCGACCGTGCGGGCGACGATCATGCCGGGGACGTCGCCGATGACGCTGACGTCCTTGCCGAGTGCCTGGAAGAGACCGGTGGCCTCGGCGAGGGTCTGCGGCGAGGTGTCCTGGGAGGCGGACAGGGCGATGCGGGTGGCCCGGCGGTAGTCGAGGGCGAGGTCGAAGTAGACGACGTCCCGGAACTCCACCGAGGTCTGGCCGTCGGCTAGGGCGAGCTGGCCGCCGCCGGGCAGCACCAGGCGGGTGCCGTGGTCCTCGTCCTCCTCGCGCACGGGGATCCCCGCCTCGCGGATCAGCGTGAGCAGTTCGGACGCCGGGCCCAGATCGCCCTCGGCGACGACGTAGGCGGGCTGGGGGGCCCGCTCCGCGGTGTGCGGCTCGTCGCGCTCGGCGTCCTCCGCGTAGTCGTACCAGCCGTGCCCGCTCTTGCGGCCGAGCCGGCCCGACTCGACCAGGCGCCGCTGGGCGAGCGACGGCGTGAAGCGCACGTCCTGGAAGAAGGACTGCCACACGGAGTGCGTGACGGACTCGTTGACGTCCTGCCCGATGAGGTCGGTGAGCTCGAACGCGCCCATCTTGAAGCCGCCGCACTCGCGCAGGACCGCGTCGATGGTGGCGGGGTCGGCGCCCTGCGCCTCGTAGACGGCGAAGGCCTCGGCGTAGAAGGGCCGGGCGATGCGGTTGACGATGAAGCCGGGGGTGTCGGCGCAGGCCACCGGCGTCTTGCCCCAGGCGCGTGCCGTCTCGTACGCGCGCGTGGCCGACGTGACGTCGGTGGCGAACCCGGAGACGACCTCGACCAGCGGCAGCAGCGGCGCGGGGTTGAAGAAGTGCAGGCCGACGAAGCGGCCGGGATTGCGCAGGGCGCCGCCGATCGCCGTCACCGACAGGGACGAGGTGTTGGTGGCGAGCAGACAGTCCTCGCCGACGATGCCCTCCAGCTCCCGGAACAGCTCCTGCTTGACGTCGAGGCGCTCCAGGACGGCCTCCACCACGAGGGCGCAGTCCGCGAGGTCGGCGAGCGACCCGGCGGGCAGCAGCCGCGCGCGGGCGGCGTCTCGGTCGGCGCCGGTGAGGCGGTCCTTCTCGACGAGCCGGTCGAGGCGCGCGCCGATCGCGTCGGCCGCGTCCTGGGCCCGCCCGGGAACGGCGTCGTACAGCCGTACGGGGTGGCCGGCGACCAACGCGACCTGGGCGATGCCCTGGCCCATGGTGCCGGTGCCGACGACGGCCACGGGGCTGCTGAGGTCGAGTGCTGTCATGTGCGCGATCCTCCCGCACGGGGTTTTCCACAGATGCGGCGGACCCCCTTGAACCGACCGATCGTTCGGTTACTCTAACTCTGACCGCCCATTCCTGCCCATGTTTCTGCCCAGGTCATGAGCTCGACGAAGAGCTCAGGAAACGAGGAGTTGGTCCCGCATGGCCACCGCCGAACTGACCACCCACGAGCTCATCGCCAAGCACCGGCCCACCCTCGACCAGGCGCTGGAAGCGATCCGCACGCGCGCGTACTGGTCCCCGCACCCCGAGCACCCCAAGGCCTACGGCGAGAACGGCAGCCTGGACGCGGCGGCGGGCAAGGCCGCCTTCGACGCCCTCCTGGGCAACCGCCTCGACCTCGGCCAGGCCGGGACGGACGACTGGGTGGGCGGCGAGGTCTCCCCGTACGGCATCGAGCTGGGCGTCGAGTACCCGCACGCGAACCTCGACGAGCTGCTGCCGGCCATGCGGTCCGGCATGCGGCAGTGGCGGGACGCGGGCGCCGAGATGCGCGCCGTGATCTGTCTGGAGATCCTCAAGCGGATCAGCGACCGTACGCACGAGTTCGCCCATGCGGTCATGCACACGTCCGGCCAGGCCTTCATGATGGCCTTCCAGGCGGGTGGCCCGCACGCGCAGGACCGCGGCCTGGAGGCGGTGGCGTACGCCTACGTCGAGCAGGTCCGCACCCCGGACACCGCTGAGTGGACCAAGCCGCAGGGCAAGCGTGACCCGCTCGCCCTGAACAAGCAGTTCACGCCGGTCCCGCGCGGTATCGCGCTGGTCATCGGCTGCAATACCTTCCCGACCTGGAACGGCTACCCGGGCCTGTTCGCCTCCCTGGCCACCGGCAACGCGGTCCTCGTCAAGCCCCACCCGCGCGCGGTGCTCCCGCTCGCGCTCACCGTGCAGGTCGCGCGGCAGGTGCTCGCCGAGGCGGGCTTCGACCCCAACCTGGTCGCGCTGGCCGCCGAGCGGCCCGGCGAGGGCATCGCGAAAACCCTGGCCCTGCGCCCGGAGATCCGGATCATCGACTACACGGGCTCGACCGTGTTCGGCGACTGGCTGGAGGCCAACGCCCGCCAGGCCGAGGTCTACACCGAGAAGGCCGGCGTCAACACGGTGATCGTCGACTCCACCGACAACTACAAGGGGATGCTGTCCAACCTGGCCTTCTCGCTGTCCCTGTACAGCGGCCAGATGTGCACCACCCCGCAGAACCTGCTCATCCCCCGCGACGGCATCCGCACCGAGGAGGGCCCCAGGACCTTCGACGAGGTCGTCGCCGACCTCGCCCGCGCGGTCGACGGCCTCCTCGGCGACGACGCCCGCGCGAACGCGCTGCTCGGCGCGATCGTGAATCCCGACGTCAAGGCACGTCTGGACGCGGCCGCCGGCCTCGGAGAGGTCGCTCTCGCCTCCCGCGAGGTCGCCAACCCGGAGTTCCCGGACGCGGTGGTCCGTACGCCGGTGATCGTGAAGCTGGACGGGGCCAAGCCGGATGACGAGGCCGCGTACATGAGCGAGTGCTTCGGGCCGGTGTCGTTCGCCGTGGCGGTCGACTCGGCCGCGGACGCGGTGGAGTTGCTGCGGCGGACGGTGCGCGAGAAGGGTGCGATGACCGTCGGCGCGTACACCACGGACGGGGAGGTGGAGCAGGCCGTACAGGAGGCGTGCCTGGAAGAGGCGGCGCAGCTGTCGCTGAACCT
Organism: Streptomyces sp. NPDC051243; assembly: GCF_044455405.1. Lineage (NCBI taxonomy): Bacteria > Bacillati > Actinomycetota > Actinomycetes > Kitasatosporales > Streptomycetaceae > Streptomyces > Streptomyces sp. NPDC051243. Next base: position 185,306 of record NZ_JBITES010000004.1, on the reverse strand, counting down.
CACGGGCGGGGTGTACGTCAACCAGACCGCCGCGTTCTCCGACTTCCACGGTTCGGGGGGTAACCCGGCGGCCAACTCGGCGCTGTGCGACGGTGCGTTCGTCGCCAACCGGTTCCGGGTCGTCGAGGTGCGTCGGGAGGCCTGAGCCTGGTGGGCAGGCCTAAGCCTTGGTGAGGCTCCAGTGGTACAGCGTCATCGCCACGCTCGTCGCCAAGTTGTAGCTGGAGACCTGGGGTGTCATCGGCAGGGACACCAAATAGCCGGCACGCGCGCGTAGTTCGGCCGACAGGCCGCTGCGCTCCGACCCGAAGGCCAGGACGGCGTCATCCGGGAGCTTCACGCCCCGGATGTCGTCGCCCTCCGGGTCCAGTGCGAAGACCGGTCCTGGTGGCAGTTCGTCCACGCCCAGCCGCTCCACCGCCGTCGCGAAGTGCAGGCCCGCCCCGCCGCGTACGACGGTGGGGTGCCATGGGTCGAGCGTGCCGGTGGTGACCACACCGGTCGCGCCGAAGCCGGCGGCCAGGCGGATCACGGCGCCCGCGTTGCCGAGGTTGCGGGGGTTGTCGAGGACCACGATCGGGGCGGTGCGGGGGGTGTGCGCCAGCTTTTCGAGGTTGGCCGCGCGGGGCGGTCGTACGGCCAAGGCGGCCACCGCGGTGGGGTGCGGGCGCGGCACCAGGGACGTGTACGTCGACTCCGGGACCTGCGTGAGGAGGGCGTCCAGGGCGTCCCGTACGTCAGGCGCCAGTTCGTCGGCGAGGGCGAGGGTGGCTTCCCGGTCGACGGTGACCGCCACCGGCACCCGAGCGCCGAAGCGCACCGCGTGCTTGAGGGCGTGGAAGCCGTCGAGCAGCACGGACGTCTCCGCGAGCCGGTTCCAGGTGGTCAGGGTCATGCCCCGAAGCCTACGTGCGCGTGCTCGGGGTTCTCCGGGGTGCGCGGCCCGGGGAGCGCCGTACGGTGGTCGCCGCGCCGCACCAGACGCGACAGCCGACGTGAGAGCCCGTCACGCGCGCGTGCTCCCCAGTCGCCCAGACGGCGCAGGAACGGCGTCGGCAGGAAGACCGCGTCCGCCGCGATCATCGCCAGCGAGAAGAACGGCAGGCCGAGGACGACCGCGATCACGGCGTGCTCGGTGATCATCGCGGTGAGCAGGACGTTCTTGACCCGCCGGTTGAACAGCGTGAACGGGAAGGCGACCTGCACGATGACCGTGCCGTAGGTGATGAGCATCACCATCGTGCCGCTGGACGACAGCAGGTCGGCGAGGGCGGGCCAGGGCGAGAAGTAGTCGAGGTGCAGCGGGTAGTAGACGGCGGTGCCGTCCTGCCAGCGGGAGCCCTGGATCTTGTACCAGCCGGCGGTCGCGTAGATCAGGCACGCCTCGGCCATGATCACCAGCAGGGCGCCGTTGTGCACGACGTTGCCGACGACGTCGAGCAGGATGCGGGGCTGGGCGGTCCGCGCGCGGCGGTCCACGATCCACCACACGGCCTGCCCGAGCCAGACCGCCCACAGGATCACCGGTACGGTCAGGTCGCCGTCGAGGCGGCCGGCCACGGTCACCGCGACCAGCGCGAACCCGAGCACGCCCCACAGGGCCGGGCCGACCCGGTCCGGTGCGACCCGCTCGCCACGCACGCGAGCCTCGCGCGCGCGCCCGGCCCGGCGCTCGTCCAGCGACCAGACCTGCCCGCAGCGCGTGAACACGAGGTAGACGCACATCAGGTGCAGCACGTTGTCGCCGCCGTCGCCCATGAAGACGGAGCGGTTCTGCAGCGAGAGCACGCCGACCATGAACAGCACCGACATCGTGCGGGTGCGCCAGCCGAGCAGCAGCAGCACGCTGGTCAGGACGGCGAAGGCGTAGACGGACTCGAACCAGACCTGGCTGCTCGACCAGATCAGGGCGGTGAAGGCACCGTTCGTGCCGATCAGCTGCTGGGCGAGATCGAAGTCCCAGGTGCCGTCGGGGCCGTACATCTCCTGGCGGTGGGGGAACTCGCGCAGCAGGAAGAGCAGCCAGGTCGCGGTGAAGCCGATGCGGATGACGGCCGTCTGGTACGGGCCGAGGGCCGACTCGGTGATGCGGGCGATGCCGGAGGAGATCGCGAGGGAGAAGCGGTTCACCGTGCGCCTCCCGCGGCCGCGCCCGAATGACGGGCCTGGCCCGCGCCCTCAGCGGCCGCGGCGCCGGCGTCGTCACCGTCCTCCGGGACCCACCACCACGGCAGCACGCGGTAGGTCGGCTTGTCCGAGACCTGCTCGTCGCTCCACTCGGGCGGGGGCACGTTGGTGGTGCGGGAGCGGACCTGGACGCGTTCAATGGCACCGCCCTCGCCGGCCGCGTTCGCGCGCTCGAGTCGCTGCTGCACTATGTGCCGCAGATAGGTCTCCGACAGGGCGCCACGCAGGCCCACGGGCCGGTTCTGGGCGTCGTGCGTGGCGACGAAGAAGTCCCAGGCCCGGCGCAGCTCGTTCTGCTGGGTGTGGCTGGGCAGCAGATTGCCGTCGATGGCCCGGCCGTCCTGGGCGGACAGGTCGTGCCAGCCGGTGGTGTGGACATCGCCGTCGCCCGTGTTGATCTCGGCCCGGACCTGCACCGCGATGTTCTGCTGCAGCGGGTTGGGGGCGAACAGCTTCCAGTTCTGTTCGAACTCCGGGTATATCCAGTCGTCGATCGCCTTGCCGTGCTGCTTGGTGACCGTGTTCGGCGGCGCGACGTGCAGAAACACCATGCCGATGTGGACACAGACGGCGATCGCCACGACCGCGAGGGCCAGGGCGGCACCGATCTGGTACCGCAGGGAGAGGGCGGCCACGCCGGTTCGGGGTTCGGGTGACGGCACGGCGGGAGGCGCGGACGCGGGCACGACAGCGGGCAGGACGTCCGCCGGCTCCTCCTGCGGCCCCTGACGGGCGGCCGAGCCTGCGTCGTACGCGTCTGCCATGCCGTTCTTTCCCCGATTCCGGTCCGTTCCGTCCTGCCTCAGCGCTCGCAGGGGAACGGTACTCAGGCCCACCCGCCGGGCACAGCCCCTGTCGGGCCGCGGTTGTCCACACCCTACGGGGGTCCTGCACGCCCGTACGGGGACCATGGGGGACCTTACGCAGGTCCTCCACGGAGCATTCCCTTCTTCTAGAACCTGTTCTATCTTGACGCACCGTCAGATCGCTGTCGGCGCGGACGTGTGGAAGGGCAGGGACCGTGGACTTCACCTTCACCGAGGAGCAGCAGGCGGCGGCCGAGGCGGCGCACGGGGTGTTCTCGGGGGTCGCGCCGGACGCCGTGCCCTCCCCGGCGCTCACGCCGGGTGCCGTCGCCGACGACTTCGACCGCGCCTTGTGGGGCCGGCTCGCCGACGCGGACCTGCTCAGCCTGCTGCTCACGGAGGAGTACGGCGGGGCCGGCCTCGACGCCGTCGCGCTGTGCCTGGTGCTGCGCGAGTCGGCGAAAGTGCTCGCGCGCGTGCCCCTGCTGGAGAGCAGCGCGGCGATGGCGGCCGTCCAGGCGTACGGCGGCCCCGAGCTGAAATCCGAGCTGCTCGCGCGGGCCGGGCGCGGTGAGGTGGTGCTGACGGTCGCCGCGCACGGCCGCACCGGCCACGACCCGGCCGAGCTCGCGGTGACCGCCCGGCAGGACGCTGCCGGGTGGGTCCTGGACGGCGTGCAGACCATGGTCTCCTGGGCGTACGACGCCGATCTCGTCGTCGTACCGGCCCGTACGTCCGCCGACCGGACCGTCCTCGCGCTGGTGTCGCGCGGTGCCGAGGGGGCCTCGCTCGCCGAGCAGTTCTCGACCAGCGGGGAACGGCTGGGGGAGCTGCGGCTGGAGTCGGTGCGGGTGGCGGCGCGTGAGGTCATCGATGCCGAGGGGGCGTGGGAGTGGCTACGGGAGCTGCTCGCCACCGGGACGTGTGCGCTGGCGCTCGGCCTGGGTGAGCGGGTGCTGGGGATGACCTCGCAGTACGCGAGCAAGCGGGAGCAGTTCGGGCATCCGATCGCCACGTTCCAGGCGGTCGCCGTACAGTCCGCCGACCGCTACATCGACCTGCGCGCGATGGAGGCCACGCTGTGGCAGGCCGCGTGGCGGATCGCGTCGGGGGCGCCGGGAGCGCTGCCCGCCTCCGGAGACGTGGCCGTCGCCAAGATCTGGGCCTCGGAGGGCGTACGGCGGATCGTGCAGACCGCCCAGCATCTGCACGGCGGCTTCGGCGCCGACGTCGACTATCCGCTGCACCGGTACCACGCCTGGGCCAAGCACCTGGAGCTGGCACTCGGCCCGGCGGCGGCACACGAGGAGGCGCTGGGAGAGCTGCTGGCGGCGCACCCGCTGGGCTGACCGGCTGGTCCGGCCGCCCTACAGGACGAAGCCGGGCCGGCCCTCGTCGTTCACCACGGGACGTCCCGCCGCCGCCCACACCTGCATGCCGCCGTCGACGTTCACGGCGTCGATGCCCTGCTGGACGAGGTACATCGCGACCTGCGCGGAACGCCCGCCGGAGCGGCAGATCACATGGACGCGGCCGTCCTGCGGGGCGGCCTCGGTCAGCTCGCCGTAGCGGGCGACGAACTCGCTGATGGGGATGTGCAGGGCGCCTTCGGCGTGGCCCGCCTGCCATTCGTCGTCCTCGCGGACGTCGAGAAGGAAGTCGTCGTCCTTGAGGTCCGCGACCTCGACCGTGGGTACGCCAGATCCGAAATGCATGGCTCCGACGCTACCCGACGCTGCGCCGACCGGCGCCGGGCTCCCAGAGGGGCCCACGCGGCGGAGCCGCAGATCGCTACAGCCCCGTGCCCCTGAGGGCCGTATCCGCATCGCCTACCCGAGCAGAGCCGCCAGTTCCGCTTCCCGCTGCGCCACCTGGGCAAGGAGCTGTTCGGCGATCTCGTCGAGCAGACGGTCCGGGTCGTCGGGGGCGAGGCGGAGCATCGCGCCGATCGCGCTCTCCTCCAGCTCCTTCGCGACCAGGGTGAGCATCTCCTTGCGCTGGGCCAGCCATTCGAGGCGGGCGTAGAGCTCCTCGGCGGGAGTCGGGCCCTGCTCCTTGGGCACGGGGCCCGCGGCCCACTCCTCGGCCAGCTCCCGCAGCAGCGCCTCGTCGCCTCGGGCGTAGGCGGCGTTGACGCGGGTGATGAACTCCTCGCGCCGGGAACGCTCGGCCTCTTCCTGGGCGAGGTCGGGGTGGGCCTTGCGGGCCAGCTCGCGGTAGAGCTTGCGGGCCTCGTCGCTGGGGCGCACCCGCTGGGGCGGCCGTACCGGCTGGTCGGTGAGCATCGCCTCGGCCTCCGGGAACAGCCCTTCGCTGTCCATCCAGCCGTGGAAAAGCTCCTCGACGCCGGGCATCGGCAGCACGCGCGCGCGTGCCTCGTCGGCCTTGCGGATGTCCTCGGGGTCGCCGGTGCGGGCGGCCGTGGCCTCGGCGATACAGGCGTCCAGCTCGTCGAGGCGTGCGTACATCGGGCCGAGCTTCTGGTGGTGCAGGCGGGAGAAGTTCTCCACCTCGACGCGGAAGGTCTCCACCGCGATCTCGTACTCGATCAACGCCTGCTCGGCGGCCCGCACGGCCCGCTCCAGCCGCTCCTCGGGCCGTGCGTCACCGAGGCTCTCGGCTTCGCCGGAGCAGGGCGGAACCCCACCGTCCTCGGCGGTCATCTGCGCCTCACCACCCTGCTCGCCTCCACCGGCGGGCACCTCGGCACCGCTCCGCGTCCCCGCACCAGCGGGCTCGGCCTGGGACTGCTCAGCTTCCGGCGTCGTCACCCGACCAGCGTAGGCCACGTGTGACTGCGTCAGCCGAACCGAGCCCCGGGCACCGCCGCCCGGACGACACCGGCATCGTCGCGGGCCGGCCGGGCCTGCCGCCCCAGACCCCGCTTCGACCCTGAACGGGCCTCGTCCTCAAACGCCGGGCAGGCTGACTGCCCCACATCCGCGCCCGGTCACACTCCCATCTCCGCCGCGATCCGCCCCGCCCGCACCGCCGCCACCAGTGCCGCGTGGTCCGCCTCCGTGCGGTCGGCGTAGGTGACGGCGAACGTGGCGATCGCCTCGTCCAGTTCCTCGTTCTTGCCGCAGTAGCCGGAGATCAGGCGGGGGTCGGCGCTGTGGGAGTGGGCGCGGGCCAGGAGGGCGCCGGTCATGCGGGCGTAGTCGTCTATCTGGTCGGCGGCCAGCGCGGCCGGGTCGACGCTGCCCTTGCGGTTGCGGAACTGGCGTACCTGGAAGGGGCGTCCGTCGACCGTCGTCCAGCCCAGCAGGATGTCGCTGACCACCTGCATCCGCTTCTGGCCCAGCACCACGCGCCGACCCTCGTGCTCCACTTCCGGCACCTCGAAGCCGGCCGTCACCAGGTGCGGGACGAGAGCCGAGGAACGGGCCTCCTTCACCTGCAGGACCAGCGACTCGCCCCGGTGGTCCAGGAGCAGCACGACGTAGGAGCGTGCGCCCACGCTGCCCGTGCCCACCACCCGGAACGCCACGTCGTGCACCGCATGGCGGGAGAGCAGGGGGTGACGGTCCTCGGAGAGTGTGGTGACGTAGCTCTCCAGCGACGCCGCCACCGAGGCCGCCTCCTCGTCCGGGACCCGGCGCAGTACCGGCGGTGCGTCGACGAAGCGGCGGCCACCGTCCTCGGTCTGCTCCGTCGACTTCGCCGCGAAGCGCCCACTGGTGTTGCCGCGCGCCTTCTCCGCGACCCGCTCCAGCGTGCCGAGCAGGTCATGCGCGTCCGTGTGGGAGACGAGCTCCTCGTCCGCGATCGCGTTCCACGCGTCCAGCACCGGGAGCTTGGCCAGCAGCCGCATGGTCCGCCGGTAGGCACCAACCGTGTCGTGGGCCGCCTTGCGGCAGGCGTCCTCGTCCGCGCCGGCCTCCCGGCCCGCGAGCACGAGCGAGGCCGCGAGCCGCTTGAGGTCCCACTCCCACGGGCCGAGCAGCGTCTCGTCGAAGTCGTTCAGGTCGATGACCAGGCCGCCGCGCGCGTCGCCGTACAGGCCGAAGTTCCCGGCGTGCGCGTCGCCGCAGATCTGGGCGCGGATCCGGGTCATGGGGGTGCGGGCGAGGTCGTACGCCATGAGTCCGGCGGAGCCGCGCAGGAAGGCGAAGGGCGTGGCCGCCATCCGGCCGACCCTTATCGGGGTGAGCTCGGGGATGCGGCCCAGGTTGGACTCCTCGACGGCGGCCACCGCGTCGGGACGGGCCGGGTCGAGATCGAGGATCGCGTGATCACCGCGCGGTACCCGCCCGCGCAGCGCCTTGCCCTCCTCCTTGGGCGACCCGCCGCCGGGCCACTCGGCGAATCCGCCGACCCGGGGCAGCCGACGCGAGACGGCCTTCGACGACGACTGCGGCGTCACCGCTGCGGCCTCCACCACGGCCGCCTCCCCCACGGCCTCGGCACCCGCCGCGCTCTCCGCACCGACCTCGGTCATACCGACCGCCTCCCCCGCTCAGCCACGAACATCAACTCGTGCCGACGTTACAGCCGGTGGCCGAAAGCCGTCACACCCTGTGGACAACTCCGCGCCTGTGGAAAAGCCGGCACGGCGCAACCACCGATATCGGCAACTGAGCTCAGGCTCCAGCTTCGGGCTTCGGGCTTCCGGATTCCGGCATCGGGCATCGGGCTTCAGGCTCCAGCTTCATGCTCCGGGCTTCAGCCTTCAGGCTTCGGGTTTCAGGCCTGAGGCTTCAGCTCCAGGCTTCAGCAGCCCTCGGCCCCCGCCTCGTCCGGCAGGTGCTTCTTCGCCCATTCCCCGAGTTCCCTCAGCGCGGGCTCGAGCGCGGAACCCGCCTCCGTCAGCCGGTACACGACCCGCAGCGGCGGCCCCTCGTACACCTCACGCACGACGAGTCCCGCGGCAGCCAGCTCGGTGAGCCGGTCGGAGAGCATGCGCTCACTGATGCCGGGAATCGCCCGGCGCAAGGCGACGAAGTACGCGGGCCCCGCGGTCAGGACGGACACGATCGGACCGGTCCAGCGCTTTCCGAGGAGCTGGAAGACGCGGTTGATGCCCTCGTCGACCCGTTTGCACGCCGCTACGTCGTGCCTCTGCTCACCCGCCGCCATGCCCCCAGAGTACTGCCTTGTCGTACGGGGATGAAAAAAAGTAAGTGACTGTGTTATCCATAGTCGAGTACGAAGTTTCAGTCCCTGCGGCCAGGTGCTCCTGTCCGCTCCCGTCCCCTCTGGAGACCCCCATGGCAACGCTCCTGCACATCGACTCCTCGGTCTTCCCGGCCGACGCCTCCTCCTCCCGCGCCGTAACCGACGCCTTCCGCCGCACCTGGCAGGAACAGCACCCCGAGGGCACGGTGATCCACCGCGACCTCGCCACGGACCCGGTGCCGCACATCACCGCCGACGCGCACACCGCCGGCTTCTCCGATCCGGCCGCGCACAGCCCTGAGCAGGCCGCGGCCTTCGCGGACCGGCTGAAGCTGATCGAGGAGCTGGAGCGGGCGGACGCCGTGCTGATCGGCGCCCCGATGTACAACCTGACGATCCCGTCGACCCTGAAGGCGTGGCTGGACAACGTGGTCCTGTTCGGCCGTACGGCGGGCAGCGCCCAGTCGGTCAAGGGCACCCCGGTCACGGTGGTCGCCAGCCGGGGCGGCGCGTACGGACCGGGCACACCGCGCGAGGGATACGAGTACGTGCAGAACTACCTGTCGGCGATCCTGGCCGACTTCCTCGGCGCCGACCTCGACTTCATCGTCCCGGAGCTCACGATGGCCCCGGCCAACCCGGACATGGCCGAGCTCATCCCCCTCTTCGAGGCCTCCCACGAGCGCGCCCTCGACGAGGCCGCCACGAAGGCGAAGCAGCTGGTACAGCGGCTCGCGGCGTAGCGCGGGTCGGGGGCGGTCGGAGGCCTCACGCGCGCGTGAGGAGGAAGGCGTACGCGCGCGTGGCGAACAAGGCCCACGCGCGCGTGCAGGGGATTCGGCTGCGCCTCCTCCCCTGCGTCCCCCTCACCGAGACGTATCAGTTTTCGACGACCAGTTACCGACGTGCCGGTTACCGACGTACTTCTTGAGGCCCCCGGCGGGTCCCCCGCCGGCCGCTGCCCCCCCTGACGGAAGAAGCAGCGCCACGACGAGTCCGACCACCGCCGGCACGGTGACCCGCACCAGACAGGCGTCCGGACGCCCGAGCCCGACTCGCACTCCCGCCGACCGCACGCCCTGCCCCTCATCCACCTCCCGCCGACCGCACGCCCTGCCCCTCATCCACGCCCGACCCCCGCCAACCGCTCGCTCTCCGCCGGCCGCTCGTTCTTCACCAGCCGCCGCCCACCCCGCACCGTCAGCGCAGACACCGACGCCGGCCTCCTCCTGCCTCGCGTCTGGCGGCGAGCGCCAGGGCGAAGCCCGCGCACCCGAGCCAGAACAGCACCTCGCGGGACACGCGCGGGCTCTTGCGGGCCGACTCGCGGCCGTCCTCGGAACGCTCCTGTCGTGCGGGGGCGAGCACGGAATCGCCGGGCCTGACTCCGGCGACGACGGTGAGTGACTCGGGTGGCATCGGCGAGCTCCTGGGGGAGGGGAGCTCCGATCTCGCGCCAGGCGACATCGGCCACCTCGGCCGAACGGCCACCGTTCACAGCCCCCGGAACCCTCGGCTCAGCCGAAAGACCGACCGGCCACCGAAAGACCAACCGGCCACCGAAAGACCGACCGGCCACCAAAGGACCGACCGCCCCACCGACACCGGACACCGCACCGGCACAATCACCGCATGCATCTGATCTCTGTCGTCCTCGTCGCCCTCATGGCGCTGCTGCACGTCTACATCCTGGTCCTGGAGATGTTCCTGTGGCAGCGCGGCCCGGGCCGCCGCTTCTCCGGCTTCGACGCCGAGCTGGCCCGCTCCACCGCGACGCTGGCGGCCAACCAGGGCCTCTACAACGGCTTCCTCGCCGCGGGCCTGGTCTGGGGCCTGATCGCCGACGACCCGACCGGCTACCGGGTCCAGATCTTCTTCCTGTCCTGCATCGTCGTCGCCGGCGTCTACGGCGCGGCCACCGCCAACCGCCGCATCCTCTTCGCCCAGGCCCTCCCCGCCGCCGTGACCCTCGCCACGGTCATCGCGGCCGGCTGAACCCGCGCCGTGACCTGAGAGCTTCATCCCAGGTCACGGCCGCCGAGGACGCCGTATCGCCCTCATGCGCCGAACGTTGTCAGGTACTTCTCGGGCTGACATCACAGTCGGAAAGGGTTCTCGTCCGCGGAGGACGAAACGTACCTTGTGCTGCTGATCAGCTTGTTCTTCCTGTCCGCGAAAGAGGCTTCGCCATGGGGCGCCCCGAACGACCGGTCGACCCGGCGGCCGGTCCCGTGCAGCGACTCGCCCACGATCTTCGGGAACTGCGCCGTTCATCCGGTGGCGTGTCGTACCGGACCATGGCGAAGAAGGCCGGCTTCTCGGTGACGACCCTGGCGAAAGCGGCGAGCGGCGAGCGACTGCCGTCGTTGGCCGTGCTCCAGGCGTACGTCCGGGCCTGCGGCGCCGACCCCGCTCCGTGGGAGGCACGGTGGGCGGAGGCCGAGGCGCTGGCCGGGGAGGAGAGGCAGGAGGATGCCGACGCCGCCCCGCCCTACCGTGGCCTCACGCGCTTCGAGCCGGACGACCGTGAGCTGTTCTTCGGCCGGGACCGACTGGTCGACGAGCTGAGCGAGCTGGGTTGCGGGTCCCCGTTCGCCGTGGTGTTCGGGGCGTCCGGCAGCGGCAAGTCCTCCCTGCTGCGGGCCGGTCTGATCCCCCTGCTGCGGGAGAAGATCGCGCAGGAGGGACGTACGGCGGTCCTTCGGATCCTCACTCCGGGAGCCCGGCCCGCCGCCACCTACGGACATCTGCTGACGCCGGCGGCCGACGATCCGGAGAGCTGGGTGGTGGTGGACCAGTTCGAGGAGGTCTTCACCCTCTGCCGCGAGCGCGCCGAGCGGGACCGCTTCCTCGACCTGCTGCTCGCCGCGCGCGACCCGGGCAGCCGACTGCGCGTGCTCATAGCCGTACGGTCCGACTTCTACGCGCGGTGCGCCGAGCACCCGCGACTGGCGGAGGCGCTGCACGGGAGCGGACTCCTGGTCAGGCCCATGACCGCGGACGAACTGCGCGAGGCGGTGGTCCGACCCGCGCAGGCGGCCGGGCTCATCGTGGAGCGGACCCTGACCGCACGGATCGTCGAGGACGTGCTCGACGAGCCCGGCGGACTGCCGATGCTGTCCCACGCCCTGTTGGAGACCTGGCGGCGGCGCAAGGGACGGATGCTGACCCTGGCCGCGTACGAAGCGGCCGGCGGGGTACGCGGCGCGATCGCGGCCAGCGCCGAGGAGGCGTACGGGGAACTCTCACCGGCGCAGGCGCACGCCGCCCGGCACCTGCTCCTGCGGATGGTCGAGCCCGGCCAGGGCAACGCCGACACGCGCCGCCCGCTCGGCTGGGAGGAAATGGCCGGGTGGGAGGACCCCGAAGTGCGGGCCGTCGTCGGGCGGCTGACCCGGGCCCGGCTGCTGACCACCGACGACGACGGAGTGCACCTCGCCCACGAGGCGCTCATCACCTGCTGGCCGCGGCTGCGCGAGTGGATCGACGCGGACCGGGAGCGGCTGCGCCACCACCGGCGGCTGACCGACGCCGCCCGCACCTGGCTGGAGCACGACCGCGACCCGGGCACCCTCTACCGGGGCACCCGCCTGGCGCGGGCCGAGGAGCTGTTCGCGGGCGACGACCGCGGCTACGACGGTCTGACGTCCGAGGAGACGGCCTTCCTGGTCGCCGCCGCGGAGCAGCGGGTGGCGGAGGAGCGGGCCGCCACCCGGGCCCGGCGCCGGAGCCGGACGCTCACGGCCTCGCTCTGCGCGGTGCTGGCGGTGGCCCTGGTCGTCGGCCTGACCGCCGTTCGACTGCGTCAGGAGAGCGAGCAGCAGACCACCGACACGGCGGCCCGCCGGGTGGCCGCGGTCGCCGACGCGCTGCGTACCACCGACCCGCGCACCGCGATGCTGCTCGGCGTCGCCGCGTGGCGCATCTCCGAGCTGCCGGAGTCCCGCCGAGCCCTGCTGGGCGCGCTGGCCCAGCCCGAACTGGACAGCTTCACCGACCCGGCGCCCGGTGACGAACCGAACCGGTACCTCGACAGCTCCGGGCGCACCCTGGTGAGCGTCGGCGGCAACACCTGGCGGACGTGGGACGTAGGCACCCACCGCCGTATCGCCTCGGGGCCGGTACCTCACGGGGCGATACTCGGCGCGGGGCCGGGCGGCCGGGTACTCGTCATCCGGACCGGCCGGCAGACCCAGCGGCTGTGGGACACCCGAACGAGGCGCTGGATCGGGGGTCCTCTGCCGTTCGGGGACACCGTGCGCTTCGGGGCGAGTGACCGCAATTACCTGGTGACGAGCATGTTCGACGACCGGGTGGGGCTCTACTCCGTCACCGACGGCCATCTGGTCTTCCGGACCCCGTCGGCCGGCAGCGGGGAGCGCGCCGCCGCGGCGGCCGACGACCGGCTGCTGGCCGTCTGCCCGCGCGGCCGGGCCCCGCAGGTCTGGGACACCTCCGCGCGCAGCGTCCGGTCCGGTGCCTGGACGAGCGCTCGCGGCGCCTGTGATGGTGACCGCACCTTCCTCGGCCTCACCGGCGGCCGGCTCCTCACTCTCTCCGGGGACCGGGTGCGTGTATGGGACACCTCGTCAGGACGAGAGCTCGCCGACGTCACCCACTCTGGTGCCCTTTTGGCCGTCGTGAGCGCGGACGGCTCGTTTCTGGCGACCGGCGGCGGCCAGGAGATCAGAGTGTGGCGTCTGCCCAACCGCGGCGCCCCCGTTTTCCGGCACTCCTTGGACAACGCGTCGCTCTCCGATCTCGCCTGGGACTCCTCGCGGCCCCTGCTGCGGTACCTCGAAGGGGGCACGGTCCACACCCTCGACCTCACCACGACGCTCACCCACGCCTGGCGCAGGAGTCCGCTCGCCGGGGTCCGGCTCAGCCCCGACGGCAGGACGCTCGCCACCGCCGAACGCATCGGCGACCGCTACGTCGTCCAACTGCGGGACACGCGCGACGGCCGTCTGCTGCGCACCCTGCCGACGCCGTCACGTCCCGCCTTCCGCACCGGCATACCGACGGTCCCCGGGGAGATCACCGAGCCGTTGCTGTCCTTCAGCCCCGACGGCGGCACGTTCGCGTACGGAATCTCCGCCCCCTGGGAGACGGCGCCTCAGCGTCTGACGGTGTGGGACGTGGCCGCCGGACGCACGAAGACCACGGTGGACCTGGCGACGGCGTCCGCGACGCCTACGGACGCGATCGCCCTGGGACCGGGCGGTCGCACGCTCCTCACCGCACGTTCGACCGAGAACGGCTACGTCAACGAGACATGGGACACCACGCGGCAGCGGAGGACGGCGCTCCTCCCCGGCCCGGGCGGCGGTCAACTGGCCGTCAGCCGGGACGGCAAGCTCCTCGTGACCGACAACCGCGTCGTCCGAGCAGGCCGGTCCCACGCCCATGACCTCGTCCAGCGCGACGGCATCGGAGCCATCGCCTTCGCACCCGACGGCTCCGGCCTCGCGGCGGGCGACTGGACCGGGCGGGTGGCCGTCTGGGACGGCGACCTCCGCCACCGGGCCGGCATCCTGAGGAACGTCTTTCTGGCACCCGTCGATCCGTCCTCCGACTCGGCCGAGGCGATCAGGGCTCTCGCGTTCAGTCCGGACGGCAGCACGCTCGCCGTGGGCGGCGACTCGGGCACCGTCCAACTCTGGGACATCGCGACCCAGCAACCACTCGGCCCTTCTCTGCCCACCCCCGGTGGGAGCGTCGACACGCTCGCCTTCAGCCCGGACAGCACCATGCTGTACGCGGGCGGCAAGCACGTCCCGCTCCAGCGGTACGTCGTGGATCCTGACCGAGCGGTGTCCCTTGTCTGCTCCCGTGCCGGGAACATGGAACTGACCCGGGCGCAGTGGCGCACCTACGTTCCGGACCGGCCGTACAGGCGGGTCTGCCACTGACCGTCTCCCCGGATCATGGGATGGCCGCTTCCGCCGGTCGCTGACATCAGCTGCTGCACGAACAGTTGCTGCGGCCTGTTTCACACGTCCGTGGCCTGGCCGTCGCCGCCATCGCTCCGCGACCTGTCGCTCCCGCGCGCCTTACGTCCGGACACGTAACGTGGAATTCGATCCTCCGGAATTGTCCGCGGCAGCAGAAGGGGCCTGCCAAACAACCTCCCGGCTGTGAACGTCGGTCGTGACATCACTGCACGTCGAACAACCGGAGCCACCATGCCCACCAGCGTCCTCGTCGCGGTCGCCCTGTCGATCCTGCTCGGATTCCTGGTGATCATGCTGGCGCCCAGGGAAACCGAGACCGCCGCCGGCAACAAAAACGTCGACTTCCCACAACTCCGCTGGAACATCACCCACGGCTCGGGCGCCTATCTGACCATGCTCGACCAGCTGCACCACCTCGCCGAAACCTCGACCGACCACACAAAAGCCCAGGGTTTCGCCGACATCGCGATCAGCAGCGGCAACCACACCCCCACCGTGCACGCGGTCGTACGGCTCAGCGACTTCTGCGTCGTACGGTTCTTCTCCAGGGACACCCCGCACGACGTCGTCCTCAACCTCGCCTCCGACATCCCCGGCAAGGAAGACGCCACCCACGACAACTGGTTCCTCGGCAAGCAGGACTACGACGCCCTCGCCCGCGTCGCCCACCAGTCGCTGACCGCCCTCGACCTGAGCGAGCCCAGCCTGGAGAACAGCCTCAGCGACCTCGGCACCCGCGGAACCGACCGCACCACCCAGGCACGCGGCATGCTGCGCTACATCATCGCCATCACCGAGGCCTCCCGATTCCGCCCCATCGCCGACCGCATCGCGAACGGCATGGACAACGGGTCCCACGTCTTCGTCACCGAGCAGCACGTCGGCCTGATGCGCAACTAGACCGGCACCAGCCATGCCTTCTTCGGCCGCACCAACCGCACCGACCCCGCCGCCGGCACCGGCGTCGGGGCTGCTGCCTGCCGGCCGCCACCGACCCCACTCTGCTTCTGGCGCTCAAGCACCACCGAGACAGACCCCACCCGTGAGATAGCTCACGCGTCGGGGCCTGCCGTATGCCCTGCTCAAGCTGTGTGATGCCTCACAGCGATCATGGAAACGAGAAACGGGCCCCTGCGGTGACTTCCGTCACCTGCAGAGACCCGTTTCATCGGCTTCTCAGAGTGCGCGAGGGGGGAGTTGAACCCCCACGCCCTTGCGGGCACTGGAACCTGAATCCAGCGCGTCTGCCTATTCCGCCACCCGCGCATTGGGTGTGCCCTCGGGCCCTTCCCTTGCGGTCCGGCGCCTTCCGACATCCAGAACATTAGCACGCCGTGCAGGGTGGGTTCACATCCCTTATCCCCAGGCAGCCGCCGCCCGACCGCCCCGCCGCCGCCCACCAGCACCGTCGCCAGCCACCACGACAGACCCGGCCTGCCGGCCCGGCCGACGCCCGCCGGTCCGGCCGGAACCGCCCGGGTACCCACCCCGCGCACACGGCGACCCGCGGCGGCCTCCGCTCCGTATCAACGAGAACCTGTTCACGTATCAACCTCGTACCGGTACCGCTCATCTCCCCAGGAGCCGGTCGGGGTCCACAGTCAGGTGCGGGACACTGGTTTGCGGCCGCCTCTACGATCCATGGCAAGACTGTGTCCGTGAGGAGTTCGAAGGGGAGCTCCGAAGGGAACTTCGAGGGCGTCGACACCCGTCGACCGTGCCGACAGGGGGAACCAGCCGATTTACCGGCGCGTGGATACGATCAGTAAGCAGTACCAGGTAAGGCAGTGCCCGCCCGGCGGGACACAGGACGAAGGCAACGACGGAGGAGGTGCCTCATGGGAGTCCTGAAGAAGTTCGAGCAGCGTCTCGAAGGTCTGGTCAACGGCACCTTCGCGAAGGTGTTCAAGTCCGAGGTCCAGCCCGTGGAGATCGCGGGAGCGCTCCAGCGCGAGTGCGACAACAACGCCACGATCTGGAACCGCGACCGCACGGTCGTCCCCAACGACTTCATCGTGGAGCTGAGCGCACCGGACCACGAGCGGCTGAGCCCCTACTCCGGCCAGCTCGGCGACGAGCTCGCCGGCATGGTCCGCGACTACGCCAAGCAGCAGCGCTACACCTTCATGGGCCCGATCAAGGTCAACCTGGAGAAGGCCGACGACCTCGACACCGGCCTGTACCGCGTGCGCTCCCGTACGCTCGCCGGCTCCACCGACCAGCAGGGCGGTGGCCGGCAGGCTCCCGCACCCGCCGCCCCGGCCGGGCGGCCCGGCGCTGCCCCGGGAGGCTACGGCTACCCGCCGGCCGCCGCACCCGCGGGCGCCCCGCCCATGCCGGCCGCGCCGCCCCCCGGCGGCCGCCCCGGCGGTTACGGCTACCCGCAGCCCGCGGGCGGCCAGCGTCCTCCCGCCGCGCCCGCGGCCGGCGGTCGCACCCGCTACTGGATCGAGATCAACGGCACCCGCCATCAGATCTCCCGCGCGACGCTGGTGCTGGGCCGCAGCACCGAGGCCGACGTGCGGATCGACGACCCCGGCGTCTCCCGCCGGCACTGCGAGATCCGGACCGGAACGCCCTCGACGATCCAGGATCTCGGGTCCACCAACGGCATCGTGGTGGACGGGCAGCACACCACCCGCGCTACGCTCCGCGACGGCTCGCGGATCGTCGTGGGCAGCACCACCGTTATCTATAGGCAAGCCGAAGGGTGAAGCGGGGGCAATGTCAGAGCTGACCCTCACGGTCATGCGGCTGGGTTTCCTGGCCGTCCTGTGGCTGTTCGTGATCGTGGCCGTGCAGGTCATCCGCAGCGACCTGTTCGGTACGCGCGTCACTCAGCGCGGCTCGCGCCGCGAGGCCGCCCGGCCGCAGCAGACCGCACGTCAGGCGGCGCCTCCGCAGCAGCGCGGCCAGCAGGGCGGCGGCCGCCAGCGCCGTAACGCCCCCACCAAGCTGGTCGTGTCCGAGGGCACCCTCACCGGCACCACCGTCGCACTGCAGGGGCAGACCATCACCCTGGGCCGGGCACACGACAGCACGATCGTGCTGGACGACGACTACGCCTCCAGCCGGCATGCCAGGATCTACCCGGACCGCGACGGCCAGTGGATCGTCGAGGACCTTGGTTCCACCAACGGCACGTACCTCGACCGAATGCGGCTGACGACCCCCACACCGATTCCGCTGGGCGCGCCGATCCGCATCGGCAAGACCGTCATCGAGCTGCGGAAGTAGTACGACAATGAGCGAGCGGAGCGAGCACGCAGCGGCGGCCCACACCACGGGCCCCGGCGCGCTCCCGACCGGAGGGTGGGCACCGTGCGGATGTACCCGGAGCCGACGGGCGAGGTGCGCATGAGTCTGTCACTGCGCTTCGCCGCCGGATCGCACAAAGGCATGATTCGCGAGGGCAACGAGGACTCCGGATACGCCGGACCCCGCCTGCTCGCCATCGCCGACGGCATGGGCGGCGCGGCAGCGGGCGAGGTCGCCTCCTCCGAGGCGATCTCCACCATCGTCGCCCTCGACGACGACATCCCCGGCTCCGACGTCCTCACCTCTCTCGGCACCGCCGTCCAGCGCGCCAACGACCAGCTGCGCTCGATGGTCGAGGAGGACCCCCAGCTCGAAGGCATGGGCACCACGCTCACCGCCCTGCTCTGGACCGGACAGCGCCTCGGCCTGGTCCACGTCGGCGACTCCCGCGCCTACCTGCTGCGCGACGGCGTCCTCACCCAGATCACGCAGGACCACACCTGGGTGCAGCGCCTCGTCGACGAGGGCCGTATCACCGAGGAAGAAGCCACCACCCACCCGCAGCGCGCCCTGCTGATGCGCGCGCTGGGCAGCGGCGACCATGTCGAGCCCGACCTGTCCATCCGTGAGGTCCGCGCCGGCGACCGGTACCTGATCTGCTCCGACGGCCTGTCCGGGGTGGTGTCCCACCAGACGCTGGAGGACACCCTCGCCAGCTACCAGGGCCCCCAGGAGACCGTCCAGGAGCTCATCCAGCTCGCGCTGCGCGGCGGCGGCCCCGACAACATCACCGTGATCGTCGCCGACGTCCTCGACCTGGACACCAACGACACCCTCGCCGGGCAGCTGTCCGACACCCCGGTCGTGGTCGGCGCCGTCGCCGAGAACCAGGCCCAGCTGCACGACAACGGCATCATGCAGACCCCGGCGGGCCGTGCCTCCGGGCTCGGCCGCCAGTTCCCCGGACAGGGTGGCGGGGGCGGCGAGTTCGGCCCGCCCGGCTCCGGCGACACCACCGGCTACATCCCGGCGGGCAGCTTCGGCGACTACACCGACGACGACTTCGTCAAGCCCCGCAAGGGCCGCAAGTGGCTGAAGAGATCCTTCTACATCGCCCTCGCGCTCGGTGTGATCGGCGGCGGCCTGTACGGCGGCTGGAAGTGGACGCAGACGCAGTACTACGTCGGCACCAACGGCGACCACGTCGCCCTCTACCGGGGCATCAGCCAGGACCTGGCCTGGGTCTCGCTGTCGGAGGTGGAGAAGGACCACCCCGAGATCGAACTCAAGTACCTGCCGCCGGTCTGGCAGAAGTCGGTCGAGGCGACCATCGCCGAGGGCGGCCTGAAGGACGCCCAGAAGAAGATCGACGAACTCGCCGTGCAGGCCTCCGCGTGCAAGAAGCGGTCCGCGCAGCAGTCCGCCGAGAGCGACAAGAACTCCGGGACCGGCGAAGGCGAGGCCGGAGGCACCACGGGAACCACACGTTCCTCCCTTACGTCAAAGGCGACACCGACGCCGAACCCATCGGCGTCCCAGTCCCAGACCCCGCCCCCGTCCTCCTCCACCTCCCCGACCCCGACTGCGACGCCAAGCCCCGGCCCGACTCTCTCGGAGGAAGAGCAGAAGGTCGTCACGAACTGCGGCACGCAGTAGGCAAGCCGTGAGAGGCCCCGTCACACGATGAGCAGTACTACGAACTCGCCGACCCACCACACGTCCACGATCGGCGCGATCGGCGCGCCGAGCCGGCGCAACACCGAACTCGCGCTGCTGGTGTTCGCGGTTGTCATTCCGGTGTTCGCCTACGCCAACGTGGGCCTGGCGATCAACGACGAGGTGCCGGCCGGCCTCCTCAGCTACGGAATAGGCCTCGGCCTCCTCGCCGGCATCGGCCATCTCGTCGTACGGAAGTTCGCCCCGTACGCGGACCCGCTGCTGCTGCCGCTGGCGACGCTGCTGAACGGGCTCGGACTGGTCGCGATCTGGCGGCTGGACCAGTCGAAGCTGCTGCAGTCGCTGCCCACCTACATCACGGCCGCGCCCCGACAACTGCTCTACACGGCGCTCGGCATCGCGCTGTTCGTCGTCGTACTGATCTTCCTCAAGGACCACCGCGTCCTGCAGCGCTACACGTACATCTCGATGTTCGTCGCCCTGGTGCTGCTCCTGCTGCCACTGGTGCCCGGACTCGGAGCCGACGTCTTCGGCGCCAAGATCTGGATCCGCGTCCCCGGCCTCGGCTCCGTCCAGCCCGGTGAGTTCGCGAAAATCGTCCTGGCGGTGTTCTTCGCCGGCTACCTGATGGTCAAGCGCGACGCCCTGGCCCTCGCCAGCCGCCGCTTCATGGGCCTGTACCTGCCGCGCGGCCGCGACCTCGGGCCGATCCTCGTCGTCTGGGCGATCTCGATCCTCATCCTCGTCTTCGAGACCGACCTCGGTACGTCGCTGCTGTTCTTCGGAATGTTCGTCATCATGCTGTACGTCGCCACCGAGCGGACCAGCTGGATCGTCTTCGGTCTGCTGATGTCCGCGGTCGGCGCCGTCGGCGTGGCCTCCTTCGAACCGCACATCCAGCAGCGCGTCGACGCCTGGCTCGACCCGATGCGCGAGTACACGCTCAGCCAGCAGGGTGTGATCGGCCACTCCGAGCAGGCCATGCAGGCCCTGTGGGCCTTCGGCTCCGGCGGCACCCTCGGCACGGGCTGGGGCCAGGGCCACTCCGAACTCATCCGCTTCGCCGCCAACTCCGACTTCATCCTCGCCACCTTCGGCGAGGAGCTCGGCCTGGCCGGCGTCATGGCGCTCCTGCTGCTGTACGCGCTCATCGTGGAACGCGGCGTGCGCACCGCACTTGCCGCCCGCGACCCGTTCGGCAAGCTGCTCGCCGTCGGCCTGTCCGGCGCCTTCGCCCTCCAGGTCTTCGTCGTGGCCGGCGGTGTCATGGGCCTCATCCCGCTGACCGGTATGACCATGCCGTTCCTGGCCTACGGCGGCTCCTCGGTGCTCGCCAACTGGGCCCTCATCGGCATCCTGATGCGCATCAGCGACACCGCCCGCCGTCCGGCGCCCGCCCCCGCTCCGAACCCCGACGCCGAGATGACCCAGGTGGTCCGCCCGTCATGAACAAGCCCCTGCGCCGGATCGCGATCTTCTGCGGCATCCTGATGCTCACCCTGCTCATCCGGGACAACTGGCTGCAGTACGTCAAGGCGGACAGCCTCAAGGACGACCCCAAGAACCGCCGCGTCCTGATCGCCCGCTACGCCGTGCCCCGCGGCGACATCATCGTCGGCGGCGACCCGATCACCGGGTACACGGAGACGTCGGGCGACTTCAAGTACAAGCGGACGTACAAGGACGGCGCGATGTGGGCGCCCGTCACCGGCTTCGTCTCGCAGGCCTACGGCGCCAACCAGCTGGAGTCCATCAACGACGGCATCCTCAGCGGCACTGACGACCGGCTCTTCTTCCGCAACACCCTCGACATGATCACGGGCAAGAAGAAGCAGGGCGGCAACGTCGTCACCACCCTCAACGCCGCCGCGCAGAAGGCCGCCTACCAGGGCCTGAAGAACCAGGGCGGCAAGGGTGCCGTCGCCGCCATCGAGCCGTCCACCGGCAAGATCCTGGCGCTGGCGTCCTTCCCGTCGTACGACCCGTCGACGATCGCCGGAGGCAGCACCTCCGACGAAGAGGCCTGGGACAAGCTCCAGAAGAAGAACAACCCCGACGACCCGATGCTCAACCGGGCGCTGCGCGAGGTCTACCCACCCGGCTCGACCTTCAAGGTCGTCACCGCGGCCGCGGCGCTGGAGAACGGGCTGTACACGGACGCGGACGCGGCCACCAAGACGCCGCTGCCGTGGACCATGCCCGGCACCACGACCGTGCTGAAGAACGAGGGCAACATCCCCTGCAAGAACGCCACCCTCCGGGTCGCCCTGCAGTGGTCCTGCAACACCGTCTTCGGCAAGATCGGCTCCGACCTCGGCAATGACAAGATGCTGGACGAGGCCAAGAAGTTCGGCTTCACCGAGGAGCAGTTCACCCCGGTCCGCACCAGCGCGTCGGTCTTCTCCGAGGACATGGCGCCCTCCGAGGTCGCGCTGTCCTCCATCGGCCAGTTCAACACCGCGGCCACCCCGCTGCAGATGGCCATGGTCGCCTCGGCCGTCGCCAACGACGGCACGCTGATGAAGCCGTACATGGTCGACTCGGTCCAGACGCACAACCTCGACCCGCTCGAGAAGACCGAACCCGAGGAGCTGAGCAAGCCGCTGTCGGCGGAGAACGCGCAGATCCTGCAGTCGATGATGGAGACGGTCGTCGAGGACGGCACCGGCAAGAAGGCACGGATCGACGGCGTCAAGGTGGGCGGAAAGACCGGTACCGCCCAGCACGGCGTGGACAACAGCGAGAACCCCTACGCGTGGTTCATCTCCTACGCCAAGGCCGAGGACGGCAGCTCGCCGGTCGCCGTGGCCGTGGTGATCGAGGACGAGAACGCGGTCCGCGACGACATCTCCGGTGGCGGTCTCGCGGCCCCCATCGCCAAGAGCGTCATGGAGGCGGTCATCAACAGCGAGAAGTGACCCCGCTCACGTCCCCTTCACATCGGTGCACGTTGCGATACCGGTCCTGTATCGGGTTACGGGCTTGGCCAGGTCACACAAGATGAGCCGGGTACGGTATGCCCGGACGGCACACCGACGCACCCACAAGGGTGAGGTCGGGACCGACGGAGAGGGCTGGTAGGTAGCTTATGGAAGAGCCGCGTCGCCTCGGCGGCCGGTACGAACTGGGCCAGGTGCTCGGTCGTGGTGGCATGGCGGAGGTCTACCTCGCGCATGACACCCGCCTCGGCCGCACCGTGGCGGTGAAGACGCTGCGCGCGGACCTCGCGCGCGACCCGTCCTTCCAGGCCCGGTTCCGCCGGGAGGCCCAGTCGGCCGCCTCGCTCAACCATCCCGCGATCGTCGCGGTCTACGACACGGGCGAGGACTACATCGACAACGTGTCGATCCCGTACATCGTCATGGAGTACGTGGACGGCTCGACGCTCCGCGAGCTGCTCCACTCCGGCCGCAAGCTGCTGCCGGAGCGCGCCATGGAGATGACCATCGGCATCCTCCAGGGCCTGGAGTACGCCCACCGCAGCGGCATCGTCCACCGCGACATCAAGCCGGCCAACGTCATGCTGACGCGCAACGGCCAGGTCAAGGTGATGGACTTCGGCATCGCCCGCGCCATGGGCGACTCCGGCATGACGATGACCCAGACCGCGGCCGTCATCGGCACCGCCCAGTACCTCTCGCCGGAGCAGGCGAAGGGCGAGCAGGTGGATGCCCGGTCGGATCTGTATTCCACCGGCTGCCTGCTGTACGAGCTCCTGACGGTGAGGCCCCCCTTCGTGGGCGACTCCCCCGTGGCCGTCGCCTACCAGCACGTACGCGAAGAGGCTCAGGCCCCGTCCGTCTTCGACCCCGAGATCACGCCGGAGATGGACGCCATCGTCCTGAAGGCACTGGTCAAGGACCCCAACTACCGCTATCAGTCGGCCGACGAGATGCGCGCCGACATCGAGGCCTGCCTCGACGGCCAGCCCGTCGCCGCCACGGCCGCGATGGGATCGGTGGGCTACGGCGGCTACCCCGACGACCAGCCGACCACGGCCCTGCGCGCCACGGACGCCGGCGCCACGTCGATGCTGCCGCCCATGAACCCCGACGACGGCGGCTACGGCTACGACGACCGCCCGGACCGGCGCCGCCAGAAGAAGTCCAACACCTCGACGATCCTGCTGGTCCTCGCGGCGGTGCTGGTTCTCGTGGGTGCGGTGCTGATCGGCAAGTGGGTGTTCGACGGCGATGGGGTGGCCAACGACACGGTGCCTGTGCCGAACTTCATCGGCAAGACGCTGCCCGAGGCCAAGAAAGAGGCGGCCAACAGCGACCTCTCGCTGACCTCCAAGAAGGAACCCTGCGAGAACAAGCCCGCGGGCCAGATCTGCTCGCAGAACCCGGACTCCGGGACGAAGGTCAAGAAGAACTCCACCGTCAACGTCGTGGTGTCGACCGGCGCCCCGAAGGTCACCGTTCCGGACGTGGAGGGCGCGCAATACCAGGAGGCCAAGTCCGACCTCGAGGAGAAGGGCTTCGTGGTCGAGCAGAAGACCGAGGAGTCCGACCGGACTCCGGGCGTGGTCATCAACCAGGACCCCGAGGGGGGCACCGAGCAGGAGAAGGGCTCGACGATCACCCTCACCGTCGCCAAGGAGAAGGAACAGTCCACGGTTCCGGCCGTCCAGGGCAAGTCCTGTGACGAGGCGAAGGCCCAGATGTCGGCCAACAACCTGGTCGGCTCCTGCGTCGAGGTGGAGACCCAGGACCCCAACCTGGTCGGCAAGGTCATCGACACCAACCCGGCGATCGGCTCCCAGGTCCCCCAGAACTCGCAGGTGGAGATCCGGATCGGCAAGGCGGCCGCGCAGCAGCAGGTGCCGGTGCCGAGCGTGACCCAGCTGTCCCTGAAGGACGCCAGGAAGGCCATCGAGGGCGCCGGCCTGACGGTGGGCAACGTCCAGGGTTCCCAGGACGACAACGCCGTGGTCCTCGCCCAGGATCCTCAGCCGAACACCCAGGTGGCCCAGGGCACCGCGGTCAACCTGATCGCCGTCGACCAGGGCGGCAACGGCAACGGCGGCGGTGGCGACGACGGCCAGATCTTCGGCGGCGTGACCGGGACGTCGGCCCGCACGGAGGACTGACCCAACGCACATGAGTGAGCCCCGGTGCCCTGAGCAGGGCGCCGGGGCTCACTCATGTAGTGGCCCGCACCCGTCGCAGATCAGCACGGTCGCTCATCATGTACGGACCTACCTCCTCGACATGGAGTACTTGGCACACACACAGCCTGTGGAAAACCCGGCATCCACCGACGTCGTCTCCCTCGATGACCGCATCGCCCAACGCATCACCCACATCCTCGGCAAAGCGGTCGTCCCCGTGTTCAACGCCTTGATCGAAACGTCGGGCGAGCACCGCAGGGAGCTGATCGCGCCCTGCGCAGGCGTCCAGCGCGCTGCACGGATGTCGTCGTGCAGGGAGGTCCCGGCGACCGGGGTATCGACGTCATCGTGCTCACGGCCGACGGACGGCGCCTCGTCGCCCAGTGCAAGAGGTTCGGCTCTCTCCGTGGCGACGTGCCCCTTCACCCCTGACGCACTGAGCATCGCCACCGACAGCGGTATCACCGCCGTAGACCGCGCGAGGTGCTCGAAGAACCTCTGTCAGCCGCGCAGTTCCTCCGGCGGCGTCCGCTCCTCGTCCACCTTCTCCACCCGCTCCAGCTCGCCCCACACGATGTACCGGTACCGGCTCGTGTAGATCGGCGTGCAGGTAGTCAGCGTGATGTAGTGGCCCGCCTTGGTCTTGCCCGACTCCTTCGGGACGGCGGAGAGGACCTTGACGTTGTACTTCGAGGTCTCGGGAAGGACGGCGTAGACCTTGTAGACGTACCACTTGTCCTTCGTCTCGAAGACGATCGGGTCGCCCTTCTCGATCTTGTGGATGTTGTGGAACTCGGCGCCGTGGCCGTCGCGGTGTGCGGCGAGGGAGAAGTTGCCCTTCTTGCCCGACGTCGGCAGGGTCGCCTTGACCGGGTCGGTGTAGTAGCCGGCGACGCCGTCGTTGAGGATCTTCGCCGTCGTGCCCTTCTCGACCAGGATGTCCTCGTCGCCCATCGCGGGCACGTGCAGGAAGCCGATGCCGTTCTTGGAGTCGAACTCGGCGGGACGGTCGGATCCGCCGTCCTCGTGCGCCCAGATGTCGCGGACCTTGTCAGCCTGTTTGGCCGCCTCCCGGTCGGCGATCACGTTCGTCCACCACAGGGAGTAGACGACGAACAGGCCGAGCACCAGGCCCGCCGTGATCAGGAGTTCGCCGAAGACGCTGACCGCCATCGCGATCCGGCCCATACGGCGGCGTGCCGGCCTGCGCGGGGACGGGGACGCGACGGTGCGCTCCGCGTGCTCGGTGTCGTCGGTGGTCGCTGCCACGTTCATCTGCCCTTAACTGACGAGCGCATCCGGCTTGCCCTTGCTGCGCGGCCGTTCCTCGACCATCTTGCCCCAGACGATCAACCGGTACTTGCTGGTGAACTCCGGAGTACACGTGGTGAGTGTGATGTAGCGGCCCGGCGCGGTGAATCCGGCGTCCCGGGGAATCGGGTCCAGCACGCTCACGTTTTTCGGCGAGGTCACCGGCAGGATCGACGCCATCTTGTACACGTAGTACTTGTCCTGCGTCTCGACGACGATCGCGTCGCCCTGGGCGAGCCGGTTGATGTACCGGAACGGTTCGCCGTGTGTGTTGCGATGTCCGGCGAGGCCGAAGTTGCCGGTCTTGGCGTCCGGCATCGCCGTCTTCAGCCTGCCCTCGCCGTAGTGACCGACCATGCCGCGGTCGAGCACCTTCTTGTTGCTGACGCCCTCCGCGATCGGGACGACCACGTCCAGCTTCGGGATGTGCAGGATGGCGAAGCCCTGCCCCGGCGCGAAGGTTCCCGGGTTGCGTTTGCCGCTCGCCCAGTCGTCCTGGAGGCTGCTCGCCTCCTTGTCCGCCTGCGCGTGTGCCCGGACGTTCGTCCACCACAGCTGGTAGCTCACGAACAGCAGCATCAGCACGCCGGTGGTGATGAACACCTCACCGATCGCCCGGCTGGCGAGCACCCCCGGGCTGGGCCGGCGCGCCCGGGCCTGTCTGCGCGCCTCCACCCGCGACAGCGGCGCCCGCGCGGCCTCAGAACCGCCCTCGGCGGCCTCCGACTCCTGCCGCGTGCCTCCATGACGCCCGTGACGCCGCTTGGCGGCCTTTCTGCGGGCCGCGCGGCCGCCTGTCGGGGTTCTGGTGGCTGATGCGGCGGAAGAGGCTGCAGAGGCCGTTATGGACTCGCCTGCGGGCGGCTCCGCTATCCGCAGTGCCACGGTCTCGTCGTCCGGCGGCGGTATGTACGGCTCCGTGTACGGCTCTTGGGGCGTGGCAGCCGCCTCGCCACCGAGGTCGCCGGTGCCATATCTGTCAGCTTCGTAGCTGTCAGCTCCGTAGCTCTCTGCCGCGTAGCCCTCGCTGCCGTAACCGTCGGCGCCATACCCCCCGGCGCCGTATCCCCCGGCACCCTGGCCCTGAGCGACGTAGCCCTCCCCGCCCTGCCACTCCCCGAGCGCACCGGACGCCCCGTACGGCTGCTGCCCGTACGAGGTGCCCTGGTCGCCGGCGTCGCCGTAGGAGTCCGTGAAGGACTCCCCGTAAGCGGCGCCGGACTCGCGCTCGGGGCGCAGCGCGGTCACGCCGTGGCCCTGCCCACCACCGGGGCGAGCCCCGCCGACCTCGCCACCGCGCCCTGGTCACCGCACTCCACCAGCCAGTTGGCCAGCATCAGATGACCGTGCTCGGTCAGCACCGACTCGGGGTGGAACTGCACGCCCTCGACCGGGAGTTCACGGTGCCTGAGACCCATGATGATCCCGTCGTGCGTGCGGGCGGTGACCTCGAGCTCGGCAGGGACCGTCCCCGGCTCCGCCGCCAGCGAGTGGTAGCGCGTCGCCGTGAACGGCGAGGGCAGCCCCGCGAAGACGCCCTTGCCCTCGTGCTCGACCGGCGAGGTCTTGCCGTGCAGCAGCTCCGGCGCGCGGTCGACGACTCCGCCGTACGCCACCTGCATCGACTGCATGCCGAGACAGACACCGAAGACCGGCACCCCGGTCGAGGCGCAGTGGCGCACCATCTCGATGCAGACCCCGGCCTCCTCCGGCGTTCCCGGACCCGGCGACAGCAGCACGCCGTCGAAGCCGTCCTGGGCGTGTGCCGTCGACACCTCGTCGTTGCGCAGCACCTCGCACTCGGCGCCCAGCTGGTACAGGTACTGCACCAGGTTGAAGACGAAGCTGTCGTAGTTGTCCACGACGAGAATGCGCGCGCTCACTGGCCCTCCACCGTCACATCGCCGAAGGGAAGCAGCGGCTCTGCCCACGGGAAGACGTACTGGAAAAGGACGTAGACCACGGCCACGACCAAGGCGAGTGAAATCAGCGCCCTCACCCACGCGTTCCCCGGCAGATGCCGCCAGATCCAGCCGTACATGCCGTCCCTTCCGTCGCACCACGGCACCAGACTCACGCCGTACAGCCAACAGACTAACGGCGCAACGCCTCCGGTTTCCCGGCCTCCACAGGCTGTGTGGAGTCCAGATGGGCCCACACGATCAGCCGGTGGCTGTGTCCCCACTCCGGATCACACGTGGTCAGGGTCAGATAGCGGCCCTCACGGGTGTACCCCGACTTACGGGGCACAGGGTCGATCACCTCAATGTCCGTGGGCAGTGTTTTGTAGGGCCCTTTGTCGATCCGATACGTGAACCAGGTCGTCCCGTCGGTGAGGACCACGGCGTCCCCGGGACGCAGCTTCGGGAAATCCTTGAAGGGATCGCCGTACGTACGCCGATGGCCGGCCACCGAGAAGTTGCCCTTCTGACCGAGCTGAGCGGTGTTCGCGTAGTGGCCGAGGCCCTTCTTGAGGGTGTTGGTGGCGGTGCCTTCGAGAACCGGCTTGTTCCACGTGAAACCAAGGCGCGGGATGTACATGATCGCGAAGGGCTCGTCCGCGGTGTACGGGGCGGGCTCGGGGGGACTCGTGGCCGCGCCCGGGCTCGCCGTATCGCCGGGAGCCGCAGCCGTCGGGCGAACCGCCCCCTGCGCCCACCGCTCCTCCAACCGATCGATCTGGTCGTCCATGACGTTGTCGGCCTTCACACCGGTCCAGAACAGTACGTAGACGACGAAAAGGACGATCACGGTGCCGGCGGTGATGCACAGTTCGCTGACGGTCCTGACGACGACGCGCACCGGCAGCTCCAGAGAGGGCTCACTCCACGGGCTTGGCGTACTGCAGATCCACTGTGCCCGAGTAGCCCGGCAGAGTCACCGTCCCGTCCTCGGTGACTTTCCAGCCGAGGCCGTACACATTGACGTACACCATGTAGTTCTGGATCGCCGGCGAGGCCGCGAGCGCCTGCTGCATCTTCTCCGGATCACCGACCGCCGTGATCTTGTACGGCGGTGAGTAGACCCGGCCCTGAAGGATCAGCGTGTTGCCCACGCAGCGCACCGCGCTCGTGGAGATCAGCCGCTGGTCCATGACCTTGATGCCCTTGGCGCCGCTCTGCCACAGGGCATTGACCACGGCCTGCAGATCCTGCTGGTGAATGACCAGGTAGTCGGGCTGCGGCTCCGGATACCCGGGCAGCTTGGCGGTGGCGTCCGGCGGGGCGTCGTTGAGCGTGACCGTGATCGCCTCGCCGGTCACCTTCTGCGTGCCCGCGCTCCGCTCCAGCTCCGCCAGCTTGTCGTCCTCGGCCTTGGTGCTGCCGTCGTCCCGTTCCGCCAGCGCCTCCACGTCGTCACGCAGGGCGGCGTTGGACTCATTGAGCCGGCCGTTCTCGTGACTGCGCTCCTGGATCAGGTCCGAGAGCTTCAGCAACGATGCGTCCGTGCGGATATCGGTGCCTTTGGCCGTATTGAAACTCGTGAAGAAAATCAGCCCCGCGAGAGCGAAGACGGCCGCGGTGAGCACCCGCACCGGCCGGAAGCGGCCACGGACAGGACTGGATCCCGTCCCGGGGGAGTCGGCAGAATTGCTCAACGTACCCTTATCTCCTTCGGCGCCGCGGAAGCACTACGCTAACGGACGCCCGGGGGAGCAATCAGAGTCCCCTTGTACGCTGCCCCGGAGCCAGCCCCAGTTCCCTGCGCGGCCACGCAGCGCATCGACAGGAGAGACCCTCGTGCCGAAGTCACGTATCCGCAAGAAGGCCGACTACACGCCACCGCCGTCGAAGCAGGCGGCCTCCATCAAGCTGAACAGCCGCGCCTGGGTCGCACCCGTGATGCTGGCCATGTTCATCATCGGCCTGGCCTGGATCGTCGTCTTCTACGTGACCGACGGTTCGCTGCCCATCGACGCGCTGGGCAACTGGAACATCGTGGTGGGTTTCGGCTTCATCGCCGCCGGATTCGGCGTCTCCACGCAGTGGAAGTAGCGGCCGCTTCTCGGTGAACTCAGCTCTACCCACGGCTATCCGCTGAGTTATCCACAGATCGCAAAAGTATCCACAGAGGACCTGGGGAAAAGAACGACGATCTGTGGATAACCCCTCGGGCGTTGACGCCGATACGACTGACACACCACGGATCCGGACGGGCGTTCGCCCCCTGCCTGACCTGCGGAAATGCAGGTCAGTGACAGGGGGCACAGTTGTTCGCGCACACTATGCACAAGATTGGCCACCCTCTGTGGACAACCGTTCTGCTCAGGTGAGCTGCAGCGTTCTCAGAACGGTCGCCAGGACGATCACGGCCAGGACCAGCGCGCATGTGCCGTACTGGATCAGTGCCCGCCGCTGACGCGGTGCGTGGACCATGGCGTAGCCGATGACCACGCCGGCGACGAGGCCGCCGATGTGGGCCTGCCAGGAGATGTTGAATCCCGGGCTGAAGGTGAAGATCAGGTTGATCACCAGCAGCGCGATGATCGGCCGCATGTCGTAGTTGAGGCGGCGCATGAGGACCGCGGTGGCGCCGAAGAGGCCGAAGATGGCACCGGAGGCACCGAGCGTGGCCGTGGTCGGGGAGGCCAGCAGATAGGCCAGTGCGCTGCCCGCGAGGCCGGAGCAGAGGTAGAGCGCGAGGTAGCGGGCGCGGCCCAGGGCGGCTTCCAGAGGGCCGCCGAGCCACCACAGGCTGAGCATGTTGAAGGCGATGTGCCAGATGGCCTCGTGGGTGAACATCGAGGTCACCAGGCGGTACCACTCGCCGCCGGCGACACCTTCGGTGGGGTTGAAGGGGGCGGGCGGCCAGGCGCCGAGGAGGACCAGGTCGTTGAGCAGAGCGGTGCTGGTCTGGACGGCGATGAACACCGCGAGGTTGATGCCGATGAGGATCTTGGTGAGCAGACGGGGGTCGGCGGTGATGGTGCCGCCGGCGATCGTGCGGGGCCGGGCAGCGTCAGGGGCGTGTCCGGTGCCGGAGCCGCCGCGGACGCAGTCGGGGCACTGGAAGCCGACGGAGGCGCTGACCATGCAGTCGGGGCAGATCGGGCGTTCGCAGCGAGTGCAGCGGATGCCGGTCTCGCGGCCCGGGTGTCGGTAGCAGACGGGCAGGCTCTGGGCGTCCTGCGAGCTGCCGGCCGGCTGGTCCATGAGATCCCCTAGGTCGTTGTACGCGGTGCACGTCCACATGCATCGCCCCGCTCTTCCATACGGATGAGCGGGGCGTTTGGTTCCCTGTGGGAGCTGTCGGATGGTTCCCCGAGGGAGGTGTCGGACTCAGCCTTCGCGGGTCTCGATGACGACCGACTCGATGACGACGTCCTTGACCGGACGGTCGGTGCGCGGGTTGGTCTGGGTGGTCGCGATGCCGTCCACGACCTTCTGGCTGGCCGCGTCGGTGACCTCACCGAAGATGGTGTGCTTGCGGTTCAGCCAGGTGGTCGGGGAGACCGTGATGAAGAACTGCGAGCCGTTGGTGCCCGGCCCGGCGTTGGCCATGGCCAGCAGGTACGGCTTGTCGAAGGAGAGGTCCGGGTGGAACTCGTCCTGGAACTGGTAGCCGGGACCGCCGGTGCCGTTGCCCAGCGGGTCACCGCCCTGGATCATGAAGCCGCTGATGACCCGGTGGAAGACCGTGCCGTCGTAGAGCTTGGCCGTGGACTTCTCTCCGGTGGCGGGGTTCGTCCACTCACGCTCGCCCTTGGCGAGCTCGACGAAGTTCTTGACCGTGATCGGCGCGTGGTTCGGGAGGAGCCGGACCTCGATGTCGCCGTGGTTGGTCTTCAGGGTGGCGTAGAGCTGCTCAGCCACGATCTGCCTTCCGTTGTCTTCCTGTGACCCCCTGATCCTCGCATGGACGGCGGCATCCGTCGCCCGGCACTCGTTCACCGGCCCGCAACCGTGGCGATCGCTTGCAGAAAACCGGTCGAGAAGGCCCGTGGCGGGGGCGCGAAGCGGCGAACCGTGGCATTGTCGACGACAAGCCCGCCTTGACCCTCATTAATCCGCTATTGCACTTGATCAGCTCCATCGGCACCCATATGCCCGCCCTCGCATGCCGCAGAGCGTCCTGACAGGCATGATCCGTAAAAGGGTGGAAAGTCGAAAACCGTACGCCACCGAGGAGGAGGATCCCGTGACCCGCATTGACAGCGTGCGCGCCGCGACCGGCTCGGCGAAGGACAGCGTGCTGCACGCCGCGGAAGTGGTGGCGCCCTACGCCGACACCGCCAAGGACAGGGCCGCGCAATACGCGCATGAGGCACGCGTACGAATCGCGCCCAAGGTGTCGCAGGCCACCGAGCAGGCCCGCGCGCAGGCACTTCTGCAGTACGGCGCGCATGTCGCGCCGCGTCTGGAGCAAGCCCGTGCGCATGTGCCGTCGAAGGTCGACCACGCCGCCCATGAGGCCGCCGCACGTACACGAAAGGCAGCCCGGCAGGCCGCCGACTACTCCAGGCCGAGGATCGAACAGGCTGTGGCCGTGGCGGTGCCCGTCAGGGACGAGGCCGCCGCGCGCGGTGCCGCCGCGTTGGCCGCGCTGCGCGGCCAGGTCTCGCCGAAGGAGATCCAGAAGCTGGCCCGCAGGCACGACAGGCGCGCCAAGGCCGGTCGCACCGCGAAGGCGCTGGCTGTGTTCGGTGCCCTCGCGGGCGCTGCCTTCGCGGCCTGGAAGTGGTGGGACAAGCAGGCCAATCCGGACTGGCTGGTCGAGCCTCCCGCCGCGACCGAGGTACCCGAGTCGGGCCGTCTCGCTTCGGTGGACGGCAGCGGCCAGTCCGTCCTCGATCCCGAGGTCCAGGCGAAGGAAGCCGAGGAGGAGGCGGCCCGTCGCGACGAGGGCCAGTGATGTG
Source organism: Streptomyces sp. NPDC051243 (assembly GCF_044455405.1). NCBI lineage: Bacteria > Bacillati > Actinomycetota > Actinomycetes > Kitasatosporales > Streptomycetaceae > Streptomyces > Streptomyces sp. NPDC051243. The sequence goes on along the minus strand of NZ_JBITES010000004.1, from coordinate 153,026 downwards.
AGGCCGGCGCCGACCGGAAGGTGAACTCGGCCGTGGGGCGGACGACTTGAGGTCTTCCGCCCCACGGCCATGTTTCACGTGGAACATCGCCGGGGGGAACGAGGAGCCGCCGAGGGCAGCCGCCCACCAGATACGCAAGGCGGTGAGTGAACTCCGCCAGCGCATGGCACGCAGGGGGATGATCGTCGCGGGCGGACCGGCCATCGGGCGTGAGTGCTCGGCGCCCCCGCCACCGAGCGCCATGAGATGGACGCCCCGGCCCACACCGCCGTCCAGCCCCGGGCCCTCTCGGCGGCGACCTTGCACCACCTGTCGGGCACCGGCCTCCGCGCCGACGGCAGCCTCAGGCCCGTACCGATCCGGCTCCGTGGCCACCCGAGCGTTCGACGCGCCCCGGCTCTCCTGGCCAACTTTCCCTGCTCGAACGGCAACCAGAAAACCCCCTGACCTGCGTCCGGCGTAGGTCAAGGGGCTGGGTGAGTGGAGCCTAGGGGAGTCGAACCCCTGACATCTGCCATGCAAAGACAGCGCTCTACCAACTGAGCTAAGGCCCCGAAAAAAGGAACGTCCGACCAAAGGAAACCACACATCGCCGGGCGCCCAGACCAGAGTACCCGGTCGCCCCCCGTATCCCGCAAAAGGATTGGGGGTCCCGGTAAGCGACCACTCTCCGTAAGATGCTCGGCGTGGTTCGCTACAGCGAACCCAAGTTTTTGGGGAAGCGATGGGGAGACGCAATGGACGCCGCACAGCAGGAAGCCACCGCAAGAGCGCGGGAACTGCAGCGGAACTGGTACGGGGAGCCACTGGGGGCGCTCTTCCGTAAGCTCATCGACGATCTTGGTCTCAACCAGGCTCGTCTCGCGGGGGTACTGGGACTGTCCGCACCGATGCTGTCGCAGCTGATGAGCGGCCAGCGGGCGAAGATCGGCAATCCCGCCGTGGTCCAGCGGGTACAGCTGCTGCAGGACCTGGCGGGGCAGGTCGCGGACGGCAGCGTGAGCGCGGCCGAGGCCACCGAGCGCATGGAGGAGATCAAGAAGTCGCAGGGGGGCTCGGTGCTCAGCAACACCACGCAGACGACGAGCAGTTCGGGGGCGCCCACGGTCAAGCGGGTGGTCCGAGAGATCCAGTCCCTGCTGCGCTCGGTGGCGGCCGCCGGGGACATCATCGAGGCCGCGGACACCCTCGCCCCCAGCCACCCGGAACTGGCAGAGTTCCTCCGGGTGTACGGCGCCGGCCGCACCTCCGACGCAGTCTCGCACTACCAATCCCACCAGAACTGACCCCAAGGCCCCGGTCGCCGAAGGGGGTTCGGCAGCCGGGCCGGCGGTCCGCGTCCTGGGCGGCACGAGGGGGTCGTGCGGTTCAGCGGCGAGGTCCCACGGCGTCCGGCCGACGCGTTCGCGGTGAGCTGCACGACGGGGGCGTGTGGCTCAGCGAGGAGGGTCGGGCCGGGGAGTCCGTGACAAGGGAGCCGGATACGGGGGATTCCGGCAAGGGGGAGTCCCATGAGGGAGTCCGACGGGGAGTCCGTCGGGGGTGAAGGAGTGCGGCGAGGGGGAGTCGTATCGCTCACAGGGGGAAGCAAGGGGGGTAACCGAAGGGGGAGGAGCGACGCACAGCCATGGGTGAGGTCTTCGCCGGCCGGTACGAGCTGGTCGACCCGATCGGACGCGGAGGCGTCGGCGCCGTCTGGCGTGCCTGGGACCACCGTCGGCGCCGGTACGTGGCCGCCAAGGTGCTCCAGCAGAGCGACGCGCACTCGCTGCTGCGGTTCGTCCGCGAACAGGCCCTCCGGATCGATCACCCCCATGTGCTCGCGCCCGCCAGCTGGGCCGCCGACGACGACAAGGTCCTGTTCACCATGGACCTGGTGGCCGGTGGTTCGCTGGTCCATCTCATCGGGGACTACGGCCCCTTGCCGCCCTCCTTCGTCTGCACGCTCCTCGACCAGCTCCTCGCGGGACTCGCCGCGGTGCACGAGGAGGGCGTCGTCCACCGCGACATCAAGCCCGCCAACCTCCTCCTGGAGGCCACCGGAACAGCCCGCCCTCGACTGCGGCTGTCCGACTTCGGTATCGCCATGCGGCTGGGCGAGCCCCGCCTGACCGAGACCAACCTCGTGGTGGGAACGCCCGGTTACCTCGCACCCGAGCAACTCATGGGCGCGGAGCCGGACTTCCCGGCCGACCTGTTCGCCGTAGGACTGGTCGCGCTGTATCTGCTGGAGGGCGCCAAGCCTGACGCCAAGGCGCTCGTCCTGTACTTCGCCGAGCACGGAACTCCCAGTGCGCCCAAGGGAATTCCCGAACCTCTGTGGCAGGTCGTGGCCTCGCTGCTGCAGCCGGATCCGCATGCGCGGTTCCGCACGGCCACGGGTGCGCGCAAGGCTCTCGCCTCGGCCGCCGAGCTTCTGCCGGAACCGGGCCCCGACGACGAGCTGATCGAGATCTTCGACCAACTCGGCCCACTGCCACCGGGGTACGGTCCGAACGGCCCGCTCAATCCGGCTCCAGGGGTCGAAGGGGGCAGGGGCGGGTCCCGGCAGTTCGGGGCGGGCTCGGCAGGCAACTCTGAAGTCACCGGGTCCGCATCGAGCGCTTCTGGCTCCCTGCCGAGCAGCCATGGCTCCGTGGCGGGCGTCCATAGGTCCATGGCCAACGCTCAAGGCTCCGTGGCGGGCCCCCATGGCCCCGTGCCGAACGCTCATGGCTCCGTGGCGAGCACCCACGGCCCCGAAGCGAGTGCTTCCGGATCCGTGGCGAGGAGCGCAAACTCCGGACAGACCGGCACTGGCTCCGTGCCGACAGACCTCGGGACCGCCGGCACCGCACCGAGCGATCCGCGTCAGGGTGTCGCCGGGCCGATCCCGGCCGCCGACGTCACGGGGTCCCAGTCCGGGCTCGCTCCGCACACGCCCCTGCCGGGGCCCCAGCCACAGCCACAGCCGCCGAGGCACCCGCCCTCCGTCCAGGAGCCGTCCGTCCCCTCGCGGTCCGGTGACAGCAGCGGCCCGCTCGCCATGTCGGACACCGGCAGCTTCCATCTGCCACCGCCTCAGGCCACCGGCTCCACTCCGCAGACTCACACGTCCCCGCCACCGCCGCGCCCGGCGACGCAGGCACCGCTCCCCCCGCGAGCACACAGCCCGAGACAGCCAGACGAAGCGCAAGGCCAAGCCCGAGCCCAGGGCCAGAGCCAGGATCACGCCCAGTCCCAGGCCCAGTCCCAGGCCCAGGCGGACATACGGCACCACTCCGCACCCCACATCTCCCCCTACGACCCCACGCACGTCCTCTCCTCCCCTCCTCCGCACGCACCGCAGTACCCGGCCGAGCCCTCGACGCCGACGCCGACGCCACACCAACTCGTCGATGCCTCTACTGCTTCGTACACCGCTCAGAGCCCGCAGGTTCCAACCTCGGCGCCCCCAATTCCGCAGCCCCGCCGCCGAGGCAGCCATCGCGCCGCCCGCCGCACCGCCCAAGGGCTCACACGCCGCCCCGGCCCACCCGCCAAGGTCGCGGTACCACTCCTGCTGCTTGCGCTGGCCTGCTACGCCGTGGGGTTCTGGGCGCTGGCCCAGATCTGACCTCGCTGAAATGCCGGAAGGCACGAGTCGGCGAACCACGTCATCCGCCTGACCCGCCGCGAGCACGGCCGCGCCGGGAACCTCCGACTCGCCGAGCGGATCGAACGGCAGGGGCCATGCGGGCGCCCGGCTCCGCCGTCCTCAATGGCACGAGCCCGCAACCGCCGACCCGCAGGTCGGGAGGCGACGCCGCGCGCAGCGCCCCCCTCCCACGGCCCTCACCAGCCTTACCAGGCCCCGACCCTCCGCCGAGCCACCACGGCCCACACCCCCAGCACCACCAGCACCAGAGTCCCCCCTCCGATCCCGCTTACCGCGAGCACGGTCATCGCGGCGTCACCGCCGCCCCCGGAACCGTGCCCCGAGACCACCTTCCGATCGCTCGCCCCGACCTGGAAGACGCCTCTGGGCTCGGACTGCCCCGCATAACCGGGACCGGTCGTCTCCTCACCCCCGATCTGCACGCGCAGAGTCAGCCCGAACGGTCCGTCTCCGAACCTCTCGGCCACCCCGGCGGCGAGATGGACCACGAGGTAGTAGGACCCGGCGAACCGCATGCCGCTGAACCGTTCGGGCAGGGCGTACCGGTTCTCGTACGCGACCGGCGGTAGGGGATCGAGTTCAGCGGTCGTCCGTCGGCCGTTGTAGGTGGCGCTCACGTCGTCGACGAAGCCGCGCGCGGGGTTGTAGAGCGCGAGGTTCAGGGCGTAGCCCGCGGAGCCGCCGCCGCTCGAGCCGCCCAGTTCGGCGGTGGCGTACACCTGTCGGCCCCAGTCGAGCGGCACCTTGTAGAAGAGCGTTCGGCCGGGCGTGATGTCGGCACTCCAGGCACCCTGCCCGACGGATACCGCCGAGGTGAAACCGGAGCCGCCTTCGCGGGGCACGTCCTCGTCGGTGAGGGGGGCCGGAGAGGCGGAGTTCCAGGCCTCGGGGGCGCTGGTCGCGACGACCTGCTCCAGGGAGGGCTCCGACGTGGCGAAGAGCTCGAGGTCCCAGGCTTCCGGCGCGGAGTCCGCCCTGCCGACGCGCTGTACCGTCACGTAGTGGGTGCCGGCCTTCTTGCAGCGCGATCGATTCGAGGAGGCCTCGCGCACCCCCCACTCGGTGATCGGTCGGGCACTGTGGACGACGCCGAATTTCTCGGTTTTGAGCGAGCAGCGACTACCGTCGGCGTCCTCCACGGACACCTTGATCCCGTCGCTCGCCTCGACCGTGCTGCCGGGAGGGGGGATGGCGGTCACGGAGATGTACACGTCAGAGGTGGCGTCGAGGTCGAGGCTGTAGTAGCTCTCACCGGTGCTTGGCAGGGAGCTCCGATACGTCGAGCCGGGCGTGAGGAGCGCGGCGTCCGTGGTGGTCGTCGAGGCCCTGACGGAGCGGGCGTCCGGTGCGAAGGCGTAGGGGCCGGGCGTTCCGGCCGCGACTGCGGGCTGGGCCGGCAGGGCAGCCGTCGTACCCAGCAGCAGCGCCCCGACCGCGAATGCGGCACGCGCGCGTGCCGAGCGCGAGGAATGACCGCGCCGCACCATCCCGCGGCGCCACCGCGCCGTACGCCGCCCCATCACGCGCCACCCCTGTCGTCACCGGACCATGGACGTCGCCCATCCTGCCCAGCCCGGCCGCGCGTCACCCGCGCAATCCCTACGACCGTCCGAAACACCCGGCTCTAAGGCATCCGATCCGCTCCCGCAACTCGGCGCCAACAGCACTCCGCAGCCTGACCGCGACACTCGTCAGCCCGCGCTCAGTCTCTCCGCGGCACTCAGCCGCTGCTCAGCCTCTCCCCGGCGCGCCACTCCCGCACGCGGCGCCTACGGAGCCGCGCGCCCCCAATCTCCGGCCCTCACGCCGCCGAACTCCGGCCCTCGACCGCCCCCGGCCCCCGCCCCGCCCTGCCCCGGGCACACAAAACCCCGACCGCGATGGCGGCCGGGGTCTGCTTCAGTCTCCGATGTGATGGCTCACGAACCCGTGGGCACGGAGTCAGTCGCCTCCGTCCACAGATCCTGCTCGGCGCGATCCGCCTGGATCTGGCGGTACACGAGGAGCCCGCCGATGGCGGCCAGTGCGACCAGGAGAAGCTTCTTCACCGCGCGACCTCGTCTTTCCTTGACGTAGGGGACCTCTGGCGCCCGACTATACACACCGACCGATATCGATCGGTGACCTGCGTCAGAGCTCAACTGCCGTCCGGAACAGCGCAGTAGAAGCGGATTGCACCGCTCCGATCGGAGGGTGATCACACCCCGACAGACGGTAGCTTTCACCCCCTTCCCCTCACCTACCGCACTTTCCCTGACTTTCCAGGCCTCTTACGCCCATCCGAGTGGTGTTCATCTGAAGATCGACGCGCCACGGGCGTCGGTCCATGACTTCGCGGCCCCCATACACATCATGAGGAAAGTACGCAAATCGCCCAACCCGAAAGTGAGGGGCCATGACCAGGAACAAGGTCATGAACCTGTGGACCAGCATCGTCACCGCCTTCCTCGCGCTGTTCACGGCGCTCGGATTCGTCACGACCACCGCCGCCGCGGCCGTACCGCACACCGAGACGACACGCAAGAGCGGCAGCGACGACGGTGACCGCAACACGATGCAGCTGACGGTGCCGGCGATGCCACAGTGGGCGTGGTCCTACGCCAGATCACTGCCTCCCACGATGAAGCAGCGCATCCGCGCCGAGGCCCACGGCAGGACCCCCGGCTGCCGGCACCGCCCGCTCACGGAATCGGAAGCGGCCACGACCACCTCAGCCCCCGGCGGTTGCGACTCCGTCGCCGCACCGGCCCGGCCCCTGGTCCCGCACCAGCGCTGAACCGACGGCTCACCCCGAGCCGTCACCGCCAGTCCCGAACTGCACCGCCTCCTGTTCCGGCCAGCACGGAACCGGACCGCTCGGAAACACCAGCCGGCTTACCCGGCACGCTCAAGCACACACACCTGGCCGTGCAGCGCCGCTGAGCAGCACGTTCGTGCCGCACCGCCAACCGCAAAGCAGCGAAGACCTCTGATTCCGTACCGTCGTCAGCACCCTCATGTCCCACCGCTGAGCAGCAAGCACCTTTGATGCAGCACCGCTGAGCAGTACCCGTGAGCAGAACCACTAAGCAGCGCCCCTGATGCCGTAACTCTCATGACGACGGCCCCTACGGCGAACCTCATCCCCCTTCCACGATGTGCCGGAGATAGGCATGCGGGTCGTTGAGGTAACGCCGCCAGTGGTCGACGAGCTCCAGATCCCGCCAGTCGGCGGCACGCATTCCATGGTCGCCCACCTCGATGATCTCGGCGCCGGGCAGCGCCGTCAGCACCGGTGAGTGCGTGGCGCAGATGATCTGCGCGCCGGAACGCCCCAGTTCATGCAGCAGCCCGACGAGTTGAAGACAGGAAGCGAAGGACAGCGCGGCCTCGGGCTCGTCCAGGACGTACAGCCCCCGCTCTCGGAACCGCTCACGGAAGGCCATCAGAAAGCCCTCCCCGTGGCTCATCTCGTCCACGGCCCCGGTCAGCCTTCCCGTCTGCTGCTCCCGGCCCAGCGCGTCCAGCGCGGTCTCCGCCCGCAGGAAGAAACCTCTGCGGCGCGTACGAGGCCCTTGGAGCATACGGCGGCCGGCCACGGTCGCCTCGAAGCGTATCCGCCCGCCCAGCGCCGACGGCTCGCGCCGGCTCGCGTACTTGTAGCCCGCGGATCCGCCCCAGGAATCCAGCCCGAACCCCTCCGCCAGCGCCTCGACCAGCGTCGACTTGCCCGAACCGTTCTCCCCCACCAGGAACGTGACCGGCGCGGTGAACCTCAGGCCATCCTCCAGCAGCTGCCGCACGCACGGCACCGACCACGGCCACTGGCCGCCTTCCCCCAGCTCGCCCTCGGCGACATGCGCGTATGCCCGTTCGACGATCATGCCGCCAGGCTCTCACCCGGCACTGACAACGGAGCTCCCATAGACGGCTCCCACCGAGGGCTCCCACCGACGGCTCCGATCAACAACTTCAATCGACGGCTCCGATCAACAACTTCAATCGACGGCTTCGATCAACGGCTTCGACCGCGAACGCAAAAACCCCCAACCGTAATCGGTTGGGGGTTCCGGCTGGTGGGGCTAACAGGATTTGAACCTGTGGCCTCATCCTTATCAGGGATGCGCTCTAACCAACTGAGCTATAGCCCCGCCGCGCTTTGCGGTGTGTGTCCCGCGCGCTGACTCCTGAAGATTAGCGCACGACATGGGCAGTCCCAAAATCGGTTGTCGGAGGACCGTCGGGGGAGGTTTGAAACCGCCTCCCGACGGCAACCGTCATCCGGTCTCGGTCGGCCTCACTCGTCCTCCGCGAGCGTCAGCTCGACGCCGCCCACGAAGCCGGCGGAGAGGTTGTAGATGAAGGCGCCGAGCGTCGCCAGCGCCGTCGCGAGGACGACGTCGATGACCGCGATGATCGACGTGAACATCAGGACGTGCGGCAGCGACAGGAAGGACTGCAGGTCGAAGCCGTTCGACTCGTTGGAGCCGGTCGCCTCGGAGATCGTGCCGCCGACCGTCGAGAAGACGCCCATCGCGTCCATGACCATCCACAGCACCGCGGCGGCGACGATCGTGCAGATGCCCAGCGCGATGGAGAGCAGGAAGCTGACCTTCATCACCGACCACGGGTCGGCCTTGGCCACGCGCAGGCGCGCCTTGCGGGTGCGCGGCGTCGTGCTCGCACCCGTGCGCGGCCGGCGGACCGAGCCGGCCGGAGCGGCCGCCTGGTAGGCCTGCGGCGGGTGGTAGGGCCCGGCGGCCTGCTGGGGCTGCCGTTCCCCGGGCAGCGGCGATGCCGACGCCGTCTGGGCCGCCTGCTGCGCCCCTGTGGGCGCGGGCTGCGGCTGGGCGCCCGGAGCCGCGCCGGACGCGTACTGCTGGGTCTGCGGACCGCGGGTGTCCGTCACGGGTCCCCCCTGGGATCCAGACGCGTCGGGCGAGGGCGCGTTCTTCGCGGGCGCCTTGATCGCCTTCAGCTGCGTGGTGTGCGTGTCGGCCGCACGCGCGGCGGAGCCACGGCCGCCGCCGTCCGTCTCCTTACCGGCCGAAGAACCGGTCGAGGTACCGGACGATCCGGCGCCCGTGGCTCCGCTCACGATGACTCTCTCCTCGTGCTACTCGGCCGAGGGCGCCTCGCCCTCGTCCGTGCCGATGGTCTCGGCGGCACCCTCGGCGGTCTCGTCGACGGCCACGTCGCCGTCGACCTCCTCCGCCTCGCGCCCCGCCTCGGCGTTACGGGCGATGCCGACCACGGCATCGCGCTTGCCCAGGTTGATCAGTTGGACGCCCATGGTGTCACGGCCCGTCTCCCTGACCTCGTTGACTCGCGTACGAATCACACCGCCGCCCAGCGTGATGGCGAGGATCTCATCGGTCTCCTCGACCACCAGCGCTCCGACGAGAGAACCGCGGTCCTCCACGATCTTGGCGGCCTTGATACCGAGGCCACCGCGACCCTGGACGCGGTACTCGTCGACGGCGGTCCGCTTCGCGTACCCGCCGTCGGTGGCAGTGAACACGAACGTACCGGTTCGAACAACATTCATCGAGAGCAGCTCGTCTCCCTCGCGGAAGCTCATGCCCTTGACACCGGAGGTGGCGCGGCCCATGGGACGCAGCGACTCGTCCGTGGCCGTGAACCTGATCGACTGCGCCTTCTTGCTGATCAGAAGCAGATCGTCGTCGGGCGAGACGAGTTCGGCGCCGATCAGTTCGTCATCCGAACCGTCCTCGCGCTCACGCAAGTTGATCGCGATCACACCGCCGGAGCGGGGCGAATCGTAATCCTTCAGCGGCGTCTTCTTCACAAGTCCGGCCTTCGTGGCGAGCACCAGATACGGCGCCGCCTCGTAGTCGCGGATCGCGAGGATCTCGGCGATCGCCTCGTCCGGCTGGAAGGCCAGCAGGTTGGCGACGTGCTGTCCACGCGCGTCACGGCCGGCGTCCGGAAGCTCGTACGCCTTCGCCCGGTAGACCCGGCCCTTGTTGGTGAAGAACAGCAGCCAGTGGTGGGTCGTGGAGACGAAGAAGTGGTCGACGATGTCGTCTTCCTTCAGCTTCGTACCGCGTACGCCCTTGCCGCCGCGCTTCTGCGCCCGGTAGTCGACCGTCTTGGTGCGCTTGACGTAGCCGCCGCGTGTGACGGTGACCACGATGTCCTCTTCGGCGATGAGGTCCTCGATGGACATGTCGCCGTCGTAGGGCACCAGCATGGTCTTGCGGTCGTCGCCGTACTTCTCGACGATCGCGGCGAGTTCCGCGCTCACGATGCCGCGCTGGCGGACCGGGGAGGCGAGGATCTCGTTGTACTCGTTGATCTTCGCCTGGAGTTCGTCGTGCTCCTGGACGATCTTCTGGCGCTCCAGGGCGGCGAGCCGGCGCAGCTGCATCTCGAGGATGGCGTTGGCCTGGATCTCGTCGATCTCCAGGAGGTCCATCAGGCCTGTGCGCGCGACATCGACGGTCTCACTGCCCCGGATCAGCGCGATGACCTCGTCGATCGCGTCCAGGGCCTTCAGCAGGCCGCGCAGGATGTGCGCGCGCTCCTCCGCCTTGCGCAGCCGGAAGCGCGTACGGCGGACGATGACCTCGATCTGGTGCGTCACCCAGTGGCGGATGAATGCGTCCAGGGAGAGGGTCCTCGGTACGCCGTCCACCAGCGCCAGCATGTTGGCGCCGAAGTTCGTCTGCAGGTCCGTGTGCTTGTAGAGGTTGTTCAGGACGACCTTGGCGACCGCGTCGCGCTTCAGCACGATGACGAGGCGCTGGCCGGTGCGCGACGACGTCTCGTCGCGGACGTCCGCGATGCCGCCGATCTTGCCGTCCTTCACCAGGTCGGCGATCTTCTGGGCGAGGTTGTCGGGGTTGACCTGGTAGGGCAGCTCCGTGACCACCAGGCACTGGCGGTTCTGGATCTCCTCGACCTCGACGACCGCGCGCATGGTGATGGAGCCGCGGCCGGTGCGGTACGCCTCCTCGATGCCCTTACGGCCGACCACGAGGGCGCCGGTCGGGAAGTCGGGGCCCTTGATGCGCTCGATGAGCGCGTCGAGGAGCTCCTCGTGGGAGGCCTCCGGGTTCTCCAGGTACCACTGGGCGCCGGCCGCCACCTCGCGCAGGTTGTGCGGCGGGATGTTGGTCGCCATGCCGACCGCGATACCGGCCGAGCCGTTGATCAGCAGGTTCGGGAAGCGGGAGGGCAGGACGGTCGGCTCCTGGGAGCGGCCGTCGTAGTTGTCCGTGAAGTCGACGGTCTCCTCGTCGATGTCGCGGACCATCTCCATCGACAGCGGCGCCATCTTGCACTCGGTGTAGCGCATGGCCGCCGCCGGGTCGTTGCCCGGAGAGCCGAAGTTGCCGTTCGAGTCGACGAGCGGCATGCGCATCGACCACGGCTGGGCGAGGCGCACCAGTGCGTCGTAGATCGAACTGTCGCCGTGGGGGTGGTAGTTGCCCATGACGTCGCCGACCACGCGCGCGCACTTGTAGAAGCCGCGCTCGGGGCGGTAGCCGCCGTCGTACATGGCGTACAGGACGCGGCGGTGGACGGGCTTGAGGCCGTCCCGGACGTCCGGCAGCGCACGCGAGACGATGACGGACATCGCGTAGTCGAGGTACGAGCGCTGCATCTCCGTCTCGAGCCCGACGGGCTCGACGCGCAGGGTCTGTCCCTCGTCAGGCGTGACGGGAGTGTTCTCGTCGGTCATTGCTGGTGAAGGTCCTTCCTGGTGCGGTCAGCTGAGACCGACTCAGATGTCGAGGAAGCGGACGTCCTTGGCGTTGCGCTGGATGAACGCGCGGCGGGCCTCGACGTCCTCGCCCATGAGGACCGAGAACAGGTCGTCGGCCTGGGCCGCGTCGTCGAGGGTGACCTGGCCGAGGACGCGGTGCTCCTGGTCCATGGTCGTCACGCGCAGCTCCTCGGCGTTCATCTCACCGAGGCCCTTGAAGCGCTGGATCGAGTCCTCCTTGACGCGCTTGCCGCGCTGGCGGCCCATCTCCAGCAGTGCGTCGCGCTCGCGGTCGGAGTAGGCGTACTCGACCTCGTCCCGGCCCCACTTGATCTTGTAGAGCGGGGGACGCGACAGGAACACGTGCCCGGCCTCGACCAGCGGCCGCATGAAGCGGAACAGGAAGGTCAGCAGCAGGGTGTTGATGTGCTGGCCGTCGACGTCGGCGTCCGCCATCAGGATGATCTTGTGGTAGCGGAGCTTCTCGATGTCGAAGTCCTCGTGCACGCCGGTGCCGAAGGCGGAGATCAGCGCCTGGATCTCCTGGTTCTGCAGGATCTTGTCGATCCGCGCCTTCTCGACGTTGAGGATCTTGCCTCGGATCGGGAGGATCGCCTGGTACTGCGGGTTGCGGCCGGACTTGGCCGAGCCGCCGGCGGAGTCACCCTCGACGATGAAGATCTCGCACTTGGTGGGGTCGTTCGACTGGCAGTCGGAGAGCTTGCCCGGCAGGGACGCGGTCTCCAGCAGGCCCTTGCGACGCGTCAGGTCACGGGCCTTGCGGGCCGCCACGCGCGCGGTGGCCGCCTGGATGCCCTTGCGGACGATGTCCGCGGCCTCGACCGGGTTGCGGTCCAGCCAGTCGTTGAGGTGCTCGTAGACGGCCTTCTGCACGAAGGTCTTCGCCTCCGTGTTGCCCAGCTTGGTCTTCGTCTGGCCCTCGAACTGCGGCTCGCTCAGCTTCACCGAGATGATCGCCGTCAGACCCTCGCGGATGTCGTCACCCGTGAGGTTGTCGTCCTTCTCACGCAGCAGCTTCTTGTCGCGCGCGTACTTGTTGATCAACGAGGTCAGCGCCGCACGGAAGCCCTCCTCGTGCGTACCGCCCTCGTGGGTGTGGATGATGTTCGCGAAGGAGTACACACCCTCGCTGTAGCCGCTGTTCCACTGCATCGCGACCTCGAGGGACAGGCTCTTGTCCTTGTCCTCGGCCTCCAGGTCGATCACGGTGGGGTGCACCAGGTCTCCCTTGCGGGAGTTCAGGTACTTCACGAAGTCGACGATGCCGCCCTCGTAGTAGTACGTGACGTGCTTGACCTCGGCCTTCTCGTCGGCACCGGCCTCGTCCGCACCGGAGGTGGCCTTCGCCGACTCGCGCTCGTCCGTGAGTTTGATCGTCAAACCCTTGTTGAGGAACGCCATCTCCTGGAAGCGCCGCGAGAGCGTCTCGAAGGAGTACTCCGTGGTCTCGAAGATGTCGCCGTCGGCCCAGAAGGTGACCGATGTCCCGGTCTCGTCCGTGGCCTCGTGCTTGGCGAGCGACGCCGTCGGGACGCCCATCTTGTAGTCCTGCGTCCAGCGGTGACCGTCGGTCTTGACCTCGACGGCGACCTTCGACGACAGCGCGTTCACGACGGACACACCGACGCCGTGCAGACCACCGGAGACGGCGTAGCCGCCACCGCCGAACTTGCCGCCCGCGTGCAGCACGGTCAGCACGACCTCGACGGCGGGCTTGCCCTCGGACGGGACGATGCCCACCGGGATGCCACGGCCGTTGTCGACGACCCGAACGCCGCCGTCGGCGAGGATCGTGACGTCGATCGTGTCCGCGTGCCCGGCCAGCGCCTCGTCGACGGAGTTGTCGACGACCTCGTACACGAGGTGGTGCAAGCCCCGCTCACCGGTCGAGCCGATGTACATACCGGGTCGCTTGCGGACCGCGTCCAGACCCTCGAGGACGGTGATGGCGCTGGCGTCGTACGAGGCGGTGACCTCGCCGTTCGACGAGGTCACCGCGCCGTTGGCGCCGGCGTCGGTGGACGGGATGTTCTCGTTGGGGTTGCCGGAATCGGCCACGAAGCGCCCTTTCTGGCACAGCACGAGCCAGGCTCTGGGGGTCCCCCCTCCCGGGGGAGGGTTGCCGGAGCGGCTGCGGCATGTTGCGTTGGTAAGCCTTGATCAGCGTTGCTCAGCTTTTCCCGGACGGTCCCCACGAGTGGGGCGGGATTGGCCTCCAGTCTACCGGTAGCGCCGACAGTGATGGGGGTTTGCCGGTACCTGAGTCCGCATGTGCCGCCCTGAACCCGGCTCGGCCGACTCCCGATATGCGGATGGGGGCTCCAAGAGGCTCACAGCGCCACTCAGCGCTTCGAGCCGTCAACCCTTGGCTACTTCGGAGTCAGGTCGTGATTCGCAACCGCGTGCGGTTGTACGACGGGGAGGTCGCCGGCGGTACGCCGGGACCGTCCGCGGCTACTGATGTGATGTCGGTCACCTGTGGCAGAGGAGGCCCAAGAGGCTCCTGTTACGCCCATCCGGAGGGCACGGCTCCGCTGCGGAGAGGCGGTCTCAGGTCGCCGCCCGGGCCGGTCACCCGTAGGTGTCGCCGGGCCCCGTGCTGCCGGGGGCGCGCAGCGGGCCGTATCGGCGGGCCGGGCCGCCGGGGCCGTTCACCTTGATCTGCCGTACCGCGCCATGGCCCAGGTCCTCGTTGAGCCGCGCTACGAGCGTCGGGGCGAGCAGCCGCAGGTTCGTCGCCCAGGCCGTCGAGTCACAGCGCACGACCAGGATCCGCTCGTCCTCGTCGTACTTCTCCGGCACACAGTGTTTGGCGACGTCGTCGCCCACGATCTGCGGCCAGCGGCCCATCACACCGCCCACCGCGGCCGGGGTCTCCCAACCCCGCTCGGTGATCAGACGGTTGATGGCGGCGCCGAGCGCCATGGGGTCGCGGCCGTCGGCCCGCGCGCCGGAGCGCAGGCCCCCGCGCCGCGCCTGCTTCTTCTGCCGTGCCACGTCCCCACGCGCGCGTGCCTGCTCCTTGGCCGCACGCAGCGCCACGCGCGCGAGGTCGACGCCGGAGGGTTCGGGAGCCTTCTTGGGTGCGTTCTCGGGCGGGTTCTGCGACGGGTTGTCGCTCATACGCGCTCCACCGTCCCCTCGGACACCGAGAACCGTGCCCCGGTCAGCACATGCGGTACGTCGTCGTCGACCGCGGCCGTCACCAGGACCTGCTCGCCGGGTGCGACGAGCTCGGCCAGGCGCTCGCGACGACGGGCGTCGAGCTCGGCGAAGACGTCGTCGAGGACCAGCACGGGTTCGTTGCCCTCCGCCCTGAGCAGGTCGTACGACGCCAGCCGCAGCGCCAGCGCGTAGGACCAGGACTCGCCGTGGGAGGCGTATCCCTTGGCGGGCAGCTGACCGAGTTTGAGAAGCAGATCGTCCCGATGAGGGCCTACGAGCGTGACGCCCCGCTCGATCTCCTGCTTACGCGCCTCGGCGAGCGCCGCCATCAGCTGCTCGAAGAGGTCCTCGCGCGTGTGCGCCTCGCCGGGAGCCGACGGCTTGTAGTCGAGGGCCACGGGGCCGCCGCCGGGCGCCAGTTGCTCGTACGCCTTGTCGGCCAACGGCTGGATCGTCGCGATCAGGTCGAGGCGCTGGGCGAGCAACTCGGCGCCCGCGCGCGCGAGATGCTGATCCCAGACGTCGAGCGTGGACAGGTCCATGGAGCGGCCGCCGTGCCTTCTCGCGAGCGCGGCCGACTTCAGGAGAGTGTTGCGCTGCTTGAGCACCCGCTCGTAGTCGGAGCGCACGCCCGCCATGCGCGGAGAGCGGGCGGTGATCAGTTCGTCGAGGAAGCGGCGCCGCTCTCCGGGGTCGCCCTTCACCAGAGCGAGGTCCTCCGGCGCGAACAGGACGGTTCGCACGATGCCGAGGACGTCACGGGGTCTGACCTGCGAGGACCTGTTGATGCGGGCCCGGTTGGCCTTGCCGGGGTTCAGCTCGAGCTCGACCAGCTGCTGCCGGTCGCCCTGCCGCACCTGCGCTCGGATGATCGCGCGGTCGGCGCCCATGCGGACCAGGGGGGCGTCGGAGGCGACGCGATGGCTGCCGAGGGTGGCGAGATAGCCGACGGCCTCGACGAGGTTCGTCTTGCCCTGGCCGTTGGGGCCCACGAAGGCGGTGACGCCCGGGTCCAGCGGAACCTCGACCCGGGCGTACGAGCGGAAGTCGGCCAGCGACAGGTGCGTGACGTGCATGGTCGTTCGCCGACCTCCCCCAACGTGTCCTTAAACGATCCCCAGTTGTGGACAACCGGGTCACTCCCGAGGGTGCCAGGGTGCCATCCCCAGGGTGTGGATTACTTCTGTTCGTTCCCGACCGCCGCGTCTTCCCCGACGGTCACTTCGTCTCGACCGCGTGGCCGCCGAACTGGTTCCGCAGCGCCGCGATCATCTTCATCTGCGGAGAGTCGTCCTGGCGGGACGCGAACCGCGCGAACAGCGAGGCGGTGATCGCCGGCAGCGGCACCGCGTTGTCTATGGCGGCTTCCACAGTCCAGCGTCCCTCACCGGAGTCCTGTGCAAAACCCTTCAGCTTGTCCAGGTGCTCGTCCTCGTCGAGGGCGTTCACCGCCAGGTCCAGCAGCCAGGAGCGGATGACGGTGCCCTCCTGCCAGGAGCGGAACACCTCACGGACGTCGGTCACCGAGTCGACCTTCTCCAGCAGCTCCCAGCCCTCGGCATAGGCCTGCATCATCGCGTACTCGATGCCGTTGTGGACCATCTTCGCGAAGTGCCCCGCGCCCACCTTGCCGGCGTGCACGGCACCGAAATCGCCCTTCGGCTTGAGGGCGTCGAAGACCGGCTGCACCTTGGCGACGTTCTCCGCGTCCCCGCCGTACATCAGCGCGTAGCCGTTCTCCAGGCCCCAGACGCCGCCGGAGACACCGCAGTCGACAAAGCCGATGCCCTTGGCAGCCAGCTCCTCGGCGTGCCTCTCGTCGTCCGTCCAGCGCGAGTTGCCGCCGTCCACGACGATGTCACCGGGCTCCAGCAGCTCGGCCAGCTCGTCGATGGTCGACTGGGTCGGCGCACCCGCCGGGACCATGACCCAGACGACGCGCGGGCCCGAGAGCTTGCCCACAAGCTCTTCCAGGCTGTGGACATCCGCGAGGTCGGGGTTGCGGTCGTATCCGACGACGGTGTGGCCCGCGCGGCGGATCCGCTCGCGCATGTTGCCGCCCATCTTGCCGAGGCCGACGAGACCGAGCTCCATCAGTTGTGTTCCTTAGGTTGCTGTGGCGTGTGGGGCACCTTCGTACCCGCATACGAGCCTAAACCCGGACGCTCACGCACAGCTGTGGGCATACGCGCTCATTCGCACACCCCACCTGCGGGTTTCCCCACAGGCCGGGCCAACTTCTCCACGGCCTGTGGACAACTCCGGTCGCTCAGCCGCTCAGCCGCACCGGCATGATCAGGTACTTGTAGGCCTCGTCCGCCTCCGCGTCCACCGCGGGCTTGCCGCTCAGCAGTGCCGGCTTCGTGGACGTCGTGAACGACAGCTGGGCCGCCGGGGAGTCGATGGCGCTCAGGCCGTCCAGCAGGAACGTCGGGTTGAAGGCGATCGAGATGTCGTCGCCCTCGAGCTGCGCGTCAACCCTTTCCACAGCCTGTGCGTCGTCGCTGGAGCCGGCCTCAAGGATCAGCACGCCCTGCTCGAAGCTGAGGCGCACCGGGGTGTTGCGTTCGGCGACCAGGGCCACACGCTTGACGGCCTCCACGAAGGGGGCGGTCTCGATCACGGCGACGCTGTTGAACTCCGTCGGGAACAGCGTGCGGTACTTCGGGAGGTCGCCCTCCAGCAGACGGGTCGTCGTACGCCGCCCTGCGCCCTCGAAACCGATCAGGCCCTCGCCCGCGCCCGAGCCGGACAGCGCCAGGGTGACGCTGTCACCGCTGGTCAGCGCCTTGGCGGTGTCGAGGAGCGTCTTGGCGGGGACCAGGGCGACCGCGGAGGCCTCCGGGTTCTCCGGCTTCCACAGGAACTCGCGGACCGCGAAACGGTAGCGGTCGGTGGAAGCCAGGGTGACCCGGTCGCCCTCGATCTCGATGCGCACACCGGTGAGCACCGGCAGCGTGTCGTCACGGCCCGCGGCGATGGCGACCTGGGCGGCAGCCGCGGCGAAGACCTCGCCGGGGACCGTGCCGGTCGCGTTCGGCATCTGCGGGAGCGCCGGGTACTCCTCCACAGGCAGTGTGTGGAGTGTGAACCGCGAGGAGCCGCAGACCACGGTCGCCCGTACACCGTCTGTGGAAATCTCCACCGGCCGGTTGGGGAGCGCGCGCGAGATGTCCGCGAGGAGACGGCCGGAGACGAGGACCGTGCCCTCTTCCTCGACCTCCGCCTCGACGCTCACGCGCGCGGAGACCTCGTAGTCGAAGCTCGACAGGCTCAGCTGACCGTCGTCCGCCTTGAGCAGGAGGCCGGCGAGGACAGGCGCCGGCGGACGGGCCGGGAGGCTGCGCGCCGCCCAGGCCACTGCCTCCGCGAGTACGTCGCGTTCCACCCGGATCTTCACTGTTGCCGCCTCCTGCTGTTGCCGGCGCTTCTCGGCCTGCCTGGCTTCGTCGTCTGTTCTCGGTGTCGTAGGCCCCTGGGAGGGGAAGGACGCCGGGGACCAGTCTGACGCACCCCACTGACAGTAGGTGCCTCTCGGGGTCAAGTCGTGACGAGGGGCAGCAGGGAGCCGGACAGCGAGTTGTGCACAGGGCCCTCTTCGAAACGGATTCCCAGCTCTCTCTAGTTGGGAGTAGTAGTAGGGCCTGTGGAAACCGTGGATAACTCTGTTTTCGCAGGTCAGCGGGGAAATTTTGTCCACGGGCCCTGTGGGCGGCGGCGGTGGACAACCGGGCGTCTCTGTGGAGAACGGAAAGTTCTGCACACGCCGTGCACAGCCTCGGGCGACTTCTCCCCAGTGCCGTCCCCAGCTTTACCCACCTTTCCCACAGCCCAACCCGGCATCTTTGTGTGACGGCTTTCACTCGACTCGGTGAGGAGGCGCGTCGCGTTGCCGAACAGTGGACAGCGGTGTGGAGAAGCTGGGGATCACTGGGGACAACCGGCCTCAGCCTGTGGGTTGCCCGTGGACAACTTGATGCACAACCTGTGGATCGCCGCTCTGTCCACAGTCTGTGGAGATCGTTCGTCCACGAATCCACACCCCGGTGACCTGGTGTGATGGTCTTTCAACAGGCACCCCTGTGGACACAGTCTGGACAACTTCCCAGTCCCCAGGGTGTGGAAGGGAAAAACTGGCCGAATCTGTGGAGAGCGGCCGTAACGCGGCAGGTATTCGAACAGCCGACGGCCGTGACATGACGAAGGGCGCCCCCGGAGATCTCCTCCAGGGACGCCCTCGGCGTCGTACAACGGGGTTCTGCGGCCGTCGTCGGCCTCCGTCAGCCGTTCTTGATGCGGTTGGTCAGCTCGGTGACCTGGTTGTAGATGGAGCGTCGCTCAGCCATCAGGTTGCGGATCTTGCGGTCGGCATGCATCACCGTCGTGTGGTCGCGGCCGCCGAACAGCGCGCCGATCTTCGGCAGCGACAGGTCCGTCAGCTCGCGGCAGAGGTACATGGCGATCTGGCGGGCGGTGACCAGCTGGCGGCCACGGGAGCTGCCGCACAGGTCCTCGACGGTGAGGCCGAAGTAGTCGGCCGTGGCGCTCATGATGGCCGTCGAGGTGATCTCCGGCGTCGCGTCGTCGCCGCCGGGGATCAGGTCCTTCAGAACGATCTCCGTCAGGCCGAGGTCCACCGGCTGCCGGTTGAGCGAGGCGAACGCCGTCACCCGGATCAGCGCGCCCTCCAGCTCACGGATGTTGCGGGAGATGCGGGAGGCGATGAACTCCAGCACCTCCGGCGGGGCGTTGAGCTGCTCCTGGACCGCCTTCTTGCGGAGGATCGCGATACGCGTCTCCAGCTCCGGCGGCTGGACGTCGGTGATCAGGCCCCACTCGAAACGGTTCCGCAGCCGGTCCTCCAGCGTGACCAGTTGCTTGGGCGGCCGGTCGCTGGACAGCACGATCTGCTTGTTGGCGTTGTGGAGCGTGTTGAAGGTGTGGAAGAACTCCTCCTGCGTCGATTCCTTGTCCGCGAGGAACTGGATGTCGTCGACGAGCAGGATGTCCATCTCGCGGTAGCGCTTGCGGAAGCTGTCGCCCTTGCCGTCGCGGATGGAGTTGATGAACTCGTTGGTGAACTCCTCGGAGCTCACATAGCGCACGCGTGTGCCCGGGTAGAGGCTGCGCGCGTAGTGCCCGATCGCGTGCAGCAGGTGGGTCTTGCCGAGCCCGGACTCCCCGTAGATGAAGAGGGGGTTGTACGCCTTCGCCGGTGCCTCGGCGACGGCGACCGCGGCCGCGTGCGCGAAGCGGTTGGAGGCGCCGATGACGAACGTGTCGAAGAGGTACTTGGGGTTCAGGCGCGCGGTGGGCTCACCAGGCCCGGGCGCCGGCGCGGGCTGTGCGGCCAGCGGGCCGGGGGCCCCGGTGGTGGGCAGGCTGGCGCCGACGGGGCCGCCGCGGTGCACATGGCCGGAGCCGGCGGGCGGCTCGGGCAGATCGCGGCGGGCGCCCTGGTCGTACTCGACGCGAGGCTGGTCGTAGTCGGGCCGCTGCGGCTCGTAGTCCGGGCGGTGTCCGTCGTAGGACGACCGCTCCATCGGCTGTGGGCGGTAGTCCTGGGAGGGCGCGCCGTAGGAGTCCTGCGCGTAGGAGTCCTGGCTGTAGGAGTCCTGTGCATACGACTCCTGCGACGGCGATGCGTACGGGTCCCGCTCCGGGAAGCCGAGCCGCTGCTGCTGCCAGTTGTACTCGTCCTGCGTCGGGCGCGGCCAGCTGCCGGGGGTGGGCTCGGGGCGCTGGTACTCGCCCGGGTAGGCCGGGCGTGCGGTGGGCAGAGGGTCGGCGGGGGCGTCGCGCAGGCGGTCGTCGGCGCGGTGGCGGCCGTGGCCGTAGCCGTCGTAGGAGGGGAGCTCGGGCTCCTCGTAGCGTGGCTGGTGCGGGGCCGGCGGGACCGGCGGGGCAGGGGGTTCGCCGGCGGAGTCGTCGACGGTGATCGCGATGCGGATCGGGCGGCCGCACTCGCGGCTCAGGGTCTCGCTCACGATCGGGGCCAGACGGCCCTCCAGTACGCCCTTCGCGAACTCGTTCGGTACGGCGAGCAGGGCGGTGTCGGCCACCAGCGCGAGGGGCTGGCAGCGCCGGATCCAGTGCTCGTCCTTCGCCTCGACACCCTGCCCGCGGCCCTCACCGAGAAGTTGCTCGAGTACTCGTGGCCACACTGCGGCAAGATCGGCAGGTACGTCAGCCACAGGGCACGCTCTCTCACGGGTCCCACGAACGTGTGATTGTGGGACGGGTCGGGATTCAAAAGGGTGGAGCCAGAATCAAGGGGACAAGGGAACGAATCGGAGTTCAGTCACGGTAGTCAGGGCGGCGGGTGCGGTTCAAGTTGTTGTCCCCAGCCTGTGGATAGTGTCTCCCCGTGGCCTCTGGTTTGACCGGATGGCGCAGCCGCGCGTACCGTAACCAGGTCGAGTTGTCGATGGCTGCTGCCGCCTGCCTCCGATGGGCACAGATCGCGTCAGGTGATCGGGAAGCGGTGCACTCGGGCGTAACTGCGAGCTACTCGTGGGCGCACGGTGACAGCCAGGACGGCACCCGCCAAACACCGATTTATTTCTGGAGCCCCCGAGTGAGCAAGCGCACCTTCCAGCCGAACAACCGTCGTCGCGCGAAGACCCACGGCTTCCGGCTGCGTATGCGCACCCGTGCCGGCCGCGCGATTCTCGCGTCCCGCCGTAGCAAGGGTCGCGCCCGTCTGTCCGCCTGATCCCGGTCAGGTCATGACGTCGTGCTGCCCACCGAGAACCGGCTGAGGCGGCGCGAGGACTTCGCGACCGCGGTACGACGAGGACGCCGGGCAGGACGCCAGCACCTCGTCGTCCACCTTCGTAGCGGTGCCACGGACCCGCACGCGCCTGGGGAGAGCGCTCCCCCGACGCGTGCGGGTTTCGTCGTGAGCAAGGCAGTGGGCGGCGCGGTCGTGCGGAACAAGGTGAAGCGCAGGCTTCGCCATCTGATGCGCGACCGAGTCGACCGGCTGCCCCCCGGTAGCCTGGTAGTCGTACGAGCGCTGCCCGGTGCGGGCGACGCCGACCATGCACAGCTGGCCCAAGACCTGGATGCCGCTCTGCAGCGGCTGCTGGGAGGGGGCGCGCGATGAAGTACCCACTGCTGGCTCTGATCAAGCTGTACCAGTGGACGATCAGTCCGCTGCTCGGGCCGGTGTGCAAGTACTACCCGTCGTGTTCCCACTACGGGTACACGGCCATCGACCGGCATGGTGCGATCAAGGGCACGGCGCTCACCGCCTGGCGCATCCTGCGGTGCAACCCGTGGTCGCTGGGTGGTGTGGACCATGTCCCGCCGCGCAAGCGCCCGCGGTGGCACGAGTTGCTGCGCAACGCGTGGCGTGCACGGAAGGGCGGACCCTCCGCCGCCGAAACGGCCACCGAGGAGAATGTTCCTTCGAGCCCGGCCGCAGAGACCTCGCCCCATGCCCAAGGAGCATGATTAGTGGACACGATTGCCAGCCTCTTCAGCTTCATCACGACACCTGTCTCCTGGGTCATCGTCCAGTTCCACAAGGTGTACGGCGCCCTCTTCGGCCCTGACACCGGGTGGGCCTGGGGCCTGTCCATCGTGTCCCTGGTGATCCTGATCCGTATCTGCCTGATCCCGCTCTTCGTGAAGCAGATCAAGGCGACCCGGGCCATGCAGACGCTGCAGCCCGAGATGAAGAAGATCCAGGAGCGCTACAAGAACGACAAGCAGCGCCAGTCCGAAGAGATGATGAAGCTGTACAAGGAGACGGGCACCAACCCGCTTTCCTCGTGCCTTCCCATCTTGGCGCAGTCGCCGTTCTTCTTCGCCCTGTACCACGTGCTCAACAGCATCGCGCAGAACGAAAAGGTCGGCGTGATCAACGACCGGCTGCTGGAGAGCGCGCAGCAGGCCCATATCTTCGGTGCCCCGCTCGCCGCGAAGTTCACCGACAGCGCGTCCAAGGTCGAGGAGCTCGGCTCCTCGATCACCGACGTCCGCATCGTCACCGCGGTCATGATCATCCTGATGTCTGCGTCGCAGTTCTACACGCAGCGCCAGCTGATGACGAAGAACGTCGACACCACGGTGAAGACGCCGTTCATGCAGCAGCAGAAGATGCTGATGTACATCTTCCCGATCATGTTCGCCGTCTTCGGTATCAACTTCCCGGTCGGTGTCCTCGTCTACTGGCTGACCACCAACGTGTGGACCATGGGCCAGCAGATGTACGTCATCCACAACAACCCCACTCCGGGTTCCAAGGCCCAGGCCGCTTACCTGGAGCGTCTCACCAAGCACGTCACGCACCACGGCAAGGCCCGCAGGCGCAGCGAGCGTGCCATCATCAAGGCGATCGTCGCCAAGGGCCGTGACCGCAACGACTACGAGCGCAAGTTCATCAACGGCCTGAGCAAGGCGGGCCTCGCGGCGCAGTCCGACGGCAGCGTGGTGAAGAGCGAGGGCGCTGTCGCCACGGTGACCGAGGACGGTACGCCGACCACCGGCGCCGCCAAGCGTCAGCAGCCGAAGCGGCAGACCAAGGCCCAGCGTCAGTCCGGCGGTCCGAAGGCGGCCGGCGAACCGACGTCGCTGCAGAAGTCCGACGAGCCCCAGGACGCCAAGCCCGACGCTGCCAAGAAGGCCGCACCCAAGCCTGGTAGCGGCGGCCGCAGCAAGGCCCAGTCCGGGCAGCGCAAGGGCGGTCCGCAGCGCCCCAAGTCCCCGTCCAAGAAGTAAGAAGGAGCCCATCCCGTGACGGAAGGCACCACCTCCGCCGCTGCCGAGGGTGCAGACACCCTGACCCGCCTGGAGCAGGAGGGCGAGATCGCGGCGGACTACCTCGAGGGTCTGCTCGACATCGCCGATCTCGACGGCGATATCGACATGGACGTCGAGGCCGACCGCGCCGCTGTCTCGATCATCAGCGACGCGGGGAGCCGAGACCTGCAGAAGCTGGTCGGGCGTGACGGCGAGGTGCTGGAGGCGCTGCAGGAGCTCACGCGCCTGGCCGTGCACCGGGAGACCGGGGACCGTAGCCGGCTGATGCTGGACATCGCGGGTTACCGGGCCAAGAAGCGTGCCGAGCTCTCCGAGCTGGGCGCCAAGGCCGCCGCCGATGTGAAAAACACCGGCGAGCCCGTGAAGCTGAAGCCGATGACACCGTTCGAGCGCAAGGTCGTGCACGATGCGGTCAAGGCGGCGGGCCTGCGCAGCGAGTCCGAGGGCGAGGAACCGCAGCGGTTCGTCGTTGTGCTCCCCGCCTGATCGGCCCGTACGTTCTCTCCGGCCCCGTCTGTCCGCAGGCGGGGCCGAACTTTGTCAGCCTGATAGTTCTGGTGGTTCTGGTGTCGGCGCCCGGTGCGCCGGTCGTACGGAAGGACGGTCCCCGTGACGGAGGCAGCGGAGCTTCCCCCTGCGCCTGAGCAGGCACGTGAGGTGTTCGGCGGTCGCTTCGCTGATGCGGTCCGCTACGCCGAACTGCTCGCCGAGGCGGGTGTGCAGCGTGGCCTGATCGGCCCGCGTGAGGTGCCCCGCCTGTGGGAGCGGCATCTGCTGAACTGTGCGGTGCTCTCCGAGGTTGTTCCCGAGGGCGTGACGGTGTGCGACGTGGGCTCGGGTGCCGGCCTGCCCGGCATTCCGCTGGCGCTGGTCCGTGAGGACCTGAAGATCACGCTGCTGGAGCCCTTGCTGCGGCGTACGAACTTCCTGACGGAGGTCGTGGAGCTGCTGGGGCTGGACCATGTGACGGTCGTGCGTGGTCGCGCCGAGGAGGTCATGGGGAAGCTGCAGCCGGTGCATGTCGTGACCGCGCGGGCGGTGGCTCCGTTGGATCGGCTGGCCACGTGGGGGATCCCGCTGTTGCGCCCGTACGGCGAGATGCTGGCGCTCAAGGGTGACACCGCGGAGGAGGAGCTGAAGAGCGCGTCGACGGCTCTGAGCAAGCTGGGTGCGGTCGAGACGTCGATCCTCCATGTCGGGGAGGGCGTGGTGGATCCGATGTCCACGGTTGTGCGTGTCGAGGTCGGGGAGAGCCCGGGCGGTGTGCGCTTCGCGGCGAAGCGGGCCAAGGCCGCCAGGACCGGACGCGCCCGACGGCGCCGCTGATCCTGCGGTCCTCCGGTCCTGGTGGACCGGTGCATCGCCGGGCTCTGCGGTGTCCTGCTCGGGGACAGGACACCGCAGAGCGGGTGCGGGATTTGTGAGTGCCGGCCGTCGCTTCTTTTCGGTGAGCAGGTCCCATGAGCGCGCGCGGCGCGTGGCGATGAGCAGGGAGCACAGCCACGCAGACAGCGCCACCACGATGACGACGGTGTCGCAGCTGACCAGCAGTCCGGTGGTGACGTACGTCGGTCCTCCGTTGCTGACCGGTGCGGTGAGCCAGGCGGCAACGAGTGGGCCGGCGAGTCCCCCGGAAGCCAGGGGGACCAGCACGGGCCACAGTGCCGTGCTCCGCACGACCCAACGGCGCTCTGGTTGCGATGGGGGACGTCGGCGGTGATGTCTTCCTCCTCGAGCGCCGTCGCGCCGGCCCCGCGGGGGAAGACCTGGTAGCCGATGGCCTTGACGTCGGGGACGGCAAGGTTCTGACCGCCGGGGTGCACCAGGGCCAAGGTGCTGGCGGGTTCCGCAGCGGCCTGCTCCGGTGTTGATCCGGGAGCCCAAACGTGGGGGCTGCTCCCCAGGTGCCACTTGATCAGTTCCTGCAGGCGCGTCCGCAGGCAGCCGGTCGAGGCGGACAGGCTCGGCCGGACACCCAGCTCATGCGCGAGCTGGGCGCCCGACTACGCTGCGCCCGATCCGGTCGAAGCTTGCCCGGCTTGCGGTGTTCTGCCGACCGAACAGGCCTCGCACGCGACGGCTTGCAGGACGGCGATGAGCATTACGGTCACACCGGCGGCCAGGCGGGCAGGGCTTCCCGGACACGTGGTGGCCAGACGAAGCACATGCGCAGCCTCGGGTCGGAGACGAACTCCGGCCCGCCCCTGGCCAGCAGAACCATCAGCGGGCACAGCCGGCCAGCTGGGTGGCATGGGTGCCTAGCCAGGAACGGAGCCGACGCGCGGTGGCCGGAGCGGGCGGCGGGCCGACCAGAGCGGCACCCAGAGCGGCACCCAGCACGGCGACAGCAGCGGCCATCGGTCCGAGCGCGAGCAGCCATCCGTAGGCGCGAAGATCCGCGTCGCTGTTCCTGATCCGGGCTCAAGTCCGGGCGAGATCATGCCTGCTGACCACCCAATGCCAGTGACGACCTCGGTGGGCTGCCGCGGGCTCAACTCGGCAGCGGGACGCACATAGGCAAGCCACTCGCCGGGATCTTCCAGCCCTCTTGGCTGATGGCTTCTGCCGGCTTGTCATAGCGTCGCTCGATGTGTTCGCCCACGCCTGCCCTCAGGAGGGCGGGGGACAACATCGACTCACCGGGGCCGGCCAGTGACGCACCCCTGGGGGCAGTGGCGCGTTTCCTGAGTGCGTGGTGGCGTTACTGCGGGGTGGCGGCGGAGCGGCCGACGGGTCGGCATACTCCACACAAGCAGCCAAACGTATGCATAGCGGGGTGTCGCGTAGGTGCCGACCTGGCGGCTGTGCATCGTTGTTTCACGTGAAACGTCGCTCACTGCTGCACGGCATCATCAGCCGGGGCCGCGCCGCGGCCGAACCGCGCGACCGTAAGCCCCTCGGTTCTCTCGGAGAGGATGCTTCCGATGACACTCCGTACCCCCTGAGGGGGGCGGAGTTTTCCACAGAGGTGGATTTCTCCACAGAACACCAGGCCTCACTGGTTCACGACCCCGAAGACATGGGAGGCTCTGTTCATTGCGAGCCTGAAGTCGAGGAGAGTGAATCCTTGCGGTCCGACGCCAACATCGCGGGACCGATGACCGATCCGGTCCCCGGTCCCCGAACCGAGTCGATGGGGGAGGATGTTTCACGTGAAACACCGCCCCCGATGGACGACACTCCCATCGGTCGTGCTGCCCAACTGGCGGTGGAGGCACTAGGCCGCGCCGGCGAGGGCCTGCCACGGCCCGAGCAGACCCGCGTCATCGTGGTCGCCAACCAGAAGGGGGGCGTGGGCAAGACGACGACGACCGTCAACCTTGCCGCGTCGCTTGCCCTGCACGGCGGCCGTGTGCTGGTCATCGATCTCGATCCGCAGGGCAACGCGTCCACTGCCCTGGGGATCGACCACCACGCCGAAGTCCCTTCCATCTACGACGTATTGGTCGAGAGCAAGCCGCTCGCGGAAGTTGTCCAGCCGGTCCCCGATGTCGAGGGTCTCTTCTGTGCCCCTGCCACGATCGATCTCGCCGGTGCGGAGATCGAGCTGGTGTCTCTGGTGGCACGTGAGAGCCGACTGCAGAGGGCGATCCAGGCCTACGAGCAGCCGCTGGACTACATCCTGATCGACTGCCCGCCCTCGCTCGGCCTGCTGACAGTCAACGCGCTGGTGGCCGGCCAGGAGGTCCTGATCCCGATCCAGTGCGAGTATTACGCGCTGGAGGGCCTGGGCCAACTGCTGCGCAACGTCGATCTCGTGCGGGGGCACCTGAACCCCGCTCTGCATGTATCGACGATTCTGCTCACCATGTACGACGGCCGGACGCGGCTCGCGTCCCAGGTCGCGGACGAGGTGCGCAGCCACTTCGGAGACGAGGTGCTGCGGACGAGTATTCCGCGCTCGGTCCGTATCTCCGAGGCGCCGAGCTATGGACAGACGGTGCTGACCTACGATCCAGGATCGAGCGGTGCGCTGTCCTATCTTGAGGCGGCACGAGAAATCGCGCTGAAGGGTGTCGGCGTCAGTTACGACCCGACGCACGCCCATATCGGCGCACAGAGCAACCCGAGCATGGTGGAGGGGATCCAGTGAGCGAGCGACGGAGGGGTTTGGGCCGTGGTCTCGGCGCACTGATCCCTGCAGCACCGACGGAGAAGACGGTGGCCCCGGCCCCGGTGGGGGGCGCTTCTCCCACATCCCCGGCCGCTGTCCCGGTGCTGTCCGAGCGCGGAGTGGCCGCGGCCAAGGTGGCCACGCTGCCGCATGTTTCACATGAAACCGAGGAGCCGTCACTGAGCGGCCCCCTGGAGACGCCCGCATCTCCCATGGGCGCGCACTTCGCGGAGATCCCCCTCGATGCGATCACGCCGAACCCACGACAGCCCCGTGAGGTCTTCGATGAGGACGCTCTGCAGGAGCTCGTCACCTCCATCCAGGAGGTCGGTCTCCTCCAGCCGATCGTCGTACGGCAGATCGGTCCCGCACGCTACGAACTCATCATGGGCGAGCGGCGCTGGCGGGCCTGTCGTGAGGCCGGTCTCGACGCGATCCCGGCGATCGTGCGGGCCACGGACGACGAGAAGCTCCTCCTGGACGCGCTCCTGGAGAACCTGCACCGTGCTCAGCTGAACCCGATCGAAGAGGCCGCTGCCTACGATCAGCTACTGAAGGACTTCAACTGCACGCACGACCAGTTGGCGGATCGCATCGGCCGTTCCCGGCCGCAGGTCTCCAACACCCTGCGTCTGCTGAAGCTCTCGCCCAAGGTCCAGAACCGGGTGGCCGCGGGAGTTCTCTCCGCCGGGCATGCGCGAGCCCTTCTCTCCGTCGAGGATCCGGAGGAGCAGGAGCGGCTGGCCTACCGGGTGGTGGCAGAGGGTCTGTCGGTCCGGTCCGTCGAGGAGATCGTGACCCTGATGGGCTCGCGCCCGCAGAAGACGCAGCGTTCCAGGGGGCCGCGGGCCGGCTCTGTGCCCTCCCCGGCGCTGTCCGACCTCGCGACCCGGCTCTCGGATCGCTTCGAGACGCGCGTGAAGGTAGAGCTGGGTCAGAAGAAGGGCAAGATCACCGTCGAGTTCGCCTCCCCGGAGGATCTCGAGCGGATCCTCAGCACGCTCGCTCCAGGCGAGAAGTTGGCTCTCCAGAGGAGCCTTCTGGATGATGACGCGGAGGACTCCGAGGGCTGACGCCCAGGTGGCCGGCTGTTGCCTTCCGGCCTGCCAGAGCGGGCCGTGTCCGGTGTGTACCGGAACACGGCCCGCTCTTTGCTTTCTGGCTGGTATCGATGGAATCGCATCATGGATACGATGCGTTCGGGTATGGCGCAACCACCTGGCAGACCTCTTAGGGGAGGCGGGGTCCATGCGAACGGTGAGCCGCACCGGACTGGTGAGCGCGGGTCTTGGGCTGGGCGCGGTCGGCGGGTTCGTCGGCAGCCTGCTCAGGGAACGCAACGCCCTGACAGCCGCTCGCGACGCCGCGGGCGAAGGAAGCGAGGAACAGCCTTCATGGGGCGTCGGCTCGTACCGCTCACGCTGGACAACCTTCAGGACCTTCCCAAGCGTTGCCGCGCGTGTGTCTTCTGGGAGTTGGACCCGGTCAGCGGTGAAGCCTCGGTAAAAGCGGGAACACCCGCCCTTGAGAAGGAAGCCTGGATCTCCGCGGTGCTGCTCGACTGGGGCTCCTGCGGACGGGTGGTCTACGTCGACGACGTACCGGTCGGCTTCGTGCTGTACGCGCCCCCGGCCTATGTCCCCCGCTCGACGGCGTTCCCCACAAGCCCTGTCTCTCAGGATGCCGTGCAGCTGATGACAGCGTTCATCATGCCGGGCTACCAGGGCCAGGGACTGGGCCGGGTGATGGTTCAGACGGTCGCCAAGGATCTGCTGCGGCGGGGTTTCAAGGCGATTGAGGCCTTCGGCGATGCGCGCTGGAAAGAGCCGGCATGCGTTCTGCCCGCAGACCATCTCCTGGCTGTGGGCTTCAAGACGGTGCGTCCGCATCCCAGCTTCCCGCGTATGCGGCTGGAGCTGCGGACGACGCTCTCTTGGAAGGAGGACGTGGAGCTGGCGATCGACCGGCTGCTGGGGGCTGTGCAGAAGGAACCTGCCCTCCGTCCTCTCTGACGCTTGTCCCGCAATGATCGATTAGGCGAGGCGGATGGTCTCTGTGGCCGTGATCATCAGCATGGCTGTATCGACCGTCAGGGCTCCGGAATGAAGGCAGGCTCGATGCCCATCGCGGCAACGCCCTCCCGCACGGAGCGGTCGAAGTGCTTGATAGCCGCCTCCAGCACATCCCAGGTGGTGGGGAAGGTCCAGAATTCCGGGTTGAGGATGGAGCCGACCCGCCAGCCGTCATCAGAGTTCACGATGCGGATGAGCCCCTTCTCCGCCTGCATCGAGTCGAGCTCGAAGTCCTCACGGCCGGCAGCCGGACTCTGAAGCCAGAGCGCCAGGTGGTACGCCAGCTCGGCCACGGGGAATGCCTCCTCGGACCACACGACCCGCCCCTGCTCCCGGATGGAGAGCTCTGCTTCGATGTCGAGGAGAAGCACCGCCAGGGGAGCCTCCTGCGGGGTGAGTCCGCGCCGCGGCAGATCCGAGAGCCCAAAGTTCTGGCAGACGAACCGCATCGCCTGACCTCCAAGAGATCTGAGGCCCTCAACACTGGGGCCTTCCTGAGACGAATGGGCCAACCCGCAGGGGTTGGCCCATTCGTGTTTCACGTGAAACGTCAGTCGGCGATGAAGTCCTCAAGGTCGCGGAGGATCGCGGCCTTCGGCTTGGCGCCCACGATGGTCTTGGCGACTTCGCCGTTCTGGTAGACGTTCAGCGTCGGGATGGACATGACGCCGTACTTGGCGGCCGTACCCGGGTTCTCGTCGATGTTGAGCTTGACGATCTCGATCTTGTCGCCGTGCTCGGCGGCAATCGCCTCGAGGGACGGCGCGATCTGGCGGCAGGGTCCGCACCAGGCGGCCCAGAAGTCCACCAGGACGGGCTTGTCGCTCTTGAGGACGTCCTGCTCGAAGGAGTCGTCGGTCACATTCTTCAGGGTGCCGGCCACGGCGGGCTCCTTAACTGTTTGGTGCGTGGGGCGGGTGGGGGTCAGACAGCGGTCTTCTCGGGCTCGGCGTTCTCCTCGTCCGCGAGGGCGGCGAGGAAGCGCTCGGCGTCGAGGGCAGCGGAGCAGCCGGTGCCGGCTGCAGTGATCGCCTGGCGGTAGGTGTGGTCCACGACGTCGCCGGCGCCGAAGACACCGGTCAGGTTGGTGCGCGTGGAGGGGGCATCGACCTTGAGGTAGCCCTCCTCGTCCAGCTCCAACTGACCCTTGAACAGCTCCGTGCGCGGGTCATGGCCGATCGCGATGAACAGGCCGGTGACCGCCAGATCCGACAGCTCGCCGGTCTTGACGTTGCGCAGCTTCAGCCCGGAGAGCTTCTGGTCGCCCTGGACTTCGGCGACCTCGCTGTCCCAGACGAACTTGATCTTCGGGTCGGCGAAGGCGCGGTCCTGCATCGCCTTGGAAGCGCGGAGGGTGTCCCGGCGGTGGACGATCGTCACGGACTTGGCGAAGCGGGAGAGGAACGTCGCCTCTTCCATCGCGGTGTCGCCGCCACCGATCACGGCGATGTCCTGGTCCTTGAAGAAGAAGCCGTCGCATGTCGCGCACCAGGAGACACCGCGGCCGGAGAGGGCGTCCTCGTTCGGGAGGCCGAGCTTGCGGTGCTGCGAGCCGGTGGCGACGATGACGGCCTTGGCACGGTGGACCGTGCCCGCGGTGTCGGTGACGGTCTTGATCTCACCGGTGAGGTCGACGTTGACGATGTCGTCCGGGACGAGCTCGGCTCCGAAGCGCTCCGCCTGGCCGCGCATGTTGTCCATGAGCTCGGGGCCCATGATGCCGTCCTGGAAGCCCGGGAAGTTCTCCACCTCGGTGGTGTTCATGAGCGCACCACCGGCGGTGACGGCGCCCTCGAAGACCAGCGGCTTCAGCGACGCGCGCGCGGTGTAGAGCGCCGCCGTGTAGCCGGCGGGCCCGGAGCCGATGATGATCACGTTACGGACGTCGCTCACGGCTTGATTCCTCGTCTCTGGAATGCGTCGTCGGACCGGTGGGAGCCCCTTTCAGGACTCTCACCCCACCCAACGGATCCTAAGGGGCGCGCATTCCCACTGTGTCCGGGCACACGGTGACGCGTTATCGCACGCGTTGCCGCCCAGGACGGAGACGAACCGTCGGACCCTCAGGGGCGAGCGTAGGAGTCCTTGAGGAGGACCTCAGCCTTGGTCGACGCAGGATGCTTCACACAGGTCGCGTCCATGACGTAGACGGTGACCCGGTTGACATCAGAGGCGTCGGGCAGCACGACGAGCAGAGCGTTCCTGCCTTTGTAGACGCCTTCCTCGGTGGCGAGGGCGCGGTCGCTGCGGCCGATGCCTTTGCGGACGCATTCGGGCACCGTGTACTCGCGGAAGACTCGGGGGCCCTCGGTGTCGGCCCCGCCCTGAACGCCCAAGCTGTGTTCCGGCTTGCGGGAGTTGCCCACGGAGCCGTCGCTCTTGGCGAGAAGATTGGAGACCTGCTTCTCCAGCTGTGCCGCGGAGAATGTGTCGGCGGTGGTCTGCCCGCCGTCGGCCGACGGACCGGCACCTGATCCGCCCATCAGCGAGGTCAGCAGCACGGAACCGAGTCCCAGAGCAGCGGCGGTGAATGCGGCGCTCAGTACGGCTACCTTCCGCCGCCCAATCTTCTTGTGGTTCTTGCGACCTGGTCCGGTGGTCGAGGAGCGGGGGTGCCCCGCTGGACGTCCTGCTGCCGATGTTTCACGTGAAACACGGCTGCCGTCGTCCGTACCGGAGGCCGAGCGAACGGGGCCGACGAGCTTCGGCTGGTCGATGTCATCGGGCGCCGTGGCGCTCAGCAGAGCCTCTGCGGCAAGGGCGGCATCGATGCGTTCGGCGACGTCGTTGGGCATGCGTGTCGGGCC
The DNA here is from genome assembly GCF_044455405.1 of Streptomyces sp. NPDC051243. Lineage (NCBI taxonomy): Bacteria > Bacillati > Actinomycetota > Actinomycetes > Kitasatosporales > Streptomycetaceae > Streptomyces > Streptomyces sp. NPDC051243. Next base: position 120,730 of record NZ_JBITES010000004.1, on the reverse strand, counting down.
GGGGAGCGTGCCGAGCAGCCCCCGGATCTCCTCCAGCGATGCGTGAACGTCGGCGCACAGTTCACACTCGTCCAGATGCCTTCGTAGGTCGGCGGTCCTGGACGGGGGGAGAAGGCCCTCGGTGAGGTCGGAGATCTCGGCGACGTCCGGGTGCCCGGCCGTGTCAGTCGTGGATGTCACGCTCGCCCACCTCCGCCCTTCACTGCAGCTGAATCACTCGGCCCGGTATCTCGCGGATCCGTGGCTTGTGGCGCCGTGGCATGTGGATCCGCTGCCGGTGGGACGGATGTCCCCTGGGTCCGGTTCCGCCTCACCCCGGGATCCTTGCCATCACCGGTGCTTTCCGGCCGGAGATGGGTGAGGAGGGGTTGGAGTCTGGCTCTGCCGCGCGCGCACCGGCTCTTCACGGTGCCCGTGGGCACGTCGAGGATGCGAGCCGCTTCGGCGACGGGGTACCCCTGCATGTCCACCAGGACGAGCGCCGCCTTCTGATCGGGCGGCAGTGTGCCGAGCGCCTCAAGGAGCTGGCGGTGGAGATCGTTGCGCTCCGCGGGCGCCGAGGCGGACTCGTGCGGCTCCAGTAGCTGCTCGAGGCGCTCTGTGTCGTCGACCGGTGAGGTCTTCCGGGAGGCCGCCTTGCGGGCACGATCCAGACAGGCGTTCACCGTGATCCGGTGCAGCCATGTCGTGACGGCCGACTGGCCCCGGAAAGTGTGGGCGGCCCGGTAGGCGGAGACGAGGGCGTCCTGGACGGCGTCAGCGGCTTCCTCACGGTCGCCCAGCGTGCGCAACGCCACCGCCCAGAGGCGATCGCGGTGCCGCCGCACGATTTCACCGAAGGCGTCGGGGTCCCCGTCGACATGGCGGGCGAGAAGGTCCTGATCGCTTGTGTCACGGAATGCGGTGCCATCTGCCATCGGACCCCCTCCCCCTCGGTCTCAGCTGCTCACCTTGACGTCCGCGATCCTGCCGCGGAACTGCCCGTCGTCCACCTGCTTCGGCAGGTTGGTCAGCCACACCAGAAGATAGCGGGCCTTGAGGGACTCGCCGGGCTTGAGCGTGACACTCGTGCCGGCACCTTCGGCCACCTGGGCGTAGCTCTCGAGGGCCATGGGTGCGGAACCTGTGTCACCGGAAGCGGCGCGCAGTTCGACGGAGGTGTCGCCTACGAAGGTGATGGTCACCTTTCCGACGTCCTGGACCTTGCCGAGATCGAGGATGACTCCTACGCCGGACTTCAACCGTCCGAAGTCGGAGCTCGAGTACCAACTCGTCTGCCAGTACGAGCTCGGATCGTTGTCGTAGATGTTGTCTATGTCGCGCGGATTCTCGCCGTCCGAGCCAAGCGGGTCGAAGTCATGGACACCCGCGATGGCGATGGGCCGGCTGGCCGGCTGTGTCGGGCTCTTGTCGTCGTCGCCACCGTCCGTCGTCTGGGTCTGGTTGGTGTCCTCCGACTTGTTGCCCTGGTCCATCAGAGCGTCCGCCAGCTGCCAGCTGCCAAGGCCCAGGGCGGCGATCAGGAGGGCCGACACGGCCCACTTCAGGGCCTTGCCGGTGCGGCTCTGCAGCGGGGGCGGCGGAGTCGGCACCGGCTGGGTGGCGCCAGGATGCTGCGCAGGGCGGCCGTACGTCCCCTGCTGGTAGGTCGTGCGCTGATAGTCCGGCGGGGCCGTGAACGAAGGCTCCGGCGGGCGGATGCGGGGCATCTCGCCGATCGCCTTCACCAGCTCCTCCGGCGTGGTGCACGCGGACTCGTGCCGGGAGGCCGTGGCGCCGTTGTTGGCCAGCGCGCGCATGGTGAGTTCGGACAGGCCCCTGTGAACCCCGGCGCGCACCTGGTCCGGGGCGATCAGACCGACGTCCTTCGGCAGCCCGGTCAGACCGTAGGCGTCGCTCTCGTAGGGCCAGCGCTGGGTGAGCGCGGCGTACAGCAACGCGCCGATGGCTTCCGTGTCGGTGCGCTGCGGGGTGTCGGAGCTGATGCCGCGCAGCGCGGCGTTCACCGCGAGGCCGCGGATGCGCCACTGGCCGGACGAGGTGCGCAGCACGGCGTTGGGGTTGAGACGGAGATGCGCCAGGCCCTCGCGGTGCGCGGCGGCCATGGCAGCGGACACCTGGGTGACCATCTGGTAGGCCTCGTACACCTCCAGCGGGCCGGAGGCGAGGAGCGTGCTCAGCTCGGTGGCGTCGGGGAGCCACTCGTGGACGACGTAGACCAGGTCGTTCTCCTCGACGGCGTCGAGGACCTGGACGAAGCGGGGGTCGCCGAGCAGTGCCGACGAGCGGGCCGCGGCTAGAACGGAACGGGCTCGCGCATGGTCGGCCGGCAGGACATGGACGCCGACGGCGCGACGGAGTTTCTCGTCGACCGCGCGCCAGCTGCTGAAACCGTCCAGACGGGTGACGCAGTCCTCGAGGCGGTAGCGTCTGGCGAGTTTGTGACCGCTGTGCAGTTCGGGTGGTGAGGCCTTTCCGGGACCATCGGTCCCGCCACTCCCCTGTGCCTCGTCGGTGTCCGTGTCCCGCTCCCGATTCTTGGCCACCCCGTCGGCCGTGGACTGGTCCGCCTGTGCGGTCAGCGGCTCGTCGCCGCTGTTGTCTGCCACGTCGACGGCAGCCGTGCTCCGTTCCGCCACCGTCGTTCCTGCCTCCCCATCCGTTGCGCGCCGTCCGACTCCATGCGCGCCGTCCGACGCCGAAACCAATTGTGCCCACAGTCCGCCGCTATGCACGACACACGGTGGCGGACGATGGTTGTGCGCATACCCCCGCTTCAGCGACCCAGGCGCCCGCGGACCATGCCGACCAGTGAGTTCAGCTCCTCGATGCGCATCTTGCGGGCGGCGACGAAGAAGACCGCGAACAGCACCGCTCCGCCGGCCAGCAGGGCGGCGGAGGAGCCGAGGACACCCTGACCGAGGGTCCGGGCGATGCCGTAGCAGGCCGCACCGCTCAGCAGCGCCGCGGGCACCGAGGCGATGCAGAGCCGGGCGTACGTCCGCATCACGCGGGCGCCGTCCAGGTCGCCGCCGAGCTTCTTGCGCAGCCGGTTCCAGGCGACGCCGACGCCGATCATGTAGGCCAGGCCGTATGCGGCGGCCATGCCGACCACGGCCCAGCGGGCCGGGAGCAGCAGGTAGCAGAGCACCGACGCGCCCGCGTTGCCCACGGCCACGATGACCGTGTTGTAGAAGGGAGTGCGGGTGTCTTCGTACGCGTAGAAGGCTCGCAGCACGACGTACTGCACCGAGTACGGGATCAGGCCGAGGCCGAAGGCCATCAGCATGAAGCCCATGTTCGTGGCCTCGCTCGTGCCCGAGGTGCCGAACATGAGCGTGCACATCGGGATGCCCAGCGACACGAACCCGAAGGCGAGCGGCACGATCGCCACCGCTGTCGTGCGCAGGCCCTGGGAGATGTCGTCGCGTACGGCGCTCGAGTCGTCCTCGGCGGCCGAACGCGAGATCCGGGGCAGCAGGGCGGCCATCAGAGAGACGGTGATGATGGCCTGCGGGAGACCCCAGATGAGCTGTGCGTTGGCGTAGGCGGCGTAGCCGGTGCCGTCGACGCCGGAGGCGATGCCGGCGGAGGTGGACAGCTGGGTGACCACGAGCGCACCCGCCTGGTTGGCCAGGACGAACAGGATCGTCCACTTGGCCAGCATGGCGGCCTTGCCGAGGCCGTGGCCCTTCCAGTCGAAGCGCAACCGCAGCCGGAAGCCGGTCTCGCGCAGGTAGGGGATCATCGCCAGGGCCTGCACGACCAGGCCGAGGAGAACACCGACGCCCAGGAGCCGCTGGCCTTCCGGCGGGATGTTCGTGACCTGCATGCCGGAGTGCTCGGCGGTGCCGTACACCCACAGGAACGCGCCGAGCGTCACGATGATGACGATGTTGTTCAGGACCGGCGTCCACATCATCGCGCCGAAGCGGCCGCGGGCGTTGAGGATCTGGCCCATCACCACGTGGACGCCCATGAAGAAGATCGAGGGCAGGAAGTAGCGGGTGAAGGTGACGGCGACGTCGTTGGCCGCGGGGTTGCCGGCCACCGGGTTGGACAGCGCCCGCACCAGGTACGGCGCGCCGACCATCGCGAGTGCGGTGAGTGCCGCGAGCGCCACCATCACCAGGGTCAGCAGGCGGTTCGCGTAGGCCTCGCCGCCGTCCTCGTCGTCCTTCATGGCGCGCACGAGCTGGGGCACGAAGACGGAGTTGAGGCCGCCGCCGACGGTCAGGATGTAGATCATCGTCGGCAGCGTGTAGGCGACCTGGAAGGAGTCGCCGAGCAGGCCGAGGCCCAGAGCCGAGACGATCATCATGGAGCGGACGAACCCGGTGAGCCGGGAGACCAGCGTGCCCGCCGCCATCACCGCGCTCGACTTCAGCAGACCACCGACCCGTCCGCTCTTCTTGCCGGCAGGCGCCGGCGCGGGTGCCGCCGCGGGGCCCGGAGCCGGCGCGCCGGACTCGGCCGCGGCAGGCGGCGTGGCAGAGCCTTGGTAGGGGCCCTCGGCGGGCGCCGGTGAGGGTCCCGGAACCGCCGGTTGCTGGTAGTGCGGATGACCGCCCTGCTGCTGGTCCCGGAAGAGATGAGCGAAGGCGTCGTGTTCCTGGCGCGCCTCGGTGGAGTGCGTGACGAGGTCGTCGACGCCGACGTACTGGGTCGTACGGTGATCGTCGCCGTACGGCAGGTACTGGCTCGGACCCTCCGGCTCGGGAGCCGGCGTCTGCGCCCACACGTGCGGGTCGGGGGCGTACGGCGACTGGGGCGGCTGGGCGTACAGCTGCTCGGGCGGCGGGTAGGTGCCCGGCGGGGGCGGCGGGTGGGCGGCACGGTCGTAGAGCGCCTCCGCGACGGGGTCCTGGGCGGAGAGGCCCTGTGCCCGGTAGGGGTCCTGGTCGTAGGCGTCCTGGAGGTACATGTCCGCGGGGTGCTGCGGCGGCACCTGGCCCGGCTCGGGCGGCGGGCCCTCGGGGTGGCCCGAGCCGCCCGCGGCCTGGCCGCGGTCACCGTCGTACGGCGCGTTCATGGTTACCCCACCTCATCGTCCCGGGCCCACCGGCCACGACATCGCTCAACGGTCCACTCTCTCACCCGTGCCGGACGGGTCTGCGTTTTCCGCTGGGGTGTCCGGTGTCGGGTCACTCGGCTGCCCCGGGGCGTCTGCCCGGGTTCCGGTGACGGATTCCTCTTTGAGGAGGTCCTCCGGCGTGAGACGGTCTTCGGTGCCTTCCGGGTTCTCCGGGTTCTCCGGGTTCCCTTCGGTCTCGCTCGTCTCCTGGGCGGAGTCCTGCTCGGCCTCACGGGCCGCCGCGCGCTTGCGCTGCGTGTACATACGGAAGCCGGCTAGGACGAGGAGGAGGAAGCCGCCGCCGATGACCAGCATCACGGTGGCCGTGAACTCGGTGACCCTCACGTCGAAGGTGACGGGTGCGCCGTACGGCTGGCCGTCCTCCGTGAACAGTTGGGCGACCACCGTGGCCTGGCCGTTGGCCTGAGCCGACGTGGGGAACTTCACCGTCTGGCTGTGCCCGCCGGAGACCGTGACGCGCTGCTCGTAGAAGCTGTCGCCGCCGATCTCGAGGCGCCTCGGGCTCTTGGACGTGAGCCGCAGCACCAGGTGCTCGACGCCCTGCACCAGGTTGTTCTGCACGGTCACGGGGATCGTGGCGCTGCGCCCGGAGAGCTTTGTCTCGGACTTCTCGATCAGCGTGACCTGGCCGGCCAGGGAGTCGATGTACGCCTCGATCCCGTTGCGGTAGTCGGCTGCCTCGGGGGAGCGGCCGCGCCACGACGTGGACATCTCGCGGTTCATGGCCCGGCCGAAGGGGGTCACCACGCGGGACTGCCTGCTGAGGATCACCTTGAAGTTGTCGAGCTTGTCCTGCGTGGTCGCGATCTGCTCGAAGGCCGCGCGCGGCAGCTCCTGCTTGCGCAGGGAGGAGGAGTACTGGGATGCCGCCGGCACCTTCGTGGTGGCACCGGAGTCGGGCTTTGCGGTGGCCGCGGCCGTGAGTTCCTGGGACTCGGACCACGTGCTGTCCTGGAGCGCCGTCACCGCCTCGGCCATCGCCTGGGCCTGGCTCGCCGTAGGCATCCGCTGCGGGGCGACGACGATGCTGCGCTGCTTGTCCGTCTGGAGGTTGAGGGCCAGGCTCTGGGCGAGGAACCTCTGCACCGCGAGCGTCGAGCTCGACGCCCTTGTCAGGTTCCCCTGGAACGCCGTCGACATCCGTGCGTCCGCGACGACCGCGGTCGTCCCGCCGCCGATGGGGCGGGCGGCGGACGGCGTGTAGGGCAGGCCGCCGGTCTCCACCAGGCTGTCGCTGCGGGCGATCACCTTGTCCGCGCCGGCGGATGTGGCGACCTTGACGATGGACGGGTCGACGGCGCCGTTCACGGGCCAGGCGAAGTCTGTGGTCGGTTCCACATGGAGGATCGAATCGACGGTGTCGGCGGCGACGTCGGTGGCCTCCTTGAGGTGGCTCAGCGAGCCGGTGACGTTGGTGCCGTTGTGCGCCAGGGACGCCACATCAGGGTCGGCGAAGGGCAGGGCGACGATCTCCTTGTCCTGCACCGCCTCCTGCAACTCGGCCAGCCACTGCCGGGCGACCTCGCGATGGGCGCCCGCGGTGGTCGTGTCCCCCTCGCCCTCGACGCGATAGCTCTCCGCCATCGCGTCCACGGAGGCCAGCAGGTCGGGATCGATCACCCACGTGACATCGAGCTGCTTGCCCAGCGACACCAGCTGCTGCAGACGGCCGCCCGCGGCGATCTCCTCGGCGAGCTCGTCGTCGCTGAAGACCGGTGTCTGTGACTCGTTCGACCCTGTCTGCGCCGTCATGTGCGCGGTGGAGACGAGTGGCCACAGAACCGTTGTCCGGGTCCTGGTGTCGGCCCCGTCGGGCTGCCACGGCAGGAACGTCCGCTTGATGCCGAGCACGTGCTCCCAGGGCTCGGCGGACGTCTCGCCGGACAGGGAGACGGCGAATTGGTAGACGCCGTCCCCGCCGAGGTCCAGCTTGTCGACCGGCACGGAGATGCTGAAGCGGTGGGCGACGCCCGGGGTGAGCTTGGAGAACTCCTTGACGTACTTCCCACCCACCGGGTCGCCGTCGAGGCCCGCCTGGTAGTCGGTGCGCTCGGCGACCGTGTCGATCTCGGAGCGCGTGTTCAGGGCGGGGCCCAGGCGCAGGTCCACCTGGGCGTCGGTGACCGCCTGCTTGCCCTGGTTGGTCACCGTGCCGGACACGGTCAGTGTGTCGCCCTCACCGGGAACAGTCGGAGTGAGCGAATCCACAGCGATGGAGACCGGGCCCGAGCCGGAGGCCGCCTTCAGGGAGTCCTGCCCGGCGGCGTGCGTCGGCGCGGCGGCGGGCAGCTGGAGCAGGCCGGCCAGCAGAGGTGCCCCGGCGAACAGTGCCCCTGTCCGCCGCATCCACCGGCGGGCAGGTGAGGGACTCGTCCCCTGGAAGTCTGCCGCCTCGGCCACGCGCTCGCCCGTCCCTCGTCGTCGTCAGTGGTCGTCGGAATGTGCGTCCACGCATGGTAACGATGCGCGCTGAGGGGAAGTGCCGCGGAGTGCTCCGCAGGATCGGTCCGCCGCGCCGGACCGTCCCCTATGTGCAGGTATAAAGAGGAGCGTTTCCCTGCGCCTCAAGAGCAGTACTTGTGCGCGTATGGATAGAGGTGTCCGTGCGCATGGTGTGCACATTCAATGGAGGAGCTCGCTGCCGCCAGGGCCACGTACCCTCTTCTGTTGTGCCGAACGCCAACGAAGACAAGCCCAGTGTCCTGAGCCAGGTGCAGCACCGCGCGGTGAGTGAACTGCTGCGGGTCGCCCCTGTCGCCGACGACCTAGCCCGCCGATTCCAGGATGCCGGGTTCTCACTCGCCCTGGTCGGTGGGTCGGTCCGGGACGCGCTGCTCGGCCGGCTCGGCAACGACCTGGACTTCACGACCGACGCCCGCCCCGAGGACGTGCTGAAGATCGTGCGGCCGTGGGCCGACGCCGTGTGGGATGTCGGGATCGCCTTCGGAACGGTCGGGGCGCAGAAGGACGGCTATCAGGTCGAGGTCACGACCTACCGGTCTGAGGCCTACGACCGGACCTCCCGTAAGCCCGATGTCTCGTACGGCGACTCCATCGAGCAGGACCTCGTCCGGCGCGACTTCACGGTGAACGCGATGGCCGTCGCGCTGCCCGAGAAGGAGTTCATCGATCCCCACGGCGGGCTGGAGGATCTTGCGGAGCGTGTGCTGCGCACTCCGGGCACTCCCGAGGAGTCCTTCTCGGACGACCCGCTGCGCATGATGCGGGCGGCGCGTTTTGCGGCGCAGCTCGACTTCGAGGTGGCTCCTGACGTTGTGACGGCCATGACGGAGATGGCCGGGCGCATCGAGATCGTCTCGGCGGAGCGGGTTCGGGACGAGCTGAACAAGTTGATCCTCTCCGCCCACCCGCGCAAGGGCCTGGCGCTGCTGGTCGACACCGGGCTCGCCGGGCATGTGCTGCCCGAGCTGCCGGCCCTGCGGCTGGAGAGCGACGAGCACCACCGACACAAGGACGTCTACGAGCACACGCTGATCGTCCTGGAGCAGGCGATGGCGCTGGAGGAGAACGGGCCCGACCTGACCCTCCGGCTGGCCGCGCTGCTGCACGACATCGGCAAGCCGCGCACGCGGCGCTTCGAAAAGGACGGCAGGGTCTCCTTCCACCACCACGAGGTGGTCGGCGCGAAGATGACCAAGAAGCGCATGACCGCGCTCAAGTACTCCAACGAGCTGGTGAAGGACGTCTCACGTCTGGTCGAACTCCACCTGCGCTTCCACGGGTACGGCACCGGAGAGTGGACGGACTCCGCTGTCCGCCGCTACGTCCGTGACGCGGGCCCGCTCCTTGACCGCCTCCACAAGCTGACCCGCTCGGACTGCACTACGCGGAACAAGCGCAAGGCGGCCGCCCTGTCTCGCGCCTACGACGGACTCGAGGATCGGATCGCCCAGCTCCAGGAGCAGGAGGAACTGGACGCCATCCGCCCCGACCTCGACGGTAACCAGATCATGGAGATCCTCGGCGTCGGCCCGGGGCCGGTCATCGGCCGCGCGTACAAGCACATGCTGGAGCTGCGGCTGGAGAACGGGCCGATGGGGTACGACGAGGCGGTGAGTGCGCTCAAGGAGTGGTGGGCGCAGGAGCCGGAAGCCTGAGTAGAGCTCGATAGACGAAGAGGGGCGCCATGTTTCACGTGAAACATGGCGCCCCTCTTCGATGTTTCACGTGAAACACCAGAGGTAGATCAGACGGCCTTGAGGCACAGCAGGAACTCGTCGTCGCTGGTGCCCGTCTTCATCGTCTCGGTGTAGACGCTGGTGGACCCCTCGACCTTGCTGCACTCGGTCTGCGCGGTGAGCGACGTGTAGTGCCCCTTGATCTTCTTGAGCACCTTCACCTCGGCCTCGGGCGAGGAACAGTCCACGACCTCCAGCGTGTCGTCCGAGACTGATGACGAGGGAGCCTTGAGGCAGTCGCCCTCCGCGGCGTTCTTGGCGTCGTCCTGGCTCATTATGTAACCGACGATGATCATGATGCTGACGATCACTGCGGCGCCGACGTTCTTGATCGTCTTTAAGTTGAACCTGCGGCCCGGCTGCTGCGGCGGAACGGGCGCATACGGTGCCGCCCCCTGCGGGGGAAAGCCCGGCTGGCCCGGCTGCTGTGGGTAGCCTCCCTGGGGCGGGTACGGAGCCTGGGGCTGGCCGTAGGGCTGCTGAGCTTGGGCATACGGGTTCTGGCCCTGGGCGTACGGGTTGCCCTGGGGCGGCGGAGTTGTCACTTGGGGTTCCCCCTGGAACATGGGTGTGTGACGCGAGCAATGCGCGTTATAAGACGGACGTAAGTTACCGGCCACCGCTGACAGTCCCTCAGTCGAGGGGGGCTCTGTGTCATTGATGTGACACAGAGCGGTGTTCAAAGCGGGCCATAGCCGCAGCAACTGCCGCGTAGATAACGGCGACTGTGGCCAGGAGAGGTGTCGAGCGACCGTCGGGCGGCAATATCAGGGCGGCCACGCCGGCGGCTCCGACGAACGCGATGTTGAACAGCACGTCGTAGACGGAGAAGATCCGGCCACGGAAGCCGTCCTCGACCGAGGTCTGCACGATCGTGTCCGTCGCGATCTTCGCGCCCTGTGTCGTCAGGCCCAGGACGAATGCCGCCACCAGCATGGGAGTTGTGGCGAACGGGAGGCCGAGCGCGGGGACCAGGATCGCCGCCGTCGCCGCGCACACCACGATCCAGCGGCCTGGCCCAAGCCGTCCCGCGGACATGGGGGTTGCCACGGCGGCGGCGAAGAATCCCGCGCCGGAGACGGCCAACGCCAGCCCCAGCAGGGCGAGTCCGTCGTCGGCGTTCGAGGAGAAGGCGTACCGGCAGAGCATCAGCAGCATGACCAGCAGGGCGCCGTAGCAGAAGCGCATCAGGGTCATCGTGAACAGCGCCCAGGCGGCCTTCCGGCGCGGCGGAGCGGCGAGATGGCGTACGCCTGCCGCCAGGTCGTGGGCGGTACCGGAGAGGGCAGCTGCGAGGCGCGGCTGGACCAACTCGATGTCCGGGCCCAGCAGTTCCCGTGACATGCGCAGCGACGCGAGCCCCGCGCACAGGTACAGCACGGCTGCCAGGAGCACCACGGCGGCATCGGAATCCGAGATCAACAGCCGCACCACAAAGGCCAGACCGCCCCCTGCGAACGCGGCGAGCGTTCCTGCAGTGGGGGAAACGGAGTTGGCGATCACGAGTCGCTCTTCGTCGACCACGCGTGGCAGGGCGGCGGACAGGCCGGACAGGACGAAGCGGTTGACGGCGGTGACGCACAGGGCGGAGACGTAGAAGAGCCAGTCCGGGACCTGGGTGAGGATCAGGACGGCCGTCGCCGAGGCCAGCACGGTGCGCAGCAGGCTGCCGTACAGAAGAACCTGGCGGCGACGCCAGCGGTCCAGCAGTACGCCGGAGAACGGGCCCACCAGGGAGTACGGCAGGAGCAGCACCGCCATCGCGGAGGCGATCGCTGCGGCTGAGGTCTGTTTCTCCGGCGAGAAGACGACGTACGTGGCGAGCGCGGTCTGGTAGACGCCGTCGGCGCCCTGTGAGAGAAGGCGTACGGCGAGCAGGCGCCGGAAGTTCCGGAAGCGCAGCAGGACCCGCAGGTCGCGTACGACGGACATGGGGCACAGCCTCACATATGGGAAGGTCCCCGGGCGGTACAACCCGGGGACCCTCGGCAGCTCTGGCAGGAGCGTTCTGATGCGGCGCTGCGTTGCTGCTAGCGCTCGACTTCGCCCTTGATGAACTTCTCCACGTTCTCGCGGGCCACGTCGTCGAAGTACTGGACCGGCGGGGACTTCATGAAGTAGCTCGAGGCCGACAGGATCGGGCCGCCGATGCCGCGGTCCTTGGCGATCTTCGCGGCGCGCAGGGCGTCGATGATGACGCCTGCCGAGTTCGGGGAGTCCCAGACCTCGAGCTTGTACTCCAGGTTCAGCGGGACGTCACCGAAGGCGCGGCCCTCGAGGCGGACGTACGCCCACTTGCGGTCGTCGAGCCAGGCGACGTAGTCGGACGGGCCGATGTGGACGTTCTTCTCGCCGAGCTCCCGGTCGGGGATCTGGGAGGTGACGGCCTGCGTCTTGGAGATCTTCTTGGACTCCAGGCGCTCACGCTCGAGCATGTTCTTGAAGTCCATGTTGCCGCCGACGTTCAGCTGCATCGTGCGGTCCAGGATGACGCCGCGGTCCTCGAACAGCTTCGCCATCACGCGGTGCGTGATGGTGGCGCCGACCTGGGACTTGATGTCATCGCCGACGATCGGGACGCCTGCCTCCGCGAACTTGTCCGCCCACTCCTTCGTACCGGCGATGAAGACCGGCAGGGCGTTGACGAAGGCGACCTTGGCGTCGATGGCGCACTGGGCGTAGAACTTCGCCGCGTCCTCGGAACCCACGGGCAGGTAGCAGACGAGGACGTCGACCTGCTGGTCCTTGAGGACCTGGACGACGTCGACCGGCTCCTCGGCGGACTCTTCGATGGTGGCGCGGTAGTACTTGCCGAGACCGTCGAGGGTGTGGCCGCGCTGGACGGTCACACCGGTGCGCGGCACGTCGCAGATCTTGATCGTGTTGTTCTCGCTGGCGCCGATGGCGTCCGCGAGGTCGAGGCCGACCTTCTTCGCGTCGACGTCGAAGGCGGCGACGAACTCGACGTCCCGGACGTGGTAGTCGCCGAACTGCACGTGCATCAGGCCGGGGACCTTGGACGCCGGGTCGGCGTCCTTGTAGTACTCGACTCCCTGAACCAGCGACGCGGCGCAGTTGCCCACGCCGACGACGGCTACGCGAACCGAACCCATTCCGGTTGCTCCCTGTGTGTACGAGTGAGGCCCTGACTTGGCTCTCACGTGGCGGTGTCGTCGGGCGTATCCGGCCGGGGGGCATCCCCCGGCCGGGGCAGGCCGCCCGGCGCTCCAGATGTGGTGTCCCGCGAGTCGGACCCCCCGGAGGCGGAACCCTTCAGGTCCCGCCCGGCCCGCTCGCTCTCGATGAGCTCGTTCAGCCAGCGCACTTCGCGCTCCACGGACTCCATCCCGTGGCGCTGGAGCTCAAGTGTGTAGTCGTCGAGGCGCTCCCGGGTGCGTGCCAGAGAGGCACGCATCTTCTCCAGGCGCTCCTCCAGCCGGCTGCGGCGACCCTCCAGCACGCGCATGCGCACGTCCTGCGGTGTGCGTCCGAAGAAGGCAAATCGGGCAGCGAAGTGCTCGTCCTCGTACGCGTCAGGGCCGGTCTGGGAGAGCAGTTCCTCGAAGTGCTCCTTACCTTCCGCCGTCAACCGGTAGACGATCTTGGCGCGACGGCCCGCGAGTGGCGCGGCGAGCGCGTCCTCGGCGGTGTTCCCCGGTTCCTCGATCAACCAGCCGTTGGCGACCAGCGTCTTGAGGCAGGGATAGAGCGTGCCGTAGCTGAAGGCACGGAACACGCCCAGCGACGTATTGAGTCGTTTGCGCAGCTCGTAGCCGTGCATCGGGGACTCGCGGAGCAGTCCGAGTACGGCGAACTCGAGGATCCCGGAACGTCGGCTCATCCCCTCGCCTCCTCGACTTATCTCGCGCTGATGTATCGACTCGATACATCACGACGATAGAACGCCCTCCCGGACGCGACAAGTGGGGGAACGGTGAACGGGATCACATCAACGATTCATGTGGAGCGAGTTGCCGGATTTGGGGTGAAGTTCGGGTCTAGGAGGGCTTTGCCGGTGCGTAGTCTGTGCGCCATGCACACCACCGGGAACCGAGCGACGTCCGTGGGCGTCGTTGTCCTTGGTGCAGTACGGGTGAATGCGGAACCGACCACATCCGTACTCCGGGGGGACCGGAAAACCGCCGTCGTTGCCAGGCGCCCAGGGGTGCGCCTGCCCGAGGAGTAGTCGTTCGATGAGCGAGCACCGTCGCAAACCGCCGCAGCCGCAGGGAGGCGGACGTGCCGCGGCCCGACGCGGCCAGTCCGGCTCGTACTCCGGCCGCCGCGCGGCACCGCGAGGCGCCACCGGATCTCCTTCCGACTCTTACGGGTCGGGTACCGGCGGTTCGGGAGGCGAGGAACGTCAGTACGGCGGCCGCGCCGAGGCACGCCGCGCGGCCCAGAGAAGTGCCGGCGGCCGCCGCAGAGCGGCCGAGCCCGGCCGGGGAGGCAGGCGTGCTGCGCCCGGCGGCCCGAACGGCCCCGGGCGGGGCCGCGGACGTGCCGCTCCCCCCGGCAAGAAGCGATTCATCGACTATCCGCGCGCGGGCAAGTACGGCGTCGGGCGCTGGCTGCCTTCGTGGAAGCTCGTGTCGGGCCTCTTCCTGGCCTTCTTCGGGAGCCTGGTGGCCGTGGCCGGTATCGGTTACGCCATGGTGGGCGTCCCCCAGGTCGACCTGGCCGCGAAGGCGCAGAACAACGTCTACTACTGGTCCAACGGAGACGAGATGGTCTCCACGGGCGGTGAGACGAACCGGCAGATCATCAACCTGTCGCAGATCCCCAAGGCGATGCAGAACGCCGTGATCTCGCAGGAGAACAAGACCTTCCGCAGCGACAGCGGCATCGACCCCAAGGGCATCGCCCGCGCCGTGTTCAACATGGCCACCGGTGGCGAGACGCAGGGTGGCTCCACCATCACCCAGCAGTACGTGAAAAACGCGAGGCTGGGCGACCAGTCGCAGACGATCTCGCGTAAGTTCAAGGAGATCTTCATCTCGGTCAAGGTCGGCACCACGATGTCGAAGGACGACATCATGGCCGGCTACCTGAACTCCGCTTACTACGGCCGCAACGCCTACGGGATCCAGGCCGCCGCCCGCGCGTACTTCAACAAGAGCGCCATCGACCTGAACGAGGGTGAGTGTGCCTTCCTGGCAGCCATGCTCAAGGGCGCCACGTACTACGACCCCGCAGGTGCGACCTCCATCGATCCGGCGGCCACTCCCGAGGCGAACAGTAAGCGCGCCCTGGTTCAGATGCAGGACACCCTCACCAAGATGGTCGAGTACGGGCATCTGAGCCCGGAGGTTCGAGCCAAGTACACCAAGCTCCCCGAGTGGCAGAACCCGCGGTTCAACACGGCCCTGAGCGGCCAGATCGGCTACCTCGTCGACCTTGCCAACAGCTACCTGGTCAACAACAGCGACACGACCGGGATCACCGAGCAGAAGCTGCGCGAGGGCGGCCTCTCGATCTTCACGACCTTCGACAAGAAGAAGGTGAACGAGCTCGAGAAGGCGGTGACGAAGGTCTACAAGGCCAACATCAAGCCCGAAGAGCGGCCGAAGACCGACACCCACGTCCAGTTCGGCGGGGCCTCGGTGGACCCGTCCACCGGTGCGATCAGGGCCTGCTACGGAGGCTCCGACGCGACCAAGCACTTCACCAACAACTGCGATGTGACCGGTGCCCAGGTCGGCTCGACGTTCAAGCCGTTCGTGCTCGCCGCCGCGATGAAGTGGGGCGTCCGCAACCCTGACGGCCCTGCGGAACAGGCACAGGACGAACGCACCAAGGTCTCGCCGAAGAGCTTTTACAGCGGCAAGAACAAGCTCAAGATCAAGGACTACGACGGCCAGATCTGGCAGAACGAGAAGGGTGAGGAGTGGAACCAGGTCAACGACGGCGATGAGTCGTACGGCACTCCGCCGAGCTACCGGATCGACCTCCGTGAGGCGATGCGGGAGTCGGTGAACTCCGCTTTCGTGCAGCTCGGCATGGACGTCGGGCTGGACAAGGTGAAGGAGGCGGCGGTGGACGCCGGCGTCCTGGAGAGCAGCCTGGCCGGTGCCAACTACCCGTCCTTCTCCATCGGCACCTCCCAGCCGAGTGCCATCCGCATGGCGGGCGCGTACGCCACCTTCGCGGCCAGCGGTAAGCAGCGTGCTCCCTTCTCCGTCACCAAGGTGACGAGCAAGGACGGCGATGTCTTCACCCACGAAACCGTCACCAAGGACGCCTTCACCTCGGCGGTCGCCGACAACGTCACCGACGTCCTGAAGACGGTGGTCGAGGACGGCACGGGTACCAACGCCCAGCTGACCGGCCGTGAAGTGGCGGGTAAGACCGGTACCACGGACGGCAACCGGTCTGCCTGGTTCGTGGGCTACACCCCGCAGCTGTCGACGGCGATCTCGATGTTCAGGATGGACGACAACGAGAAGAACCAGAACCGTGAGTTCCTGAAGATGTTCGGAACGGGTGGCCAGGAGAAGATCCACGGTGCCTCGTTCCCGGCCGAGATCTGGCATGACTACATGGAGCAGGCGCTGAAGGGAACGAAGCCGAAGCCCTTCCCGACGCCGGAGTCCATCGGTGAGGTCATCAACGACATCCCGACCCCGACGCCCACTCCCACGCCCAGCCAGACCGAGGAAGCCAGCCCGACTCCGAGCCCGACGCCCAGTGAGTCGCTGACCTCGCCGACGCCCACGCCGACGGAGACCTGCTTCGGCTTCCAGTGCAATGACGTCGGAGGCAATGACAACGGCGGCGCTGACGGAGGCGTGACAGCGACGCCGACGCCAACGGAGACGGAGACCGACGGCAACGGCAATGGCAACGGCAACGGAGGCATCTTCGGCGGACCGTCAGGCTGACCGAGGGCTCACCGTGGCACGAAGGCCGGTGGCCGGCACCCCGCTTGGTGGGTGCCGGCCACCGGCCGTTTCACCTCTGGGGAGGCGCTCGGGCGTCGGCCTGTTTCACGTGAAACGTCGGTTTCACGTGAAACACTCAGCCGCAGAATTCCTTTGGCAGCGGTCTCCGCGGCGCAGGCACACACGACGTTCACCGGAGACCTGGGGACGTCTCAGGGACGTACGGCAGGATGTGCCTCATGCCCAGTGCAGAGACGACGCCCACGAGCGTGCACGAGCCGGACCCGGTGCGGCCGACCAAGGAAGACGAGGTCGCCGCAAGCGGGAGTGAGCTGATCGGTGGCCCCATCGGACGGCGCGCCCTGCTCGGGACGTCCTGGTGGACTCCCGTGCGGATCATCGCGCTTGTGGCGATCGGTATGTTCGCCCTCGGTCTGGTCCAGAAGGCACCCTGCTACAACGGTGCCTGGTTCTTCGGTGCCAGCTCGCAGTACACGCATGCCTGCTACTCGGACATCCCGCATCTCTACCAGGGCCGCGGATTCGCAGACGGGCTCGTGCCGTACTTCGACAAGCTCCCGGGTGACATGGAGTACCTCGAATACCCGGTGCTGACCGGCGTGTTCATGGAGGTCGCCTCCTGGCTCACCCCGGGCAGCGGCAGCATCCAGGACCAGGAGCAGTGGTACTGGATGGTCAATGCCGGGATGCTGATGGTCTGCGCGGCGGTCATCGCCGTCTGCGTGACCCGCACCCACACCCGGCGTCCCTGGGACGGCCTGCTGGTCGCCCTGGCCCCTGCCTTCGCGCTGACCGCGACCATCAACTGGGACCTGCTGGCCGTCTCTCTGACGGCCGCGGCGATGCTGATGTGGTCGCGGGGCCGCTCGCTCGCCTTCGGTGTCCTGCTGGGGCTTGCCACGGCCGCGAAGCTCTATCCCGTCTTCCTGCTCGGCCCGCTGTTCGTACTGTGTTGGCGCGTCGGCAAGTGGCGGGACTTCGGAAAGGCGCTGGGCGGCACCGCCTGTGCGTGGCTGGTCGTGAACCTTCCGGTGATGCTCCTCGCCTGGGACGGGTGGTCGCAGTTCTACCGGTTCAGCCAGGAACGGGGCGTCGACTTCGGCTCCTTCTGGCTGATCATGGCTCAGAACTCCACCGACCCGCTGAGCACAGAGACCGTCAACACACTCGCCACGCTGCTGATGCTCCTGTGCTGTGCCGGCGTCGCCGCGCTCACGCTCACCGCGCCGCGACGTCCGCGCTTCGCCCAGCTGGCCTTCCTGATCGTCGCGGCGTTCATCGTCACCAACAAGGTCTACTCGCCGCAGTACGTTCTGTGGCTGGTGCCCCTGGCCGTGCTGGCCCGGCCGAGGTGGCGTGACTTCCTCATCTGGCAGGCCTGCGAGGTGGCGTACTTCCTGGGCATCTGGATGTACCTCGCGTACACGACCAGCGGGGACGCTCACAAGGGGCTGCCGCCCGACGGCTACCACTGGGCGATCGGCGCACATCTGCTGGGGACGCTGTATCTGTGCGCCGTCGTCGTACGGGACATCCTCATGCCTGAGCGGGACCCGGTGCGCAGGGCCGGTGACGATGACCCTTCGGGCGGGGTGCTCGACCGGGCGGAGGACGTCTTCGTGCTCGGTCCCGCGGCCCATCCACCACGGCACGCGGCCCACTTCGACGGGCCGCAGGTGGAGTGGGGCAACCGAGAGGCGACCGGCGGTTCGCTCTGAGCGAACAGCGGGTAGGGGGTACGCGAAAGGCCGTACACGGGAGAGTCCGTGCACGGCCTTTGGCTTGTTACGACGACCCCGGGCGGTCGGTCAGCTGCGGCTGCAGGTGTTGTTCAGCGGTCCACGAGCCTGTCGAACTGCGTGGTGGTGTGCCGGAGATGGGCGACCAGCTCGTCGCCGACCTTCGGCTCAGGAGCGTCCGCGGGGACGAACAGGATCGAGACCTGCATGTGCGGTGGCTCGGCGAACCAGCGCTGTTTGCCGCCCCAGACGAACGGAGAAAGGTTCCGGTTGACCGTGGCGAGGCCGGCACGGGCGACGCCCTTGGCGCGCGGCATGACGCCGTGGAGAGCCTTGGGAGCCTCCAGGCCCACTCCGTGCGACGTACCGCCCGCCACGACCACCAGGAAGCCGTCGGAGGCCGCCTTCTGCTGCCGGTAGCCGAAGCGGTCGCCCTTGGACACCCGCGTGACGTCCAGGACCGCGCCGCGGTACTCGGTGGCCTCGTGGTCCCCCAGCCACAGCCGGGTGCCGATACGGGCGCGGAAGCGGGTCTGCGGGAACTGCTGCTGCAGACGGGCGAGTTCCTCGGCCTTGAGGTGGCTGACGAACATCGTGTGCAGCGGCAGCCTGGCCGCACGCAGCCGGTCCATCCAGCCGATGACCTCCTCGACGGCGTCCGAGCCGTCGGTGCGGTCCAGCGGCAGGTGGATGGCGAAGCCCTCGAGCCGGACGTTCTCGATGGCGGCGTGCAGCTGCGGCAGGTCGCGCTCGCTCACGCCGTGCCGCTTCATCGAGGACATCACCTCGATGACGACACGGGCGCCCACCAGGCCGTACACGCCGTCAACGGACGACACGGAGCGGATGACCCGGTCGGGCAGCGGCACCGGCTCCTCACCGCGCCGGTACGGCGTCAGCACCAGCAGGTCACCGCCGAACCAGTCCTTGATACGCGCGGCCTCGTACGTCGTGCCGACGGCGAGGACGTCCGAGCCCAGCCGCGTGGCCTCCTCCGCGAGCCGCTCGTGCCCGAACCCGTAGCCGTTGCCCTTGCAGACCGGGACGAGTCCCGGGAACTGCTCCTGCACGTGCTTGTGGTGCGCCCGCCAGCGCGCGGTGTCGACGTAGAGCGTGAGCGCCATGGCCGGACCTGGAACCTTTCTCGTGGCTGCGGTGTATCAAAGATATGGAAGCTATCGACGGTGCAGCTGTAGACGGTATCGGAGCAGGGAACGCGAGGTCAGCGACGCGACATGTAGATGTCGAGCGCCTTGTGGAGCAGCTTGTTCAGCGGGAAGTCCCACTCTCCGAGGTACTCGGCGGCCTGGCCGCCCGTGCCCACCTTGAACTGGATCAGACCGAAGAGGTGGTCGGTCTCGTCCAGCGAGTCGGAGATGCCGCGCAGGTCGTAGACGGTGGCGCCGAGCGCGTAGGCGTCGCGCAGCATCCGCCACTGCATCGCGTTCGAGGGCCGGACCTCACGGCCGATGTTGTCGGAGGCCCCGTAGGAGTACCAGACGTGGCCACCGACGATCAGCATCGTCGCCGCCGACAGGTTCACGCCCTCGTGACGGGCGAAGTACAGCCGCATGCGGTTGGGGTCCTCGGTGTTGAGAGCCGTCCACATGCGCTGGAAGTACGACAGCGGGCGCGGCCGGAAGTGGTCGCGCACGGCCGTGATCTCGTACAGCCGCTGCCATTCCTCAAGGTCCTGGTAGCCACCCTGGACTACCTCGACGCCGGCCTTCTCGGCCTTCTTGATGTTGCGGCGCCACAGCTGGTTGAAGTTCTTGTGGACCTCTTCCAGGGACCGGTTGGCCAGCGGCACCTGGAAGACATAGCGGGGCTGTACGTCGCCGAAGCCGGCCCCGCCGTCCTCGCCCTGCTGCCAGCCCATACGGCGCAGCTTGTCGGCGACCTCGAAGGCGCGCGGCTCGATGAAGTCGGCCTCGATGTCCCGCAGCCGCTTCACGTCCGGGTTCTGGATGCCCTGCTTGATGGAACCGGCCTCCCAGCGCCGGATGATCACCGGCGGGCCCATCTTCACGGAGAAGGCGCCCTGGTGCTTCAGATGCGCGAGCATCGGTTCCAGCCAGTCGTTCAGATTTGGCGCGAACCAGTTGATGACCGGGCCCTCGGGCAGGTAGGCGAGGTAGCGCTTGATCTTGGGCAACTGCCGGTAGAGGACGAGGCCGGCGCCGACCAGTTCCCCGCTCTTGTCGAACCAGCCGAGGCTCTCCGAGCGCCACTCCGCCTTGACATCGGCCCAGGCCGGAACCTGCATGTGGCTCGCCGCCGGCAGGCTCTGGATGTATGCCAGATGCTGCTCGCGACTGATCGTCCTCAGGGTCAGGCTCATTCGGGGCGCTCCTCGGGCTGGTGTGTCCCCATGGGTTCAGGGGCTCCGGCTCTCGCGCCGAAGCCTACTGCGCCTTTGGAGCGCCCCGACTGGGCGTACGGCAGCTTCGCCCCGGCCCGCTGGCAGCCGCGGCGTTCGACGGTGTTCTATGCGGTGTTCTGCCGGTGTTCGGAAGGCGGTCTCCGCAGCCGGCATCGGAAGGACAGTGCCCCTGGCGTCAGAAGACCCCGCCGAAGAGACCGCCGTGCGCCATGCCGAGGAAGAAGCCGACTCCTGAGGCGCCCAGACCCAGGATCAGGCCGAAGCGCTCGCGGGTGGTCTCCGAGATCCACTGGCCGTACGCGCCGGTGAGGATGCCCACCAGGCCGGTCCAGGAACTGAGCAGGTGCAGGTCGTCGTCCACGAGCGCCACGACGAAGGACGTGATGCCCAGCACCAGGGTCACCGCGAGCAGGGTGTCCTGGAGAGGGTGAGCCTTGCCGTCCGTGGCGAAGAGGCCTCCGACGGTATTGGGTCGCAATTCCTGTGCCATAGGGCACCTCCTGCGGAAGGCGGCGCATCGTAGCGCCATACACACCCGATGTGTACAGACTGACGGGCTCCGTGGGCGGATTTCAACCGGAAGCACGTGTGCGGGTACTCTGTACCGTCTGCACCGGTGTCTGCCCAGGCCATGCCAGGGAGTCCGCCCAGTCCACGCAGGGGAAGCCGCAACCGGCCCCCCGATTGTCAGTGGCGGCCGATACCGTTGCGTACGCATCACAACCCTCCTGCCACGGAACGACCGTGGCCGCTGAGTCCAAAGGAGGTGGGTTCCACATGCGTCACTACGAGGTGATGGTCATCCTCGACCCGGATCTGGAGGAGCGCGCTGTCGCCCCCCTGATCGAGAACTTCCTCTCCGTCGTCCGTGAGGGCAACGGCAAGGTGGAGAAGGTCGACACCTGGGGCCGTCGTCGTCTCGCGTACGAGATCAAGAAGAAGCCCGAGGGCATCTACTCGGTCATCGACCTGCAGGCCGAGCCTGCGGTCGTCAAGGAGCTCGACCGCCAGATGAACCTGAACGAGTCGGTCCTCCGGACCAAGGTCCTCCGCCCCGAGACCCACTGAGCTCTCCCGCTCAGCTGATCTCGGGATTCGAGTAGCAGCAGCAACCAAGCAGCCAGAGCAAACCCGCCGAGAGGTTCCCCATGGCAGGCGAGACCGTCATCACGGTCGTCGGCAATCTTGTCGACGACCCCGAGCTGCGCTTCACCCCTTCCGGTGCGGCGGTCGCGAAGTTCCGTGTCGCGTCCACTCCGCGCACCTTCGACCGTCAGACCAACGAGTGGAAGGACGGCGAGAGCCTGTTCCTGACCTGCTCGGTCTGGCGTCAGGCGGCGGAGAATGTCGCCGAGTCGCTCCAGCGAGGCATGCGCGTCATCGTGCAGGGCCGGCTGAAGCAGCGGTCCTACGAGGACCGTGAGGGCGTCAAGCGCACGGTCTACGAGCTGGACGTCGAGGAAGTCGGCGCCAGCCTGCGCAACGCCACGGCCAAGGTCACCAAGACCGCCGGTGGCGCTCGCGGTGGCCAGGGTGGTTACGGCGGCGGTGGCGGCCAGGGTGGCGGCGGCTGGGGCGGTGGCCCCGGTGGCGGTCAGCAGGGCGGCGGCGCTCCCGCCGACGACCCGTGGGCGACCGGCGCTCCCGCCGGTGGCCAGCAGGGCGGTGGCGGCGGCTGGGGTGGAAACTCCGGCGGCGGTGGCGGCGGCTACTCGGACGAGCCCCCCTTCTAGGCCTTCGGGTCCGGCCTCCGGGCCGGTCCGGGTCAAAGGGCGGGTCGTACCCAAACTTCTTGATCACACAGGAGAAACACCATGGCGAAGCCGCCTGTGCGCAAGCCGAAGAAGAAGGTCTGCGCTTTCTGCAAGGACAAGGTCACGTACGTGGACTACAAGGACACGAACATGCTGCGGAAGTTCATTTCCGACCGCGGCAAGATCCGTGCCCGCCGCGTGACCGGCAACTGCACGCAGCACCAGCGTGACGTCGCCACGGCCGTCAAGAACAGCCGTGAGATGGCGCTGCTGCCCTACACCTCCACCGCGCGCTAAGGGAAGGGTGACCGACTAATGAAGATCATCCTCACCCACGAGGTCTCCGGCCTCGGTGCCGCGGGCGACGTCGTCGACGTCAAGGACGGTTACGCTCGCAACTACCTCATCCCGCGGAAGTTCGCGATCCGCTGGACCAAGGGTGGCGAGAAGGACGTCGAGCAGATCCGTCGTGCTCGCAAGATCCACGAGATCCAGACCATCGAGCAGGCCAACGCTGTCAAGGCCCAGCTCGAGGGTGTGAAGGTCCGCCTGGCCGTCCGCTCCGGCGACGCCGGTCGCCTCTTCGGTTCCGTCACCCCCGCCGACATCGCTTCCGCGATCAAGGCTGCCGGTGGCCCCGAGGTCGACAAGCGCCGCATCGAGCTCGGTGCGCCGATCAAGACTCTGGGCGCCCACGAGACGTCCGTGCGTCTGCACCCCGAGGTTGCCGCCAAGGTCAACATCGAGGTCATCGCGGCCTGATCGTCGCGCTCGGCTTGAACAGCTGAATGAAGGGGCCGTACCCCGTTGGGGTGCGGCCCCTTCGCTGTGTCTCCGTTTCGGCGAGGTCGAGCGCGTTTCACGTGAAACACGCTGTTTCACGTGAAACGGTCAGCGGGTTGCTCCCGTGACGACCCAGCGGCCCGAACGGGCGCGTAGCCACAGCGTCAGCATGCGCACCGCCATCATCAGCGTCATCGCTCCCCAGAGCGCGGTGAGTCCGCCGCCGAGAACGGGGACGAGAAGTGCGACCGGAGTGAAGACCACCAGGGTGACCACCATGGCCCAAGCGAGGTAGGGGCCATCGCCCGCTCCCATCAGGACGCCGTCCAGGACGAAGACGACGCCGCAGATCGGCTGGGAGAGTGCCACGATCACCAGGGCTGGCAAGGCCGTGTCCGTGACTGAGGAGTCGCTCGTGAACAACGGCAGAAAGACTGGGCGTGAGATCACCACGAGGAGCCCGAGGACTACGCCGGCCGCGATGCCCCACTCCACCATGCGACGGCAGGCTGCCCGTGCGCCCTCGGCGTCGTCGGCGCCGAGATACCGTCCGATGATGGCCTGTCCGGCGATGGCGATGGCGTCCAGCGCGAAGGCGAGCAGGCTCCAGAGCGACAGGATGATCTGGTGCGCCGCCATGTCGGCGTCCCCGAGGCGGGCCGCGACAGCCGTAGCAATCATCAGGATGGCCCGCAGCGAGAGAGTGCGGACCAGGAGGGGCACTCCGGCTTGTGCCGAGGCTCTTATCCCGGCTGCGTCGGGACGCAGGGTGGCGCCGTGCTCACGGGCGCCGCGGATGACGACGACGAGGTATGCGGCAGCCATGCCGCACTGGGCGATGACCGTGCCCCAGGCGGAACCCGCGATGCCGAAGCCGGCGCCATAGACGAGACCCGCGTTGAGCGCGGCGTTGGCGACGAAGCCTGCGACGGCAACGTAGAGGGGCGTCTTGGTGTCCTGCATGCCGCGCAGAACGCCAGTGGCGGCGAGCACGACGAGCATGGCCGGGATACCGAGTGCCGAGATCCGCAGATAGGTGGTCGCGTACGGGGCCGCGGTGTCCGAGGCGCCGAAGAGTTCCACGAGGAACGGTGCCATGGGGAGGATGACCGCGATGACTGCCGCGCCGAGAAGCAGCGCCAGCCAGATGCCGTCCATGCCCTGTCGGATGGCGGCTTGGAGGTCGCCGGCACCCACGCGTCGGGCTACGGCCGCTGTGGTGGCATAGGCAAGGAAGACGAAGACGCTGACGGCCGTCATGAGGAGGGCGGAGGCGACCCCGAGCCCGGCGAGCTGTGCGGTGCCGAGATGGCCGATGATCGCGCTGTCGACCATGACGAAGAGGGGCTCGGCGACGAGCGCACCGAAGGCCGGGACGGCCAGTGCGACGATCTCTCGGTCGTGCTGTCGCCGGGCGGCCTTGGGAGTCGCTGGAGCCTGTGTCATGGCCACCAATCTAATCGTCCACAGGTAAGAGATGCAATGACGCAATGACCCTTACGGACTGTCTCGGGGTGTGCGCTTCTGTGTACCGCTCGAATCGATCTTGGTCCGACCGGGGAAGTTTTTCTTCTGCACAGCCGGTGGACGGCAAAAGCGCAGGTCAAAGCTGCTTCGTGGGAATCGTGCGGAGCTTGTTCACAGGGCTGTCCACCGGGTCGTGCACAGGTTTTGCGGAGTTCTCCACAGCATCCGGGCCGTCGTCCACATGGCCTGTGGATAACCAGATTGGCTGACGGTGCCCGCGGGCCTACGGTAGTCCGGCGCCCGCTCCGTCTGTCGGCCGTGAAAGCGTCACAAAACCGACGTGCCAGAACCGGAGTTGGGCCTCTTATTTGTCAGTGGCGTGCCGTAGAACAGAGGGGCACGGCGAGGGTCCGCTCCGCGGACGGGAGGAGGTGGCTCGGTGAGCATTTCCGAGCCCTTGGACGATCCGTGGGCCGACAGCGGTCCCAGCGATCGTCTGCCCGCCTCCCGACGAAGCGGCAACGGTGGCCGAGGACGCGACGAGCAGCACGACCGTGGCAGGGACAACGGCGAGTGGGACGGCGGCGGCTCGGCCTTCGAGCGGGTACCCCCGCAGGATCTTGACGCCGAGCAGTCCGTCCTCGGCGGAATGCTCCTGTCCAAGGACGCCATCGCCGACGTGGTCGAGGTCCTCAAGGGCCATGATTTCTACAAGCCCGCGCACGAGACGATCTTCCAGGCGATCCTCGACGTCTATGCGAAGGGCGAGCCGGCCGACCCCATCACCATCGCCGCCGAGCTCACCAAACGCGGAGAGATCAACAAGGTCGGCGGCGCCTCGTACCTCCACACCTTGGTCCAGACGGTTCCGACAGCGGCGAACGCCGAGTACTACGCGGAGATCGTCCATGAGCGCGCCGTGCTGCGCCGCCTCGTCGAGGCCGGCACCCGCATCACGCAGATGGGATACGCGGCCGACGACGACGTCGATGAGATCGTCAACCGTGCCCAGGCCGAGATCTACGCGGTCACCGAGCAGCGCACCAGCGAGGACTATCTGCCGCTCGGCGACATCATGGAGGGCGCACTCGACGAGATCGAGGCGATCGGCTCCCGCAGCGGTGAGATGACCGGTGTGCCCACCGGGTTCACCGACCTCGACTCTCTCACCAATGGCCTGCACCCGGGCCAGATGATCGTCATCGCGGCACGTCCGGCCATGGGTAAGTCCACGCTCGCGCTGGACTTCGCGCGGGCGGCCTCGATCAAGCACAACCTGGCTAGCGTCATCTTCTCCCTCGAAATGGGGCGCAACGAGATCGCGATGCGTCTGCTGTCGGCCGAGGCCCGTGTGGCCCTGCACCACATGCGGTCCGGCACCATGACGGACGAGGACTGGACACGCCTGGCGCGCCGCATGCCGGAGGTGTCGGCGGCTCCGCTCTACATCGACGACTCACCGAACCTGTCGATGATGGAGATCCGCGCGAAGTGCCGCCGGCTGAAGCAGCGCAACGACATCAAGCTCGTGATCATCGACTATCTCCAGCTGATGCAGTCCGGTGGTTCAAAGCGATCCGAGAGCCGACAGCAGGAGGTCTCGGACATGTCCCGTAACCTTAAGCTTCTGGCCAAGGAGCTGGAGGTCCCCGTGATCGCGCTCTCACAGCTCAACCGTGGACCCGAGCAGCGCACCGACAAGAAGCCGATGGTGTCCGACCTGCGTGAGTCCGGTTCCATCGAGCAGGACGCCGACATGGTGATCCTGCTGCACCGCGAGGATGCCTACGAGAAGGAGTCGCCCCGGGCGGGCGAGGCGGACATCATCGTGGGCAAGCACCGTAACGGTCCGACGGCGACGATCACGGTCGCATTCCAGGGCCACTACTCGCGGTTCGTGGACATGGCGCAGACCTGATCCGGCTCAGCCGGGTGATATGCGCTCGACTACCGGGAGCCCACCGGGGTGGACTGGGGGCATGACGATTTCCCAGGACGAGTTGCTCCCCGCCACGCGCCGGGCCCTGCTGCACCGCATCGCCACAGCCCAGGCCGAAGGACGCGCCCCCTCGCTGGTCGCCGCCGTCGTGCGGGGCGGCAGGCCCGTGTGGCATGGCTCGCGCACCTCGGTGGACGGGCACGCGCCGGACGAGAACGTGCAGTACCGGATCGGCTCGATCACCAAGACCTTCACCGCTGTTCTCGTCCTGCGGCTGCGCGACGAGGGTCTGCTCGACCTCGGTGACCCGCTGGAGAAGCACGTGCCGGGCACGGGGGCGGGGGAGGCCACCATTGCCGAACTGCTCGCGCACACCAGTGGGTTGGCGGCCGAGTCGCCCGCGCCGTGGTGGGAACGCACCTCGGGATCACTTCGGCCCGAGCTCTCGGACGTTCTGGGCGAGCAGCCCTTCCTGCATCCGTCCGGGCGCCGGTTCCACTACTCGAACCCCGGCTACACGGTGCTGGGCGCGCTGGTCGAGAGGCTGCGTGGGGCTCCGTGGGAGGACGTACTCCGGCGTGAAGTGATCGAACCCCTGGGCCTGAAGCGCACGAGTACGCGACCGCAGGCGCCACACGCGGGAGGCTGGGCCGTGCATCCCTGGGCCGATGTGATGCTTCCCGAGCCCGTCGAAGACCTCGGACGGATGGCGCCGGCAGGTCAACTGTGGTCGACGACAGATGACTTGGCTCGGTTCGCCGTCTTCCTGGCCAAAGGCGACGACCGGGTGCTGAGCGCTGAGTCCGTGCGTGAGATGCGGACACCTGCGGCGCCGCCCGAGGCTGCCGACGTGGCGGAGGGCGCGGCGTACGGCCTGGGGATGCAGATTCAGCACCGGGACGGACGGCTCCTTGTGGGCCACGGTGGGTCGTTGCCTGGCTTCTTGGCGAGTCTGACCATGAGCGTGGAGGACGATGTAGCGGCCGTCGTGCTGGCCAACTGCACCTCCGGACCACTGGTCTCGCTCGTCGCCGCCGACCTTGTCCGTATCGTCGCCGAGGCCGAGCCCCGTATTCCAGAGCCCTGGAGGCCGATGCCTGAGGTCGAGACGGGGGTCCTGGAGTTGGCCGGCCAGTGGTACTGGGGAACGCACCCCTTCGCCCTGCGGCTGATCTCCGACGGACTCGTCTCGCTGGAGCCGCTTTCCGGCAAGGGGCGCCGCTCGCGTTTCCGCCCCAACGGTGACGGCACTTGGACGGGCCTGGAGGGCTACTACGCCGGCGAACTCCTGAAGGCCGTGCGACGGCCGGACGGAGCGCTGGACCACTTGGACCTGGGATCGTTCGTCTTCACACGTCAGCCGTATGACGAGGGGGCCGCCGTGCCGGGAGGTGTGGATCCCGACGGGTGGCGGGGCAGCAGCTCCTTCTGACGGTCCGGTGAGTGGGCCTGTTTCACGTGAAACAGGCCCACTCACCGTTTCACAACTGGATCTTGAAGCCCACGTGTGAGGCCGTGAAGCCGAGCCGCTCATAGAAGCGGTGGGCGTCCGTACGGCTCTTGTCGGAGGTCAGTTGTACCAACTGGCAGTTCTGCCGACGAGATTCCTCGATCGCCCACTCGATGAGCTGCGTGCCCAGGCCGCTGCCGCGTTCGTCAGCGTGGATGCGTACGGCTTCGATGATCGACCTGGTTGAGCCGCGCCGCGACAGCCCGGGAATGACCGTGAGCTGAAGGGTGCCGACGACACGGCCCTCGCGGGCGGCGACAACGAGGTGTTGGTTCGGGTCACTGCTGAGCCGCTCCAGTGCGGCCATGTAGGGGCTCAGGTCGCCAGGTGACTCGCGCTGGGCACCCAGCGGATCGTCCGCGAGCATCGCGACGATCGTGGGAATGTCTTCGGCCACAGCGGGGCGTATCTCAAGATCTCCCATGCTCGCAGCTTATGCGGGAGACGGGAGCGACTCGACGACCCTTACCAGTGGGACCAGTTCGGGATTCTTGGCGGCTTCGTCGAGGGCTTCGCGCAGCGCGGCCTCGTTGGTGGGGCGGGCTTCTTCGAGGAGTTCGAGGCCGGCTTCGGTGACGTCGGTGTAGATGCCTCGGCGGTCGGTGGGGCAGAGGTAGCGGGAGAGCAGGCCGCGGTCCTCGAGTCGGGTGACGAGGCGGGTGGTGGCGCTCTGGCTGAGGACGACCGCGTCGGCGACCTGTTTCATCTGCAGGTGGCCGCCTTCGCCGTTGTGCTGGCGGCTGAGGACGTCGAGCAGGGAGTACTCGCGCACGCTCAGGTCGTGCCCGGTCTGCAGGGCGCGCTCGATGTGCGCCTCGATCCTGCCGTGCAGCAGGGAGAGGGCGCACCAGCCCTGGGCGAGGGCGGTGAGCGCGGGGTCCGTGGCGGTCATGGCGTCGGTGTCCTCCGTCCCGGTGTGGCTGGAGTCAAGGTAGAGCAAGGGCGTAACTGCCTGCGCTTGCAATTATCCCGCGCGTGCAAGTATTGTCATCGAGCGTAAAGCGCTCCTGCAATCTTCTGGAAGGTGTACCCCTTTCATGCCTCTCGCGCTTCTGGCCCTCGCGATCGGGGCCTTCGGAATCGGAACGACCGAGTTCGTGATCATGGGACTGCTGCCCGAGGTCGCGGGCGACTTGGGGGTCTCCATCCCCACCGCCGGGTTTCTGGTGACTGGCTACGCGCTCGGCGTGGTGTTCGGCGCTCCCCTGATGACCGTGCTCGGCACCAAGGTCTCGCGCAAGCGGATGCTGATGGTGCTGATGGGGCTGTTCATCGCCGGCAACCTGCTGTCCGCTGTCGCCCCCGCCTTCGCCGTCATGCTGATCGGGCGTGTGGTCGCCTCACTCGCCCATGGTGCCTTCTTCGGCATCGGCTCGGTCGTGGCGGCCGACCTGGTCGCCCCGGACAAGAAGGCCGGGGCCATCGCGATGATGTTCACCGGCCTGACCGTGGCCAATGTCGTCGGCGTACCGCTGGGCACCTTCGTCGGGCAGTCCGTCGGCTGGCGCGTCACCTTCGGAATCGTCGCCGTCCTCGGCGTGGTCGGCCTTGCGGGCATAGCCAAGCTGGTCCCGGAGATGCCCAAGCAGCAGGGCGTACGCCTGCGCCACGAACTGGCCGCCTTCAAGAACGCCCAGGTTCTGCTCGCCATGGCGATGACGGTCCTGGGGTTCGGCGGCGTCTTCGCGGCCATCACCTACATCGCGCCCATGATGACCCACGTCTCCGGCTTCGCCGACGGCTCCGTCACCTGGCTGCTGGTCCTGTTCGGGCTCGGCATGGTCGGCGGCAACCTGATCGGCGGCAAGTACGCCGACCGCGCGCTGATGCCCATGCTGTACGTCTCCCTGGGCGCCCTCGCCGTCGTGCTCGCGCTCTTCACGCTCACCGCACACAACAAGATCCTCGCGGCGGTCACGATCGCGCTGATCGGAGCCCTGGGCTTCGCTACCGTCCCTCCGCTGCAGAAGCGCGTCCTCGACCAGGCGCACGGCGCCCCTACGCTGGCCTCGGCCGTGAACATCGGCGCCTTCAACCTCGGCAACGCCCTGTCGGCCTGGCTCGGCGGTCTCGTCATCGGGGCCGGTTTGGGCTACACGTCCCCCAACTGGGTCGGCGCCGCCCTCGCCGCGGCCGCGCTGCTGCTCGCGTTCCTCTCGGCCGCACTGGAGCGCCGCGACGGAGGATTCACCAGGACCGTCGTCACGGGCACCGCGCCCGCCGAGCAGCGAGCCGTCGTACACCACTGAGCCGACCCGCGTGCGGGGTCAGGGCCGCCCCCGCACATACGGCCCCCATGCCAGCCACCGCAGCACCACACCGCGAGGAGCCCCCCCCATGAGCACCGCCATTGCCTGCATCCCTCTGACCACCCAGGACGCCGACGTCCTCGTCGCCGCCGCCCATCAGGCTGCCGAGGCCGCCGGGGTGACGGTCAGCGTCACCGTCCTGGACGCCGGAGGCCATCTGCTCGCCTTCCGGCGGGACGACCGAGCCGTGCTGATCTCCGGGGAGACCAGCACCCGCAAGGCCTACACGGCACTCCAGCTCGTCGCCCCCACCGCAGATCTCGTCGACGCCGTACAGCCGGGTGGCCTCTTCCACACCCTGCCCACCGCACTCGATCGGCCGCTGCTCTTCATCGCGGGCGGTGTGCCGATCCGTCGAGACGGTCGGCTGATCGGCGCCATCGGGGTCGGCGGCGGCGCACCCGAACAGGACCACCGCTTGGCGACGGCAGCGATCGAGGCACTCGGCTGACACCACCGCGCTGTCGCGGATGCAGCGCCGGTTCCCAACGGGGCCGGCGCTTCATGTGCGTCCTCACCGACGTGCCTCAGCCTGCCGCCCCGTGTCTCAGCCTGCACCGTGTGCCTCAGCCCCCAGCCGCGTGTCTCAGCTCGCAACCGCGTGCCTCACCCCGCCGCCACCGTCAGCGGAGCGAATCGCCGGGTCCAGTCGCCGGGCAGTTCCGAGATGCCGTACGTCATGACGGCGTTGAAGGCGACGGACGCCAGACCATGGTCCTTCGCCCAGGCCAGCAGCTCCTCGTGGCGTACGTCGATGTCGGTGCGCAAGGGGCGGTCGGTGTGGGCGGCGAGGGAGGCGATGAGTGCCTTCGCGGTAGCTGTGTCGCGGGCGATCAGCGGGCCTACGACCTGCGTGTCCATGTTCGGCCAGGCGCCCGCGTAGCCGACGATCCGGTCGTTCGCCTCGGCGACGCGTAGCTGGTCGGTGAAAGCGGGGAGCCGCGTGATGATGTGCGTGCGGTCGACGCCGAACACCTCTTCATCGAGCCGCACGATCGCGGCCAGGTCCTCGGCGGTCGCCGCACGCGTGGCGACGTCAGGTGCCGAGGGGCCACGGCGGAAGTGCCCCCGCAACATCTCCGCCCGGCCGGTGGCCTTGAAGCCGAGTTCCTCGTAGAGCGGTCGGCCGTTCGGCGTCGCGTGCAGTGTCAGCGGGGTCGTCCCCATCGCGTTGATGACGTGGCGCATCAGCCGGCGTCCGATGCCTCGTCGGGCGTGCCGCTCCGCGACCAGGACCATGCCGATGGCCCCCAGGTCCGGACGGTCCTGAGGCCCGTACTCCGTGACCACACAGGCGCTGACGAGCCCGCCGTCGGGGTCGTCGATGCCGTATCCCCTCCCGGCGGTGAGGAGGAATCCCCACTTGTGTTCCTCACGGGGCCAACCCCGGTCCTCGGACAAGTCGGCGCAGGCGGTGAGGTCGCGAAGCGTCAGACGGCGGATGGGCAGAGCGGCGAGGGAAGGAGTCGGCACGCAGGTCAGGCTGTCTGACGACTGCCCTGGTCGTCCAGCCGTTTCCAGGGAGACGTACGAGCTTTTGGCCATGTCATGGGCCACCGCACAGCGTGCCGAATGACGCCGGGTGTTTCACGTGAAACATGGACGAACGGCGAGCGTCCATCAGTAGGCGGCCATCATGTGCGCGCGGTGAGCGGTCGTCGAGATGTGGGAGCGACAGCCTGTCCGATTAACCTCAAGGCCCATGGCGAGACTTCACCTCTTCGACCTCGACGGAACACTCCTGCACGGAACAACAGCCCCGGTGGAGATATCGCGGCAACTCGGGCTGGAAGCGGAGACCGTGGCGCTCGACCGGGAGATCTCGGCGGGGCTGATCGGGCCGCCGGAGTACGCGACGCGAGTGCACGCACTCTGGGCGGATCTCGCCGAGTCCCATGTCGTGGCGGCTTTCGAGAGTGCTCCTTGGCTGGCCAGGATCCGTGAGGTCTGGGCGGAGATCAGGGGACAGGGCGACTACTGCGCCGTCATATCCCTCTCGCCCTCCTTCTTCGTGGAGCGGCTGACAGCTTGGGGAGCGCATGCGGCGTACGGTTCCCGCTTTCCTGCCGTGCCGTTCACTGAGCCTGTGGATCCGGCGGGAGTGCTCAGCGCCGCAGCCAAGGTCCGTATCGCCGACCGGCTCTGCGAGGAGTTCGGTACGACACGTGCCAACTGCGTCGCCTATGGCGATTCCCTGTCGGACAAGGACCTGTTCGGTGCCGTACCTGTTTCCGTCGCCGTCAACGCGGATCGCCATCTGGCCAGACAGGCGACCCACTCCTACATGGGGATGGATCTGTGGGAAGCCTATGAAGTGGTGCGCATCAGCCGGTAATTGAAGGATCCATCCGTTCGCCGCCTCGCCCAATTCGTGAGAGAGCAAGGGGGGACTTGTGATCGAGGCGTCGGCCGGTAGGGTCGACTCCGGTTCGTTTCCGAGCTGTGATGCAGACTCGCAGCGCGGACCGGCCGCAAGGTAACGCAGCCTAACGGGACGGAGAGATCGAGGACCCGCATTCTCGGGTATGCGGCCAGGGCGCCCACTCGCGGTGGGATGCTTCGGTGAGAGTACTGCGGCCAATGTCACACTCTCGCCTTACTTGTCCGTACTGAGTGTGAATACGGGTTGAATGTGGCCGTATTGGCCACGGTGAAGAACGGGGCAAAGCAAGCCATCACGGGGGCAGCAGGCACCTTCCGACCGGGGAAGTGCGCAGACCGACCGAAAGATGTTCGAGGCGAGGCACACCATGGACGCTCCGACCACCACGTCGGCCGACAACGGCACTTCCGGCGGCGGGGGCGGCTGGTTCACGCCGCGCAAGCAGCCGGCGAAGACTCCGGAAGCTGAACAGGAGACTGCCGAGGGCCGCCGCCTGGCCGCGATGCGCCCGGTCGGCAGGACGGCCACGGGCGCGAGCACGGCCCCGCCGACCCAAGACGGCACACAGCCCGTCATGACGGAGGTCCCGGCCGAGCAGGCCCCCGTGGATGCCGGCTCCGGTCCCGCCGCACAGGACCCCGCCGCGCACCCCGCACCGGAACGAGGCGCACCGGCCGCGGCACCTCCTTCCGCCACCTCTGCCCCGAGTCACATAGCGCCCTCGCTGTTCACACCGGCCTCCGCCGCGACCGCAGACCAACCGGCGTCAGCCCTTGGCCCGGCTCCAGCGCGGTCCTCCAACCTTGCTCCGACTCCGGGCCAGCCCTCGGCTTCTGCCCCGGCACCGGACCAAGAGCCGCCCGCCTCCGTCTTCGTCCCGACCAGGGCCCCGGGCCAGCTGCCCCCCGCCCCCACCCAGACCGCCTCAACCCACTCGGCGATACCGGGCCTCACGTCCATAGCCCCGTCCTCGCCCCAACTGCACGTTCCCGCGCAGCGCCCCGCACCGTCCGAAGCCGCTTCCCCGGACGCCATCCTGATCCGCCGGACGATGGCCGAGGTCGCCCCCGTCGCCGACAAGGTCACCTCTTACTTCTACGCGCTGCTCTTCGTACGCCACCCCGATCTGCGCTCCCTGTTCCCGGCCGCGATGGACACCCAGCGGGACCGGCTGCTCAAGGCCCTTCTCACAGCGGCAGAGCACATCGACAACAAGCCTGTCCTCGTCGAGTACCTGCAGAACCTCGGCCGCGGCCACCGCAAGTACGGCACCCGGGCCGAGCACTACCCGGCCGTCGGGGAGTGCCTCATCGGCGCGCTGAGCAAGTACGCCGAAGGTGTCTGGGACGCGGAGATGGAGGCCGCCTGGGTCCGGGCGTACACGACGATCTCGCAGGTCATGATCGATGCGGCGGCGGCGGACGAACTACGCGCCCCCGCCTGGTGGTATGCGGAGGTCGTGTCGCACGACCTCCGGACCCGGGACATCGCGGTCGTCACCGTCCGCCCCGACCAGCCCTATCCCTTCCTCGCCGGGCAGTACACGATCCTGGAGACGCCTTGGTGGCCGCGGATCTGGCGGCATTACTCCTTCGCCTCAGCGCCCCGCTCCGACGGCCTGCTGACGTTCCATGTGAAGGCCGTGCCCGCCGGCTGGGTCTCCAACGCGCTGGTGCACCGCGCCCGGCCGGGGGACATCATCCGGCTCGGCCCGCCGGCCGGTTCGATGACCGTGGACCACACCACGGACAGTGGTCTGCTCTGCCTGGGCGGAGGTACCGGTATAGCTCCCATCAAGGCGCTGATCGAGGATGTCGCCGAGCACGGGGAACGCCGACCGGTCGAGGTCTTCTACGGCGCCCGCAGCGATACGGACCTGTACGACATCGACACGATGCTCCGACTCCGGCAGTCCCATCCGTGGCTTCAGGTCCGCCCGGTGGTGGACCGGGACGGACTGCTCCAGCTTCCCGATGCCATACGGGAGTACGGACCGTGGACCGAGTACGACGCCTACGTCTCCGGACCGCCGGGCATGATCCGCAGTGGTGTGGACGCGCTGAGAGACATCGGCATCCCGTCCGAGCGCATACGGCATGACTCCGTGGAGGAGCTCGTCGGCGCCGGGAGCTGACCTTCGGTTGGATCAGCCCAGGTCGGGAGCGTGCATCGCGCGTACGCCCTCGATGTTCCCGTCCAGGTAGTGCCGCAGCGACAGCGGTACGAGATGGACGGAGGCGATCCCGACCCGGGTGAACGGCACCCGCACGATCTCGTACTCGCCGATGGGCTCGTCGACCTCCGGACCGTGCCGCAAGGACGGGTCCATCGACTCCAGACGGCAGACGAAGAAGTGCTGCACCTTCACTCCGGTCGCGCCGCCGTCCTCGCCGATGTGCTCGACGGTATCGACGAAGCAGGGCACCACGTCGACGATCTTGGCGCCGAGCTCTTCGTACACCTCGCGGTGCAGGGCGTCGACTACGGTCGCGTCCGTCGCCTCGACCCCGCCCCCGGGCGTGAGCCAGTAGGGATCCACACCGGGCTTGGTGCGCTTGATCAGGATCAGGTCGTCGCCGTCCAGCAGAACGGCGCGGGCGGTGCGCTTGACCACGGGTCGGACGGTCATGGGAGAAATGTGGCCCCGCTGGTTCCACGTGAAACATCGCGAAACGTCACCGGTGGAACTCATGCTGTGATGGCCGGGAGAGGCCGGCTCAAGCCCTGTCGAATGCCCAGCTCAGGCCCAATCGGTAGCAGCCCGCAGCAGCCACTCATGGGCCCTCGCGATATGCGGCATCGCCAGCGTGCCGGTGCGGACCACCAGGAAGTACGTCCGCAGCGGCGGAACCGGCGGATCGTGCAGGGCGACGACATCACCGCGCTCCAGCGCGGCCGCGCACAGATAGCGGGGCAGCACCGCCAAACCCGCGCCCGCGACCGCGCAGGCGAGGACGGCGCGCAGGTCAGGGACGATCACGGTGCCCGGGGCGGCGGGACGGCAGTCGTAGACCGAAGCCCAGTAACGGGAGACGAACGGGAGGGACTCGTGCACCTCCACCACCGGAACGTCTTCCAGCGCGTGTGCTCCCTTGTGGCGCAGCTGCCCCGCTCCGATTCGGTCGATCCAGCGGGGAGCAGCGACGAGCACGTGCTCCTCGTCGCAGAGCGGAGTCGCGGTGAGCAGCGCACCGCGAGGACGGGCCGTACTGATGGCCAGATCATGATGCCCGGCGGCGAGCCCCTCCAGGGTCTCCTCGGCGTTGCCGAAGGATGCGCGCAGCGCGAATCCCTGGCTGTCCTCGCCGGTCAGCTCGGTGAGCGCGGGCAGCGCGCGCTCGGCGGTGAACTCGGGAGGGCCGGCCAGGTGCAGGGTTCGTAACGAGGACTCGTCGTCGAGGCCGGTCTCGGCTATCTCCACCAGGGCGTCGAGATGCGGCGCGGCCTTGTGGGCGAGTTCGTCGCCGATGGTCGTCGGCGTCACCCCACGGGCCTGCCGCAGGAAAAGGGGGCGGCCCAGCTGCCGTTCGAGAGTGCGGATCTGTGAGGTCACGGCCGGCTGCGACAGCCCGAGCAGCGCGGCGGCACGGGTGAAGGAGCCGGCCCGGTGCACGGTCACAAAAGTGCGCAACAGGGCCAGATCCATGCCACACCCTCCCTTTCCCCGCCCTTCTCCCCACCCCCAGGGCAGGGCCCAACTATAAATAAGTCGATAGGTCGCTGTCGCTACTGTGATTGGACACTGACAGAGAGTCAACTAGCCTTGTTCGCGCGGTTCTTCGCGCGCGGAACCGAGGGCGGTCCGAGCCACGAGGGGGGAGGCTCGGACCGCCCGTTCGACGTATGCGGGCACCGGCTGGCGCGGGTAAAGCCCCGCTCACCGCGCTGACTCGTCCAGTGCACTCAGCACATCCGCCACCAGGTCCTCGGGATCCTCCGCGCCGACCGACATACGAATGAATCCCTCCGGTACGGCGTCGCCGCCCCAGCGTCCGCGTCGTTCGGCCGTGGAGCGCACGCCGCCGAAGCTGGTCGCATCGTCGACGAGGCGCAGGGCGTCCAGGAAACGCTCGGCACGCGCACGCGTGGGCAGCGCGAAGGACACCACGCAGCCATAGCGCCGCATCTGCTGCGAGGCGATCGTGTGCGAGGCGTCGCCGGGCAGCCCCGGATAGCGCACCCCGAGCTCCTCCGGCCAGTCCCGCAGCGCCTCGGCGACCGCCAGCGCATTGGCGTTCTGCCGCTCGACACGCAGCTGGAGCGTGGCGAGGGAACGGTGTGCCAGCCAAGCCTCCATGGGACCCGGAATCGCCCCGGCGATCTTGCGCCAGCGCCGTACGGCGCCCATGGCCTCGGCGTCGCGGCCGGAGACGTATCCCAGCAGCACATCGCCGTGTCCCGTCAGCTGCTTGGTGCCGCTGGCCACCGAGAAGTCGGCGCCGAGCTCCAGCGGCCGCTGCCCGAGCGGCGTCGCGAGCGTGTTGTCGACGGCGACGAGGGCGCCACGCGCGTGTGCCTCCGAGACGAGCCGCCGGATGTCGCACACGTCGAGACCGGGGTTCGACGGGGTCTCGATCCACAGCAGCTTCGCGCCGTCCAGGACGCCGAGCTGGGCGTCCCCGCCGGTCGGCGCCGTGCGCACCTCGATGCCGTACGCCTCCAACTGCGCGCCCAGCAGGGGCAGAGCCTGGTAGCCGTCGCTGGGCAGGACGACCGTGTCCCCGGTCCGCAGGTGCGAGAAGAGCACCGACGAGATGGCGGCCATGCCCGAGGCGAAGACGAATGTCTCGACGCCGTCCTCCCCTGGCGCCTCCAACTCGCCGATGGCGCGCTCCAGGTGGGTCCAGGTGGGGTTCTCGTCACGGCCGTAGGTGTACGGCCCCGTGGGCTCGCCCGGCAGGTGGTAGTGGGCGGCGAACACCGGGCCCGGCACAGTGGGCTCGTGCTTGACCGGATCCGGCAGTCCGGCCCGCACCGCGCGCGTGCCGTCCCCGTCGCCGGAAGGCGGCCTCCGCGCCCGCGGGTCGCTCATGCGGCCTGTCCCTCCACCTGCTCGCGGACCGCCGTGAGGAGGCCTGTGCTTGCCGCCTCCACCATCTCGAGGCACTCCTCGAAGCCGTCCCGGCCGCCGTAGTACGGGTCCGGAACATCAAGGTCGTCGCCTGCGGCGGGGTCGTAGGAACGCAGCAGCCGTACCTTCGCGGCGTCCTCCGGCGAGGGCGCGAGGCGGCGCAGAGCCTTGAGGTGGCCGTCGTCGAGGGCGATGACGAGGTCGAGGCCGGCGAACCAGGAGGGCCGGAACTGCCGGGCCGTGTGGCCGCTGTCGTAGCCGTGCTCCTCGAGGACGGAGACGGTGCGCGGGTCGGCAGGGTCGCCCTCGTGCCAGCCGCCGGTACCGGCGCTGTCGATCTCGACCAAGCCGTCGAGCCCGGCCTCCGCCACCCGGGCGCGGAAGACGGATTCGGCCATCGGCGAGCGGCAGATGTTGCCGGTGCAGACGAAGCAGACGCGGTAGGTCATCGGATGCTCAGTCCCCGTCGGGCAGGACGACGTTGAGCGCCCAGGAGACGATCGAGATGATCAGGCCGCCGAGGACGGCCGTCCAGAAGCCGTCGACATGGAAGCTCAGGTCGAGCTTGTCGGCGAACCACGAGGTCAGCAGCAGCATCAGCGCGTTGACGACCAGCGTGAACAGGCCGAGCGTCAGGATGAGCAGCGGCAGGCTCAGGAGCTTGACTATTGGCTTGACCAGGAAGTTCACCAGGCCGAAGATCAGCGCGACGATGAGCAGGGTGCCGATCTTCTTGCCCGTGCTGTCACCGGTGAGGGTGATCTTGTCGAGCAGCCAGACGGCGACCGCCAGGGCGCCCGCGTTGGCGATCGTCTTGACTACGAAATTCTTCATGTGTCTGATCGTGGCAGACGAGATCGGCCACGAGCACTGGGACAAGGGCGGACGACAGCGATGAAGGCATTCCGGCTGGACGAACTGGAGGCGGAGCGCGCCGCCAACGAGGGCGCCTACCTGCAGTTTCTGCGGGAGCGCAACATGTCCGTCGGCCTGTACGCGCTCAACGCCGGCGAGCACGATCCACAGAAGCCGCACAACCAGGACGAGGTCTACTTCGTTGTGAGCGGCCGCGCCCACATCACCGTCGGCATGGAGACCACGCAGGTGGCGCGCGGCAGCGTGGTGTACGTGCCGGCCGGGGTCGCCCACAGGTTCCACCACATCAGCGAGGATCTGCGGGTGCTCGTAGTGTTCTCTCCACCCGAGAGCTGACCGTTGGCCTCAGGGTTCCCTAGGGGTTCGATCAGGGGAGGACAAGGGCTGCGAGGCGTCCGCGCGGGCACCTGCCCGTCCTAGCATCGAGTGCAGGGAATCAGCGGACTCAGCGGATTCGAAGCATCAGGACCCGGCACAGTGACGGGCCGGAGAGGTAAGGACGAGGGCGATGCGTGAAATCTTCGCAGGACTGCCGTGGTGGGTGAAGTGGATCGCGGTGCCGGTCATCGCCCTGGTCGTGTTCGGCGGCCTGATCGCCAGCATCGTCGGTTTCGTCATCGGGCTGCTCTTCAAGGTGCTGGTCTTCGTGGCCCTGGTCGGTGGACTGATCTACGTCGTACGGAAGTTCACGTCGAGCTCCTCGTCGCGCAGCGACTGGTGAGGGTCGTGGGGACAGGGAGGCGGTAACAGGAATCGCCGCTTCCCTCGGCCGAGGGAAGTTTTCCGGGCAGGGCGTCTGCGAGCGGTGGCGGACGAATAGAGTCCGGAAATCGACGCGGGGGACGACCCCGCGAGCGGCGTGCACCCCTCCCGTGTTCCCCGCACGGGCTCCCCCCTCGCGCTCAGGGAGTGACCCTTGGCCACGGTTGACACCGCACCCTCAGAACCCCACGCCCCCATCGGACGCCCGCCTTCCACCGGTCCACAGGTCCCGCGACAGGCGTCCCCGAGACCCCCCGAGCAGCCGCACTCCGCGACGCTCATCGGATCCGTCCAACGTGCGATGCGCCTGCTGGAATGTGTCGCCGGGCACGAGTACGGCGCTCCCGCCAAGCAACTCGCCCGGGAGACGGGCCTGGCGCTGCCCACCGCGTACCACCTGCTGCGCACCCTCGTGCACGAGGGCTATCTGCGTCGCGACAGAGGGCTGTTCTTCCTGGGCGAGGCCGCTGTACGGCTGAGCAGCAGCGGAGCCGAGCAGAAACGTCGCA
Source organism: Streptomyces sp. NPDC051243 (assembly GCF_044455405.1). Taxonomy (NCBI): domain Bacteria; kingdom Bacillati; phylum Actinomycetota; class Actinomycetes; order Kitasatosporales; family Streptomycetaceae; genus Streptomyces; species Streptomyces sp. NPDC051243. Next base: position 81,049 of record NZ_JBITES010000004.1, on the reverse strand, counting down.
GCACGGTCGCCGACGCGCTCGCCCAATGCCGTGACGCCCTGGGCCTACCCGTGTACTACGCCCTCTACCGCGACGGCGAGATCGAGGTCATGGGCGTCTCCGACACCCCGGGCAATCCGGCGGTCGAGGAATGGGCCGACTTCCGCGAGACCGGCCACGCGCACGCCATCGGTCAGTGCCTGCTGTCCCAGATGGGCGACGACGCACGCCGGGACCATCTCGACCGCCACCCCGTGCAGGCCATCACCCCGTACACGGTGCGCGACAGCCGCACGCTGCTCCGACGCCTCGAACGGATCCGCCGGATGGAGCCGGTGACCGAGCGCCAGGAGTACGCGCTCGGCACGGTGTGCGCGGCGATCCCGATCACGGTGGGCAGTACGGCCGCGACGATCGCCATTTCCCTGCCCGTTCATCAGGGCGACCGACTGCTGTCGGCGGCACGTCAGCTGCAGGACGAGGTAGGGCGGCTCCTGGGGTCACTCTCGATCTCTATCAGTATGTGAAAACTCACTCCTTGTGATCTCTCGTGTACGTTCAGCAAGATTCCACAGTGTCGGGGTCCGTTCCCGGCCAGTCGAAGGCAAACGACGGGGTAGGCGATGCGCGAGTCCGTACAGGCAGAGGTCATGATGAGCTTTCTCGTCTCCGAGGAGCTTTCCTTCCGCATCCCGGTGGAGCTGCGCTACGAGACCTGTGATCCCTATGCCGTACGGCTGACCTTCCACCTGCCCGGAGATGCCCCGGTGACCTGGGCATTCGGCCGCGAGCTGCTGGTCGACGGGGTGGGCAGGCCGTGCGGGGAGGGCGACGTACGGGTCTCGCCGACCGGTTCCGAGACGCTCGGGGACGTGCTGATCCGGCTTCAGGTCGGCGCCGACCAGGCGCTGTTCCGCTCCTCGGTGGCACCGCTCGTGGCCTTCCTCGACCGCACGGACAAGCTGGTGCCGCTCGGGCAGGAGGGCGCGCTCGCCGACTTCGACGCCCATCTCGACGAGGCTCTGGACCGCATCCTGGCGGAGGAGCAGAGCGCGGGTTGAGACGTCACGGCGGCCAAGGTGGGGGTGGCGTAACGCTTCGCCGGGCGCAAACGGCGTGTGCAGGAGCGCTTCCTCGCGGGGCGTGCTCCGCCTTGCATCGGCTGGGCCGGGCAGCCGGCCACGCCGGATCGGCGGACGCTCCCCGCACAGCTTCCGCCGCCGTCTCGCCACCCCCTACGTCGCCGCAGGGCCTCCCTCGCCGTCTCACCGCCCCCGCCGCCGTCTCACGGCCTCCGGGCGCTGTCTCCCCGCGTCCACGCCGTCTCAGAGCCTCTGCCGTCGTCTCACCGCTTCCGCCGCCGTCCCCGCCCCCCGCGGCCCGGAGCCGGCTGCGCGCCCGCCGGGACCGGCTGGGTGCCATTGGGCGCCGCCCCCTTCTCCGGCCGGTCGGCCGAGACCACCAGGGCCGCGAGAGCCGTGGTGACCGGCACGGAGGCGACCAGGCCGATGGAGCCCACCAGGGTGCGCACGATTTCCTCCGCCACCAGCTCACTGTTGGCGACGGTGCCCACGCCGCTCTGGGCGATCGAGAAGAGCAGCAGCAGAGGCAGAGCGGCGCCCGCGTAAGCGAGGACAAGCGTGTTGACGACGGAGGCGATGTGGTCGCGGCCGATGCGGATGCCCGCGCGGTACAGCCCGCGCCAGCCCATCGTCGGGTTGGCCTCGTGCAGCTCCCAGACGGCGGACGTCTGTGTGACCGTCACGTCGTCGAGGACGCCGAGCGAGCCGATGATGATGCCGGCGAGCAGCAGTCCGCTCATGTCGATCGACGGATACAGCCCGTGAATGAGGCCGGTGTTGTCGTCGGTGTTGCCGGTGAGCGCGGCCCAGTCGATGAACACCGAGCCGAGGACACCGATCAGCAGCAGCGAGATCAGCGTGCCGAGCACCGCCACCGACGTACGGGCCGAGAGGCCGTGGCACAGGTAGAGGGCGATCAGCATGATGGCACTCGACCCCACGACCGCCACGACCAGCGGGTTCGAGCCCTGCAGGATCGCGGGCAGGATGAAGAAGTTGAGCACCAGGAAGCTGATGGCCAGCGAGACCAGCGCCATCACGCCCCGCATCCGCCCGACGAGCACGACGGCGAGAGCGAAGATGCCGGCGAGCACCGCCAACGGAACGCGCCGGTTCACGTCGGTGACCGAGTACTGCAGGTCCTTGGGCGCCGAGGGCTCATAGGCGACCACGACTTCCTGGCCCTCGTGCAACTGCCGTGACTGGTCGGGCTGCACGATCTCCGTGAACGTACGGCCCTTGTCCGTGCCGGTGTCGACGCGGATCGTCGCCTTCTTGCAGGTGCCGTTCTCCTGCTGCACGGCGGAGGAGCCCTCGGCGGTGGAGGTGTCACCGGTCGGGGGCACCCCTGAGGCGCCCACCTCCTTGCAGTTCACCTCGACCACCTTGGTGACCGTGGCCTGCTGAGTCTGCCGGTCGAAGCCGACGCCCGTCCGCTCGTGCGGCGGGGCACCGCCCGGCCACAGCACCGCGAGCCCCACCACCACCGCCGCGGCGAACGGAATCAGGATCGCCGCGATGACCTTGCGCAGGTGCTGGGAGACGGGTGCCGCAGGACCGTGGGCGTGACTGTGCGAGTGCCCGTACCCGCCACCGTCGCCGCCGCCGCCGTGCGAGCCGCCGGACCCGGGCCCGTGTCCATGACCACCGGAATCGTGCCCCTGCCCGTCACCCGGGCCGGGTCCCCGCCCCGGTGAGCCACTGGATTCGGAACCGTGCTCGTGCCAGCCGCCGTGTCCGGCGCCATGATCGTCGCGGGCGTCTCCGGAACCACGGCCGTATCCGCCGTCGTATCTCGCTCCAGGAATCCCCGAACCCCGGCCGTCTGCACGGCCGTTGCCCCGGGCGGGGCCGTTTCCGGCGCCGGATCCGCGGGGCCGCTCGGGCGGTGGGTACGGAGGTTCATGCGTCGTGGTCACCGACCGATCATCGCAAGAACGACCGGGGCCCTCTGTTCAGCGCGCCCGAATTGACGCTAGCGTGGTGCCACCTTTGTACACGCGGGAGCTCGGAGCACCGGGCTGAGAGGGCGCTGACCTCCGTCCCAGCGATGTTTCACATGAAACATCACCCATCGCGAGTGATGTTTCACACGAAACGTCGGCAGACGGAAACCGCTGCGTCGACCGCCGAACCTGTTACCGGGTAATGCCGGCGTAGGGAGTAGGTCTCATGACCAACAAGGACGCACGCACGCCTGCCTCCGTCCAGGACGAGCAGTCCCAGGAGGCCGGGAAGTCCATCGGCTGGCACAAGGCGTATGTCGAGGGCTCACGCCCCGATCTGCGGGTGCCGGTCCGCCAGGTGCACCTCACCAACGGGCAGTCGGTCACGCTGTACGACACGTCAGGCCTGTACACCGATCCACTCGCCGATACCGACGTCCGCAGGGGCCTGCCCCCGCTACGGGAGAATTGGATCATCGCCCGCGGCGACACCGAGGAGTACGCGGGCCGTCCTGTCCGCCCCGAGGATGACGGGATCAAGCACACCTCGCCCCGTGGCGGTCTGCGCAACCTCGACGCGGTCTTCCCCGGACGGCCGCGCCAGCCCCGTCGCAGCCGTGACGGCAAGGCGGTCACGCAGCTCGCCTACGCGCGCCGCGGCGAGATCACCCCCGAGATGGAGTTCGTGGCCATCCGGGAGAACGTTTCTCCCGAGGTGGTCCGCGAGGAGATCGCGGCGGGCCGTGCGGTGCTGCCCGCCAACGTCAACCACCCGGAGATCGAGCCGATGATCATCGGCAAGCGATTCCTGGTGAAGGTCAACGCCAACATCGGCAACTCCGCCGTCACCTCCTCCATCGAGGAGGAGGTCGAGAAGATGACCTGGGCGACCCGCTGGGGTGCCGACACGGTCATGGACCTCTCGACCGGCCGCAACATCCACACCACCCGCGAATGGGTGCTGCGCAACTCCCCCGTGCCGATCGGCACGGTGCCGCTCTATCAGGCGCTGGAGAAGGTCGACGGCCGCGCCGAGGAGCTGACCTGGGAGATCTACAAGGACACGGTCATCGAACAGGCGGAGCAGGGCGTGGACTACATGACGGTCCACGCGGGCGTTCGCCTGCCGTACGTACCGCTCACCGCGAACCGCAAGACCGGCATCGTTTCGCGAGGCGGCTCGATCATGGCCGCGTGGTGCCTGGCGCACCACAAGGAGAGCTTCCTGTACGAGAACTTCGAGGAACTCTGCGAGATCCTCGCCGCGTACGACGTCACGTACTCACTGGGCGACGGCCTTCGGCCCGGCTCGATCGCGGACGCCAACGACGAGGCGCAGTTCGCGGAACTCCGAACTCTCGGGGAACTCAACCGGATCGCGAAGCGTTTCAACGTACAGACCATGATCGAGGGCCCGGGACACGTCCCGATGCACAAGATCAAGGAGAACATCGACCTTCAGCAGGAGATCTGTGATGAAGCTCCGTTCTATACGCTCGGCCCGCTGACCACGGACGTCGCGCCGGCGTACGACCACATCACCTCCGGCATCGGTGCCGCGATGATCGCCTGGTGGGGCACGGCCATGCTCTGCTACGTCACCCCCAAGGAGCACTTGGGCCTGCCCAACCGTGACGACGTCAAGACCGGCGTCATCACGTACAAGATCGCCGCCCACGCGGCCGATCTCGCCAAGGGGCACCCCGGTGCTCAGGAGTGGGACGACGCGCTCTCCGACGCTCGCTTCGAGTTCCGGTGGGAGGACCAGTTCAACCTCGCCCTGGACCCGGACACGGCACGCGAGTTCCACGACGAGACCCTGCCGGCCGAGCCCGCGAAGACGGCCCACTTCTGCTCCATGTGCGGGCCGAAGTTCTGCTCGATGAAGATCTCCCAGGACATCCGCCGCCAGCACGGCGAGTCCCGGGAGGAGATCGAGGAGGGCATGGCTCAGAAGTCGAAGGAGTTCGCGGCGGCGGGCAACCGCGTGTACCTGCCGATCGCGGACTGACGTCGACGTCCTGACCCAGGGCGCCATGCCCAGGTGTCCGGCGCGTGGCCGGGGGCCCGGCGTGCTGCCCGGCTGTTCGGCTTGCGCCTCCCCGAGGAGGTCTCCCCAGGGCTCCGTTGCGGAGGAGGGTCCCCTGACGGGGCTCTCCTACGGCGGGGGCGCAAGCCGAGGGGCTACTCCGGCTGGTGTTCCGGCCCTCCGAAGTCTGGGCTCGTGTAGTCCGGGCTGGAGAAGCTCGGTCGCGGGCCAGGGGAGGAGCCGTCGCCCGGGCTGCTGAAACCCGGGCGGTCATAGCCCAGGTTCGGGATGCGGCCGGCCGGCGTCGACGGTGGCGTACGGTGCAGGGCCGTTGCCGTGCCGGGGTCGGCGAGCGCCTCCCGAAGGAAGGGCAGGATGCCGCGCTCCAGCAGGGCCTCGCGCCAGGCTTCCCTGGCCCGGGCGACCTCCTCGCTCAGTTCGCCGTACGGTCCGCCGTCGAACGCGGGCCGATTGCGCAGGGCGGTGAGCAGGAGCCCGACGGCGGCGACCAGGATCGCGGCCGCCGCCACGGCGCCGAACACCCATCCGGTGGTGAGCATCGTCTGGGCGAAGGCCGGCTCGGGGTCGAACATCTTCAGGATGTAGCCGACGAGCAGGAAGATCGCCGCGGCGGTGCCGGCGAGGACGGGTGCGAGGACGGCGAGAACGGCGACGACGCCGGGACCGGCGGTCTCGGCGACTTCTCCCATGGTGGTGGCGAGCCCCATCGCACCCGTGCCCGACTCGGTGGAGCCGGGCTCACGGGCGGACGACGGGGTGGACGGCGCCGGCTGGCGCAGTTCCTCGCGGACCTTCACGTAGTGCTGGTACTCGGTCGCCGCGGCCGCCGTGATGAGTGCGGAGGCGTTGAGCGCCATGGTGCGCAGCTGTTCGGGGTTGAGCCGCTGTCCGACAGCGACCAGTTCCGGGCGGTGTGGTGCGGAGCGCAGCGCCTCGTCGAGGATCCGCTCGTAGTCCTGGCGGTCCTCGCTGTGCAGGTGCTGCGGAACGCTGTTCATGTGCATCCCCCGATGCTCCGTAGGGCTTGGGGCTCGCATGGCAACGAGCCGTCGGGCAGAAACGGAGGGGAGCCTGCTACGGATAAGCCGATGGTAGAGCGGTGACGGCACACGGTGACAGGGGGTTTGCCAAAATTGGGCCCTGGCCTGCACCGTCCTCCGTCGCTGCGGGACGGGGGGACGCCTGCCCGGTGAACGTTCAGATATCCAGGGGCAGTTGCTGGACCAGCAGCTTTCCGGCCATGGTCACGCCGCCGTCCATCGCGATGGCGAGGCCGTCGGCGTAGACGTGCGGTCCCTCGACCAAGGGCCCGCTGTCGTCGTCGCTCTCCTCGGAGCCGACCTCGCCCAGCAGGTAGGGAATGGGGCTGTGCCCGTGAACGATGCGGGTGCCGCCGTACGTATCGAGCAGGGAGCGCACATGGTCGGCGCCGCCCTCGTCACGGAAGGAGAAGCGCTTGGTGAACTTGCGGAAGAGATCCCAGACTTCGTCGGCGTCGTTGCGGGTGAGCGTCTCGCGGACGGTGTCGTTGACCGCCTCGATCGAGTCGCCGTAGTCGAGATAGGCGGTGGTGTCCGAGTGCACGAGCAGATGGCCGTCGACCTCTTCCATGGCGTCCAGCCGCGCCATCCACTGCAGATGGTGGTCCTGGAGGCGGTCCATGTCGGTCTTCTGACCGCCGTTGAGCAGCCAGGCCGCCTGGAAGGTGGCGGTGCCCGCGCCGGAGTTGACGGGGGTGTCGCCGAACCGCTTGGCGCCGATCAGCAGCAGCTCGTGGTTGCCCATCAGGGCCTTGCAGTAGCCGCCGGCCGCGGCAGCCTCCGCGGACAGCCGCATCACGAGGTCGATGACGCCGATGCCGTCCGGGCCGCGGTCGGTGAAGTCGCCGAGGAACCACAGCCGGGCGGTGCCCGCGCACCAGTTCCCCGCCGAGTCGATGAGGCCCTTCTCCTGAAGGGCGGCCACCAACTCGTCGAGGTAGCCGTGCACGTCGCCTACGACGAACAGCGGGCCGGGGCCGCCCGCCGACTGCGGGGCCGGCAGGGCCGAGGCGTCGACCTGCACCTGAACCGTGTCACCCCGGTTGATGACAGGGAGGTCGCGTTCTGTCGGCGTGTATCCCTCCGGATACGCCTCGTCGAGGAGCGGGACGACGTCGCCGGGGTGCGTGCTGTGGCCGTACGGACCGGTCTCGTGGACGTAAGCGGGCACGCGGAAGTCGCGCAACGTCGCCGTCCGCTCCACCTCGGGTCCCTGACCGGCCCCCTGAGTCATCAGACCCCTCCACCATCGCGCCGCAGCTGCACCGCATCGGACTGCCTGGTCGCAGCGGCCCGCGGTGTCGTGGGCCCATCATAGGAATGCCGATCGCGCCATGTGATGACCCAGGGGTGGTGAATCGGAGCAGGACTCCTGTTCACCGCGGCTTTCGCCCCGATTGGGCAGGGCTTCGGCCGCTCGCCCGCCGTGCTCCCCGTCGCTCGTTGACCTGTTTTCGTCGCTCCGGGACCTGCGCTTCGCTCTCCCCCGAACTGCGTCAGCCAGCTGTATCGAACAGTTCCTAGCGCTCCTCGGGCGACCGTGGCGGGCTGACCGTCGTACGCGGCGGCCGTCGCTGGGACGAGGTACGCACGATCAGCTCGGTCGGTATCACCTGCTCGACCGGATGGTCCGAGTCCACGCCTTCGATGGCGTCGATGAGGAGCTGGACCACGGCCGTGCCGATGCGGCGCGGCTTGAGGGAGAGCGTGGTGATGGGCGGCTCGGTGTTGGCGTAGACGGTCGACTCGCTGCAGCAGACCAGCAGCAGGTCGTCCGGCACGCGCAGACCGTAGCGGCGGGCGGCGGCGAGCAGGTCGGTGCCGTTCGGGTCGAACAGGCCGTAGACGGCGTCGGGACGGTCGGGCCGGGCGAGCAGCCGGTCGGCGGCGACGGCGCCTGCGCACGGGTCGTGCGCAGGGTAGGCCTCGTACACCGGATCCTGGCCGACCCGCTCGCACCAGCGCAGGTACGCGGTGGTCGACAGATGGGTGTAGGTGTCCGTCGTGGTGCCCGTCAGCAGTCCGATCCGGCGGGCGCCCGCGTCGGCCAGGTGGTCGAGGATGCCGAGTACGGCGGCCTCGTGGTCGTTGTCGACCCAGGCGGTGACCGGGAGCGAGCCGGCCGGGCGGCCGTCGGATACGACCGGCAGACCCTGTCTGACCAGCTCGCTGACGACCGGGTCCTGGTCGGAGGGGTCGATGACGACCGTGCCGTCGAGGGCGACGTTCGACCAGACGTCGTGGCGCGAGGTCGCGGGGAGGATCACGAGAGCGTAGCCGCGGGCGAGCGCGGCCGAGGTGGCCGCGCGGGCCATCTCGGCGAAGTACGCGAACTCGGTGAAGGTGAAAGGTTCATCCCCGTATGTCGTCACGGTCAGGCCGATGAGACCCGACTTGCCGGTACGGAGGGTGCGGGCGGCGGCCGAGGGCCGGTAGCCCAGTCGTTCGGCGACCTCGCGAACATGGCGTCGGGTGGCGTCGGGGAGCCGACCCTTGCCGTTGAGGGCGTCGGAGACGGTCGTGATGGAGACCCCGGCAGCGGCGGCCACGTCTCTGATCCCGGCCCGGCCTGGCCGACTGCCTCGGCGTGAGGTTTCCGCGCGGCTCACCTGGTGCTTCCCTGCTGCTGTCATGGCGAGCCGATAGTAGGGCTCATGCGGTGGGGTAGTGCGGACGCATATGCACTCGTTGACAGGCACGTTTCTGCAAGGTCATCAGACGTCAAACTCATTAGAAAGCAAGGGAGTTGAACGATCCAATAGTAGGACGTGTCTTGTCGGCACGTATGAGCCTGCCAAGTGCCCGATGTTTCGAAGAGGTCTCAACTCACCTTCACGAGGGATGCGCGCCACGGCGTGAGCCACCGGCGCGTAGATATATGTGTGATGCGCCCCCCAATTCGTACAGCTTCGTACAGCGATGCCCCTGATGCAGGTGTGACTGAAGGGGTCCGCACTCGAGGACGTCTCACCTGTACGCATCGGCGCCGAATCCTCATAAGGTGAGGAGTATTGGAGCCGGCGGTGATGACGGGCCGCCGGTGGTCGCGAGGAGGACTGCGGTGAGCGAGACGAGCCCCAAGCTGCGCGCCGAGCTGGAGGGTATCCCCACCTACAAGCCGGGCAAGCCTGCCGCGGCCGGTGGTCCGGTGGCCTACAAGCTGTCCTCCAACGAGAACCCCTATCCGCCGCTGCCCGGCGTGATGGAGTCCGTGACCGCAGCGGCCTCGTCGTTCAACCGCTACCCGGACATGATGTGCACGGGGCTGATGAACGAGCTTTCCGAGCGCTTCGGCGTGCCGGCCTCCCACGTGGCCACCGGCACCGGCTCGGTCGGCGTCGCCCAGCAGCTGCTGCAGGCCACCTCCGGGCCCGGCGACGAGGTCATCTACGCCTGGCGGTCCTTCGAGGCGTACCCGATCATCACGCAGATCAGCGGCGCCACCTCGGTGCAGGTACCGCTGACGCCCGGTGATGTGCACGACCTGGACGCGATGGCCGCCGCCATCACGGACCGGACCAGGCTGATCTTCGTCTGCAACCCCAACAACCCGACCGGCACGGTGGTGAAGCGGGCCGAGCTGGAGCGGTTCCTCGACCGGGTGCCCGGCGACGTGCTGGTCGTGCTCGACGAGGCGTACCGCGAGTTCATCCGGGACCCCGAGGTGCCGGACGGCGTCGAGATCTACCGTGAGCGGCCGAACGTCTGTGTCCTGCGGACGTTCTCCAAGGCGTACGGCCTCGCCGGGCTCCGTGTCGGCTTCGCGATCGCCCAGGAGCCGGTCGCGGCGGCGCTGCGCAAGACGGCCGTGCCCTTCGGCGTGAGCCAGCTCGCGCAGGACGCGGCCATCGCCTCGCTGCGTGCCGAGGACGAACTCCTCGGTCGGGTCGGCTCGTTGGTGTGCGAGCGCAACCGCGTGGTCGACGGGCTGCGCGCTCAGGGCTGGACGGTTCCCGAGACACAGGCCAACTTCGTGTGGCTGCGACTGGGGGAGCGCACGGTCGCCTTCGCGGCGGCGTGTGAGGAGCACGGTGTCGTGGTCCGACCGTTCCCGGGCGAGGGTGTGCGGGTGACGGTCGGGGAGGCCGAGGCGAACGACATCTTCCTCAAGGTGGCGGAAGGGTTCCGGAAGGAGCTGTAGGGCTCCGCGGTCTCGGTCGGGCTTCGGCGAGTTCGGGCTTTCGACGAGTCCGCCCGTCTTGCGTTCAGACGTCTTGCGGGGTTCAGGCGTCTACGAGTTCCACGCGCACAGGGTCGCCGTCGCGCACCGTCGCGAGCAGGCGGGGGTCACCGTCGAGGTGGCCCAGGACGTTGCACGGGCTGGCGAGGCGGCATTCGTCGCCTCGCGAGATCGGCGTGGGGCCGTAGGGGAGGGCGAGGGCGTCGCCGTCCGTCCAGAAGGCGACCGTGCCCGGGTCGACGACCTGCCGGGCGTCCGTTTCACGTGAAACGGATACCCCTGTGTCGAAGTACACCTCTTCGCCCCACGTGCGGGCGGTGGAGACGAAGGGCAGGGCCTTGGCGAGAGCCCGCGTGGTGGGTGTGTCGTCGAGGGTTGCGGTGAGGTGGCCTGCGGGCCAGGAGATCCGTATTTGTAGTGGCGTCTGTGTCTGCATGCAGCAGATTCAACAATATGTTGAAGTTCGCGCCAAGGGGTTGGCCGGACGAGGTACCCCCCTGTCGCGACCCGAAAGACCCGTGCTGCATAATTGCTTGTGAATGTGAACGCTTTCACAAGCGTAGGTAAGGAGCGGCGACGTGGACCTGGCTTTGGCGCCGGAGACTCTGGCGCGCTGGCAGTTCGGTATCACCACCGTCTACCACTTTCTGTTCGTCCCCCTGACGATCTCGCTGGCCGCTCTCACGGCCGGTCTGCAGACCGCCTGGGTGCGCACGGAGAAGGAGAAGTACCTCAGAGCGACGAAGTTCTGGGGCAAGCTCTTCCTGATCAACATCGCGATGGGCGTGGTCACCGGCATCGTGCAGGAGTTCCAGTTCGGCATGAACTGGTCGGACTACTCCCGCTTCGTCGGTGACGTCTTCGGTGCCCCGCTCGCCTTCGAGGCCCTGATCGCCTTCTTCTTCGAGTCCACCTTCATCGGTCTGTGGATCTTCGGCTGGGACAAGCTGCCGAAGAAGATCCACCTTGCCTGTATATGGATGGTCTCCATCGGCACGATCCTGTCGGCGTACTTCATCCTCGCGGCCAACTCGTGGATGCAGCACCCGGTCGGCTACCGGATCAACGAGGCGAAGGGACGGGCCGAGCTCACCGACTTCTGGCTCGTGCTGACCCAGAACACCGCGCTTGCCCAGGCCTTCCACACCCTCTCGGCGGCCTTCCTCACCGGCGGCGCGTTCATGGTCGGCATCTCGGCCTTCCATCTGCTCCGCAAGAAGCACATCCGCGAGATGAAGACCTCGCTGCGGCTCGGACTGGTCACCGTGGTCATCGGCGGCATGCTCACCGCGATCAGCGGCGACGTGCTCGGCAAGATCATGTACGAACAGCAGCCGATGAAGATGGCCGCGGCCGAGGCGTTGTGGGACGGCGAGGAGCCGGCCCCCTTCTCGGTCTTCGCCGTCGGCGACGTCGACAAGGGCCACAACAAGGTCGCGATAGAGATCCCGGGTCTGCTGTCCTTCCTGGCGAAGGACGACTTCACCTCGTACGTCCCCGGCATCAACGACGTCAACAAGGCCGAGCAGGAGAAGTACGGTCCCGGCGACTACCGGCCCAACATTCCCGTCGCCTACTGGGGCTTCCGCTGGATGATCGGCTTCGGCATGGCGTCGTTCACCATCGGCCTGATCGGACTCTGGCTGACCCGCAAGAAGTTCATGCTGCCGCAGCACCTGAGGGTCGGTGACGACGAGGTGCCGCATCTGGTGCTGTTCCCGAAGAAGGCACTCGGCCCGAAGCTGACCAAGTGGTACTGGCGCATCGCGATCTGGACCCTGGCCTTCCCGCTGATTGCCAACTCCTGGGGCTGGATCTTCACCGAGATGGGTCGTCAGCCATGGGTCGTCTACGGCGTCCTGCGCACCCGTGACGCGGTCTCCCCCGGTGTCTCCCAGGGCGAGGTCCTCACCTCGATGATCGTCTTCACCGCGCTCTACGCCATTCTCGCGGTCGTCGAGGTCAAGCTGCTCGTGAAGTACGTCAAGGCCGGCCCGCCCGAGCTGACGGAAGCCGACCTGAACCCGCCCACGAAGATCGGCGGCGACTCCCGTGACGCCGACAAGCCGATGGCCTTCTCGTACTAGGCCGAGGGAGCTGCACAGTCATGGAACTTCACGACGTCTGGTTCGTCCTGATCGCCGTCCTGTGGATCGGTTACTTCTTCCTGGAGGGCTTCGACTTCGGGGTCGGCGTGCTCACCAAGCTGCTCGCCCGTAACCGGCCCGAGCGGCGAGTGCTGATCAACACCATCGGTCCCGTCTGGGACGGCAACGAGGTGTGGCTGCTGTCGGCGGGCGGCGCCACCTTCGCCGCCTTCCCCGAGTGGTACGCCACGCTCTTCTCCGGCTTCTATCTGCCGTTGCTGCTCATCCTGGTCTGCCTGATCGTCCGGGGCGTCGCCTTCGAGTACCGGGCGAAGCGACCCGAGGAGAACTGGCAGCGCAACTGGGAGCACGCGATCTTCTGGTGCTCGCTGCTCCCGGCGTTCCTGTGGGGCGTGGCCTTCGCCAACATCGTGCGGGGCGTGAAGATCGACCAGAGCCATGAGTACGTCGGCAACGTCCTGGACCTGCTCAACCCGTATGCGCTCCTCGGCGGTCTGGTGACGCTGGCGCTGTTCACCTTCCACGGTGCGGTGTTCACCGCTCTCAAGACGGTCGGGGAGATCCGGGAGCGGGCGCGGAAGCTGGCCCTGTCGGTCGGTCTCGCCGCCGCCGTGCTGGCGCTGCTCTTCCTGCTCTGGACGCAGGTCGAGAACGGCGACGGTCAGAGCCTGGTCGCACTCGTGGTGGCCGTAGTCGCGCTGGTGGCGGCGCTGGTGGCCAACCAAGCCGGGCGTGAGGGGTGGTCGTTCGCCTTCTCCGGCGTCACCATCGTCGCCGCAGTGGCGATGCTGTTCCTGACGCTCTTCCCGAACGTCATGCCGTCCTCGCTCAATGACGAGTGGAGCCTCACGGTCACCAACGCCTCGTCGAGCCCGTACACCCTGAAGATCATGACCTGGTGCGCGGTCATCGCCACCCCGATCGTGATGCTCTACCAGGGTTGGACCTACTGGGTGTTCCGCAAGCGGATCGGTACGCAGCACATCGCCGCGGATGCCGCCGCGGGATCCGCGCACTGAGTCCGCCGTGGCGGGGTGTTTCGCGTTGTTTCACGTGAAACACCCCGCGCTGGACCGAAGGGCATGTTTCACGTGAAACCGATCGATCCGCGTCTCCTTCGATACGCCCGCGCCACGCGCCTCTTCCTGATCGCGGTTGTCGGCCTGGGTACCGTCGGTGCGGGGCTGGTCATCGCCCAGGCGATGCTCATCGCCGAGGCGGTGGTGGGGGCGTTCCAGCATGGGATGTCCGCCTCCGAACTCAGCACTCCCCTATTGCTGTTGGCGGCTGTCGCGGTCGGACGCGCAGCGGTCGCGTGGCTCACCGAGCTCGCCGCCCACCGTGCCGGTGCGGCCGTGAAGTCGGAGCTTCGGGGGCGTCTGCTGGAGCGGGCGGCCGAGCTGGGGCCTGGCTGGCTGACCGGCCAGCGGACGGGATCGCTGGTCGCCCTCGCCACACGAGGGGTTGACGCACTCGACGACTACTTCTCGCGCTATCTGCCGCAGTTGGGGCTCGCGGTGGTCGTGCCGGTGGCGGTGCTGGCGCGGATCGTGACCGAGGACTGGGTCTCCGCGGCCATCATCGTCGGTACCCTGCCGCTCATCCCGATCTTCATGATGCTGATCGGCTGGGCCACGCAGTCCCGGATGGACCGTCAGTGGCGGCTGCTGTCCCGGCTGTCCGGACACTTCCTGGACGTGGTGGCGGGTCTGCCCACGCTGAAGGTGTTCGGGCGGGCCAAGGCGCAGGCCGAGTCGATTCGGCGGATCACCGGCGAGTACCGCAGGGCGACCATGCGGACACTGCGGATCGCCTTCATCTCGTCCTTCGCGCTGGAACTGCTCTCGACGCTCTCGGTGGCGCTGGTCGCCGTGACCATCGGCATGCGGCTGGTCCACGGCGAGATGTATCTGTATGACGGCCTGGTCATCCTCGTGCTGGCCCCCGAGGCCTATCTGCCGCTGCGTCAGGTGGGGGCGCAGTACCACGCGGCGGCGGAGGGACTGTCGGCCGCCGAGGAGATCTTCGAGGTGCTGGAGACTCCGGTGCCGGTGTCGGGCAGCGCGGCCGTACCGAAGGGGACGGTGTCGTTCGAGTTCGAGGGCGTCTCGGTCCGCTATCCCGGACGGTCCGTCGACGCCGTGTCGGACGTGTCCTTCGCCATCGAGCATGGGGAGACGGTCGCGCTCGTCGGCCCGAGCGGCGCGGGCAAGTCGACGCTGCTGAACGCGCTGTTGGGGTTCGTGCGGCCGGCCGACGGGCGGGTGCTGGTCGGGGGAGCCGATCTCGCAGAGCTCGATCTGGAGGAGTGGCGCTCGCGTATCGCCTGGGTGCCGCAGAGGCCGCATCTATACGCCGGGACGATCGCGGAGAACGTGCGGCTGGCGCGCCCGGACGCCGACGACGCTGCCGTACGGCGGGCGCTGGAAGACGCCGGGGCGCTGGAGTTCGTGGATGCGCTCCCCCGGGGCATGGACACCGTGCTGGGTGAGGACGGGAGCGGGCTGTCGGCGGGGCAGCGGCAGCGGCTCGCGCTGGCCCGGGCGTTCCTCGCGGACCGGCCCGTGCTGCTGCTCGATGAGCCGACAGCCGCGCTCGACGGGGCCACCGAGGCGGAGGTCGTGGAGGCCGTGCGGAGGCTGGCGGTGGGGCGGACCGTGCTGCTGGTGGTGCACCGGCCGGCGTTGCTGGGGGTGGCGGAC
The DNA here is from genome assembly GCF_044455405.1 of Streptomyces sp. NPDC051243. Lineage (NCBI taxonomy): Bacteria > Bacillati > Actinomycetota > Actinomycetes > Kitasatosporales > Streptomycetaceae > Streptomyces > Streptomyces sp. NPDC051243. The sequence continues at coordinate 65,962 of NZ_JBITES010000004.1, read as the reverse complement.
CGGGTCGTGCGGCTCGCGGAAGCCGACGCATCTGTGGCCGACGCGTCTGCGGCCGGGGCACCTGTGGCCGGGGCGCCTGTGCCGGCAGAAGGTTTGCCGAAGGCGCCCGTTGACCGTTCGATCGAGCAGGGCGCGCACGGCGGCTCCCGCTCTGATGACGCCGAGGCCGCGGCGCCCACGACGGACGCACGGGACGTCCTCGCCCGCGTCCGCGCCATGTCCGGTGCCCAGCGTGGCCGCCTCGCTCTCGCGCTGCTGCTGGGGAGTCTCGCGCTCGGCAGTGCCGTCGGGCTCATGGCCACCTCCGGGTGGCTCATCTCGCGGGCCTCGCAGCAGCCGCCGGTGCTGTATCTGATGGTCGCCGTGACGGCTACACGGGCCTTCGGTATCGGGCGGGCCGTGTTCCGGTATGCCGAGCGGCTGGTGTCCCACGACGCCGTGCTGCGGATGCTGGCCGACACCCGGGTCGCCGTGTACCGGCGGCTGGAGCGGCTGGCGCCTGCCGGGCTGCGCCGCACCCGGCGGGGCGATCTGCTGTCGCGGCTCGTCGCGGATGTCGACGCGCTGCAGGACTACTGGCTGCGGTGGCTGTTGCCGGCCGCCGCCGCGACCGTCGTGTCCGCCGGAGCCGTGGGCTTCACCGCATGGCTGCTGCCCGAGGCCGGTGCCGTGCTCGCCGTCGGCCTGCTGGCGGCCGGCGCCGGAGTCCCGCTCCTGACGGGCGCCGTCGCCCGCCGCGCCGAACGTAGGCTGGCCCCCGCCCGCGGAGTGCTCGCGACGCGCGTGACCGATCTGCTCACCGGCACCGCGGAGCTGACCGTGGCCGGTGCCCTGCCCGGCCGTGCGGCCGAAGCGCGGCGGGCCGACGGGATGCTCACCCGGATCGCCTCGCGGGCCGCCACGGCCACCGCGCTGGGCGACGGACTCACCGCGCTGATCTCCGGACTCACCGTCGCCGCCACCGCCTTCGTGGGCGCCCAGGCGGTCGGCGCCGGACGACTGGGCGGCGTGACGATGGCCGTCGTCGTCCTCACCCCGCTGGCCGCCTTCGAGGCCGTCCTGGGCATGCCGCTGGCCGTCCAGTACCGCCAGCGGGTGCGCAAGAGCGCCGAGCGCGTCCACGAGGTGCTGGATGCCCCCGAACCCGTACGGGAACCGGAGCGGCCGCGACAGGCGCCCGCGTCGCCCTTCCCGGTGGCCGTCAGGGGCCTGACCGCCCGCCACGCGGGGCAGGACCGTCACGCGCTCGCCGGCCTCGACCTCACTCTGGAGGAAGGCCGCAGGATCGCCGTCGTCGGGCCGTCCGGATCCGGCAAGACGTCACTGGCGCAGGTGCTGTTGCGGTTCCTCGACGCGGAGTCGGGCTCGTACACGCTGGGCGGCGTGGACGCTTACGCGCTGGCCGGCGACGACGTACGGCGGCTCGTCGGACTGTGCGCCCAGGACGCGCACCTCTTCGACAGCTCCGTGCGCGAGAACCTGCTCCTCGCCAAGAAGGAGGCCGGCGAGGACGAACTGCGTGACGCCCTCGAGCGCGCCCGGCTGCTGGACTGGGCCGACGGCCTGCCCGACGAGCTGGACACGCTCGTGGGCGAGCACGGGGCACGGCTCTCGGGTGGGCAGCGGCAGCGGCTCGCGCTGGCCCGCGCACTGCTCGCCGACTTCCCCGTACTCGTGCTCGACGAGCCCGCCGAGCACCTCGACCTGCCCACCGCGGACGCCCTCACCGCCGACCTGCTGAGCGCCACCGAGGGCCGTACGACGCTGCTCATCACCCACCGACTGGCCGGGCTGGAGGCCGTGGACGAGGTGGTCGTCCTGGACGAGGGGCGTGTGGTGCAGCGCGGGACGTTCGCGGAGCTGGCCGCTGCCGACGGGCCCCTGCGAGGGATGCTGGCGCGGGAGGAGCAGGCGGATCAGCTCGTAGGGATGCCGTAGCGCCCGGTCCGCGCCTCGGAAGGGAACGACCAGGCGCGGACGAGCGGCGTCGGCACACCCCGGTCGCCGCTCGCGTCAACACCAGTACTGACCCGTCCGCAGCAACACGTCCCCCAGGCGTACGACCTGAACAAGACCGAGACCCGCCCCGCGGGACACGATCGCTGACATGCGCTCACATCGCGGCCGCCGCCTCCTGCTCGTACCGGCGCTGCTGTGCGCGCTCGCCGTCCTCGCGGCCCTGCCCGCCGGCGCCGTCGGCGCCGGGAAGGGCGTCCCGGGCCGCAACGGCACCGGGACCGGTGGCGACTCCGTTCTCAGCGCGCAGGTGGTGAAGCTGTACGCGGACGCGGCACGGGCGACGCAGCGGTACGAGGCGGGCCGGCAGAAGGCCGAGGTGGAGCGGGCCAAGGCCCAGCGGATCGAGGCGCTGCTCGAACGCGAACGGCGGGAGATCGGCGTCCTGCGCAAGGACCTGGGCCGGATCGCCAGTGCCCAGTACCGCAGCGGGGGCGGCATGCCGCTCACAGCGCAGATCATCCTCGCCAAGAACCCGGACGAGCTGATGCGCGGTCAGCGCGTCTTCTCCCAGGCGAACACGGCCGTCGGCAACGCCATCGACAGGAGCCGGCGCGCCGAGGCCCGGCTCGCCAAGGACGAGGCCAGGGCAGCGGCGGCCTGGCAGAACCTGGAGAAGCGCAACGCCGAACTCGCCGAACTGAAGAAAGGCATCGAGCAGAAGCTTGAAGAGGCCAGGTGGCAGCTGCAGGGCCAGGCCGACGCCTCCGTGGCCGCCGGCTCCTGCCGTGGCGCCGTCCGGCTGGACCAGCCGCAGACGGACTTCGGCGAGTGGGTCGAGCCGCTGGAGTCGTACGAGCTGTCCGCGGCGTTCGGCAGCGGTGGGGAGCGGTGGGCGAACCTGCACACCGGCCAGGACTTCGCGGTGCCGATCGGCACACCCGTGCGGGCGGTCGGGGACGGGCACGTGGCCAGGGTGTCCTGCGGAGGCCCCTTCGGAATGGAGGTCGTGCTGCGGCACGCGGACGGTTACTTCACGCAGTACGCCCACCTCGCCGCCGTCGCCGTCGACCAGGGCGAGCGGGTCGACACCGGGCAGTGGATCGGCCAGTCGGGCACGAGCGGCAACTCGACCGGCCCGCACCTGCACTTCGAGGTGCGGATCACCGCGGAGACGGGCTCGGCGGTGGACCCGGTGTCCTGGCTGACGGCAAGGGGTGTGCGGCTCGGGTAGGTCTAGTTCCGCTCCGCCACAAGCTCTTCGATCACGACCGCCACTCCGTCGTCGTTGTTGGCGACAGTTCGCCCCGACGCGGCGGCGATGACATCCGGGTGCGCGTTGCCCATCGCGTACGACTGGCCGGCCCACGTCAGCATCTCCACGTCGTTCGGCATATCGCCGAAGGCGACGACCTCCTCGTGCGAGATGCCCCGCTCGGCACAGCACAGCGCGAGCGTGCTGGCCTTGGAGACGCCGGGGCCGCTGATCTCCAGCAGGGCGCTGGGGCTGGAGCGGGTGACATTGGCGCGGTCGCCGATGGCGAGGCGGGCGAGCGACAGAAAGGCGTCGGGGTCGAGCGTGGGGTGGTAGGCGAGGATCTTGAGCACCGGTTCGCCGGCACCGGGGCCGTCCGCCGCCAGGAGGTCCTCGGCCGGCGCGAGCTCGTCCGGTATCTCCATGTGCAGCTTGGGATAGTCCGGCTCCTGATAGAAGCCGTACGTCTGCTCAACGGCGTACACCGTGCCCGGTGCCGCGTCCCGCAGCAGCCGTACGGCGTCCAGCGCGTTCTCCCGCGCCAGCTCCCTCACCTTCACGAAGCGGTGGGCGCCGGGACCGCCGTGCAGGTCGACCACCGCCGCGCCGTTGCCGCAGATCGCCAGACCGTGACCGTGGACATGGTCGCTGACGACGTTCATCCAGCGGGCCGGGCGGCCGGTGACGAAGAACACCTCGATGCCCGCCTCCTCGGCCGCGGCCAGGGCGGCGACCGTGCGTGGGGAGACCGACTTGTCGTCGCGCAGCAGGGTGCCGTCCAGGTCGGTGGCGATGAGCCGCGGGCGGACCGTGGGGGTCTCGCCCTGTTCGAGCGGAGTGGAGGGCTCGGGGGAGGCCGGGGTCTGGGGCCGTCGAGTCGCTGAGGTCACCGGGTCATTCTCCCGCATATGCCTGCACGGGCGTGCGGCAGTCCGCACATCTGAGGCGGCGTCTGAGGAGAAACCGCCGTAGCGAACGCCGCCGACAATCCCTTCACCAGCACCGTTGCGTCTGCCCGCTTCACCGCAGCTGCGCGGCCACGTCCATGGCGATCTGCTCGAAGACCTTCTCGTCGGCCGCGAAGTCCGAGTCGGGGATCGGCCAGTGGATCACGATCTCGGTGATTCCCAGCTCCTGATGGCGCCCGGCGAAGTCCACGAACGCGTCGAGGGACTGCAGCGGGCGGCCACGGTCCGGTGTGAACCCGGTGAGCATGATCTTGTCGAGCCCGGCCACGTCCCGGCCGATTTCGGCGCAGGCGTCGGTGAGCTTCTCGACCTGTCCGCGAATGGCTTGAACCGACTGTTCAGGGGTGCCGTTCTCGTACAGCTTGGGGTCGCCGGTCGTCACCCAGGCCTGCCCGTACCGTGCCGCGAGCCGCAGCCCGCGCGGCCCGGTCGCCGCTACCGCGAAGGGCAGCCGGGGGCGCTGCACACAGCCAGGGATGTTGCGCGCCTCGTGCGCCGAGTAGAAGTCGCCCTCGTACGACACCGAGTCCTCGGTCAGCAGCCGGTCCAGCACTGCGACGAACTCGGCGAACCGGTCGGCACGCTCACGCGGGGTCCAGGGCTCCTGGCCGAGTGCGGTGGCGTCGAAGCCGGTGCCGCCGGCGCCGATGCCGAGTGTGATCCGCCCGCCCGAGATGTCGTCGAGGGAGATCAGCTCCTTGGCGAGGGTCACCGGATGCCGGAAGTTCGGCGAGGTCACCAACGTGCCCAGCCGCAGTTGCTCGGTGACGGCCGCGGCGGCGGTCAGCGTCGGAACGGCACCGAACCATGGGCCGTCCCGGAAACTGCGCCAGGAGAGGTGGTCATAGGTGTACGCGCTGTGGAAGCCAAGCTGCTCCGCGCGCTGCCATGCCTCACGGCCCCCCTCTGACCAGCGACGATAGGGGAGGATTACGGTGCTCAGGCGCAGACTCATGTTTCGAGCCTAAGCGGCCGGATGGGTTTCACGTGAAACGGCAACCGCACGCAGGGCCGATGCCATGCCTCACCTTGATCGCCACGCAGTGGTCAGCGTGACTCGGGAAAGCGCAGGTACTCCGGCGGCACGGCCTTCGTCAGCCACACCCCGTTCGCGCTGACGTGGAAGACATGGCCGTCGCGGTGCATGGCGTCGGCGTCCACGCAGAGCACCACGGGGCGGCCGCGTCGGGCGCCGACCCGGGTCGCGGTCTCGCGGTCGGCCGAGAGGTGCACGTCATGCCTGTTCATGGGCTTGAGGCCCTCACTGCGGATCGCATCCAGGTTCGGGGCCACGGTGCCGTGGTAGAGGTACGGCGGGGGTGTCGCCGGAGGCAGTCCGAGGTCGACGTCGATGCTGTGGCCCTGGCTGGCCCGGATCCGGTTGCCCTCGATCGCGAAGCGCTTCTTGTCGTTGGCGGCGACCACCTGGTCGAGCTCTTCCCGGCTGAAGCGGAATCCGTGCGCGGCCGCGGCGGCGATCAGTGTGTCGATCTCGACCCAGCCACCCTCGTCGAGGATCAGCCCGATGCGCTCAGGCTGGTGGCGAAGGTGTTTCGAGAGGTACTTCGACACCTTCACGGTGCGTCTTTCGTCCATGCCACCAGCCTGCCGCGAGCGATATGAATCACGCGAATGATTTCGCTCCGGATGTTTGATCCACAGCCAAGTACTGTTATCCACAGGGGAATTGGCGATTCTGTGGACAACGAGCAGATGCCTCAAGGGGTTTCGTCAAGATCAGCTGATGAACTGTGATTTGTGGCGAGGCGGTCCAAGGTGCGCGCCCGTACCTCCCGTTCGGCGGCCAGCGCGATGAACTGCGCGGCCTGCGTCGGGCCAACCAGCCGCTCCACAGCCTGCATTGTCTCTACCGAGATCGACACGTTTCGAGTGCTTTTGCGAGGATCTGGCTCCTCGTCCGCACCCAGGCGCTGACGCAGGTGGCGCACCGCCAACAGGCGCATCGCACGGGCGAGTTCCGCGTCCACTGTCTGCTGGGCGAGGGGGCGCAGCCGGCGTACGAGTGAGGCCGCTTCCGCCGCTTCGGCGTCCGTCGGGCGGTGCGGTCCGTCGAGATAGCGGGCGAAGACGTGCTCGGTGGTGAACTCCAGGAAACGGGCGGCGATGTGCTCGACCTGACCTCTCAACTCCCTTAGATGATCGGAGATCGCCGACAGGGGAACGCCTGCCGCGTGCAACTCGACGGCCACGGCGAGCTCTTGGGGGCTGGGTACGAGGAAGGAGTCCGGGTCGCCCGGGACCGGCTCCAGCACGCCCAGTTCCACGGCCTCGGCCACCGCCGCCTCGTCCGGGGTGCCGCCGAAGCGCTCGTCCAGCTCGGCACGCGAGATCCGTACCGCCTCTTCGTCGGTCCACGGCCCGTCCACCTCGGCGGCCAGCCCCAGCACGCCCCCGAGGCCGCGACCGGCGTCCCAGGCCTCCAAGAGTTCCTTGATGGAGGCCAGCGTGTAGCCGCGGTCGAGGAGGTCGGCGATCTGGCGCAGGCGGACCAGGTGGGCGTCCGAGTAGACGTTCGCCCGGCCACGGCGCTCGGGGCGGGGGAGCAGGCCGCGGTCCTGGTAGGCGCGGATGGTGCGGACGGTGGCACCGCTGAGGTGCGCGAGGTCCTCGATCCGGTACGCCTGGTCCACGCTCGGTCACTCCGTCCGCTGTCGTGCCGCCCGCTGTCCTGCCGTCAGTTCCCAGCCGCCCGTAACGGCGTCTCCGAGACCGCCGAGTGCCCCTCGTGCCCTGCGTCGTCCTTGATCACAGCGGCGGTTCCAGTCGTGCGATGCGGCGCAGTGCCTTCGGAGTGAACCTCGACATGAGATACGCCCCGCGCGCCTCCGGCGTGACCGGAACGACGGCCTCCCCGCGCACCACCGCCCGCAGGATCGCGTCGGCGACCTTCTCGGGCGGGTAGTTCCGCAGCCCGTACAGCCGCGCGGACTTCTTCTGGCGCCGTTTCTCCTCCTCGGCGTCGACCCCGGCGAAGTGTGCGGTCGAGGTGATGTTGGTGTTGACGAAGCCGGGGCAGATCGCGGTCACGCCGATGCCCTGGCCGGCCAGTTCCGCGCGCAGGCACTCGCTCAGCATCAGGACGGCCGCCTTGGACGTGCTGTAGGCGGGCAGCGCCTTGGAGGGCTGGTACGCCGCCGCCGACGCGGTGTTGACGATGTGGCCGCCCTGTCCGCGCTCGGCCATCTGCCTGCCGAAGAGCCGGCAGCCGTGGATGACGCCCCACAGGTTGACGTCGAGGACCTTCTTCCAGTCCTCCGGCGTGGTGTCGAAGAAGGAGCCCGACAGTCCGATCCCGGCGTTGTTCACCAGGACGTCCACCACGCCGTACTCGCCGGCGACCTTCGCGGCGAGCTTCTCCATGGCCTGCTCGTCGGAGACGTCGACGGTCTCCGCCCAGGCCTCGGGCGCGCCGATCAGACGGGACATCTCGGCGGTGCGGACAGCGGCCTCGGCGTCCCGGTCGACGGCCACCACGCGCGCGCCGGCCTCCGCGAACGCGTACGCCGTCGCCCGTCCGATGCCGCTGCCCGCCCCGGTGACAAGAACGAGCTGACCACCGAAGCGATCGGCGTACTTCCCGGTCGCCGTCACCCCGTCCGGCCGTCCGCCCTCGACGGACGTCACGAACTCCGTGATCCACGCCGCCAGTTGGTCGGGGCGGCTGCGTGGGATCCAGTGCTTCGCGGGAAGCGTGCGCCGGGTCAACTGCGGAACCCACAGCTCCAGATCGTCGTAGAGCCGCTCGGACAGAAACGCGTCCCCGAGGGGCGTGATGAGTTGCACGGGCGCGTGGGCGTACGCGTCGGGGCGCGGACGGGTCAGCCGGGCCCGTACGTTGTCGCGGTACAGCCACGCCCCGTGCGCCGCGTCGGTCGGCAGGGACGAGGTCGGGTAGCCGTTGCCGGGCACCTTCTCGAAGCGTTCCAGCAGCCTCGGCCAGCGCTTGCCGAGGGGGCCGCGCCAGGCCAGTTCGGGCAGTACGGGCGTGTGCAACGCGTAGACGTACCAGGACTTGGCGCCCTGTCCGAGGAGTTGGGCGACCCGGCGTGGGGTGGGGCGCTTAAGGCGCCGGTTGATCCAGTGCCCGAAATGGTCGAGGGACGGCCCGGACATCGAGGTGAATGAGGCGATCCGGCCCTCCGTGCGCTTCACCGTGGTGAACTCCCAGGCCTGCACCGAGCCCCAGTCGTGACCCACCAGGTGCACGGGCCGGTCCGGGCTGACCGCGTCCGCGACGGCCAGGAAGTCGTCCGTCAGCTTCTCCAGCGTGAACCCGCCACGCAGCGGCTCGGGCGCCGTCGACCGGCCATGGCCCCGGACGTCGTAGAGCACGACGTGGAAGCGGTCGGCCAGCCGCGGCGCGATCTCGGACCACACCTCCTTGCTGTCCGGGTAGCCGTGCACCAGGATCACCGTCGGCTGCCCGGCATCGCCCAGTTCGGCGACGCACAGTTCGACACCGCCGGTCCGCACCCGGCGCTCGCGCGCGTCCTGAAGAGTCACCGGCACCGTCACTTCTCCTCCGCCCAGCGCCGCACATGCGGCAGATCGTCGTCCAGCCAGAAGGCGCTCTCCTCGGGATCCGCGGAGTCGGTGACGACCAGGATCTCCTCGAACTTCGCGCCCGTACCCCGGAAGCCGAGATGCGGTTCGACCGCCCACAGGCCCGGCTGCGGGGGATGGTCGGAGAAGCGGTACGGCGACCACAGCGGGGACCAGCCCTCGCGGTGGCCGTGCAGCGCGTCGCTCGCCAGGCCCTTCAGGGACTGGGTGCCGAACCCGAAGACATGCGCTGACCAGCGGCGTTGCTTCACCCGGTCGACCTTGTGCGCGATCACGCCGAAGGGATAGGCGCGGTGCCGGTTGGCATAGCCCTGGCGGACCATGAGGCGGTCCACGTCCTCGTAGATCTCCCGCAGCGGCCGCCGCTCGCGCACCTCGCGCAGGATCAGCTCCCGGTGCGCCTCCAGGTCGGCCATCAACTTGTCCTGCACCGGGTTGATGCCGAGCGAGCCGGAGAAGCCGATGTCGGCCGTGTAACCGTCGTACACAGGGGCCATGTCCAGGATGAACGGCATCCCGGGCTCGAGTCGGCGGCCGGTCGGGAAGAACTGCAGGGGGATGCGGAAGTCGACGAACGCCGTGCGGTCCCCGAACCAGGCGAAGGGCAGATGGAACCAGTCCCGCACTCCGCGCTCGCGCAGCCACTCGCGCTGCATGCGCGCCGCCTCGCGCTCGGTGATACCCGGCTCCAGCTGCGCCGCGACGGCCTCCGCGCACTCGTACGCCAGCCGCTGGACCCGTCTGAACCCCCGCAGTTCCGCGGAATCCGCACGGAGTTCGCCTGTCACCGCCGTAGTCATGCCACCGCCCCACTTTGTCCACGCTGACTGCGGTACGTGCCCGTAACTTGACACTGGCGAATGTGACAGTTGTTAGAGGCTGCGTCAATAGGGATGCCGAGACCTGTGGAAAACCTCGCGCATGGGGAAAACGGAGGTCGCGTTGTTCGACTTCAGGGTGACCCCTAGGGTCCCGTAGTCCTGGAGTCTGACCCCAAGACAGCTCTGCGGGGTGACGACCGGCGTGGTACGCGTCACTACCTTCGAAGCGTGACTGTGATCGCGACCGAAAGCCTGAGCAAGCGGTTCCCGAGGGTGACCGCTCTTGACCGGCTGACCATGGACATCGGGCCCGGGGTGACCGGACTCGTCGGAGCCAATGGAGCCGGCAAGTCCACCATGATCAAGATTCTGCTGGGTCTGTCCCCCGCCACCGAGGGCCGCGCCGAAGTGCTCGGACTCGACGTCGCCACCAAGGGTGCCGCCATCCGTGAGCGGGTCGGGTACATGCCGGAGCACGACTGCCTGCCGCCCGACGTCTCGGCCACCGAGTTCGTCGTGCACATGGCCCGCATGTCCGGCCTGCCGCCCACCGCCGCACGCGAACGCACCGCGGACACGCTGCGCCACGTCGGTCTGTACGAGGAGCGCTACCGCCCCATCGGCGGCTACTCGACCGGCATGAAGCAGCGCGTGAAGCTGGCGCAGGCCCTGGTGCACGACCCGCAGCTGGTCTTCCTGGACGAGCCCACCAACGGCCTCGACCCGGTCGGCCGCGACGACATGCTCGGTCTCATCCGCCGCATCCACACGGACTTCGGCATCTCGGTCCTGGTCACCTCCCACCTGCTGGGCGAACTGGAGCGCACCTGCGACCACGTCGTCGTCATCGACGGCGGCAAGCTCCTGCGTTCCAGCTCCACCACCGACTTCACCCAGACCACCACGACCCTCGCCATCGAGGTCACCGACACCGACGACCACCCGGACGGCACCCGCGCGGTGCGCGACGCGCTCCACGCGCGCGGGGTGGACGTTCTCGACGGCAGCGGCGGCCTCCCCGGCGCCGGTCACATCCTGCTGCTCACCGCGCAGGGCGACGAGACCTACGACCTCGTGCGGGACGTGGTCGCCGACCTCGGCCTCGGCCTCGTGCGCATGGAACAGCGCCGCCACCACATCTCCGAGGTCTTCACGGACAGCGAGCAGGGCAGCGAGCAGAGCACCGACGCACAGCGGAAGGAGGCGGTCGGCCATGGCGGTTGAGCACCCCGTAGCAACCCAGGCGGGTGACCAGACCCGCATCCACAACATCGGCTACCGCACCTACGACGGCCCCCGCCTCGGCCGCTCCTACGCCACCCGCTCCCTCTACTCGCAGTCCCTGCGCGGCGCCTACGGCCTCGGCCGCTCGGTGAAGTCCAAGGTGCTGCCGATGCTGCTGTTCGTGGTGATGTGCGTGCCCGCGGCCATCATGGTCGCCGTCGCGGTCGCCACCAAGGCCAACGACCTGCCCGTCGACTACACGCGCTACGCGATCGTCATGCAGGCCGTGATCAGCCTGTACGTCGCCTCGCAGGCACCCCAGTCGGTCTCCCGCGACCTGCGTTTCAAGACCGTACCGCTGTACTTCTCGCGGCCCATCGAGACCGTCGACTACGTCCGCGCGAAGTTCGCGGCGCTGGCCTCCGCGCTGTTCATGCTCACCGCGGCGCCGCTGCTGGTGCTCTATGTGGGCGCGCTGCTGGCCAAGCTGGACTTCGCCGACCAGACCAAGGGATTCGCACAGGGGCTCGTCTCCGTGGCACTGCTCTCACTGCTGTTCGCCGGCATCGGCCTGGTCATCGCATCGGTCACGCCGCGCCGCGGCTTCGGCATCGCGGCCGTGATCGCCGTACTGACCATCTCCTACGGCTCGGTGTCCACGCTCCAGGCCATCGCCGACGCACAGTCCCTCGACGGCGGCGGAGGCAGCAGCGGCGCCATCGCCTGGATCGGCCTCTTCTCGCCCATCACGCTCATCGACGGCGTGCAGTCCGCCTTCCTGGGCGCGAGCTCCGCGTTCCCGGGTGGGGTGGGCCCGAGCAACGGGGAAGGCGTCGTCTACGTCCTCCTCACCCTGGGTCTGATCGCCGCCAGTTACGGCCTCCTGATGCGCCGCTACCGAAAGGTCGGACTGTGACCACGCTCTCCATCGACCACGTCTCCCGCTGGTTCGGCAACGTGGTCGCCGTCAACGACATCACCATGACGATCGGCCCCGGCGTGACGGGCCTGCTCGGCCCGAACGGCGCCGGAAAGTCCACCCTCATCAACATGATGGCCGGCTTCCTCGCTCCCTCCACCGGCACCGTCACCCTCGACGGGCAGCAGGTGTGGCGCAACGAGGCCATCTACAAGCACATCGGCATCGTCCCCGAGCGCGAGGCGATGTACGACTTCCTCACCGGTCGCGAATTCGTCGTCGCCAACGCCGAGTTGCACGGCCTTGGCGCCAAGGCGGCCCAGAAGGCCCTGGCCACGGTGGAGATGGAGTACGCGCAGGACCGCAAGATCTCCACGTACTCCAAGGGCATGCGCCAGCGCGTGAAGATGGCGAGCGCCCTGGTCCACAACCCCTCGCTGCTGCTGCTCGACGAGCCCTTCAACGGCATGGACCCGCGCCAGCGCATGCAGTTGATGGACCTGCTGCGGAAGATGGGCGACGAGGGCCGCACCGTGCTGTTCTCGTCCCACATCCTCGAAGAGGTCGAGCAACTCGCCTGGCACATCGAGGTCGTGGTCGCCGGACGGCACGCGGCCAGCGGTGACTTCCGCAAGATCCGCCGCCTGATGACCGACCGCCCGCACCGCTACCTCGTGCGCTCCAGCGACGACCGCGCCCTCGCGGCCGCGCTGATCGCCGACCCGTCGACGTCCGGCATCGAGGTCGACCTGGCCGAGGGCGCGCTGCACATCCAGGCCGTCGACTTCGGCCGCTTCACCGCCCTGCTGCCGAGGGTGGCGCGCGACCACGGCATCCGCCTGCTCACGGTCTCGCCGTCCGACGAGTCCCTCGAGTCCGTCTTCTCGTATCTGGTCGCGGCGTAGGAGGCCGAAGATGTACGACCCCACAGTCGCCCGGCTCACCTACCGAGCCCTGCTCGGCCGCCGCCGGGCCCTCATCCTGGGCGCGCTGCCGCTGCTGCTCATCATCATCGCGGTGATGGTGCGCGGCCTCGCCGGAGCCGACGACCAGACCGCGTCGGACCTGCTCGGCGGGCTCGCCCTCGCCACCATGGTGCCGATCATCGGCGTCATCGCCGGTACGGGCGCGATCGGGCCCGAGATCGACGACGGCTCCGTGGTGTACCTGCTGTCCAAGCCGGTGAAACGGCCGACGATCATCTTCACCAAGCTGATCGTGGCGATCGCCGTGACGATGGTGTTCTCGGCGCTGCCCACCTTCATCGCCGGATTCATCCTCAACGGCAACGGCCAGCAGATCGCCGTCGCCTACACGGTGGCCGCGCTGGTCGCCTCCATCGCGTACGCGGCGATCTTCCTGCTGCTCGGCACGGTGTCGCGGCACGCGGTGGTCTTCGGGCTCGTCTACGCGCTCGTCTGGGAGGCCCTGTTCGGCTCCCTGGTCGAGGGCGCGCGCACGCTGAGCGTCCAGCAGTGGTCGCTGGCGGTGGCGCAGAAGGTCGCCGGCGGGGACATGGTGACGTCGGACGTCGCGCTGCCGACGGCGACGGTGCTGCTGATTGTGGTCACTGTCCTCGCCACCTGGTACGCGGGGCAGAAGCTGCGGTCGCTGACGCTGGCGGGTGAGGAGTAGGCAGGCGGGATGTAAAGAGCCGGGCCCCTGACCGGGCCCGCTCTTGACGGGGGCTTCACCCTGGTCCGGGCACACTGGACGAACGGGGTGGACTGCACGAACTGGAGGACGGGGATGGCAGGCGGCAAGTCGCAGCACGAGGAGCACGAGCGGTCCGGGGACGACACCTGGGACAGCCTGGTCCTGGACGACGACTTCATACGCGCGGCCGAGACCTCGGAACCCTCCGCCCGGGCCCGGATGCTGGCCGCCCGCTGGCGCCGTGAGGAGCCCGAGCCGCAGCCGTGGCGCTCGGACGAGCCGCCGGCCGGCTGGTTCTTCAGCAAGGGGCGCCGCCGCAGGTGGCGGCGCCGGTAGCGGGCGTTCGCGGGTATCCCCGGTCCTCCTGAGCGGGCGTGCATTCCCGGGCCTCTTGAGCGTGCATTCCCGGGCCTCTTGAGCGGGCATTCCCGGGCCTCTTGAGCGGGCATTCCCGGGCCTGTTAATCAGTGGCGTCCAACTCGTCGTACAGGCACAGTGGTTGTGTCCACATCGCCGGACGATGAGTCCGGCGCCACGTTCTGGGAGAGGAGCCGGACGATGTCCATGCACGGCAGTACGTCCAGCTCCCGTCAGGGCAGCCGGCGGCGGGCTCCGGAGTAATCGCTACCCCTCCGTTGAGTCCGTACCGCACGGGGAGCTGCCCGGGGCGGCCGCTTCGAGCACGCGATGTCGCTCTCGCGTGGGCCGCCCACCCGGAGGATTGGCCGAGTGGTAAGGCACCGGCTTGCTAAGCCGTGGTCGGGTCTGAAAAGCCCGCGCACGTTCGATTCGTGCATCCTCCGCGAGACGTTGCCACTTGGGCTGGGCCGTAGTGCAGGGGTTGGGGCGCGTGAGCTGCGGTCGGCGCTGCAGCTGAGAGGTCGGCAGCGGAACCCGGCGCTTGCGGGGTGCCCGTGGCAGATCAACATCGCGCGTCAGCCGAGCAGTCGCTCCAGCACCACCGCGATCCCGTCCTCCTCGTTGGAGGCCGTCACCTCGTCCGCGACCGCCTTGAGTTCCTCGTGGGCGTTGGCCATGGCCACGCCTCTCGCCGCCCAGGCGAACATCGGGATGTCGTTGGGCATGTCGCCGAAGGCGATCGTGTCTGTCGCCTTCATGCCCAGGCGTCGGGCTGCCAGTGACAGGCCGGTCGCCTTGGACAGGCCCAGGGGGAGCAGTTCCACGATGCCCTCGCCCGCCATCGCGACCGTGACGAAGCCGCCCGCTGCCTGGCGGGCCGCCTCTGCCAGTTCGTCGTCCGACAGGTTCGGGTGCTGTATGTAGATCTTGTTCAGCGGGGCCGTCCACAGATCCGACGCATCCGTGAACGGGGTCGACGGGAGGGAGCCCGTGACCGCGTAACCGGGACCCACGAGGACGTCGCCGTCCAGGCCGTCGCGGCTCGCCGCCAGGAACAGGGGGCCGACCTCCGCCTCGATCTTGGCCAGGGCCACCCCGGCCAGTTGGCGGTCCAGGGTCACCGAGGTCAGCAGGCGGTGCTCGCCGAAGTCGTAGACCTGCGCGCCTTGGGCGCACACGGCGAGGCCCTGGTAGCCGAGGTCGTCGAGGATGGGCCGGGTCCAGGGGGCCCCGCGGCCCGTGACGACGATGTGCGCGGCGCCCGCCTCGGTGGCCGCGGCGAGGGCGTCACGGGTGCGCTGGGAGACCGACTCGTCGGAGCGCAGGAGCGTTCCGTCGAGGTCGGTCGCGATCAGCCTGTAGGGGAACCCCCCAGAGGGAGAGGCAGCGCTCACTTGGCGACCGGCTCCAGGACCTCCCGGCCGCCCAGGTACGGGCGAAGCACCTCGGGGACGCGGACGGAGCCGTCGGCCTGCTGGTGGTTCTCCAGGATCGCCACGATGGTGCGCGGTACGGCGCACAGCGTGCCGTTGAGCGTGGCCAGCGGCTTGACCTGCTTGCCGTCACGGACGCGGATCGACAGGCGGCGGGACTGGAACTCGGTGCAGTCCGAGGTCGACGTCAGCTCGCGGTACTTGCCCTGCGTCGGGATCCACGCCTCGCAGTCGAACTTGCGGGCCGCCGAGGAGCCGAGGTCGGCCGAGGCCACGTCGATGACGCGGAACGGCAGCTCCAGGGACGTCAGCCACTGCTTCTCCCACTCAAGCAGGCGCTGGTGCTCGGCCTGCGAGTCCTCGGGAGCGACGTACGAGAACATCTCGACCTTGTCGAACTGGTGCACGCGGAAGATGCCCCGCGTGTCCTTGCCGTGCGAGCCGGCCTCGCGGCGGAAGCAGGGGGAGAAGCCGGCGTAGCGCAGCGGGAGCTTGTCGGCGTCGAGGATCTCGTCCATGTGGTACGCCGCGAGCGGGACCTCGGAGGTGCCGACCAGGTACAGGTCGTCCTTGTCGAGGTGGTAGACGTCCTGCGCCGCCTGGCCGAGGAAGCCGGTGCCGGCCATCGACTGGGGGCGGACCAGCGCCGGGGTCAGCATCGGCGTGAAGCCGGCCGCCGTCGCCTGGGCCATCGCCGCGTTGACCAGGGCCAGCTCCAGCAGGGCGCCGACGCCGGTCAGGAAGTAGAAGCGGGAGCCGGAGACCTTGGCGCCGCGCTCGACGTCGATGGCGCCGAGGATGGTGCCGAGCTCCAGGTGGTCCTTCGGCTCGAATCCCTCGGCCGTGAAGTCACGGATCTCGCCGTGCGTCTCCAGCGTGACGAAGTCCTCCTCGCCGCCCACCGGGACGTCGGGGTGCACCAGGTTGCCGAGCTGGAGGAGCAGCTCCTGGGTCTCGGCGTCGGCCGCGTCGCGCTCGGCGTCGGCCGCCTTGACGTCGGCGGCCAGCTGGCTCGCCTTCTTCAGCAGCTCGGCCTTCTCGTCTCCGGAGGCCTTGGGGATGAGCTTGCCGAGCTGCTTCTGCTCGGCACGCAGCTCGTCGAAGCGGACGCCGGACGACCTGCGCCGCTCGTCGGCAGACAGGAGGGAGTCGACGAGCGCGACGTCCTCTCCACGGGCGCGCTGCGAGGCGCGCACTCGGTCGGGGTCCTCACGGAGCAGGCGAAGGTCAATCACGCGGTCAAGGCTACCGGGGTGGGGTGACAGCCCACGACTCGCTATTCCGAACTGCGGCTTACGTTCCGTTATGGGGGAATTGCGACGCGTGTCAATAAAAAGTGTCTCACTCCCCGGGACGGGTAAGGGATGCGGCGTCCGGTTGACTCGATTCCCTTGTGGAGAACGGGACTTGGGGATCGGTTGTCCACAGATATCCCCAGCCCCTGAAGAGTTATCCACAGGGTGTGTGGATGGACTGTGGACGTCGGAATTGATCACTCCGTACCGCTTCGCGTGAGTCGAGGATTCCCAGGACAAACCCTCTGCATCCCCACGTTCGAGTGGAAAGCGGTCGCCCCAAAGGATTGCCCAAAGGAAAAGAGTGGACGAAGGGTGACTTGCCTGATGGTGGACGCCGACGGGCCCTGAGGAGCGATTTGTCGACAGGGTCACGCTTGCTTGTCGACTTGTCCCCAGGTCGAGATGAGGACCTGTGGATAACCTCTGTGGATAACGACAATCGGCTGATAGTACTGGCGGAAATCCAGTGCCTGGACCCCTGCCAGGACGACCACAGCGACGCCCGCCGGGGCGTAAACCCGGCGCCTGAACCGGGGTCTGAACCGGGGCGGCTCAGAACCGCCCGTCCTGGCACCGGGCCACCCAGTCCGCCGCTGACACGAACTCCTCGTCCGACGTCCCGAGGCGCGGCGGCTGCACATCCCCCGGCTTCATGTCCGCGCGCGGATACGAGCCCAGGAACCGCACCTCCAGGCAGATCCGCTTCAGCCCCATCAGCGCCTCGGCCACCCGGCGGTCGGAGATGTGGCCCTCGGCGTCGATGCAGAAGCAGTAGTTGCCGATGCCCGCGCCGGTCGGCCGGGACTGGAGCAGCATCAGGTTGATGCCGCGTGTGGCGAACTCGCCCAGGAGGTCGCGCAGCCCACCGGGATGGTCGTCGCGCTGCCACAGCACGACGGACGTCTTGTCCGCGCCGGTCGGCGCGGCGGGCCGGGCGGGCCGGCCCACCAGCACGAACCGGGTCTGGGCGTTCTCCGCGTCGTGGATCCCGGTCTCCAGGGGTTCCAGGCCGTACCGTGCGGCCGCGAACTCGCCCGCGAAGGCGGCGTCGTAGCGGCCCTCCTGGACCAGTCGGGCGGCGTCCGCGTTCGAGGCGGCCGACTCCCAGGTGGCGTCCGGGAGGTTCTTCTTCAGCCAGTTGCGCACCTGCGGCTGGGCGGCCGGGTGGGCGGAGACCGTCTTGATGTCCGACAGCTTCGTGCCGGGCCTGACCAGCAGCGCGAAGGTGATCGACAGCAGCACCTCGCGGTAGATCATCAGCGGCGCGCCCGCGACCAGTTCGTCGAGCGTCGTCGTGATGCCGCCCTCGACGGAGTTCTCGATCGGCACGAACGCGGCCTCGGCCTCGCCGGCACGCACCGCGTCGAGCGCGGACTGCACGGACACGTAGGGGATCAGTTCCCGGGTCGCGGCCTCGGGAAGGGTGCGCAGGGCGACTTCGGTGAAGGTGCCCTCGGGGCCGAGATAGGCATAGCTCGCTGGCATGACCTCACCCTAATGGGCCTTGCCAAACGCGGTGCGCACATCTCACCCGGCTGCCCCAAGGGGGATTCCGGTCCGGGCTCGGGCGGGCGCCCCCGAGCCCCTGGCCCACGCGTACGCCCCGGCCCAGCGCGCCCAGCCCCGGCCCAGCTCGTCGTCGCACTCGTCGTCGCCCTCGCCGCCGCCCGCGGTGTCACCCCTCCAGCAACCCCTGCCCCACGTACTCCCCCTCCGCCGCCCCGCCCGGCACTGCGAACAGCCCGCTCGCCTCGTGGCGGATGTACTTCGACAGCGCGTCGCCCCGGTCGAGCTTGCGCTGAACGGTGACGAAGCCGCGCAGTGGGTCGGCCTGCCAGCAGATGAAGAGCAGGCCCGCGTCGGGTACCCCGTCCGCGTCGATGCCGTCGTGGTACGAGAAGGGGCGCCGCAGCATCGCCGCCCCGCCGTTCTGGTCGGGCCGGGTGATGCGTGCGTGGGCGTTGATGGGGACGACCAGGTTCCCTGCCTTGTCGGTCTTCTCCAGGTCCATCTCGGTCGTCTCGGTGCCTCCGGACAGCGGCGCCCCGTCGGCCTTGCGGCGCCCGATGACGTCCTCCTGCTCCTTGACCGAGAGCTGCTCCCAGTCGTCGAGGAGCATGCGGATACGGCGTACGACCGCGTAGGAGCCGTTCGCCATCCACGCCGGGTCCTTCGAGCCGGACTCCGGCACGAAGATCCGCTCGTCGAAGTCGGCCTCCGTCGGCTTCGGATTGCGCGTGCCGTCCATCTGGCCCATCAGGTTGCGCGCCGTCATGGGATGCGCGGTGGCACCCGGCGACCGGTTGAAGCCGTTCATCTGCCAGCGCACCTTGGCGGCCCGGCCCGCGTCCTTCTGGATCGCGCGCAGGGCATGGAAGGCGACCAGGGCGTCGTTGGCGCCGATCTGCACCCACAGGTCGCCATTGCTGCGGGCCTTGTCCAGCTGGTCGGAGGAGAAGTCGGGCAGCGGGTCCAGGGCGACCGGGCGCTGCTTCTCCAGGCCGGTCCGCGCGAAGAAGCTATGGCCGAAGCCGAAGGTGATGGTCAGCGAGGAGGGACCTGCGTCGCGGGCGACATCCGTGTCGTCCTGCTGGGCGGCCTCGCCCGCCATCAGCCGCCGAGCCGTCTCCGACCAGCGGCGCAGCAGCGCAGCCGCCTCCTTGCGGCCCGCACCGGCCGCCAGGTCGAAGGCGACGACATGGCCGCGTGCCTGGAGCCCCTGGAGGATGCCGGGCTGATGTTTCCCGTGAAACATCACCTGATCGGCGCCCAGCGAGCTGAGCGGCGTCGCCTCGGCGGGCCGGGTGCCGTATCCCACCGCCCCGCCGGCCGCGCCGAGCACCAGCCCGGTGGCACCGGCGGTCCCGAGCAGCCGGCGCCGCGAAACGCCCTGCTTGAGGGCGCCCTTGGCGGC
The DNA here is from genome assembly GCF_044455405.1 of Streptomyces sp. NPDC051243. Taxonomy (NCBI): domain Bacteria; kingdom Bacillati; phylum Actinomycetota; class Actinomycetes; order Kitasatosporales; family Streptomycetaceae; genus Streptomyces; species Streptomyces sp. NPDC051243. Next base: position 46,574 of record NZ_JBITES010000004.1, on the reverse strand, counting down.
GCTTTCGGAAACGCCGCCATCAAGTGCCGCGTCGGCATTGAGCGCCGCGTCGGCATTGAGCGCCGCGTCGGCATTGACTGCCGTCTCGCCCTTGTGCGGCGTCTTGGGAGTACGGGCCTCCGGGATGGACTGGTCAGCCATGGTGAGTTTCAGCCGATCTGCGCGTTCTTGGAGACGGTGGCCTGGTCGATGTCGGAGGTCCGCACGGTCACGGCGATCTTCCACTCGCCCGCCATGGGGATCTGCACTCCGCGCGCCGACCAGTGACCGGTGGAGATGTGGTCAGGGACGACGGGCAGTGGCCCGATGTCCTGGGACTCCAGGGTGAAGGCGATCTTCACCTCGGGGATGTCGAAGGCACGGCCATTGGGGCGCTGGACGTAGACGTGCATCTCGTTGCCGCCCACGCGCGCGGGATCGAGGTCGACGCGTACGACGCCCTTGCCGTCCTCGCCGCCGGTGTCGAAGGTCATGTCCAGGGTCAGTGCCCCGGACGACGACGTGTCGGTGGACGTGGCCGACGTGGCCGCCCTTGCCTCCTCCTCCGTACGACCCGGCTCGGTCGACGTCAGCATGGTGGTGACGGCGAGCAGGACGACGGCGACGCCCGCCTCGGCCAGCACCGAGCGGCGCAGCCCGAACCGGTTCGGGTCGGCATCCCGCTGTTGCTTCTGCCGTGCGGTGTCGATGGCGGCCTGCTGCCGGGCGAGCTGGGCGGCACGCTTGGCGTCGCTCTTGCCGGACACGGTGGCGGAGGCACGCTTCTTGCCCGAGCCCGAGCCCGAGCCCGAGCCCGATGCCGACGTGGCGGCGGAGGCACGGGACTGGGCAGCGGCGTGCTCCCTCTCGCCCTCACCCGCGCCCTTCTCCGTCTCCCCCGCGCCCTTCTCCGTCTCCCCTGCGCCCTTCTCCTCGACCCCGGCGGCGCCCTTCGCCTTCCCCACCACCGTGTCCACCAGCCGCGCCGTCCACCGCCGCGAGATCCACGCGACCCCGACCAACAGCAGCACAAGCCCGATCTTGACCAGCAGCAACTGTCCGTACCGCGTGCCGGTGAACGCCGACCACGACCCGAGCTGCCGCCACGACTGGTAGACCCCGGTCGCGACCAGCGCGAGCACACTGCCGAAGGCGACGCGTGAGAAGCGTCGTACGGCCGCCCCTTCGACCGGCGTGTCCGCGGGTGCCCGGTACAGCGCCACGAGCAGTGCGGCGAGGCCGCCGAGCCAGGCCGCGACGGCCAGCAGGTGGACGACGTCGACCGGCATCGCGATGCCGGACTGGAGCCCGGTCGAGGCGTGCTCGGACATCGCCCAGCTCGCCGCGAGCCCCGCCGCCACGACCGTCCCGCCGATCGCGAGCCCGAAGGTCAGGTCGCGCTTCTCCTCGTCCTCGCGCTTGTCATACGCCCCGAACAGCACCGCGATGAACAGCGCCGCCGCGGCGAGCAGCAGCAGCCGGGACACCAGTGCCGCACCCGTTTTGGTCTGGAGGACCTGTCCGAGCAGCTCCAGGTCGAAGATGTCGCCGACCTTCCCGGTGCTGGTGTACGAGCCGCGCAGGAGCAGCAGACCCAGCGTGGCGGCCGTCAGGGCCAGCCAGCCCGAGACGACGAGCCGCTGCAGCACCCGCACGCCCGAACCGCGCTGCCAGCAGGCGAGCACGAAGGCGGCGCCGCCGACCAGGACGATGAAGCCGGCGTACGACACATACCGCCCGAGCCCGTAGAGCCAGCCGACGATGCCGCCGCCCGCCTCCTGGCCGGAGACCGAGACGCTGGTCTGCGAGGGAGCGCCGATGGAGAAGGTGTAGGCGCCGGCGACGGGATGGCTGTCCTCGGACACCACCTGGTAGGTGACGGTGTACGTCCCGTCGGGCAGGCCGCTGTGGAGTTTCACGGCGTACGTCGTGCCGCTGACGTTGGCCGGGTCGCCCTGGTCGATGCGCTTGCCCTTGGGGTCGAGCACGCGCACGGAGTCGTCGGACAGGGCGACCTTCTCGGAGAAGGTCAGCGAGACCTGCGTCGGGGCCTTGTCCACCACCGCCCCCTGCCGGGGGTCGCTGCCGGTCAGCGCGGCGTGCGCGGAGACCGGCCCGGCACCGGCGAGGAGCAGGCCGGTCGCGGCCAGGAGCAGCAGCACCAGGGTCCGGACGCGCGGCAGCACCCGGGGCCGGACGCGGGGGGCGATGGTCTGGGTCAAGGCGATCTCTCCCTCAGTGTCCGGTCTTCGGGTTGTACGTCGCCGATTCCACCGGCATCTCGACGGTGACCGTCCCGGACTCGGCGAAGTGGAGCTGTACGGTCACCTTCTCGCCCTGTTTGGGCTTTCGCTTCAGCTTGTCGAACATCAGGTGGCTGCCGCCGCTCTTGAACACGAGCTGACCGTGCGCGGGGACGGCGAGGTCCTTGGCCTCCTGCATCGACGAACCCACGGTCTCGTGGGCGGTCACCTCGCCGACGTCGCTGGTGACGGAGGTCAACTCGTCCTTCGTGCCGCCCTTGTTGGTGACCGTCAGGAAGCCGGCCGCCATGGAGTCGGAGACCGGCTGCGGCATGTAGGCGCCGCTGACGGACAGTTCGGCCTTGGAACCGGCCCCGGAGTCCTCGGAACCGCAGCCCGCGAGGACGAGGGCGCCGGTCGTCACCAGGGTCACCAGGGTCACCGGCCGCACTGGGGCGAACCGCCTCACGGCTTCTCCCCCTTGATCAGCTTGGGGAGGTCCTTGGTGTACTCGTCGACGGTGGCGTCCTCGGTGTAGAGGACGTACCCGGCGTCGGTCTTCGGCGAGAACGCGACGACCTGGGTGCCGTGGGTGGAGACCATCTTGCCGTTCTTGTCCTTGTGCGGCGGCTCGATGGAGATGCCGAGGGTACGGGCGCCGGCCTGGATGGTGTCGAAGTCGCCGGTCAGGCCGACGACCTGCGGATCGATGCCCTTGAGCCACTTGCCGAGCGCGGACGCGGTGTCGCGCTCCGGGTCGGTCGTGACGAACACGATGCTCAGCTCGTCCTGCTCGGCCTTCGGCAGCTGCTTCTTGGCGACGGCGATGTTGTTCATCGTCAGCGGGCAGATGTCGGGGCAGTTGGTGTAGCCGAAGTAGATCAGCGTCGGCTTGCCCTTCGTCTCCTTGCGGAGGTCGTACTGCTTGCCGTTCGTGTCCGTGAGGACCAGGTCAGGCTTCTCGAACGGCTTGTCCAGAACGATGGCGGCCTTGTCCGAGCCGGCCTCCTCGGAGACCACGGTGACGGGCTGGGCGCTGTCGTCGCCGCTGCCGCAGGCGGAGAGGGTCAGGGTGGCGGCGGCGACCAGGGCGGCCGCAGCGAAGGTCTTCTTACGCATGGCAAGTCTTCTTACGCATAGAAAAATGTCCCAGTTGTGAGTGCTCCGGCGCGCACCGGGGGCGTGCCCCGGCGCGCGCCGCGAATCAAAGGAGTCGTCAGGCGTCGGTGCGCCGACGACCGGCGAGCACGCCGTACGCCACGCCCACCGCGCCGACGACGATGCCGACCACGCCCAGGACGCGGGCGGTGGTGTCGCTGCTGTCGGCGGGCTCGGCGGGCTCGGCGGCCTCGGTCTTGGCGGAGGCGGCCTCGGCGTCGTCGGAGTCGGAGGCCTGGTCGGAGGAGGACGAGCCGTGGTGGCCGTCCTCGGCGGCGGACAATTCGAGCACCGGTGCCGGGTTCTCGGGCTCCTCCTGGCCCTCCTGCGGCACCTCGATCCAACGCACGACCTCCTTGTTGGAGTAGGTCTGCAGGGCCTTGAAGACGAGCTGGTCGGTGTCCTCGGGGAGCTGGCCGATGGCGACCGGGAACTTCTGGAAGAACCCCGCCTTGATGCCGTCGCCAGTGGCCGTCCAGGTGATCTTGGAGATGGCCTGGGAGATCTTCTCGCCGTGCATCTCGATCGGCTTGTCCAGCTCGGCCTTTGTGACCTTGATGTCCCAGCCGTTGACCGGCTCCGGCATCGCGGACGCCAGCGGATGGTCGGTCGGGAAGGTCACCTCGAGCTTGGTGGTCGAGGCGTCGTCGCGCTCGTTGGGCACCTTGAAGTCGACGACCGCGTAGCCGCCCTTGGCTGCCGTGCCCTCGGGCTGCACGCTGACGTGGGCGAACGCGGGGACGGACAGGGCGAGTACGGCCGTGCCGGCGAGCGCGCCCGTGGCGGCGATACGAGAGGCCTTCATGCTGAGCACTCCACTGTGAGTGAGGTTCGGATTCCGGTGGTGAAGAGGAGTACGCGTGCGCGGGGGGTGCCCGATCAGGTGCGACCTGGCGCGATCGGGCCCAACGGCCCCAAGGCTCCGTCGGCCCAAGGCTCCGTCGGCCCAAGGCTCCGTCGGCCCAAGGCTTCATCGGCCCAAGGCTCCAACGGCCCTGATCGAGCCCGATGAACCCCATCGGGCTCGATCAGGGCGATCAGCAGGGAGACCAGGCGTCAGGTGTCCCTCGATCGGAGATCCCGGGCACGCGTACGCGCGCGTGCCGCACGACAGCGGCCCCTCAGCCCACTTCGGTGGAGTGGCGGTCGCGTCGTGTCAGGCGGCGAGGACGAGTGCGGCCCGGGCCGGCGGGCCGCGCCTGATCACCGTGTGCTGGAGTGCGAGGGTGCGGGGCTCGGGCGGGCCGGACCAGTCGACGCACCGGAGCCGCGGACCCGCCTCGGGAGCGCCCGGCAGCCCGGCACGCAGGGCGCGCACCAGCGCGAGCGCCCCGCGCAGGGATCGTACGAACGCCCCCTCGGCGACCGAGCGCGCCGACAGGGCGGACATCTCGACGATGCGCAGCAGGGCCAGGTCCCCGCGCCGCAGCAGCCACCCCGCGACGACCGCCGCGAGCAGGTGGGCGAGCACCATGGGCAGGGACGGCAGCAGGGACGCCGAGGCGTCCGTGGCACCGGACACGGCGTCCACCGAGGGGTGCGAGGCGTGCGTGCCGGCGACCGGGTGGATCCGTGCCTCGGCGAGGATCCGCTGGGCCTGGGCGGGGCTGATGGCCGCCGCGGCGGTACCGCAGACGAGCCGCGCGGCCTGCTCGACGAGCGCGGCGTCGGAGGTGGCCGCGGCGCCGGAGACCCCGTTGGCCGCTCCGTGCTGCCCCAAGCCGAACAGCGTGTGCAGGACTGTCTGACCGGCCGCGAGCAGTGCCGCGATCCCGGGGAGCGAGCGCTCCCGCCCGGCGAACGGCACCGTGACCAGGAGCACCCCCAGGAACCCGGCGCCGAGCGTCCACAGCGGGATCGTGGCGCAGGAGCCCAGCGCGTGCCCGACCCCGGCCAGCACGACGCAGACCGCGGCGAACACCGCGGCCCGCAGTATCCGGAGATCTCCTCCGGAGCGCACCGTGCGCGGGTGGGGGGCAGTCATGGCGGGCTCATCATCGCACTGGCCCGAGGACCGCCATACGGCAGGTCCGCAAGATGACATACGGGCGTTTCAGGACGAACGGTGCGATAAGGATCGTACGACCGGAAGATCACCCTCTGGTGTGGGCCGACCCCACATACACCGATTCCCGCGTGGGCGCATCGACCATATGGGCGGCATCACGTCAATGATGTGCTTACACCCCCGCACTCGTGGCAATACGTAACGGTATGTCGAGCCGCGGCCAGGAGGCTGGAGCATGAGCATCTGGTGGTCACTCCATCTGCGGCGGGAAGCCGCGAGCGTGCCGCTCGCCCGGCGGTTGCTGATCGGCACCATGGAGACCGCGGGCGTCGACCCCGATGTGTCGTACGACCTGTCCGTCGCCCTCAGCGAGGCCTGCGCGAACGCCGTGGAGCACGGCGGCGGCAGCGCGCCGGACGGCTCCCCACAGGCGTACCGCGTGACGGCGTACCTGGACGGCGAGAAGTGCCATATCGAGGTCACCGACTCGGGCCCCGGTTTCACGGCACCACCCCGCGCCCCCCGCCCGGCCGCCACCGACGCCGAGCACGGCCGCGGCCTGTGCCTGATCGCGGAACTCGCCGACCACGTCCAGATCGGCAACAAGCCGGGGCGGAGCGGGGCGGTGGTGAGCTTCGACAAGATCCTCAAGTGGCGCAAGGACACGCCGTTGGTGGCGGTGTAGCGCCGGGGCAACGGTTGCCACCGGCATACGGCCGCCACCGGCATACGGCCGCCACCGGCTTATAGCCGCCACCCTGCGCGGGCGTTGCTCGCCGAGGCGTCAACCACCGCAGGCGGAGCGGTTCCTGGATGAGCCCGCCAACGGTCGGTGACGCCCGCCGACTCAGTTTCCTCAGGACTCACAGCCTCCGCACAGCGCCACCCCAAGCCTCTGCCGGGTGGCGTCCCTAACGTCCTGGTCATGACGGGAAACCACAAGGACAAGTCGATCACTCGGCGCCGTGCGATCGCGGTGACCGGAGGCACGGTCGCGGCGGGCGGGCTCGCCGTCGCGGGCTACCAGGCGGCCTTCGCCGAGACCGGCACGACCACGACCCAGGCCGCGGCGACGGCGAGCACGACCGCCTCGGAGAGCGCCGGCACCTGTATGACGCTGATGTCGAGCGTCACCGAAGGGCCGTACTACCTCGACGGCGCCCTGGTGAGAAAGGACATCACCGAGGGCAAGAGCGGTGTCCCGCTCACGCTGCGCCTCACCGTCGTCGACGCCACCGACGGCTGCACCCCGGTCCCCGGCGCGGCCGTGGAGATCTGGCACTGCGACGCCTGGGGCTACTACTCCGGGTACACCACGGCCAACCCCGGCGGCTCCGCACCCGCCGAGAGCGAGGACGGCTCGACCGCCGACGACAACACCTACCTGCGCGGATACCAGATCGCCAACGCCAACGGGGTCGTGAAGTTCGAGACGATCTTTCCGGGCTGGTACACCCCGCGCACCTGCCACATCCACCTGAAGGTGCACACGGGCGGCCAGAAGGAGGACGGCACCTACGAGGGCGGCAAGGTCAACTACACCGGCCAGCTGTTCTTCGACGACGAGATCGCCCAGGAGATCTTCACGCTGGAGCCCTACTCGAAGCACTCCGGCAGCTACACCACCCTCGACAACGACATGGTCTACGACGGCGGCGGCGCCTCCAGCGGCCTGCTGACCCTCAAGCCGGTCAAGAAGGCCGACCCCTCCAAGGGCTACAAGGGCTTCCTCACCCTCGGCATCGATCCCGACGCCGAGAACACCGGCGCGGGCAGCGGCGGCGGTGGCGGCGAGGGCGGTACGCCGCCGAGCGGTGCCCCGACGGGTGCCCCGCCGAGCGACGCGCCGTCGGCCTCGGCGTCCCCGTAGGGGGTACGGCCATGAGCAGCCGCGAGGACGAGGCGCTGGCGCAGGCCGCCGTGACCGCGTTGACCGGTCAGCTGGCCCTGGCTCCCAAGCCGGGCCTGCCCGATCCGCGCGACCTCGGCGCCCGTGTCACCCGCCGGGACCACCGCATGCTGCGCTGGTCGGCCAAGGCGCTCGCGCCGGGCCTCGCGGCGATGCCCGCCGCGGCCCGGCGCACGGGCGAGCCGACGCCCGGGCTCCGTAGCGAACTGGGCGCGATCGGCAGGTGTGCCGAGCACTCGGTGCACCTCGCGGGCGGCGGCCACCGGGGTGCGCTGTGGGCGCTCGGCCTGCTGGTCGCGGCCGCCGCGCTCGACCCCCGCGCCGGGGCGCGGGACGTCGCCGCGACCGCCAAGCGCATCGCCGCGCACACCGACAAACGCGCCGCACGCAGGCCCTCCCGGGGCTCTTCGGTGTCCGCGAGGTACGGCGCCGCCGGGGCGCGCGGTGCGGCACGGGCCGGATTCCCGCACGTGAGGCGGGCGTTGGAGGCGCTCACCAAGGCCCGCACGACCGGCGCCACGGAGGAGCAGGCCCGCCTGGACGCCCTGCTCACGGTGATGTCCACCCTCCAGGACACCGAACTGCTCTACACCGCGGGCCCCGTCGGCCTCCGGCACGTCCAGGCGGGCGCGCGGGCAGTCCTGGAAGCGGGCGGCACGTCCACCGAGGCGGGCGCGAAGGCCCTGGCCGACCTCGACGCCGGCCTGCACGCGCGCGCGTGGAGCCCGCGGGGGAGTGCGGGGCTGCTCGCGGGGGCGCTGTTCCTGGACTCGCTTCCGGTCACCGCTGCAACGCGGGCGGCCTGAACGGCACGGCACGAGGGCGGCCCGCCCGTCACGGCGCGAGGGCGGCCGCCCGTCACGGCAGAAGCGCGGGCTGCCCGACCGTCTCCTCCGCCCGGCGACCGGCGGCCCAGCGCGCCGCCGGTCCCATGCCGTACGACGCGGCCAGCGTCGCCCCGCCCAGCAGCAGCCAGCCGGGCGTCCCCCACTCCACCAGCAGGGTCGTCAGCAGGAGCGGTCCGAGTGTGCGGGCGACGGTGACGCCGGTCCCGAAGAGCCCCTGGTACTCGCCGACGCGTCCCTGCGGAGCCAGCTCGAAGGACAGCTGCCAGGACCCCGCCGACTGCCCCATCTCGGCGACCACCTGAAGCACCGCACCCACCACCAGGACACCCACGGCCACCCACAACGAAGCCCCCGCCGACAGCGCGAACACCACACATGCGGCGAGCATCACCCAGCCCGCGCGACGCACCGCGCGCGTGGCGGTGCCCAGGCCCGTGACGCCGCGCGCCGCCCTGACCTGGAACAGCATCACCGCACCGGTGTTGAGCACGAACAGCGCGGAGACGAGCCAGGCGGGCGCCTCGGTCCGGCGGGTGATCCACAGCGGCAGCACCAGACTCAGCAGCGGCAACCGGAGCAGCAGAACCGTGTTGAGGAGCGCCACGAGAACGTACGGCCGATCCCGCAGCACAGCCATGCCGTGACGTTTCCGCTCAAGCCCCCGTTGCCGTACCGGCACCGGCACCCCCCGCACGCCCGGCAACCGCAGCAACAGCCCCGCACAGACCAGAAAGCTCACCGCGTCCAACGCGAACACCCCGAGATACGCCCCCCGAGTTCCGGCGTGCAGCGCCAGCCCGCCCAGCCCCGCACCCACCGCGAGCCCGGCGTTGAGCGTCGACTGCAGATGCGCCAGCAGCCCGGTCCGCTCCCCGGCGGGCACGAGCCCCGCCAGCAGCGCCTGCCGGGCCGCCGCGAGCCCGGACTGAGCGGCGGCGTACGCGCACGCGGCCAGTACGAACGGCACGAAGCCGCGCACGACCGTGAACGATGCCACCGCGAGCCCCGTCGCGAGGGCCAGCAGCACCGCCGTGCCGCGCGGCCCGCACCGGTCCGCGAGCCGCCCCAGCGGAACCCCGACCAGCGAGCCGACCGCCCAGCCGACGGTCAGCCCGAGCCCCACGCGCGCGGGGGCGAGTCCGACGATCTGGCTGAAGTAGAGGGCCGACGTCGTGTAGTAGGCGCCGTCCCCGACCGAGTTGCTCAACTGGGCGAGGGCGAGGAGGCGTTGCGGACCGGGCGGCGGGACGAGCGAGGACGTCATGCCTACGACACTAGAAACGCACTGGGCCGCTCAACAGGACCAATCAGCGGCGGTTTCAGTGGCCCAATTCACTGATCGAACGACCCGTTCGGGGCTGCCCGCCCCGCCTCTCTCTGCCGCCCTCCAACCTGCTCCTCTCAGCAGCCCTCCAACACCCTCACCAGCACCTCCAACGCCTGCGGATACACCCGCTCCCGAGGCGTCCCGTACCCGACGACCAGCCCCTGGGGCCGCCCCTCGCCGCTGCCCGCGACATGCCAGTGCTCCCCCAGACATCCCACCGCGAGCCCTTCCGCCTCCGCCCGCGCCAGCACCCGCGCCTCGTCGTCGACCTCCACCAGCGCGTGCAGCCCGGCCGCGATCCCGCGCACGGCGCGCCGCGCCCCCAGCCGGTGCAGCAGCTGATCCCGGCGCCGCCGGTACCGCAGCCGGGAGGCCCGCACATGCCGGTCGTACGCATGGCTGTCGATCAGTTCGGCGAGCGCCAACTGGCCGATGGACTCGGTGTGATGGTCGCTGTGCAGCTTGGCGTCGGCGACGGCGTCGACCAGGTGCGGCGGCAGCACCATCCAGCCGAGCCGCAGTGCGGGTCCGAGCGTCTTCGAGGCCGTGCCCAGGTACGCCACCTGCCCCGGCGCCATCCCCTGCAGCGCGCCCACGGGCTGGCGGTCGTAACGGAACTCCCCGTCGTAGTCGTCCTCGACGATCAGCCCGCCACGCGCGCGTGCCCAGTCGGTGAGCGCGCGTCTCCGTTCCGGGTGCAGGGTCACGCCCGTCGGGTACTGATGCGCGGGCGTGACGACGGCTGCGTCACCGTCCCCCAACTCCTCGGCGCACATGCCCCGTTCGTCGACCCGCACGGGGACGACCCGGCCGCCGTTGCGCCGCACCACCTCACGATGGAACGGCAGCCCGGGGTCCTCCATCGCGATGACGCCCCCCTCCACCACGCGCGTGAGCAGCGCCAGCCCCTGCACATACCCGGAGGTGATCACGATCCGCTCCGGCGGCGCGATCACTCCGCGCGCCCGCCCCAGGTACCCCGAGAGCGCCGTCCGCAGCTCGATCCGCCCACGCGGATCGCCGTAGTCGTACGCCAGTGAGGGCGCCGTGGCGATGGCCCTGCGCAGCGCTCGCAGCCAGGCCGCCGCCGGAAAGGCCCCGACGTCCGGACTACCGGGTCGCAGATCGAATCGCGGCACGCGCGCGTGTGCGGCGGCTTCCGGCAACTGGGCGTCGACGGAAGGCAGCGAGGCGACCTGCGTACCGGCCCCCTGCCGGGCGGTGAGGTAGCCCTCGGCGACCAGCTGGTCGTACGCCGCCTTCACGGTGTTTCGGGATATCCCGAGCTCATCCGCGAGCCGCCGGGTGGCGGGCAGCCGAGCGCCAGGTGCGAGCCGCCCGTCCCGAACGGCATCGCGCAGGGCACGCTCAAGCCCCGCACGACGCCCGTCAGCCGCGATGACTTCCAGATGCAGGTCCACACAAACCACCCCCATAGGGGCGCGGGGAACTGCGCGACAAGCCCCCACGACCCGCAGACCGCGACGACGGCCCGACACCCCTCCGGTATCCGGCCGTCACACGCACGTCAGCCCTTCAGAGAGGCCATCCAGCTCTCCACCTCATCCGACCGCCGAGGCAGCCCGGCGCTCAGGTTCCGGTTGCCCTCGGCCGTCACCAGGATGTCGTCCTCGATCCGGACCCCGATCCCCCGGTACTCCTCCGGCACGGTCAGGTCGTCGGCCTGGAAGTACAGCCCCGGCTCGACGGTCAGCACCATGCCCGCCTCCAGCGTGCCGTCGACGTACGACTCCACGCGCGCGGCAGCGCAGTCGTGCACGTCCATGCCGAGCATGTGTCCGGTCCCGTGCAGCGTCCACCGGCGCTGCAGCCCGAGCTCCAGCACCCGCTCCACCGGCCCTTCCACGAGCCCCCACTCGACGAGCCGCTCGGCCAGCACACGCTGGGCCGCGTCATGGAAGTCCCGGTACTTCCCGCCCGGCTTCACGGCCGCGATACCGGCCTCCTGGGCGTCGTACACGGCGTCGTAGATCTTCTTCTGGATCTCGCTGAACCGGCCGTTGATTGGCAGCGTGCGCGTGACGTCGGCGGTGTAGTACGTGTGCGTCTCGACGCCCGCGTCCAGCAGCAGCAGATCACCGGAGCGCACGGGCCCGTCGTTGCGCACCCAGTGCAGCGTGCAGGCGTGCGGGCCGGCCGCGCAGATGGAGCCGTAGCCGACGTCGTTGCCCTCCACGCGCGCGCGGAGGAAGAAGGTGCCCTCGATGTAGCGCTCGCTCGTCGCCTCGGCCTTGTCGAGGACCTTCACCACGTCCTCGAAGCCGCGCACGGTCGAGTCGACGGCCTTCTGCAGCTCGCCGATCTCGAACTCGTCCTTGACCAGCCGGGCCTCGGACAGGAAGACGCGCAGCTCCTCGTCCCGCTCGGCGGTGACCTTGTCGGTCAGCGCGGCCTCGATGCCGGCGTCGTAGCCGCGTACGACGCGCACGGGCCCCGTCGCCTCGCGGAGCTTGTCCGCCAGCTCGCGCACGTCGGACGCGGGGATGCCGTACAGCTTCTCCGCCTCGGTGAGCGAGTGCCGGCGGCCGACCCACAGCTCGCCCTGCCCGGACAGCCAGAACTCGCCGTTCTCACGGTCGGAGCGCGGCAGGAGGTAGATCGTCGCCTTGTGACCGCCGGCGACGGGCTCCAGGACGAGCACACCGTCCTCGGTCTGGTTGCCGGTGAGGTACGCGTACTCGACCGACGCCCGGAAGGGGTACTCGGTGTCGTTCGACCGCGTCTTCAGGTTGCCCGCGGGGATCACCAGGCGCTCGCCCGGGAACCGCGCCGACAGCGCGGCGCGCCGCGCGGCGGTCTCGGCGGCCTGGGGGATCGGCTGCAGGTCACGCAGCTCCGTGTCGGCCCAGCCGGACTTCATGTTCTCGGCGAGCTCGTCGGACACGCCCGGGTACAGGCCGTTCTTGCGCTGCTTGATCGGCTCTTCGGACTCAGGCTCCGAGCCCGCTGCGTCAGCAGCAGGATCAGACACAGCCGGGGTGAGCTCGTCGGCCACGGTCATCCTCCTCGATACGGCGCTGGACCCCCACCATCGTACGGTCGTACGTAAGGGGGCCCAGGGCCGAAAGGCCTGTTACCCGCGCCGGGGCGCCGCTGTTATGGCCGAGGTCACTCGCCTGTTATGAGTGCTTTCCGCGGACGATTACGCACGCGTGCGGGACGACTACGCACGCATATCGGGCGACTACGATTGGCTGCCGCACGACTACGCGCGCGTGCCGGGTCGCTACGCGACGCGCGCCGCCGATCCGCTCCTCGACGCGTACCAGTCCGCTACGCGAAGCGAGCCGCCAGCAGCACCACGTCCTCCTCGCTGTCCGCCCGGTCCCGCCCGTCCGGCAGCACCGTCCGCAGGACGTGGTCGACGACGGCGTCCGGGTCGTGCCGGATGGCCCTGGGCACCCCGGCCGCCGCCGCGTGCAGCCGGGCGAACGCCCGGTCCGTGGGGTCGCCGGTGCGGTGCAGCAGTCCGTCGGTGTACAGCAGAACCGTCTCTCCGGCTTGCGCCGTCAGCTCTACGCTCGGCGCCTCCCAGCAGGCCAGCATGCCCAGCGGCGCGGACACGGACGTCTCCACGAACTCCGTCCGCCGCTCGCCGATCAGCAGCGGCGGGGTGTGTCCGGCTCCGGCGAGCGTGATCTTGCGCAGGGCCGGCTCGCAGTAGGCGAACAGCGCGGTGGCGGAGCGGGCGGGCTCGGTGAGTCTGAGCAGCAGTTCCAGGTCGGAGAGCACCGCGACCGGGTCCTCGCCCTCCATGACGGCGTACGCGCGCAGGCTGGCCCTGAGCCGTCCCATCGCGGCGACCGCGCTGGGCCCGGACCCGGTCACCGAGCCGACCGCCAGGCCGAGCGCGGCGTCCGGGAGGGGCAGCGCGTCGTACCAGTCGCCGCCCCCGCGCGGGCCGGTGCGGTGCCGGGCGGCGAGCTTGACGCCCGCCATGCGGGGCAGCCGGGACGGGAGCAGTTCCTCGGCCATGGTCCGCATGCACGCGCGCGTGCGCTCGACCTCGAGGAGCCGGGCCAGGTGCTCGGTGGCGTAGCGGGTGTACAGGCCGACGAGGTGGCGCCGGCGCTCGGCCGGTTCGGCGGGCTCGTCGTACAGCCATACGGCGGCGCCGAGGCGTCCGGCCGCCTCGGTGGACAGGGGGAGTGCGTAGCTGGCGGCGTAGCCGAGGCGTGCGGCCACCTCACGGTGCCGTGGGTCGAGACCGTCCTCGGCGAACAGGTCGGGCTCGGCGATCTCGCCGTCCCCGCCCGGGAGGCCGTCGAGGATCCTGCCGTACGACATCACGCTGCGCGGGACCGTCTCGATGTGCCCGAGGTCCGCGCGGGCCAGGCCGAGCCCGATGGTCGTGTCGGGGCCCTGCCCGTCCGCCGGTTCCAGTACGACGAGACCGCGCCGGGCGCCCACGAGGGCGGATCCGGCGCGCAGCAGTTCCTCGAGGGCCTCGGCGAGCACGCTCGTGCGGGCCAGGCGTTCGGTGAGTTCGTGGAGTGTCGTGAGGTCCGAGACCCAGCCGGCCAGTCGGTCCTGGAGCAGCACCCCCGGTGGGTTCGGTGGTGGGACCGCTGAGGCACCCGAGGCCGCCTGCGCGGGCGCGACAGTGTGTGCGGGCGAGGGAACCGTCGAATCGATTCCGGCCACTTTCGGAGGGTGGGGAGCGTTCATGGCGTCCGGCTTTCCGACCGGTGCGTATTGCTCAAAAGCATCGCAAACCCCCATGTCATTCTGCGCCGCTAGCAGTGTCTCCACATGTACACGCACTCGTGAGGGGATGTCCAGCATTGTCCTGCCTGGATTCCTGGTGTCCGTGAGTAGCCAGAGCACTCGTCGGAGATCTCTTGCACAAAGGCAAAGTTGGCTTAAAACTGCCGCAGTGAACGGGGTATTGCGGTCGACTGGTTTCGCTCCACGGAGCGTCACAGCGGTCGTGATGGGTACGTACTCGGAGAAGGCCAGGGGTGGTTGACAACCACCCGGAACCTGGTGACGGACCCGGGCGTCTTAGCCACCGACGATCGTGCCCCATCCTCCCGTGGCGGAGGCGAAGAGAAATACGCGCGACGGCAAAACGCCAGACTTCGCCACCCCACGCCACGCCCATGCTTTTGATGCACGCAGTATGGACGAGGCTGCCGCGGAAGCAGTCAACGCTCGGCCCATAGGGGTTCCCCTTGCTCAAGGCAGGGGTGTGATGCGCCATTAGGTACGCACAGTGAAGTGATCGACACATGGTGTGATGTGGACCACGGTGTTGCCAGCGGTGCAACGGAAAGGAACGAGCGCTCATGCGCGAGATCCTCGGAAGGCGACGCAGGCCCCTGCGCGGTGACGGGAGGCCTGAGTTGATCAGCGCGGCCCTCACCTTCGCGACGGAATGGCAGTGGCCGGTACTCCCGGGCGTGGCGGCGGATCCGCAGGGGCGGGACCGCTGCGGTTGCCCTGACCCCGAGTGCACGGTGCCCGGTGCCCACCCCTTCGATCCGGGCCTCCTCGCGGCCACCACCGACGAGCGCATGGTGCGCTGGTGGTGGGCCAACCGGCCCGCGGCCCCGATCATCCTCGCCACCGGCGGCAAGGCGCCCTGCGCGGTCAGCCTCCCCGCCCTGCCGGCCGCGCACGCCCTCACCGCACTCGACCGCATGGGCATGCGCCTCGGCCCGGTCGTCGCCTCGCCCACCCGCTGGGCGATCCTGGTGAAGCCGTACTCCATGGAACAGCTGGGCGAACTGCTCTACGCCAAGGACTTCGTCCCGGGTTCCCTGCGCTTCCATGGCGAGGGCGGCTATCTCGCCCTGCCCCCCTCCGAGACGGGCCAGGGCCCCATCAGCTGGCAGCGCGCCCCGCTGCCCGGCTCGGCCTCTCCGTGGGTGCCCGATGTGGAGGCCGTCGTCGACGCGGTGATCGAGGCCCTCACTCGTACGGGTGTGAGCGCGCCCGAGTTGTAGGCCACTCCGGCGCGCGTGGAACGGCGCACGTGCGCGCGGTCGTTACATTCCGTGTATGCCCCGTCACGCTGAGACACGCCGTCCAGGCTCAGGAAAAGTCCGTCTGTCCGCCCTCGCCGGCGTCGTGGTGGGCGCGGTCGCGCTGCCGCTGGCCGTCGCGTCCGCAGGGCCCGTCGGCGAGGAGGACCGTGCCCTCGGCCATACGTCACGCAAGGCCGAGCGGCCGTCGGCACCTCCTTCGCCGGCCGCCGATCCCAAAGGACCCTCCGCCGAGGCCGAGGACTCCCCCCTGCTGCTCGGCCTGGGGCTGGCCACCGCCACCCGCTGCGGCCCCGAGCTCATCTCCCCGGAGGGCATCGAGGCGCAGACCTGTGTCCTCACGCAGGGCGAGGAGACCTGGGCGCGCACGTATTTCCGCAACGCCACCGGCGGCGCGCTGGACTCCGTACTGAGCCTCATGGGACCCGGTGGGCGCACCGTGCAGATGCGCTGCGCCGGGGGCGCCGAGGACGAACCGGCGACATGCGAGACGCCCCGGCAGCGGACCCGCGGGGGCCTGGACGCCTACACGGCGGTCGCGGAGTTCGCCTCGGGGGCCGCGAACGGGCCGCTGCTGCTGCGCGCCGCGAGCAACTCGGTGCCGGACGATTCCACGGCATCCATGGGGCGTTGACACGCGACGTCGTTCCGTACACGACCGCGCGCATGGAAAGACCCGGTTGCTGGCGACGGGGGATGCACCAGCAACCGGGCTACTGGAACGGTAACAAGAGATCGGCGGTTCGCAAATTCGATCCGGGCTTTCAAGTCACGGATTCCCTTGCTCCGCATGGGAGTTGTGATCGGATTCACCCCTCCCATGAGGGCCGGTTCGGCTGAACGGCCGTTCAGCCGAAGCCGGTCTCCGTCCTGTGCGTCAGCTGAGCGTGACCTGCCGGTTGGTCAGGCCGCCCCGCGCGCGACGCTCGTCCGCGGTGAGCGGAGTGTCCGCCGCCAGGGCCGCGGCGAGGCGCTCGGCGAACTCGGCCGCCGGCTTCTCCACATCCTCCGCGCTCATCTCGCTCGGCAGGTCCCAGACCGGCACGGTGAGGCCGTGAGCGCGGAAGGAACCGACGAGCCGGGTGCCCTCACCGAGGCTCGACCTGCCCGCGGCGTGCAGCCGCGCGAGAGCGTCCAGAAGCTGCTCCTCGGAGTGCGGCATGACCCAGCGCAGGTGGTTCTTCTCCGGCGTCCGGCACCAGTAGGCGGCGTCCACGCCGGTCAGCTTCACGGTCGGGATGGCCGCGGCGTTGGCCCGCTCCAGGGAGGCGGCCACTTCCGGAGTGGCGTTCTCCGCGTCCGGGACCCAGAACTCGAAGCCCTGGTGCACAACTGGCTCGAACGCGCCTTCGGGGTCGAGCAGATCCTGCAGTCGCGGACCGTCGGCCGGGGCGCGGCGGCCCTGGACCGGGGTGCCGGGCTTGGCGGCGAGGGCCTGCTGGAGGGTGTCGGCGAGGTCGCGGCTGATGTCGCCCGACGCCGTGTCGTTCTGCAGGCCGAGCAGCACCGAGCCGTCGTCGCGGCGCAGCGCCGGCCAGGCCATGGGCAGGACGGTGGCCAGGGTGACGGAGGGGACACCCTCGGGGAGGCCGCCCTTGAGGGGCAGTTCGACGGTGGCCGCGGGTACCAGTTCGCGCAGGGCCACCCAGTCGCACTCGCCCGGCAGGCCCTCGAACGGGCGGTGCACCAGCTCGGTCACCGCCTGCGCGGCGGCCCGGCCGTGGCAGGCCTTGTAGCGGCGGCCGCTGCCGCAGGGGCAGGGCTCGCGTGCGCCGACGACCGGGATCTCCGCGTCGCTGAGCTGCGGGCGCTTGGCCTGGGTCTGGGGTCGCTTCTTGGCCATCGTGAGTTGTCTCCCGGTTACGGCTCGTCTCGTACGGGCGCGAGCCTAGCCGTTCACACCATGGCCGACGGGAGCCTGTGGACAACCCACGGGTCGTGCCGTACGCCGTCTTCGGCGGGTCAGTCCAGATCGTCGAAGGCGTCCGTGAAGTCGAGGCCGGATATCGCGCCCACGGACGGTGCCGTGACGCGCGTAGCGAAGTCGTCGCGGCGGTGCCCGGCATCGGGATCATGAACGTCGTCGTGGACCACGACCCAGACCGTGACCTCGCCGCGGGCGTCGTCCCGTACCCCCCAGTCGTCGGCCAGGGCGGTGATGATGTTCAGCCCGCGGCCGCCGTGCGCGGTGACCGAGGGCGTGGCCGGAGCAGGGCGGGTGGGCCCGCCGCCGTCCGTCACCTCGACCGTGAGTCTGCCGCTCGCGTCCACGCGCCATGCGGCCCGGACGTCGCCGTCCCCGGACAGTGCATCGCCCAGCGGCCGGCCGTGTTTGCACGCGTTGCTCAGGAGTTCGGAAAGAATCAGTACGGCATCGTCGATGACCGATTCCGCTACCCCGCCCCTGCGCAACTGCGAGCGCATACGGTGTCTCGCTTCCCCCACGCCCGCAGGGCCATGGGGTACGGCCATGCTCGACGACGTGGGCACCTCCTGTGCCACCACCAACGCCACCCCCGAGACCTCCTTTGCCCCACGCCACGGTGTGGATGCCCCATTGGCCTGTACCGGAAACCGGCCAATCAAGGTCCGGCGACGCATTCACAACGATCGAATACGGACCGAACGCGCCGGAGCACTCCCTGTAGTCGAGATGGCTGGAATTCGTCGGTGTGGCCGAGAGTGGAGGATGGGGCTGGTGGGACTCGGGGGTCAAGAGGTTGTGCAGGGATTGATGAGGTTTTAGAGGTTTCCGAGTGTGCGGTTTGCTTTCCGTGCGCGCGTGTCGTTTTGGTACGCGCGCGTGTCAGCGGCCGAGCTGGTGCAGCACCGCGCGCGGGCGGTTGGTGATGATGGCGTCGACGCCCAGTTCGACACAGAGGTCGACGTCCTCGGGCTCGTTCACCGTCCAGACGTGCACCTGGTGCCCGGCTCGCTTCAGGCGCTCCACATACGCCGGGTGATTGCGCACGATGCGGATCGAGGGGCCGGCGATACGGACGCCCGCGGGTAGGCGGCCGTCCCGCAGCCTGGGCGAGACGAACTGCATCAGATAGACCGTCGGCAGCGTCGGCGAGGCGGCACGCACGCGATGCAGCGAGCGCGCCGAGAAGCTCATGACGCGCACCGGGGACTCCTCGGCCGAGGCGGGCGCGTCCAGCCCGAACCGCTTCAGCAGGACCAGCAGCCGCTCCTCGACCTGTCCCGCCCATCGCGTCGGGTGCTTGGTCTCGATCGCCAGCTCCACCCGCCGCCCGGCGTCGGCGACGAGTTCCAGCAGCCGCTCCAGGGTGAGCACGGAGGTGTCCTCGGGATCCTCCGGCCGGAACTCCCAGTCGGGCTCCTCGGACCGGTTCTTCCAGGAGTCCCGGTTCTTCCGGGAGCCGAAGTCCAGGGCGGCCAGCTCGGCCAGCTCCAGGGCCGAGACCGCGCCGCGGCCGTTGGACGTACGGTTGACGCGTCGGTCATGGACGCAGACGAGATGGCCGTCCGCGGTGAGGCGTACGTCGCATTCAAGAGCGTCCGCACCGTCCTCGATCGCCTTCTTGTACGCGGCCAGGGTGTGCTCGGGAGCGTCTTCCGAGGCTCCGCGGTGGGCGACGACTTGGATCTGGTGCTGCCGTGCTTGGGTCACCGCGTCATGGTGCCACCGCACCGGGGTAGACGTGGGACCGGAGGAACGGCGAGGGTGCAGCGATTGCGCCTTTTTAGTCCTACATGAGCAATATAAAGACTGGCCGTGGACCCACAGCGACCGCTTATGGTGCTCTGACGGCCCGTGGGAAAAGCTGACGGCATACATAAAGGCATGCACAGCTGAAGCGCACCGACCGCCGACAGGCACTGGCCAGCGTGAACGGGCGTGACCGAGTGCGACCGAAGACAACAGCCGTGGATCGAGGAGAGAAGCTGTGAGCACCGAGAACGAGGGCGCCGCGGTACCCCCGGCCCCGTCCGCACCCCCCGTGCCGGTGGATGCTCCCGCTGCTCCGGCGTCCCAGGAGCGCCCGGCCCGCGAGGGCGACGCCGCCCCGACCGCTCCGCTCCCGCCGGTGCCCGGTGGCACCCCGGCGAACACCAACGGCACACAGCCGTACGCCGCCCCGGCCGCCGCCAACGGGGCACAGCCGCCCGCCTCGAACGGCGCCCAGCCGCCCGTCACCCAGGGCTCGGCCCCCGACGCCTCCTGGCCGCCTCCGCCGCCGCCCGCCACGCCGCTCTACTCGGACAGCGGCGCCGCGGCCGGTGGTGCCGGCGCAGGTGGTGCGGGTGCCGGTGGTGCGGGCGCAGGTGTGGGCTCCGGCTGGGGCGCCACGTACCAGCCGCCGGCCCCGAAGTCCGGCCGCGGCGGTCTGCTCGCCGCGGTCCTCATCGCCGCGCTGGTCGCGGGCGGCCTGGGCGGTGGCCTCGGCTACACCCTGGCCCGGAACGACGACAGCACCTCCTCGACGACCGTCTCCGCCTCCGACAGCGGCGGCTCCGTCAAGCGCGACCCCGGCACCGTCGCGGGCGTGGCGGCCAAGGCGCTGCCCAGTACGGTCACCATCCAGGCCGAGAGCAGCGCGGGCGAGGGCGGCACCGGCACCGGCTTCGTCTTCGACACCGAGGGCCACATCCTCACCAACAACCACGTGGTGGCCGACGCGGTCGAAGGCGGCAAGCTGACGGCGACCTTCCCGAACGGCAAGAAGTACGACGCCGAGGTCGTCGGCAACGCGCAGGGCTACGACGTGGCGGTCATCAAGCTCAACAACGCCCCGTCGGGCCTGAAGCCGCTGACGCTGGGCGACTCCGACAAGGTGGCGGTCGGCGACTCGACGATCGCGATCGGCGCCCCCTTCGGCCTGTCCAACACGGTCACGACGGGCATCATCAGCGCCAAGAACCGCCCGGTGGCCTCCAGCGACGGCACCGGAAGCAACGCGTCGTACATGAGCGCCCTGCAGACGGACGCCTCGATCAACCCCGGCAACTCCGGCGGCCCGCTGCTGGACGCGCAGGGCAACGTCATCGGTATCAACTCCGCGATCCAGTCCGCCGCCAACGGCCTGGGCGGCACCAGCCAGTCCGGCTCCATCGGGCTCGGCTTCGCCATCCCGATCAACCAGGCCAAGTACGTCGCCCAGCAGCTGATCAAGACCGGCAAGCCGGTCTACGCCAAGATCGGCGCCTCCGTCTCCCTGGAGGACACCAGCGACGGCGCCAAGATCACCGAACAGGGCGCCGGCGGCGCGGACGCGGTCGAGGCGGGCGGTCCCGCCGACAAGGCCGGCCTCCAGCCCGGCGATGTCATCACCAAGCTCGACGACACGGTGATCGACTCCGGGCCCACCCTGATCGGCGAGATCTGGACCCACCAGCCCGGCGACAAGGTCACGATCACCTACGAACGGGACGGCAAGTCCCGCACGGTCGAACTCACGCTGGGGTCCCGCACGGGCGACAGCTGACGGTCGACGGCCACGCGCGCGTAGATCCGGTTCCCGACTGGAGCCGACTACGCGCGCGTGCTTTGTGAGAGGGCGGTTCCCGTCATGAGGAGTTTTCGAAAGGGACGGGAACCAGGCCGCGACGAACGGCGTCCACCCACCCGGTGGCCCCCTTTCGCATCGTCGATCGCCGAGGCGACGCCACGGTGGACGAACGGGCGGCTGTTCGCCATTTCGCGGGGTGCGGACCGTGCGACTCGCGCCGGAAGTCGCCGGTCGAGCGGCCACCATGTCCATGCAATCGAATGGGCTATCGTGCCTTCTCGACCTCGACTCTTCGCTGACGGGAAGCAGAGCCGCGAATGGGAAGCAGACAAGGGGACGATCTCGCGGTGTCCGATCTTGGGCGGCTCGTCGCCGGCCGGTACTTGCTCGTCGAGCGGGTGGGCAGCGGCGGCATGGGCACCGTCTGGCGTGCCGAGGACAAGATGCTCGGCCGCCACGTCGCCGTGAAGAAACTGCGCATCCCACCGCACCTGCAGGACGACGAGGTACGCACGCTCTACGAGCGCACCCGCCGCGAGGCCCGCAGCGCCGCCCGGATCACCCACCCCAACGTGATCGTCGTGCACGACGTGGTCGACGACGAGGGCCTGCCGTGCATCGTCATGGAGTACGTGCCCTCGGTCACGCTGAGCGACGTACTGAAGCGACGGGGTGCGCTGCCACCCGAGGAAGCCGCCCGCATCGGCCGCGCCATGGCCGCCGCCCTGCGCGCCGCACACGGCGCCGGGGTGCTCCACCGGGACGTCAAACCCGCCAACGTACTGCTCGGCGCAGACGGGCGAATCGTCCTCACCGACTTCGGAATCGCCATGGAGTCGGGTACGTCCTCGCTGACCAAGCCGGGCGAGTTGATCGGCTCGATCGGCTACCTGGCCCCCGAACGGCTCAGGGGCGCGCACCCCGAGACCGGCCCCGCCAGCGACCTCTGGGCTCTGGGGGCGACGCTGTACCAGGCCGTCGAGGGACGGGACCCGTTCCGCCGTGACACCGCGATCGAGACGGCGTACGCCATCGCGACGGACCCGTACGAGCCCCCGCGCAACGCGGGGGAGCTGGCCCCGGTGATCGAGGGTCTGCTCGTCAAGGACGCGAAGCAGCGCATGGACGTGCACGAGGTGGAGCGCCGCCTGGGGGACGTGACGGGCACGCGGACCGCGCCCCTCGATCCGCCCACGCGGCCGGACCGTACCGACGACCTCACGCCTCCCACGCGAAGGAGCGGCGCCGGCCGCCGCCGTACGGTGGTGCTGTCGGCCCTGGCCGTGACGCTCACCGCCTGTCTCGCGGGCGGCGCGGCATGGTGGCTGGGCGGCAGGGCCGACGGTCCGAGCAAGCAGGCGTCCGGTTCGGAGGCGTCCGGCCCGACGGCGAGCACCACTGCGAGCACCGATACGGATACGACTCCCGGCACCACCACTCCTGGCTCCAGCAGCGCCTCGGTGCCGCCGGTGCCGACCGGATACCACCTCGAGAAGCCGGACACCCGTATCGCCGTGCCCGTGCGGGACGGCTGGACCCGCAAGACGCTCTCCGGCGGCGAAGTCGTCTACCTGGACCCCTCGGAGCTGGTGGGCCTCAGGGTCAACGTCATCGAGTTCGCCGGCACCGATCCGCTGCAGCACTGGCGCGAGACGGAAGAGGAACAGACCGCCCGCGACAATCCCGGCTATGAGCGGGTGAGGATGGCCGAGACGACCTTCCGGGGACAGCCCGCCGCGTACTGGGAGTTCACCTTCGACGGCAGGGCACGGCAGTACCGCGCCGCGGAACTGGCCTTCGCGAGCACCGACGGCACCCAGTACGTCATCTACCTCTCCGCCCCGGACGCCGACTGGCACGAGTACCGCCCGGTCTTCGACACGGCCGTCAACGGCGTCCGCGTGACCGACGGCACCTGACCCAGGGCGCAACCGGCCGCAGGTGTTCAACCGGCCCCGTGCGGACCACCAACCCCGCACGACGTTCGGGGCCGGTACGCTGTACCCGCCCCGCCCCTGGTGGCGCGGGGCCGAGGTGGGTTGCCCGAGCGGCCTAAGGGAACGGTCTTGAAAACCGTCGTGGCAGCGATGTCACCGTGGGTTCAAATCCCACACCCACCGCACTGATGCCCCTGGCCAGAAGCATGGTCAGGGGCGTCGCGCTGTGCGGCACCCGAGGGCGGCCCTCAGACGACGTCGAATTCGTTGCCCTCGGGGTCCTGCATGGCGGTGGCGTAGAGCCCCATGTCCGGCTCGTCCTTGATCCGCAGCACGGTGGCACCAGCTTCGAGGAGCCGTTCCACCGTCGCCTTGACCCGCTGCGTGCGGAGGTCCAGTGGGACGTCACGGCCCCCGCCGACCTTCAGGTCGAAGTGCCACCGGTTCTTGGCGACCTTCGGCTCCGGAACCTGCTGGAACCACACCCTCGGTCCACGTCCCGCAGGATCGATGATCGACTCCGGTATATCCCCGGCACCGGCAGGCAACTCTTCCTCGGGCACCCCCACCGCCGCCCAGTAAGCACGCCACGTCGCGTGCCCGCTCGGCGGAGGCTCAGGCACGTAGCCCAGGGCCTCGGCCCAGAAAGTCACCATTCTCTGCGGATCGGAGCAGTCGATCGTCAGCTGCACTGTCATCTCCATGCTCGGAGCATCCCAGGGAGGTCTGACAGACGATCCCGCTGGGGATCATGGTGGCTACCGCGTTGGTTGGCTCAAGGTGATCGTTCCGCGCAGCAAGGTCGGGGACGTGAGTGACGGCGCTCTCGCCATTGGAGGGCTGCTGTCGGCTGTGCCGCAGTGATCGTTCCTGCGGTGACTGGCGGTTGAGCGGGTTCAGGAGCCCTTGGCCGTGGCCCGCTTCGATGTTCTGGCTCCGGCGGAACCGCTTCGCCTGGAACCCGCCGCCGCGCTCTTCCGCTGCGCGCCCCCGGTCTTCTCCGCGTCTGTCTCCGCCGGCGATGACGCTGTCCGGGCGGTGGGCCCGGTCGGCCACTTGAACTCGATCTCCAGCTCGATCTCCCCGTCGCTGACCTCGACCTCGATCTCGCCCCGCAGGTCGTCGGGGATCCGCAGGCTCAGCTTCCAGGGGTCGAGTTCCAGCTCGGCCTCCCCGCCTTGCCTCAGCGCGGCCGCGAGCGCCTCGAGCTGATCAGCCGCCTCAAGGCGTGAGAGTGAGCGCTTCTGCTCAAGCTTGAGGTCCTTCATGGCATTCTCCGATCGGGAGCAAACAGAAGATAGCGCCCATTTTGGCGCCCTGCGTCGGATCGGACATCTCGCGCGGATCTCGCTGAACGACATTCCTGTCGCGGGAGTGCCGGATCAGCCCCCGCTCCCAGTCCACTGCGCCCTCAGCAGTCGCAACTGCCCGATCTCCGCGGCGTTCTTCATCAACTCGGCGTTCACCCAGCCGATCATGTGGGCGACGGTGTACTGAGGGTCGTCCGGCCAGGGGAACGGTGCCATGGCGTCCAGCTCCGAGTCGTCGAGGCGGTCCAGCGCCGCCAGCCAGTCGGTGCGCAGGTCGCGCAGCCAGGCGATGGTCGCCGTACCGTCGCCGGGCCAGGTGATGTCGGTCCGGTCCCGGGGCTCGCGGCCCGCAAGGTGGTCCGTGGCCACGCTCCACCACCAGCCGATGTGCCAGCTCACCCAGGCGATGGTCGGTACGGGGACGGGGTCGGGCTCGGTCTCCGCCCAGTCCGGAACCCAGGTGCCGTCGGCGGCTCGGTGCACGGTCCAGCAGTGCGGCACCGGTTCCCACAGAAAGTCGTCGGGGCGGAGCCGGTCGAGGTGGTACTCGAACAACGCCCAGGTCAGATCGAACTGCCAGCGGATCAGGTCACGTCGGGAAACGCTCATCGGCCGACCCTGGCATATGGACTCCCCGTCGGGACAAGCCATTTCCCCGCTACGGCCACCACCCCGAAGTTCCCGTTCCCGGCCGTCACTGGAGCAAGCCGCTCAGACTGAGCCACTGGCAGCACGGGCCACCCGAATCCAGGGCCGCCACGGCCTCCGTTCCCCCATCCGTTCCCTCTCCCCCCCGGCTAGAGCTCATAGTCCCGCGCCAGCTCCTCCCAAGGCACCTCCCGCAACGCCTCCTCCGCGTCACAACCGGACGGCACGTACGGGGTGGGCTGGAACCAGATGATCGTGAGGGCGGAGCGGTAGAGGACCGGGTCGAGGTCGCGGTCGAGGGGCGTGGAATGGAAGTCGCCGACGCAGGCCACCGTCGGCAGTACCTCGACCGGACCGAAGGCCCCCGAGTACTGGTCGGGATACTCGCGCGGCGGCGGCACAAGGTGCACCGGGATCGAAGGGGCGGCCTGCTCGGCCGTGCGGACGAGGCCCTTGATCTTCATGTCGTTGACCGGCTTGCACGGGTACCCCTCGAGCATTCCGCCGTACGTCGAGGAGAACCGCAGCTCCGAGAGGTCGAGCGAGCGGCCGGACGTGAGGACGACGTGGGTCAGTGACATGGTCGGCACTCTAGGGCGGTGGTGCATGGATCTCCCGTGAATTTCAGGGCCGGTCAAGGGCCCGTCGGACGCCGGCGCCGGTCAGGGCCGGTGTCCCGTCATGCGTGCCGCCGAGGCGATCGTCGCGCGGGCCTCGCGTTCGGTCAGGCCGGTGTCGAGGGCCGCCTCGACCAGAGGGTCGACCAGGGCGGGGCCGATGCCGTCCTCGTACGCGCGGCAGGCCGCCCAGAACAGCCGGGTGTTGCGCTGGCCCTCGTGCGCGGCGAGCACGAACTGGACCAGCCCCTGACCGTGACCCCCGGTCGACGGGGGCGCGGGGTGCTGCGTGCGGGGTGGCGGGAGCAGCAGGCGCAGCAGGGCGCGCGGACAGGGCGCGGGAGCGATGTGGGACGTACCGGGCGCGGTGCTGTAGACGCCGTGGTCGGTACGGGAGCCGGGGCCGACCAGGTAGCCGCCGGCACCCCGGATGTCGATGCCGGGCGCCAGGCGGCCCGCCGAGTTGGGTACGACGACGTCGGCCGGGCCGGTCAGCCAGAGGTGGCGGCCGCCGCTCGGGGTCAGGACGACCACGGTGGGCGGAATCGTGAACAGGTGGCGCAGCGCCAGTTCGCGCAGGGCTGCCGAGGAGTCCGTACCGGATTTGGTGTCGAGGTCGATGCCGATCAGATGGTGCGGTGGCAGGCCGCAGGCGATGCCGTAGCCCGTCGCCCAGGGGGCGGCGGCGAAGAGTTCGCGGATGCGGGCGGGGTCCGTGGAGGCGTCGTAGACCCCGTGTCCGAAGCGGCCGCACTCGCCGTGGCAGGGGGCGGGGTCGGGGTCGTCGCGGTGCGGGGAGCGCAGGGCCGGGAGCTTCGTCCGGGACAGGGGGATGACGGCCAGTCCGCGTTCGGCGGCTGACAGGGCGTGTGCGAGGGCCAGCGTCGTGGCCTGCCGGTCGGTGGTGGCCATAGCTCTATGTTCGTACGAGTGTTCGAAAAAAGAAAGGGGGATTGGGTGTGGGTCGTCGGGCGATCCGCCGGTCGGCTGGGATCGGCCGGACATGTGCAGGAACGTTTCGCCTCTTGTGGTGCTTGGGATGGCGGTGTCCGTACTGCCCTGACTTGCGTGCTAGAAGTCGCGAAAGGGGTTTATCGACTTTTCATCATGCTTGAGGGCGAATGGCGGCTTCCGGGGTGGTTCGCCGGGGATTCGGTGGGCAACTCTGATCTCGCGACGTCGTGCAGGACTCCGAGGCGGTCGGCCAACTGCCTTGGATCGAGCAGTACTTCATGCAACACACATGCGTCCGGCGGGGAGCCTGGGCGCACCTGTTCTGGAGGAACAACATGGCAAGCATCCGTACCGCCCGCGTCATCGCAGCCGTCTCCGCCCTTCCGCTCGCGGTCGCCCTCTTCTCCGGCGTCGCGACGGCGGACAACGGCGCCGTCGCGGACGACGGATCCAGCGCGGCTGTCACGAACGCCGCCCAGGGCCTCGTGGGCAGCGGGGTCGGCGGCGACAACTACGGCACCTCGTCCACCACTCAGCAGCAGGCGACCGGCTCCGGCGCCTCGAACCAGAGCAACACCGCCCAGGTCAACGGCTCCGCGTTCACGGCCATCAACCAGGGCAACGACAACGCGGCCGTCAACTTCACGCCGCTCTGGTGGTGAGCTGAGGGGGTCGGTGCCCCGGTGCTCAGGCACCGGCCCTCTCTGATTGTGTCGGGTGTGCTCTGTGGGGTGTAACGCGTCTGCGCGGCGGTACTTCGGTGCCGCCGCGCAGGCGTTTTGGCGTCGGTGTGTGGGCGGGGAGGGGGGCTGCTGGCGCCGTGCGGCCGCCCGGCTTCCGTTTCCGCGGGCCCTTTCGCCGCTGTCGTACGGGTGTTGAAACAGCCCGGCGGGCGCGTGCATCGGTGGCCTTGACAGTGAGTGTTATCTGACGGACAGTCAGAAACCTTCCTGGCGCGGATGAGGGAGTGAGGGTTCGAACCACGCCCGGACCCTCGTGGAGGGCCTCGGGAAGTTCCCGAAATTTCCCGCGAGGTCGTGGGAACCGGATCGGCGGTCGCGGTGTACCAGAAGTGTCAGTGCGATGCGCTGTGGGACGACGGGGCAGACGGGTCCACGGGGTCCACGGGGACCACCGGGCCCACCGGGTCCACCGGGTCCACCGGGTCCACCGGGTCCACGGGACCACCGGGGCCACCGGGTCCACCGGGTCCACGGGGACCACCGGGTCCACCGGGACCGCGGGACTGATGAGGACGAGGGGGCGACGTGAGCGACGAGCTGTATGCGCGGCTGAAGGTCTACGAGGGACGGCCGGCAGCCGTGGCGAGCAGAGGCAAGGACCCCGTCAACGCGCCCATGATCCGGCACTGGTGCGAGGCGATGGGCGACACCAGTCCGGCGTACTCGGGCCCGGACGCCATCGCTCCGCCCACCATGCTCCAGGCGTGGACGATGGGCGGCCTCTCCGGCCATACGGCACGCACGGGTGCGTACGACGAGCTGCTCGGGCTCCTCGACGAGGCGGGCTACACCTCGGTGGTCGCCACCGACTGCGAGCAGGAGTATCCACGCGCCCTTCGACCCGGGGACGAGATCACCTTCGACGCGGTGATCGAGGCGGTGTCGGAGCGCAAGACGACGAAGCTGGGGGCCGGTTACTTCGTGACGACCCGCATGGACGTCCGCGTCGACACCGAACTCTCGGGCACCCACCGCTTCCGCATCCTCAAGTACGCCCCGGCCCGCCGACAGACCAAGCAGCCTCGCCCTCGCCCGGTGGTCAATCGGGACAACGCCGACTTCTGGGAGGGCGTCCGCAGGCGCACCTTGCTGATTCAGCGCTGCATCGACTGCGGCGCCCTGCGTCACCCCTGGCTGCCCGGCTGCAACGCCTGCGGCGGCCTGGACTGGGCCACGGTCGAGGCGAGCGGCGAGGGGACGGTCTATTCGTACGTCGTGATGCACCATCCGCCGTTCCCGGCCTTCGACCCTCCTTACGCGGTCGGTCTCATCGAACTGGCCGAGGGCGTGCGGATGATCGGCAACGTGGTGGGCGTGCCGTACGACAAGGTGCGCATCGGGCTGCCGGTGCGGCTCGAGTTCCAGGAGTGCGACGAGGAGTTGGTGCTGCCGGTCTGGCGAGTTGGGGAGGCGGCGGAGATTCAGGAAGCGCCAGCAACTCAGGAACCGCAGGAAGCCCAAAAGTCAGGACAGCCTCAAAAGCCACGACAGCCTCAAAAGCTAGGACAGCCTCAGAAGCCACGAGAAGCCCAGGAGCCGCATGAAGAAGTCCCCGGCGGTTCAGCGCCCCGAGCCACGACCGGCGGCGCGGAGGCGACGGACAGGCACATGAAGTCCGGGATGGCGAGGCACTTGGGGCCCGGGACGGCGACGGCGAGGCACATGAATCCCGGGACGGCGGCAGGGAAGCACGTGAATCCCGGGACGGCGGCAGGGAAGCACGTGAATCCCGGGACGGCGACAGGGAAGCACGTGAATCCCGGGACGGCGACAGGGAAGCACATGAAGCCCGAGACGGCGACAGCGAGGCACATGAAGCCCGAGACCGAGAAACGCATGGAGCCCGGGGAAGAGCTGCCGCCGCTGAAAATCCCGATCACGCGCACGCTGATCGTCGCCGGCGCCATCGCCTCACGCGATTACCAGGACGTGCACCACGACGCGGAGCTGGCACGCGCGAAGGGCTCCCCGGACGTCTTCATGAACATCCTGACGACGAACGGCCTGGTCGGCCGCTACCTCACCGACCACTTCGGACCGACGACCGTACTGCGCAGGGTGGCCATACGACTCGGGGCGCCCAACTATCCGGGCGACACCATGGAGTTGACGGGCACGGTCGAGGAGGTCACCGACGACACCGCGACGGTACGGGTCGTCGGGGTGAACGGCATCGGCAGACACGTGACCGGCACGGCGACGGTAAGCGTGCTGTCGGCCCCCGCTCCCTCGGGAGGTGCCGTATGAGTGCGCGCACCAGAGACGCCCTCTCCGGCCGGGCGGCGATAGTCGGTGTCGGGGCCACCGAGTTCTCCAAGGACTCGGGGCGCAGCGAGCTTCGGCTGGCCGTGGAGGCGGTGCGGGCCGCGCTGGACGACGCGGGGCTGACGCCCGGGGACGTGGACGGGATGGTGACGTTCACGATGGACACCAGCCCGGAGATCACCGTGGCCCAGGCCTGTGGGATGGGTGAGCTGTCCTTCTTCTCCCGCGTCCACTACGGCGGCGGCGCGGCCTGCGCGACGATCCAGCAGGCGGCGCTCGCCATCGCCACCGGCGTGGCCGAGGTGGTGGTCTGCTACCGGGCGTTCAACGAGCGGTCGGGGCGGCGCTTCGGCTCGGGTGTGCAGCACCGGGAGCCGTCG
Organism: Streptomyces sp. NPDC051243; assembly: GCF_044455405.1. NCBI lineage: Bacteria > Bacillati > Actinomycetota > Actinomycetes > Kitasatosporales > Streptomycetaceae > Streptomyces > Streptomyces sp. NPDC051243. The sequence goes on along the minus strand of NZ_JBITES010000004.1, from coordinate 16,766 downwards.
GCGGAGGGCGTGGCGCTCGGCTGGTCGCTGCCCTTCGGGTTGCTCACGCCGGCCTCCTGGGTGGCGATGGCGGCCCAGCGGTATCTGCACACATACGGGCTGACGCCGGAGGTGTTCGGGCATGTGGCGGTCATGGACCGCAGATACGCGGCGACCAACCCGGCCGCGTACTTCCACGGCAGACCCATCACCCTCGCCGACCACGCGGCCTCCCGCTGGATCGTCGAGCCGCTGCGGCTGCTGGACTGCTGTCAGGAGACGGACGGCGGCCAGGCGCTCGTCGTCACGTCCGTCGAGCGGGCCCGTGGTCTTCCCCACCCACCGGCCGTCATAGCGGCGGCGGCGCAGGGTGCGGGCCGGGGGCAGGAACAGATGACGAGCTTCTACCGGGACGACCTCACCGGCCTGCCGGAGATGGCCGTGGTGGCGCGGCAGCTGTGGCGGACGGCGGGGCTGGGGCCGCAGGAGATCGACGTGGGGATCCTGTACGACCACTTCACACCGTTCGTGCTGATGCAGCTGGAGGAGTTCGGGTTCTGCGGAAAGGGGGAGGCCGGGGACTTCGTGGCCGAGGAGCGGCTGCCGCTCAACACTCACGGAGGGCAGCTCGGGGAGGCGTATCTGCACGGAATGAACGGCATCGCGGAGGGGGTGAGGCAGGTGCGGGGGACGTCTGTGAACCAGATACCGGGGGCGGAGCGAGTACTGGTGACCGCGGGCACGGGCGTGCCGACGTCGGGGCTGGTCCTGGCCGCGGACCGCTGAACCGACCCTGTCGCCGACGGGTGGCCCCCAGGGGTAATCCCGCAGTATGTGACCCTCGCTCGTCCACCTTCAGTAGGTGGAGTCAGCCCCACCCCTACAACCTGAGGCGGACGCTGCTTCGGCACCTCCGGCCGATCCGCTGAAGCAGGGGACGCTCATAGCGTGGAGCCATGACCACACCCGTCTGCACCAGCGCTTCCAACGCCGCGACGCGGTCCTTTCCGAACGCGACGTACCCCTCCTTCACGTCGTACGTGCGGGCCCGCCAGCCGGTGCTGCTGCGTACCGCCCGGTCGCTGACCGCGAACCCGAGCGACGCGGAGGACCTGCTGCAGACCGCGCTCACCAAGACATACGTCGCCTGGGAGCGCATCGAGGACCATCGTGCCCTCGACGGCTATGTGCGCAGGGCGTTGCTGAACACGCGGACGTCGCAGTGGCGCAAGCGCAAGGTCGACGAGTTCGCCTGCGACGAGCTGCCCGAGCCGGAGCCGATGCCGGGCCACGACGACGATCCGGCCGAGCAGCAGGCGCTGCACGACGCCATGTGGCGCGCGATCATGCGGCTGCCGGCGCGCCAGCGGGCCATGGTCGTCCTGCGCTACTACGAGGACCTGAGCGAGGTGCAGACGGCGGAGGTCCTCGGGGTGTCCGTGGGCACGGTGAAGTCGGCGGTGTCACGAGCGCTGGGCAAGCTGCGCGAGGACCCCGAGCTGGGGCTCGTCCGCTAGAGCCGGCCCTGCCCGCCCGTCACCTCCACAGGCGACGACCCTGCGCCCCCTCACCTGCACAGGCGCCGATCATGCGGCACAGCACCACACGTGTCAGCGTCTCCCGCCGCACCGCCCACGCCCCCTTACTCGCCACGCCACCCCCCGTCAGCGCCGATAGCGTCACACCCTCATGAACGCAACGTGACATGATCGATCGCCCGACCCTAGTGACATACCGCGCGGTATGCGCGCAGAATCTCCGCAACCCTTACTACCGCGTAGGCAATGTCGCCCCGGGAGGACGCCGTGCTGAGCACCATGCAGGACGTACCGCTGCTGATCTCGAGGATCCTGACCCACGGGTCGACGATCCACGGCACATCGCAGGTCACCACATGGACCGGCGAGGATGAGCCGCACCGCCGTTCCTTCGCCGAGGTCGGTGCGCGTGCCGCGCAGCTGGCGCATGCCCTGCGCGAGGACCTCGGCGTCGCCGACGACGAGCGGGTCGCCACGCTCATGTGGAACAACGCCGAGCACGTCGAGGCCTACTTCGCGATCCCCTCCATGGGCGCGGTCCTGCACACCCTCAACCTCCGGCTCCCGGCGGAGCAGCTCGCCTGGATCGTCAACCACGCCGCCGACCGGGTGGTCATCGCCAACGGTTCCCTCCTCCCCCTGCTCGCCCCGCTGCTCCCGCACCTCAAGACGGTGAAGCACGTGGTCGTCTCGGGGCCGGGTGACCGTTCCGGCCTCGCGGCCGCCGACGTGCAGGTGCACGAGTACGAGGAACTGATCGCCGGTAAGCCGGTCACGTTCGACTGGCCGGAGCTGGACGAGCGGCAGGCCGCCGCCATGTGCTACACCTCCGGCACCACCGGCGACCCGAAGGGCGTCGTCTACTCCCACCGCTCCGTCTATCTGCACTCCATGCAGGTCAACATGACCCAGTCGATGGGTCTGACCGACCAGGACACGTCGCTGATCGTGGTCCCGCAGTTCCACGTCAACGCCTGGGGCCTGCCGCACGCCACCTTCATGACCGGCGTCAACATGCTGATGCCGGACCGCTTCCTGCAGCCCGCGCCCCTCGCCGAGATGATCGAGGGCGAGAAGCCCACCCATGCGGCCGCCGTGCCCACCATCTGGCAGGGCCTGCTCGCCGAGCTCACCGCCAAGCCGCGTGACGTCTCCTCCCTCGGCCAGGTCACCATCGGCGGCTCGGCCTGTCCGCCCTCGCTCATGCAGGCGTTCGACAAGCTCGGCATGCGCGTCTGCCACGCCTGGGGCATGACGGAGACGTCCCCGTTGGGCACGGTCGCCCGTCCGCCGGCCCATGCGGTCGGCACGGAGGAGGAGTTCGCGTACCGCCTGACCCAGGGCCGCTTCCCCGCCTCCGTCGAGGCCCGTCTCACCGGCCCCGGCGGCGAGCGTCTGCCCTGGGACGGCGAGTCGGCCGGCGAGCTTGAGGTGCGCGGCCCCTGGATCGCGGGCGCCTACTACAACGGCCCCGGCGCCGAGCCCCTGCGGCCCGCCGACAAGTTCAGCGAGGACGGCTGGCTGAAGACCGGCGACGTCGGCATCATCTCCCCCGACGGCTTCCTCACCCTCACCGACCGCGCCAAGGACGTCATCAAGTCCGGCGGCGAGTGGATCTCCTCGGTCGAGCTGGAGAACGCGCTGATGTCCCACCCGGACGTCGCCGAGGCCGCCGTGGTCGCCGTCCCGGACGACAAGTGGGGCGAGCGCCCGCTGGCCACGGTCGTCCTCAAGGAGGGCGCCACCACCGACTTCGAGACCCTGCGCGCCTTCCTCGCCGAGGAGGGCAAGATCGCCAAGTGGCAGCTCCCGGAGCGGTGGACCGTCATCGAGGCGGTTCCGAAGACGAGCGTGGGCAAGTTCGACAAGAAGGTGCTGCGCAGGCAGTACGCCGAGGGTGAGCTGGACGTCACCAGCATCTGACGCGACTGGCGTAGCGGGGAACTGTCGTCGGGCGGCCACGGGTTGTACGTGGCCGCCCGCGCCCACGCGGCGGTAGCCGAGAATCGACGCACAGCCCCGCGCCCGTGCCAGGGGCGCTTCAGCGGCCCCTGGTCACCTGGTCACTTCGCGCTCAGCTCCGCTCCGCTCAGCTCCGCTTCGCCTGATTCCGCTGCGTTCGCGCTCAGTTGGTGCCGATCCGCGCCAGCAGGTCCACGATCCGGCTCTGCACCTCACCGCTCGTCGACCGCTCCGCCAGGAACAGCACCGTCTCGCCGGAGGCCAGCCGTGGCAGGTCGGCCTGGTCGACGGCGGCCGTGTAGACGACGAGCGGGGTGCGGTTGAGCTGCCCGTTCGCGCGCAGCCAGTCGACGATCCCGGCCCGGCGCCGGTGCACCTGCATCAGGTCCATCACGACCAGGTTCGGCCGGAAGTCGCCCGCCAGCGCCACCGCGTCGGCGTCGCTCGCGGCCCGCGCCACTTGCATCCCGCGCCGCTCCAGCGTCGCTGTGAGCGCCAGCGCGATCTCCGCGTGCTCCTCGATCAGCAGCACGCGCGGCGGGTGCTGCTCGGTGTCCCGGGGCGCGAGCGCCTTCAGCAGTACGGCCGGGTCGGCGCCGTACGCCGCCTCCCGCGAAGCCTGTCCGAGCCCCGCCGTCACCATCACCGGCACCTCGGCCGCGACGGCGGCCTGCCGCAGCGACTGCAGTGCGGTCCGGGTGATCGGCCCGGTCAGCGGGTCGACGAACAGCGCGGCCGGGAACGCCGCGATCTGCGCGTCGACCTCCTCGCGCGAGTGCACGATGACCGGCCGGTAGCCGCGATCGCTCAGCGCCTGCTGGGTCGTCACGTCCGGCGCGGGCCACACCAGCAGCCGCCGCGGGTTGTCGAGCGGCTCCGGCGGCAGCTCGTCGTCCATCGGCTGCGGGCGCGGGGTGTCGGCGACCTCGACGGCGCCGCCCGGCCCGTCCAGCGGCTCCGGTCCCTCGGCGGCGTTCTCGTCCGGCGCGCCTATGGCGTACGACCGTCCGGCGCCCTCCGTCATCGGGGCCAGCCGCGCCTGCCCGGGCTGGGACGGCTGGGGCTGCCCGCCGAGCGACGGCTGCACCGGTACGGGCTGCGCGGGCACCGGCTTCTCGGTCGGCGGATGCGGCCGCGCCGACTGCTCCGCCGAGGCGGACGCGCGCGTGGCGGGGTCCGGCGGCGTACCCAGCTTGCGGCGCCGTCCGCCACCGCTGGTCTGATGCGGCGGAGGCGTGGCCGACGACTGGGGCTGCTGAGCCGAGTGCGGAGCCTGCGCGGGCTGCTGCACCTGCGCCGCCTGCCGCGTGAACGGCACTCCCTGCCCCAACGTCCGCACGCTGATCGCCCGGCCCTGAGTGGAGTTCGGGTCGACGGGGGCCCCCGGAGCGGCCGCTTCGGCCGGGAGAGGCTGCGCCGCACGCTGCTGCTGGGCGCCCGCCGCGGCGTCGGGAGGCAGCGGGGTACCCGGAGCCGGGGTGCCGGGGGCGGGCTGGGGCTGGGCCTGCTGGGGGGTGCTCGCATGCGGCGGCACGGGGGTGGCGGCGCCGTTCGCCGGTACGGCCGTCCCGGCGCCGGAGGTGTCGTCGGCGACGGGCCACGGCTGCGGGGCCGGAACGCCCTGGGCCGGCGTGCCCTGCGCGGGGACGCCCTGACCGGGGGTCTCGGCGGGGAGAGGCCTACCGGGCACCGGCTGAGCGGCCCCGGCCTGGCCGGTCACTGCCTGCCCCGCCCCAGCCTGGGCCACGTCCCCGGGCACGGCCACCTGAAGTCCCTGCCCCACGGTGCCCTGCACGGGCGCACCCGGGGCAGCGCCGGCCTGCGCCGGAGCGGCCGACGCGGGGACCCCCTGCCCCTGCACGTTCTGCGCCGCGCCACCCTGCGCGGACGTCCCTTCCGCCGCCTCCGGGGGCTGGCCCACGGCCCGCCGGCGACGCCCGGTCGGCGCGCTGGTCGGATGCGGCTGCGGCGGGGTGTGGTCGTCGGCCTGGTCGTGGGGCACGGCGTCGTGCCGCCCCTCGTCGACGAGTACGTCACCGGGAGCGGCCTGCCCCGGAACCTGGCGCTGGTCCTGGCCGTGGCCCTGAGCCTGAGCCTGCTGCCCCTGCACGGGAGCCGGACCCTGCACGGGAGCCAGCCCCTGCACGGGAGCCAGCCCCTGCACGGGAGCCAGCCCCTGCACGGGAGCCGGACCCTGCCCGGGAACCGGACCCTGCCCGGGAACCGCCGCCCCCGGAACCATCGGCGAAGCCGGAGCCACAGCAGCACCCGCTGGCGCCACTGCACCCATACCCGCAGGTGCCACAGCAGTAGCCGCAGTCGAGGCAGTCACACCGGCACCCGGAGCCGAAGCCACACCGGCACCCGGAGCCGAAGCCGGCTCAGCGACCGCCCCCTCCGCCCCGGCGGCACCACCCCGGTCCGCCTCCGCGGGAGGCAGCGCGAACACCTGCCGGGGCCCCGCCTCCTGCGCCTGCCCAGCCGCACGCGCCGGAGCAGCGGCCAGCGCACGCCGACGCCGCCCGGTCGGCTGCGCACCCTCACCCGAGTCCGCGGCCGCACCGGCCACCGCCGCGGAAGGCGACTGTCCGCCGTCACCGCCCGCGGGCAGCGCGGGCGGCAGAGCGTGCTGCTCACCGCCGTCCCGCCGGGCCCGCCGCCCGCTGGGCCCACCGGGCGCGGGCACGCCCTGCGGCGGTACGGTCCCGCCCAGGCCGTTCCCGGCGGCCGCGGTGCCCGCCGCATGCTCGGCGGCCGTCACGACGGCGCCCTCGGCGACGCCGTCCCCGCCGTCCTCGGCCGGTCGCCCACGGCGCCGTCCCGTACCTCCCGAGACCTCGCCGCCCGCGTCCCCCTGGGGGAGCTCGGGCGCGGAGGCCGCGCGCCTGCGCCGCCGTCCGGTGGGCGCCGCGCCCTCGGCCTCGGCGCCCTCGGCCTCGGCACCGGGATGCTCGCTCTCCAGGAAGGCGTCGACAGAGGACCGCCGGGCCCGCCGCCGCCCGCTGCCGGCACTCTGCCCGGCCTCGACGGCGGCGCCCTCGGTCCCGTCACCGGCCTCGGCCCCGGCGTCCTCGGCCGGGGTGCCGGAGACGGCCCCGGCCCCACCGCCGATCGGCACCTCGAGGACGAACGCACTGCCGCTCATCCCCGGTACGTCGTGCGTCTGCAGCACACCGCCGTGAGCCCGCACGATCCCGCGCACGATCGGCTCGTGCACCGGGTCTCCCCCGGCATACGGCCCGCGCACCTCGATCCGTACGACCTCACCACGCTGCGCCGCCGCGACGACCACCGTGTTGTCCAGGTAACCGCCCGCCGACACGGGCGAGTTGCCGGTCGCGTCGACGCCGGCGACATCGGCGACGAGATGCGCGAGCGCGGTGGCGAGGCGCTGCGGGTCGACCTCGGCCTCGATGGGCGGCGCGTGCACGGCGAACTGCACCCGCCCCGGCCCGATGAGCTCGACGGCCCCGTCGACACCCGCGGCGACGACGGCGTCGAGCATCACCTTCGTACGGGAGACCGCGTCGCCCCCCGAGTCGAGCCGCTGGTACTGGAGCACGTTGTCGATCAACGTAGTGATCCGCGAGTACCCGGCCGACAGGTGGTGCAGCACCTGGTTGGCCTCGGGCCACAGCTGCCCCGCGTCGTCCGCGGCGAGCGCGGCCAGCTCACGGCGCAGCTCGTCGAGCGGCCCGCGCAGCGAGCGCCCGAGCAGCGTCAGCAGCTGCTCGTGCCGGCCCGCCAGCGCCTCGTACCGGTCCTTCTCCCGCTCCCCGAGCGCGGCGTACCGCTCCTCGCCGGCGGCGAGCTCCTCCTGGTGCCGCTCCTGCAGCTCCTCGACCTCGGTCACGTGCTTCTGCCGAAGGGCGGTCAGCTCGGAGGCGTGCTCCTCGGCGAGCCGCTCCAGCTCCTCCTCGTGCCGCTTGTCCGCGGCGGCCTTCTCCTCGGCGAGGGTGTCGTACGGCCGGCGGTCGGTGAAGGTCATCACGGCGCCGACGAGCTGGTCGCCGTCGCGCACGGGCGCGGTCGTCAGATCGACGGAGACCTTGTCCCCGCCCTTGGACCACAGCACCTGCCCGCGCACCCGGTGCTTGCGCCCCGAGCGCAGGGTGTCGGCGAGCGGGGACTCCTCGTAGGGGAAGGGAGACCCGTCGACACGTGAGTGCAGCACGAGCGTGTGCAGCTCCCGCCCGCCCAGATCACTGGCCCGATAACCCAGTATCTGAGCGGCCGCCGGGTTGACGAGGACGATCCGCCCTTCGGTGTCGGTCCCGACCACACCCTCGGACGCGGCCCGCAGGATCATCTCGGTCTGCCGCTGCGAACGCGCCAGCTCGGCCTCGGTGTCGACGGTCCCGGAGAGGTCCCGTACGACGAGCATGAGCAGCTCGTCACCCGTATAGCCGTAGCCGTCGTACGCCTGTTGGCCGTTCTCGAGATTCGCGGACGTGACCTCGACCGGGAACTCGGTGCCGTCCGTCCGCCGGGCCATCATCCGGGTCGGCTTGGTCCGCCCCTGCGGGTCCATGTGATCGGGCCGCCGCATGGACCCGGGGATGAGCTTGGAGTCGAAGTGCGGCAGCAGATCGAGCAGCCCGCGCCCGACCAGGGCGGTCCCCGGCGCCTCGAAGGTCTCCAGGGCGATGGTGTTGGCGTTGACGACGGTCCCATTGGCGTTGACCAGCACCAACGCGTCGGGAAGCGCGTCGAGTATGGCTGCGAGGCGAGCAGCGCCTCGGGATGGCCTGCTGCTCACGAGACGCTTCCTCCCTGTTACCGCACCTTGCCGACCGCTCGGGCCATCTTGCCAACCGTCCCGCAGCGTGTCACGCGAGGGAGTCTAAGGGCTGGGGTTGCGCTCGCGACGCCGGATGAGAGGGAGGTCGCACGACGAAGTGACCCAGAACGTATGACCGCCTGTGCAGATGTCCTGCTCGCCCTCCTTCCAGCGGCCTTCCGGCTTCGCGAGACCTTCGCGGGACATTTACGGACCCGATGCGTCCCCCTGGGAAAGCCTGTACGAAGGCTGTGCGATCGCGTACCGGAGCCCCCGCTTCCCGCTCGGTCGGGCGAGCGGCTGCCACGGCCCACGCCTACGCCCGCCCCTCCTGACCCACATCGGGAAGCACGGGCACGAGCCGGTTCCACCGCCCGATCTGACATCCGTCCGCGCGGTCGTACCGCGCGTCGACGGGCCGCCCGGCCCAGGTCCCGGTGACATGCGCGGTGGCGGGACCGCCGTACTGCATGGTGCACAGGGTGTCCTTCGGTACGGGAGCGAAGGCGTCCGTGCCCCACCGGGTGCCGCGATCGAGCGCGGCACAGGCGCCTGCGACGTCGGGGTGGTCGCCGTCGCCGGGGTGGCAGTACAGCTCGTACGTCCCGTCATGGCCGTCGCCGGCGTTGCGGACGGTGATGGTGAGGTGGTGGCCGGAGCGGGCGGAGTCGTGGAGGGACGGGAGCGCGAGGGGGAGGGGCGTGGCCTGGGCGTACGCCGAGGCGGGCGCGACGGTGGCGGTGCCGACGGCGACGAGGGATCCGGCGGCGGCGAGAAGGAGCCGCCCGACGCGTCCGGCCGCGCCGGAACGATTGACCTGGAACATGACCTGACCAGCGCCCCAAGGCCCCCGACGTTGCGCGCCGCGCGGCACACCGCGCGGCACGCCGCGAAGCGCGCCGGGAAGCGCGCCGGGAAGGGCTTTGCCCTGTGCCCGCCCGGCCTAGTACCGTGGACGTCGATTGGTGACACCACGCTCGACTGTGTCATCATCTGCACGCACCAATCGCGCTCGCGCGAGCGGCTGTGCTGGAGGCGTCGCCTAGTCCGGTCTATGGCGCCGCACTGCTAATGCGGTTTGGGCCTTAAAGCCCATCGAGGGTTCAAATCCCTCCGCCTCCGCGCTCGATCACGAAGCCCCGGTCCACAGGACCGGGGCTTCGTCGTTCACAGGCTCACTCCCGCAGACCGCCCTCAGAGGCATTTCCGCAGGTCACAAGGGGTAGGCCAAACGGATTTCACATGGCGGCGCCGGTCATGTAATGTTCTTCCTGTCGCCGCGAGCGGGCCGGAAGGCCGGGAGCGGCGGGAAAACAAAACAAGCACTCGTAGCTTAACGGATAGAGCATCTGACTACGGATCAGAAGGTTGCAGGTTCGAATCCTGCCGAGTGCACAACAAGCCAGAGGCCCCGCGGAGTGCTCCGCAGGGCCTCTGGCTTTTGCATACCGGTCGGATCCTCCCGGGACTTGCTCGCTACGATCCCTGCCCATGTGCACCAGGGGCAGGGAATCCACACCGCAGAACACGGATCTCGGTACGCCGGTGGAGTTCGTCTACCGGCCGACGGCAGCGGACTTCGAAGAGGCGTTGCGTGCACGAGCGCGGCGGTCATCGGCGGGACGCGCCCAGGCACTGATGGCGCCGGTCCTGGCGGCGGTCGCCGTGAGCGTCTTCTCGGTTGCCAGGGATGCCCCGCCGGTCGTGTGGATCATCTCGCTGGTGCTCGCCGTGCCGATCGCGTTCTGGGGCACTCTGCGCGGGCTGCGCACCATGGCCCGACGGATGCACAGCATGGTGGAGCCGTACGGGGAGGCCCGGATGGTGGCCGACGAGCGTGGTTCGGTCACCACCGGCGAGCGGGCGTCCTTCAGCATGCAGTGGGTGGTGTTCCGGGAGTACCTGGAGACGCCCGGCCTTTTCGTGCTCCTCGGCGGTGACCGCGCGGCCGGTGTCGCCGTGCTGCCCAAGCGGGGCGCTCAGGACCCTGCGGACATCGACCGGCTCCGGGCGATCCTGGACCGGAATCTGAAGCGGCTCTAGACGACCGGGGGGGGGGAGAGAGCTCCGGACGGCTGTGGGGGGAGAGAGCTCCGGACGGCTGTGGGAACTCGGCCGCCACGCCCCACCTGCAACTACCGCTCCCCGAACCTCAATCCGTCCAAGTCCCCATCCCCGTCCCAGTCCCAGCCGGCGACCCTGTCCCATTCCCCTTCCAGGCCCCCTGCGAAGTCCTCCCCCAACCCCGCCATCCCCAGGAACATCGCCGCCAACGGATCGTCCCCCGCTCCCTGCCGGGCCGTGTCCGGCGACGTCTGCAGAGCCTGTTCCGTCCAGATGCACTTCCCGGTCGGGGTGTAACGCGTCCCCCACCGCTGCGACAGCGCCGTGACCAGTTGCAGCCCTCGGCCGCCCTCGTCCGTCTCCGTCGCCCGGCGGATGCGCGGCATCGTCAGGCTGCCGTCGAAGACCTCGCAGATCAGGTCGGCGCCGTGGAGGAGGCGGAGGCGCAGGGGGCCCCTGGCGTGGCGGATGACGTTGCCGATCAGTTCGCTGGCCAGGAGTTCGGTCGTGGGGGTGAGGGCGTCGAGGCCCCAGGCCGCCAGCTGGGTGCGGATCAGGGCGCGGGCCTGGCCCGCCGCTCTGGGGTCCTCGGGGAGGGGCCAGGAGGCCATGCGGGAGGCGGGCAGTGCGTGGAGGCGGGCGAGGAGGAAGGCCGCGTCGTCGGCGGCCTGGTGGTCGGTGGGGAGCAGGGCGGTCGCGATCCGCTCGCAGAGGTGGTCCAGGTCGTTCGCCGTGCCGTCCTTGTGGGAGGTGCCGAGGACGCCGGCCAGTGCCGCCATGCCCTCGTCCATCTCGCGCTTCGACGACTCCACCAGGCCGTCGGTGTAGAGGACGAGCACGCTGCCCTCGGGTACCTGGATCTCGGTCGTCTCGAAGGGGGGTTCCGCCGCGCCCAGGGGCGGGTCGGCCGACAGGGGCGGGAAGACGACTGTGCCGTCCGGGTGGAGCAGGGCGGGGGGCGGGTGGCCCGCCCTGGCTATGGAGCAGACCCGGGTCGTGGAGTCGTACAACGCGTACAGGCACGTCACGTACGACTCCTCGCCCATCGCCCCGACGATGTCGTTGAGGTGGCTCATGATCTCGTCGGGCGGCAGTTCGAGGTCGGCCAGGGTGTGGACCGCCGTGCGCAGCCGGCCCATCGTCGCCGCCTCGGGGAGGCCGTGCCCCATGACGTCGCCGACGACCAGGGCCACCTGGCCGCCCGAGAGCGGGATGATGTCGTACCAGTCGCCGCCGACGTCCATGCCCTGTCCCGCCGGGAGGTAGCGGGCCGCTGCCGTGCAGGCGGGGAGGTCGGGCAGGTCGCGGGGGAGCAGGCTGCGCTGGAGTTCGCGGGACCGGGTGTGCTCGGCGTCGAAGAGGCGGGCGCGTTCCAGGGCCTGGGCGACCAGGGCGCTGGTCGCGGTCAGGAGGGTGCGCTCCTCGTCGGTGAGGCGGCGTGGGTGGTCGAAGCTGATCGCGCAGATGCCGAAGGTGTGACCCGAGGCCGTGAGGGGGAGCAGCGCCCAGGCCTGCTTGCCGGCGCGGGCGGGCAGGTCCGCCAGGTCGGGGTAGCGGGCGGCGAACTCCCGCGGGGAGGACATGAACATGGGCGTGCCGGCCACTATCGCGTCCCACAGCGGGCTGGACTCCGTACGCTCACGGCCGTCGAGCACGGCGAGGACGTCGTCCGGGTAGCCGACGGATCCGACGGTGTGCAGCCGGTCGCCCTCCGCGGCCTGCACCACCAGGCCGGTCGCCTCGAACGGCGGCAGCACCCGGCGGGCGACCGCGTCCACCACATCCTTCGAGGTCGTCGCCTTGGCCAGCGCGGCCGTCAACTCCGCTATCCGCGTAGCACGTTCGGACGCGGCGCGTTCGGCGCAGCGGCGCTCCTCCTCCAGCCGGCGCTTCTCGGTGACGTCGGTGAAGTAGATCGTGCGGCCGTCGGGGCCCGGGACCAGGCGCAGGTGGCACAGACGGCCGTTGGGCAGCCGTACGTCGAAACTGACCGACTTCTCCGCGGCGGCGGCCTGCCGGCAGCGGATCTCCAGGCCGGGTACCTGCTCGGCGGCGGGCAGGTCCCACAGCAGGCGGCCGAACAGCTCCTCCTCGGAGTAGCCCAGGGTGCGTTCGGCCTCCACGTTGGCGAAGGTGATCCGCCAGTCGTCGTCCATCGCGAGGAAGCCGTCGCTCATGTGGCGCAGGGCCCGGCCGAGCGCGTCACGGGCGGAGCGGGGCTCGTCGCTGTCCCAGCCCACGCCGATCATCCGGAGTGGTTCGCCGCTGTCGTCGTACGTCGTCCTGCCGCGCGCCTGTGTCCAGCCCCAGGTGCCGTCCAGTTTGCGCACCCGGTACTCGGCCTCGAACACGCCGTGCTCCCGGATCGCCCGGTCCATCAGCGCCAGCGTCGGCGCCAGGTCGTCCGGATGGACGCAGCGCATCCAGCTCTCGACCTTGCCGGTGAAGTCCTGCGGACGGGTGCCGTACAACTCCAGAGCCGCCTCGTCCCAGAGCAGTTCGCCGGTGCGGATGTCCCAGTCCCAGGAGCCGACGCTGACTTCCTTCAGGGCCTGGCGCAGGCGACCGCCGTTGCGCCCCGGCTGGGCGGGCCCGATGGGCGGCGGTGCCTGGACCATACGGTCCTCGGCCCAGGTGACGAGGGCGCGCAGGAACTTCCAGTGCTCGGGGCTCGGTTCGCCCTGGTCGCCCATCAGGACGCTGAGGGCGCCGGTGCTGCGGTGGCCGTTGTGCATCGGCAGCGCGGCCAGGCCGGTGCCGGGCCAGGTGGTGTCCGGGGTGTCGACCGCGCCGGCCGGGCTCAGCGGGACCCAGACGCCGCTCCCCTCGCGCAGCGCGCGGGCCGGGGCCAGCGGGCTCTCCTGGTCGATGATCTCCCAGTGACGGGTGAGGGCGGGCGGCAGTCCGGCCGTCGACACCAGGCGCAGCGCGGACATCGGGCCACGGAGATGGACCATTCCGCCGAGCGCGCCCAGCTCGCCCACCGCATGCTGCAGGGCCAGCCGGAAGACCTCGCTTCCCGCGACACCGGGGGCCACCGTGCCGAGCAGTGCCAGCCGAGCGTTCATGCTGCGGACCTTACCGTTCCGGGCTCAACCGAATCGGTGCTTCGCAAGAGTGCTTCGCAAGATCCTTACGCCCCTCACCCGGCAATACGACAGGCCGTCAACAGACCCTGAGCGCCGCCGATTTGACGTGCGAGACCTAGCACCATCGCCCCCGTTGAACGCCCGATGCTTGAACGCCCGATGCTTGAACGCTCGCGCTACTTGAACGCCCCCACACTGCGCCCCGCCCACTCCGCGAACGACCGCGCAGGCCGCCCGAGGACCCGCTCCACGTCCGGGCTCACCCGCCGCAACGCGTCCGACGGAGCCCCCAGCATGTCGAGCGTGCTCTCCACGACCGGCTCGGGCATGAACCCGAGCATGCGCTCCCGTGCCTCGGCGCGGGTCAGTTCGACGAACCGCACCGCCTCGCCGAGCGCGGCCTCGATCGCGGCAGTCTGCTGCCGGGGGGAGACGGGCGCCGGCCCGGTCAGCTCGTAGACCTCCCCGTCATGCCCGGGCTCGCGCAGCGCCTGCGCGGCGACCTCCGCGATGTCCGCCGGATCGACGGTCGGCAGGCCGACGTCGCCGAAGGGCGCGGCCACCTCCCGTCGCGCGCGGATCATGTCGGCCCACTGAAGGGCGTTGGAGTGGAAGCCGCCCGGGCGAAGCATCGTCCACTCCAGCCCCGACGCCTTGACGGCGTCCTCCAGCACCGGTGGGTGGTCTCCGGTGCCGACCCCTTGGGACGACAGCAGCACCACACGCCGTATGCCTGATCCCCGTACGGCATCCAGGACGGCGGTGAGGTCACCGCCGGACGCCAGGAACTCACCGGACGTCAGCAGGAACAGGGCCTTGGCCCCGTCGAGGGCGGGCGCCAGGCGCTCGGGGTCGGTCAGGTCGGCCTGGTGGTGGCGGGTCCCCGCCGGCACATCCCGCGCGGAGATACGGCGAGAGACGGCCGTCACCTGCTCGCCGGCCTCCACGAGGGCCCGCACAAGTGGCCGTCCCACATTGCCCGTTGCTCCGGTCACCACGATCATCATCGGCCTCCGTTCCGAGTTCGGATCTCGTGTCTCGTCTCGTACGGCGACGCTACTGTTGTGGGGGTAGTAGGTACCTAGGGGAAAGTATTGGCGGGCGGGGGTAATTGTGACCGAGGACACAGTGGCGCGGGTTCCGGGCGGGGTCGCTGCCGAAGGCGCAGAGATGCAGGTTCCGAAAGGGGTCGCTCCCGAGAACGCCTGCCCGATCGCTCCCGTCGTCGACATCGTCTTCAGCCGCTGGACCACCCCGATCCTGTGGGCGCTCCATGAGTACGGCCGTCAGCGCTTCGTCGAACTGGAGCGCCGTATCGCCACCATCACGCCGAAGGTACTGACGCAGCGGCTGCGGCAGTTGGAGCGGGACGGGCTGGTCGTACGCACCTACTATCCCGAGGTGCCCCCGCGCGTGGAGTACGAGATCAGCGAACTGGGGCGCAGCCTCGCGCCGTTGTTCGCCGCGCTGTCGGAGTGGTCTGTGAATCTGGGCGAGGTGGAGCGGGCGCGGGCGGCGTACGACGCTCGGGGGGACGGGCGCGGCGGCGGCCGAGGCCTTCGGTGACTCCAGTGAGTCCGGTACGTCAGCCCTGGCGCCGTCGGTGCGTCAGTCGGTGCGGCAGTTGGTGCGTTGCCGGCGCGTCAGTCGGTGCGGCAGTGCTCCTCCAGGTGGTCCGCCGCCAGTGTGCTTGCGCGGGTGAACCAGTCGGTCAGGACGGCGACTGGCGCTGAGGCGGGGCGCTGAACCGGGGGAAGTCGGTCGCCCCGGTCACCGCACGGGCGTTGTCAGTGGCAGCCCCTACGCTCGAAGAGCGATGGCACAGGCATGGAGATGCAACGGGCTGCGCTGGTCGGCGGACGGCCCCGAACTGGCGTGGGACGGTGGTCGGCGCTCGGCGCTGACCTGGGGGAAACGGGTGGCCTTCGGGGTCGCGGAAGGGGGAGTGCGGACATGCGTGGGAGCACGGGGGCATGCGTGTCCGGTACGGGCGGTCGTGCCGGGACGGAGTACGGGGGCGCGGTGCGAGGAGTGTGCGCGACTGGACCGCGCGCACTCGGTGGCCGCCGACACGATCGTGGACGATCCGCGCCCGTACCACGTATATCTGGCGTGGTTCGGCCCGGGGATGACCAAGGTAGGCATCACCGCTCTTGAACGCGGCTCGGCACGGCTGCTGGAGCAGGGCGCGGTCTGCTTCAGCTGGCTGGGCATCGGCCCGCTGATGGCGGCCAGGCGCACCGAGGAACTGCTCCGCGCGGCGTTGCGGGTCCCGGACCGGATTCCGTACGCCGACAAGCGGGCGGTGCGGTCCGTGCTGCCGGCGTCGGCGGCGGAACGGGCTGCCGAGGTGGAGGACCTGCATGCCCGGGCCGCCGCGCTGGATGCCTGGCCCGAGTCTCTCGCCCGCGAGCCCTGCCAACCGGTGGATCACGCCGGGGCGTTCGGCCTCACGGATCTCCCGGCCGCCGTCGGGGACGTGACGGAGCTGGTCGCGGGCGGGGCGGTGAGCGGGAGGTTGGTGGCGGCTGCCGGACCCGATCTGCATCTGGAGACGGGCGGCGGGGTGGTGGTGGTCGACACTCGGCTGATGCGGGGGTGGGGGCTGGTTCCCGCCGCCGATGCAGAACTGTCCTTTCCCTTGCGGGGGTTCAGGTCGCAGCCGCGCATCCAGGAAGGCTTGTTCTGACCGGCGTCCTCGTCGGGCCACGGATCACGATGTCCCAGCTCAGCCAAGTCTGGCCGACACGCGAATGCTGGCATTCCCCGGACTGAACCAACTAGCGTGATCGTTCGCTTGTGCGATGACCGGTGAAGTGTTTTAACAGGGGGATGACGTGAGCGCCGATGCCTTGCGGCTGCGGACGCGGCTGGCGGAGCTGGCGGAGACCGGGCAGGGCGATCTGCGCGATCTGCGCGATCTGCGTGAGGTCGTAGGGGAGTTCCGGCGCAGCGAGGTGCTGGTGCCGGTGGTGGATGGCTCGGTGCTGTCGGTCGAGATGGGCGGCGTCCGCTGGCTCTTCGCGTTCACGGATGACGCGGCGCTGGAGCGCTTTGCCCAGGCGCGTGGTGAGGCGGTGCCCGAAGGGCTGCCGGTCTTCGGGGCCCGGTTGCTGGATCAGGTGGTCCCGAGGGTGGCGAAGTCGGGCGGACCGGTCGGGATCGCGGTGGACGCGGGGAGCGCGGCGGGCATGGTGCTGCCTCCGGTGCCGGGCATCGTTCCGGACGCGGTGGCTCTGGACGCCGTGGATCTGGAAGCGGCGGCGGTGGATGCGGTGGAAACGGACGGGGAAGGGACGGCGGGCGCGTGAGCGGCGGCGACGGCTACCAGGTCGATCCGGAGGCGCTGGAGCG